>JACPTQ010000058.1 GCA_016192705.1 Deltaproteobacteria bacterium | reverse complement strand
GTCGGGTAGAAATACTTCCTGCGCACCCCCGTCTCTGAGCGAACGTTTGAAAACGCGCAGCGTGACGCGGCGCCGCACGCGTTTTCCGTCAGGCGACACGTCACCAACATCGAGCGCGACGATCTCCGCGACACGAAGCCCCGTCCCCAGCGCCACCGCAAAGAGAACGTGGTCGCGAAACCCGCTCCGGTGCTCTCCCGTCACCTTGAGCAGCCGCGCCTGCTCAATCTCAGTGAGCGTCCTCGGCGGTCGTTTCGTGTTGTCCGCGTACCCCATCTCTCACCTCGCGCCCAATGAATACGCGGGCTCGCGCATTCCATCAACCCCGCCCACCCCCCTCGGATTTCGTGAGCCGCTCGGTTTTCCCGCCGCGCGCTACCGCCGAAAAATTCGCCGGGCCGATTTCGAAAATGGACGCCTGGGCATGACATCAGTCAGGCCCGGACTCGTCTCACGTCATTCGCCGGGTCCCTGCAGTATCGAGGTGCCCGAGGTGGCTGACGATGATGATCTCGCGTTGGTGGTCGAATGCGAAGTAGACGCGGAACTCCCGGCATTTCACATGGGGATTAACATCGATGGGCTGTCCGTCAAACCAGTCCTTCCTTAACTTGACCAAGTCGCGATCGTGCTTGGTGTTCTTTCCCTCAGTCAGCGCCAATTCGAACCCGGTCTTGTCTTGAAATCCTCTTTCGACTTGTCCCCCCTTTCTGCGAAAGAGGTCACGCAACGTCGTGGCCATTTCGACGAACAACTTCCAAATGTCTTTGATCTGGGTGCGAAACTGTTTCATCCCAGGACCCGACGACGTCTTGAAAGCGCGGTCGGTGAACGCAATCTTCCCCTCATGCAGGCTCGCAATGCGCCGTACAACGTCGGCAAGATCCTCTGGCAACGTCGCGAATTCGTCGGCCGCCATTTTGCGCCCGGCCGTCGGCTTCGCGTTCGCCTTAATGCTCGCAAGCCGCTCCTCGAATTCCTTCCGGATGAATTCGCTTTGCCTCAGGTCATCCTCAAGTTTCTTCGCGCTCGACTTCCAGTTGTTCAGCTCATTCTCCAGGCCATCGTACTCGGACAAGAACGCGTCCAATTCCTTTTGGACTTGCCTCTTCTCGGCCTCAAGTCGCTCAATGTTTGCTGCGAACAGGTCGAGCATCTCGATCTCTTCACCCGAGCCTCCCTGTCGAAGCTCCGCGAGCCGAATCTCGTTTCGCCGCGCCACGACGTCTTCGAGCGATGTGACTTCGTTTCTCTGGTACGTCAGCGCACCCCGAACAAGGCTGCGCGTGATGACGTCAAACACCTGCTGAGAACTCTGCTCGTCAGGATGTTCAAGCACGAAGAACCGGTGCCTTGCCGATTCACCGTCGGCGTTGAAATCGACACCCGGAAGGTAAATGCGCAAAACCCCGTTGCCGCAATACAACTTGGTGGGCAAGAGGTACTCGAGCTCTTCGTCAACTGTCTTGCTCGCGGCCACCATGACGGTTGCCAACCCCGCCAGAGCGCGGCTCAAGAGACCCGGGTTGACGATCGTTTCGTTATCCAGTCGGCGTCTGGAAATGTAGACGAGGGGGCAAGCGCGCCCCTTCTCCTTCATTTCGTGAACAAAACGGTCGCCGTGGCCCACCAATACCGGCGTTGGCTCTGCACGAAGTCGAGTTGCCCCCGCCCAACCGTTGTACCGCGTCGCGCTGAGCAGCTGTCGTATCAACACAGGGGCTGCTGGCACCGGAGAAGGCGGCTCTTCGCCAATGAATGTCGTCGAGAAGAAGTACGCCGTCTTGCTCGAAACCCGGCACGCCCCATTCGGACCCGCAACCACACCAACGTCCGTTTGCCATGAGCGAAATGGATGATCTGCACATGGGTGCTTCAGCCGCAAAGACCAGAACTGCGGACGGTCCTTCGAACCGTTGCCCGCCTCTTGGTCAACCGTTACCGAAACCCGGGGATGGCGTGGATATCGCCACTCACCGCCGTTCCATATCCGCGCGATGGTGATTGGCCCCGTAGACCAATTCGCCGTCTGCCGATGAAGCGCCTGTCGAACCCATTCTCGCACGGTGCCGACGACAGCTGGCCAGATTTCGTTTGCGTTGCCATTCGGCTTGAGATCAAACGCGCACTGATAGTGCCGTCTAAGGTCGTAAGGTAGAGTCATCGCAGCCCCTCCCTTGCTGAGAACAGGTTACGTTGCGTTTCTGTCAGATCGGGACAGCACCGCTGGAACAAATGCTTCCATCATTCCGCGAGCGCCTTGAACACCGCCGCGCGCGACCGAGCACTGGACGCCAAGGAGCCAGTACCGCCCCTCCTCGGCGTCGTGCCCTCTGGTCGGCTCACCCAATCGCCTCTTCGGCGCCGATGTTCGCATTATGGGCGACGGTTCGGGCGAGTTTGTGCGCGTTTTCAGAAAGCTGGTGGAACATTGCTGCGACTGTCCGATCGAGTTCATCGAGATTCTGCAAGAGGTCGACTTTCATCGAACTGTAAATCGGACCCGCCGCCTTCAAGGCGCACGATTGCAGTAATGCCAACATTCGCGCTTTCAACCCTGGACCCTGTTCGAGTCGAGCCTTCTTGTACGCGGGCTGCATATGGTCCCTTGCGGTAGCCGGCAGACTGTCGTCAAGTTCTCGCCTTCGCGCATCGACAGCCGCCTTCAACTTCGACTTCGCCTCCTCCGAAACGTGGGCGAGCTTCTCCTCGAACCATCGAACCTGGCTCACCAGCGTTTCGTCTTTCGCGTCCAGTACGATTCCGATAACGAGTTGAGCGCCTTCGCCGAAGCTCTTGCCTGACTCTCCGAGTTTGACCACAAAATCGTGCGATACACGGCCCAGGTCGTCCGTAAAGTACTTCTCGAAGGCGACCGGGAGTTGGTCGAGGAGCGGTTCCGCGAGATCCTCATTGAGGTCATACGTTTTCCCTGTCGACGGGCTTCTGAAGCATCCGTCGCGTTGAGCGATTGCCCGTAACGTCGCCCAGTGGATAGTCCGCCAGCCGTCGACCGCTCTGTTTACTTCGCGAACAGTTTTTTCAAAGATTGGGTCCATCTTTTCCACAAACCTTGTGTGCTCGAACTTGAGCTGCTGTTTCCCGTCGTGGTGGACCGTGTCGACGGCGGTCGAGAAACTGGCGACACGTTTGTCGATGTGCTCCCGCGCTTGCGCGGCCTTTGGCCGCGCCCTGGCCCGAAAAAACTGTTCGATCTCTTCCTTGAGATGCCTCAATCGTTCAATCGCCGCGCGGCTACTTTGAACGCCATCGGCCGCAAGTGCTATCTGGTTGAGCTGGCTGTGAATCCCTGGGATTCCGGTATCGTTCGGGTCCTCGATACCGTAGTCTTTGCGGAGTCGCCCGATCTTCTCGAGCTTCATGTATGCGTTTGCGGATACAGCGTGAACCTTAGCATTCTTGAATTCACCTGCAAGGCGGCTGATCGTTTCCCGCTCATCGTCGCGTGCCGGGAGACCGCGTACGAGTTCATCCAGCTGCTTGCGAGCCTTTCTTTTCCATGTCTCACGGTACTTCTGTATCAGTTCGGTTCTTGTCGACAAATCGTCAGGGAGCCCGAATTGCGGTGCGACGTCAAAATCAATTTCGTCGGCGTGGGTTCCAATGAGCGCGAATGCCCCCGCTCTTCCACTGAAGACGAGCCTTCGGAGCATCTTTCCATCAACAAGAATCTCCTGAATGTCCTTTGTCATCGAGCGCTTCATTGAAAAAACGAGCCAAATAAAAGGAGCGTGACGAAGATACTTGCGGGTGACGTCGATCCGGGCTTCGTTGGGGTCGTTGAGCCCCGGCAGGTCGACCAGCTCTATTCCGCCTGCGAGACACGGAAAACTCCCACTGATCTCGACGCGATTCACGAGCGGCCACAGGGAACTCTTCTCCGCATGCACGAGCCCCTTCACGTACTCGTGCAATTCGTTAGTTGATTCAAAGTACTGCTCCGCGCCTCTATCAGACGAAAGCGCCCTTTCGACTTCTTCGGGAAGATCGATCTGAAGAAGGTTTTTTGGGTCGCCAATCTCCGCCAGTGTCTTTCCAGTGACGGCCTCGATCCGTTTTCGCGCCACAGTGGCAATTGCCGTTGTTTCGCCTCCTTCGGTCGTTCCGACGTCCGACTCGCCTGGCGACTGGGATTCCACATAGGCCTCAACCTCTCGCCGCCAGTCCTCCCGGGAACAAAACTCCACGTGAACAGAGCCTCCCTGGCGTGTCGAGTGCCGGACCGACGTCACAAACGCGGTGCACGGCTCCATAACGCCGACTGGCAAGACGACCCTGCCAAGAATTGCGTTCAGGAGCGTCGATTTCCCAGCGCCCGTCGTACCGACGAGCGCAATTTGCGTCGTTGGCCGTTCTTGGCGAAGCGACTCGGCAATCGACTCAACTTCTTTCCGCCATCTTTGGATTTCGCGCGGGTAAGTGCGGCTGGCGGCCTGCGTTTTTTCCTCAGAAAACCACTTGAGGAACAACTCGGTCTGGTGCCTCGTTTCTTGGAGCAGGTCCGCTGGCGAAATGGCTTTCATTGATCTTGACGTTGGGCTCACGTTTCCTCCCTCTCTTCAATCCTCTTCAAACCCGTGGGACGTGAACTTCAGGGTCCGGCTATTCTCCACGACGGTCCGCACCGTGCTTTCGGGCACACCGTCTGGGATCTCGGCGTCGATTTCGAGCGTGACGCTTACACGCGCGCCGACGAGCCCAGCCAAGTGCGCGACCACCTCCTCGCCGATACGACCGGCGTCACGACCGATCCTCGCGGGGTCGAGGGTGACCGTTCCATGAAATCGCCGCGGCGCCTTGGGGCGCGGGGCCGGCTCGACTCCCTTGGAATCTCGCCCGCTCGCCTGCGCCTCAATCGCCCTGTGTTCTCCTGTCCGCGCACGCCCCTTTTCCGCATCAAGCTGTCGCTTCGCCGCCTCCGCGCGCACGAAGAGTCCCACCGATTCGGCGTCGCCGATATCGATCGGCCGCCCGACATGAAGTCCGCGATACCGGCGCGCCGCCTCGTCGTAGCTTTCGGCGTACGCAAAGGAATCTTTCTCCCACGAAGGCAACTCGAGTCCGCTGCGAATCGCTTGAACCAAGACCTCGGGATGTCGCACCCGCGGCAGGTAGACATACTGCGAAAAATCCTGAGCAAGCTGCTTTACCTCGACGTGGTCGCCGCGCCAAAGCGGAATGCGGTCGAGCTCGTGGCGAAGTCGCGCCGGCCCAAGGTTCGTGACAAGCAGCTCCTCGAGTTTCAGTCGCTTGCTTGCCCGCACCGCGAGCATCTCTTGACCACCGACCTTAACCGCTTGCCAGCCGAGCGCTGCCTGCGGCGACTCCTGCTTAGGCACGAGAAGCCACTGGTACGCTTCCGGGAGTCGCGCGGTCACCGTCGTGTCGGCCGCGGCGAGTTGTGTCCCCGCCTGCTTTTTCTGATGCTCGGTCAAGTTGAGCGACTTGCTCTCGTTCACGATCCGTTCCCACGCGAGGAATCGGCGCACGCCTTCATCAAGGTCTTGGAGGCGCGTCTTATCGACGGCCAAGAAAACGACGGTATTCCGATAAAGACGCGGGCCGCTTCCGCGCGACTCGAGGATCGCCTTCGCCGCAGTCTCGGCCGCGGAGTTCGGCTCCTTGCTGTATGGATGGTCAACACCAAGAACGACGAGCCGCACGCCGACGTCGTCAGGAACGTCGTGCCCAGACTTGGGCAGCGGATGGACCCCACAGAAATCGCCCGTCTTGCGCAGATCGGTGCGAAGGCGCTTGTCGATTTCCGCCACCACCCTGTCGGGCTCGCGCTTCAACTGTTCGGCGCGATCGTCCGCGAGCTTCGTCACGGTGGGCTGCGTCGAATACCAGCAGCGCGTCCCATCCTGATAGAGGTAAGTCGCCGCACTCGCGAGCCGTCGAAGCGCATCCCCGAAAACCGCAGGCGATTCCCCCGGCACCACGCAGCCGAGCTTCACGCGCCGGTCCTCGAGCCCGCGGTTTGCGGCGTCGGGCGTCGGTGCCGAGCCCATGTAGATGGTTCGCGCGACGCGTCGACAGGCGGCAAACTTACCGAGGTTTGGAACTTCTCCGTCGAGGCGAAGCGGCAGCGAGGCTGGGCCGTCGACGTCCTTTTCGATGACCGGCACCCAATTGTCGGAGAGGTATCGCGTGAGCTCGGACCGGACGCGCGGGTCGTCGATCGGGATGTTGGACGGCATGATGAGTGGGTTCCGATCCCCCTTCTCCCACAGGCTGTGGATCACCGCGGCCATGAGGCGCAGCACCCCGCGCGTGCGCTGGAACCTCACGAGAGTCGACCAGTCGCTGTAGAGGCGGTCGAAAACCTCGGGATGGATTGGATACGCCGCTTTGAGACGCGTCTCGTAATCCGCATCGCAACACTCGGGCGGGAACTCCTGATGCTGCGTTCGATAGAGATCGTAGAACTCGCGCGCCACCGTATCCCGCGCCACGTACTGCGCTTTGTCGACGAGCGGCTCGAAGAGGCGACGCCGAACGATTTCAAAACCCTCCTCGGCACTGGCCGGACGCCACGAAGCCTCGACGCGCCCAACCACGTTCCGCAACCGGTCGAGCGCCTCGCGCCCGCGCTGGCCGCCAACTTCCACATCGTCCGCCTGCGCGTGCGGCGAGCCCGAGGTGTCCGACGCCGGCAGGCTGATGACAAGCAAGCAGTTTTTCGCCAGCTTGGCCGACTCGGTCAGCACCTGGGCGAAAGTGAACTGCGTCTCGAAGCCGCCGCCCGGCAAGTCGCTCTGGTCGTGGAGCTGCCGCGCGTAGGCGACCCACTCATCGATAAGGACGAGGCACGGACCGTACTCCTTGAACAGATCGCGGAGCGCATCGCCCGGGCTCGTGGCCTTTTCGTCGTCGGCCTGTATGCGCTTGAACGCCTTCTTTCCGCCGAGCTGCCAAGCGAGCTCGCCCCAAAGCGTCCGCACGATCGTCCCGTCGTCCTTCTTCGCCGGGTTGCCGGGCGAAATCTTGTTGCCCACCAGAACCACGCGTTTTGCCTTGGGGAGGGTCTTGACGCCGGACTCCGCGAGCACGGCATCCACCCCGGCGAGATCTCCCGCGGGGGTGCCCGATACAAGGTGGTAAAGCGCCAGCATCGAGTGCGTCTTGCCGCCTCCGAAATTCGTCTGGAGCTGCACGACCGGATCGCCACCTCCTCCCGATAGACGCTGAACCGCACCCACAAGCAGGCGCTTCAAGCTCTCCGTGAGAAACGTGCGACGAAAAAACTCGGCGGGCCTCCGATACTCGTCGGTCCCCTCGCCGAGGTACACCTGCCAAAGGTCGGCGGCGAACTCGGCCTGTTGGTAGCGCCCGCTCGCCACATCCTTGTGCGGCGTGATGACTTCGCGCCACGGCTTCAGGTTGCCAGTGGCCTGGCTCTCGATGACCGAGCCAGCGCTCTTTCGCTTCTCGGTCCGCATCCACTCTTCGTTTCGAACGCGCTGGAGCTCCTCACGCAGCTTGCCCACGTCGCCGGCTTGCGGCGCCGAGACGGAGTTCAGAAGTCGTTCGGCGGTATCGAGGGCGCGGTACGTGTCATCGCCCGAAAACGGCTCCTGGTGCGCCCAAGCGTTTCGCACCGCCAAA
Source organism: Deltaproteobacteria bacterium (assembly GCA_016192705.1). Classification (GTDB taxonomy): domain Bacteria; phylum Myxococcota; class JACPTQ01; order JACPTQ01; family JACPTQ01; genus JACPTQ01. The sequence goes on along the minus strand of JACPTQ010000058.1, from coordinate 34,090 downwards.
AGCTCGTTCACGAGGCTGCGGTCCGTCTTGCCCAAAACCCACCGGAACACATCGCCCCAACTCCGATCCATCACGACAAGCAAGACCGCGACGTCATCGAGCGGTTTGCCTTTCCCCGCGCCGAGCCGCGTTTGGCCAACGATCTGCTCCACCTTTCCCGCCCAGCCGTCGCCAGCGCGCGCCCGCATCTCCCGCTCAACGAACGGGCCGAGTCCGTCTCGAAGAAGGTCCATCGCCTTGCCCACGCGTTCATGGTTCGTTATCGCCATGGTTCTCCTCGTCGTGTTACAATGTCATACATGAAATCGACGTTGACCATTCGCCTCGATAAACGGCTCGAGAAGGAGCTCGATCGGGTGTGCGCCGAGAGCGGGAAGTCTCGAAGCGAGCTGGTCCGTGATGCGCTGAGGCGGCAGCTTTTCCTCGTAAGACTCGAGAAGCTTCGCGAGCTCACCCTGCCGTATGGCGAAGCGGCAGGGTTTCTCACCGACGAGGACGTTTTTCGTCGCATCTCTTGAGGGTCTTTTTCGACACGAACGTTCTGGTGAGCGTGTTTATCGCGCGCGGGCTTTGTTACGACCTGTTTCGCGAGGTCGTTTCGAAGCAGGAAGTCGTTCTTGGCGAGGTGGTACTCACCGAACTGCGGCGGGTACTCCGAGAACGCTTTCGCATGACCGTGGATAAGATTGGAAGGGTTGAGAACTTGTTGCTTGCGAACGAGATTGCGCCGAAGCCCGTCCGCCATCTTCATGTCGGCCTCAAGGATCGGGATGATGAATGGGTCATCGCGTCGGCGGTTGCAGCGAAGGCCGATTGTCTCGTCACGGGTGACGCGGAGCTCTTGGCGCTCAAGCGACCGCCGATCCGAATCGTCTCGCCGCGCCAGCTTTGGGAAATTCTTCGCGCCCATTGAACTCGCCTCACGCGAACGCTTCCTGTGTCGCCGACTGCCCCGGCCGCGAAAGGCGTGCGATCTCGGGCCAGCTTCGGACGAGCGCGTTGTAGGAGAGCGCCTCGTGCGCGCGCTTCTTTCGTTCGCAAAGGGCGAAGAGGCGGTAACAAAGCTCGCGGGCGGCGTCGGCCTTGCCGCCGAGTTTTTCGACGAGTGCCGCGGCCCCCTTCTCCGTCCTCCCGCCCTCAAGCTCACGAATGAGATGGTGAACGGCTTCCCATGCGGTGACGCGACCGTCGGTGGTCGGGTCCCAGTCGGCGGGGAGTTCGTGCGGCTTCTTGAGCCGGACCTTGCCGGCTTTCGAGAGTGCGATCCCGGCGTCGACCATCCCCGCGACGCTCGTGTTCTTCGCCTTCGAGAGCGTCTCCGCGATACCGAAGTCGCCGTCGGCGAAACCGAACTGCTCGAACCACGCGAGCGCCCACCGCGTCTCGGCGTCGAAGTCGCCCTCCTGTTCGGCGAGGACTTCGTCGAGCGTTTGGTTGATGAGCGCGAGCGCCTCACGCACCGAGAGCGCGTTGCCCTTGGCGTCGATGACTTTCGCGTAGCGCGTATAGATCGCCATGCCCGGGCCGATCGCCGCCTGCGCGAGGTCCACGGGCGCGATGTTCCCGCGCTGCATGTTGATGAGCGCATCGGGAAGCTCGGTCTTGAGCGCGGTCACGAACTCGCGGCGCGTGGCCGTCGTCGCGTTCGCAGCGCGCTTACGGCAGACGAGAACGATGCTGGATGCGAGCGCGTTGGTGCCGATGCCGGTCGAGCGTGCGCCGCGTTCCGTCCGCATCGGCCAAGTGCCGCTAATTGCAAAGCCGGCTTCGATGACCGCGGCCAAGAACGTGTCCCAGCCAGTATTTGTCGTGCCATCGGCGCCGTCACTCTCCGACTGTTTGAACGCGTAATAAATCGTGACCGGAAAGGCCGGGTGCGCCTGCTCCGCGAGGCGGTGAATCGCCTGCGTCATGCCGTCGAGGAAAAACTCCTCCGCCTTCTCCTTTCCGCCGTGGCGATATGGCGTCGCGACCAGTTCCTCGTTCTTGGGCACCGTAAGCGTGGCGAAGAGATCCGGGAAAACGGGCTTCAGAGAGCGGCGTAGCCAAACGTAGAAGAAGTCCGACAGGTCGGCGTAGCCGATGTTGTCGTAGTACGGCGGGTCGGTGGATACGACCATGTCGGCACTCATCAGCTGAAACGCGGCATTGTTCTGACGCACGTCGCCAGGCGCTCGCGCAGGTAGCGATGCCGTCGCCTTCTCGACCCATTCCAAACAAGCGCCATCCCAGTTACCGCAAGAGTCGCTGAATGGGTTTGCTTCGGTGAAGTCCCACACCATGGGGAGCGCTTGTCTCGCGAATGTCCCTCGGGTACTTTCCACGCTGTTTCGCCAACTGACGATCGTTGACCAAGCGTCGGTGGCGCGGCTTGCCGCCAACGCCAGATACACCCCCACCGCATCGGCGTAGGCGGTGGCGCCGGTGCCGCCGTCGCGGAGGGGCTTGTCGTCGTCGGGCAGGCCGGCGGCAAGCGCGTCGCGCTTCACCCGCTCGCGCGCCTCCTGCACCAGGTCGGAGAAGGTCGTCAACGCCACAAGCTGGCGCGGCGTGAAGAGGTCGCCCCACGTCGTGAGGCCGTAGGGCGTGCAGTTACCGCCGGTCATTCGCTTGGCAATCTCGCCCTCTGGTTTCCACGTCGGCTGCGCGGTCAGCGCGATGGCTTCCATCTCCAGCGTCGGTGTCAGATAGACGCGCCCGCGATCACCCTCGGCCACGATCGCCATCAGCCGCGCACCCATGCGCCCTCCTTTTCCCTCGCCCTTGATGTAGTCGCCCGAAACCGGAGTGCCGGACATCAGGCAGGCAAAGTTCGCGCGCGACAGCTTCGTCCCGTTCTTCGCCCCCTCGGCATCCTTCGGTTTCCCCACTTTCACCGTGAACCGATAGCCGCCGTCCTCGATCACCGGCTCGACGTACGCTTCCTTGCCCGCCTTCGTGGACAGCATGAACGTCGAAGCGAGCGGCACGTCCACCTGCCTGAAGGCCGGGTTCGGGCTCTTCACCGTACGCGCCCAGAGCCACGCGATCACGGTGAGCTTTCGGCCGACGTACCTCTTGAGATCAGCCCGCTCCTTCGCCGTCTCGACCGTGACCTCGATGTCGGGGTAAAGGTGTCCGATGCGCTTCTCGGCCTCGTCGCGCATCCACTTGCCGTAGTAGCGCACGTCCTCAGCGAGCCCCTCTGCGCCGCGCCATTGGAGCATCGTCTTCTCGCCCTTGTTCTTCGCGTGCCATTCAGGATTCACGGGCGGACGCCCGGCAAACTTCGGCGGTATCTCGATCATCGCCTTGTTGATCAACACAGCGACGGGATTGAGATCGCTCGCGTACGCCTCGAGCCCGAGCCGCTGCGCTTCCAGCGGCAACGCGCCACCGCCCGCGAACGGGTCGTGAAACGCGGGCAACTTGTTTCGATCGAACAGTTCCTTGGCGCGCGGATGGTCGGCATTCTCCGCGCACGCGCGCCGCCAACTTTGCCAAATCTCTTCGCGCGCCGCTTCGAGGACCCGCTCGTTCGTTGTATTCTTCCAGAGCACGAGGTCTTCGATGATCTTGAAGAGTCGCTGCCGCTCGTTCTCCTGGGCCGTCGCCGTTGGGAAAAGGTCCGGGCACGCCGACGGGTCGTCGACCATCTGCGCGAAGATCACCGCCCGCGCCGCGGCGAGCGGTCGCCTCGCCCACCACAGGTGCAGCGTGCTTGGATGTCCATGCCGAATCGACTTCTCCCGCGCCGACGCCCTGTTGATCGCCTCCAGCGGCAGCGCCACCTCGATGAGTTTCTTGCTCGAAACGCTCATAATCGGGCGCTCATCTCAAATGCTCTCCGCTGCGGTTCCAAAAATCATGGGAGGGGAAATCCACCGGGATCTAACGTCCTCTGGACTGGCAAAGTTCGAACGGAGGGGGCTGCCAGGGCAGGCGACGATCCTTGATACGAGCCGAACAGATCTTCGAGCTCCTTCAGCGCCACTGATTTTACGCCAGACACGACATAGGATGCCGCGGGTTTGGTGCGATCCACGGGCGAGAAAAAGTTCATGAGGAAGTTGCCAGGTAGAGAATGGGCGAAAAACATCACTGTCCCATTCCTGAAATGATGCGACACGATGGTGGGGAATCGAGGATCCCCAATCAGTCCACCCCCCGCTTGTATTGGCTGTGGAAGTTCTTGAATGGCCATTAAGCACATCTCCTTTCGCCGGAATGGAGAATCCAATCCGAACACCTTCTCATTCGAGGGACCGAACCCACTCAACCCCCTGTGCGTGGTTAGAGAGGAAGTACAGGAACGCCGGAACGCCTGACGTTTGGTTCGCGGGTCGTTGCCTCGCGACTGAGCTGACGAATGCGTTGATTAGCGCGGGGTATCCGAAACAAAAGTAGACGTCGTTGACAAATGTCACGTCTATTAGCAATACGGAAGGCACAGAGGTGGAAACCTGTCCCTCCACAATTTTGTGTTCGATGTTCTGCCATATCCTTTTGGCGATATCGCCCCGAGCGGCAACGGATCCAAACATTGCTTCTGGATTTGAAATCGAGGTCTGGTCCTGCCGCGAGAACTGCATTTTCGCTTCGACAAGGACATCAACTCCCGAGCAAGTGACACGAATGTCTGAGGTCTTGGATCTTCTTGCGCGCTCACGGAGATGACATTGCAACTCTCGGCACTTTGAAATCCATTTGAGAAGCGCGATTTCCGAAAGAGCTGACGAGAAGTCGGCCCAATCGAATATGCGGCGGTGTTCCTGCGAAATTCGAGCAAGAAAGTCTTCCCGCGCCCGCTTCTTAAAGGCTTTGAAGTCGGGATGGCGGAACAGGTAGCTGAGTAGGTCCAGCATCGTCTCGGGTGCGGGCCAGCTTCCGATGTGCTTGGGCTTCGACAGGTGAAACGCAAGGGGATTCCAATTGGCGCCGTTGCAAGCGAAAGCCGCGTTGTTCTGATCCGCCAGGAAACTCTCTTGAAGTCCAAGTAACGAAAGAACCCTTTCGACGACTCGTGGGCGTTCAGCGGGAGCCGGTTGGCTTGCCAGGAATGTCTTGACCAAGAATCTCACTTGGTCGGTCGCGTCTCGCGTGATCCGGTTGGCCTTTCTCACCTCGGCGCCTCCGCCTTGGCGAGAAGCTCGGAAAGATCGTAGTTCACGCTGGTTGCGCCGAAGTCCGGCGCGCGCTGGAAGGGGCAGCGGACGTAGTGGACGCGGCGGTCGCCGACCGGAAGGAATTCGACGATGGCGAGGATGAAGTTGTCGGGTTCGTTCAGCGAGTAACGGATCTCGTTCGACGTGACGGTGACCGTCGCCGCGTCGGAGTCGCGCCCCTTGACCTCGATGAAACGGAGCCGCCCCGTCTTTGCGTCGCGGCTCTCGATGTCGAAACCACGTTTTTCGGTCTCGACGTCGCGCGGCTCGAACCCAAGGCCGCGCTCAACCGCCATCACAATCGCCCGCGCCCGCGCGGCCACGGCCTGTTTGTCAATTACCGCCTTGGTCGCCCCCTTCGCATCGCTCGCCGCCGTGCGCCCCTTCACCGCCGCGAGCAGCCCCGCCGGCACCACAAGCGCCCCGCCCATCACGACCGGCGGCAACGCCGAAATCTGCTCTTCGCGGTTAAGCTCCGCGAGCCGCCGCTCCAAGCGCCCCTGCATCTCGTCGGCGCGCCGCCGCGCCTCGATCGAATTCATTCGCGCCGCGGGCTTTCCGGCCGCTTCCTTCTCCTTCAAATCCGCCGCCCGGTTGTCCCAGTGGTTTATCTCGTGCGTCAGCCGCTCTTTGACCGCCGCGCGCGTCTTCCGAATCAGCAGAAGCCGCTGCCCACGCACTTCGTCCAGATGCTCGGGGACAACCCGCGCGACCGCGTAACCCTGCGCCTTCGCTTCGACGTCACGCGTAATCCACGCGCACTCAGGGCGCGCGAGAATTTCCGCGACGCTCGGGTCGTCGGGGCGAAGCGGCTCGTAGTCGAGATACGGCGCGTATTGAATGTGGGTTGCGGCACCGGCCGCGTCGATTTCAACGTAGAGCATTCGCTTTGAAATCGTTCGCCGCTCCCCGCTTCGCGTGACGAGCGCATCTTGGAGCGAGTGCTCGAGATAGAAAAGGACGCGCGGGTTCAAGCTGAGGTCGTCCTTGTCAACAAGGACCGCGCCGCGCCGCAGCAGATCGCGGTGCCGGCTCAGAGTCACATCTATTGTCGCATCGAGGAGCGGATGGCCGGGACAGACAAACGCCGCGGTCGCCTTGCCCGGAATCTGGACGCTCGATTTGTCAAACGCGATTCGCTCATACCGAAGGAGAACAGGCTCTCGTGCATCGCCGTTCCGAATGATCGATGGGACGTGCGTAATCTCGAAGCGCCCCGTCTCCCGATCATGCATGGTGCCGCCGAGCTGCCGAAAGGCGTGAACGAAGAACGACTCGATAAAGTGCGGCTGCAGCCGCCGCGCCTCGGCCCGCTCCATCTCCTCGCGGATGCGGGCGACGCGGCTCGTATCCATGACGTCTTGCGCGAGAGCCTGGTCGTCGATGAGGCTTTGCAGGCGCTTGTGGTCGATTGCGCTCTCGACGACCTCGAAAAGCTGCGCCCGCACCTCCGGCCGCTCGCCGTAGCGAATCGCCTCAACCATCAGGTCGCGAAGCGGCTTCCCCTCGAACTGCACCTTCCCGAGCACATCGAAAACCTGCCCGCCAAGGCTGTCGGTCGCCCGCTCAAGCTTCTCGAGGAGCCGCCGGTAAACGTCGCCCTCACGCGTCTTGTCGGCGACGAGGTTCCAAAGGTGACAAACCTCGGTCTGTCCGATGCGGTGAATGCGGCCAAACCGCTGCTCGATGCGGTTCGGGTTCCACGGCAAGTCGTAGTTGACCATGAGGTGCGCGCGCTGAAGGTTGATCCCTTCGCCCGCGGCATCGGTCGCAACCAGGACTTGTACGTCTGGGTTGTGCTTGAACTCCTCTTCGGCCTGCCGTCGGTCCTCGCGTCTCATTCCGCCGTGGATGACCACGACCGCCTCGGGGCGCCCAAGTAGCGTTGAGATGCGCTGAACCAAGTAGTTGAGCGTGTCGCGATGCTCGGTGAAAACAACGAGCTTGGGCCGCACCCCGCGCGCTTCCGCGAAGCGCTGATCGTCGAGGACCTTCGCAAGCTCTTGCCACTTTCGATCGACGGCGCTGCGGCGAACTTCACCGGCGAGATCTCGAAGGCGTTTCAGCGTTGCGATCTCGGCCTTGAGCTCGCCGACGCTCCGCGCCGCGGTCGCCTGATCGAGAACAAGCGCCTCTTCTTCGTTCGCTTCGTCGTCGGGGAGATCATCGAAGTCTTCGATGTCGTCTTCGCTGAGGGCGGGGCCTCCGCTCGCGAGCGCCTTGACGGCCGCGTCGCGCTGCATCTGCTCAAGTTCCCGAAGCTGTTTTTCGAGGCGCTCGTGGCGGCGGTGGAGCGACTGGAAAATCGCTTCGGGCGACGACGCGAGGCGGCGCTGTAAAATCGTCAGCGCGAAACCGACCGTCCCGGCGCGCTTGTCGTTTTGGAGCGCATCGGCGCGATTGAACTCCTCGCGCACATACTCCGTGACCTCGTCGTAAAGGCGCATTTCATTGTCCGAGAGTTCGAATGGGACCGTGTGCGCGTGCCGCTCCGGGAAGAGCCGCGTCCCATCGAACTTGAGGAGGCGCTCCTTCACCATGCGACGCATCAGGTCCGACACGTCGGCGGTCGGCGCACCGTTTCGGAAGTGCCCCTCGAACCGATCCGCGTCGAGAAGCGCCATGAAGAGTTGAAAATCCTCGTCCTTGCCGTTATGCGGCGTCGCCGTCATGAGCAAGAAGTGGCGCGTGAGGCCGGCGAGGAGTCGCCCCAGGATGTAGCGCTTCGTGTATTTGATCTCGCTGGCGAAGTACGTCGCGGACATCTTGTGCGCCTCGTCGCAGATGACGAGGTCCCAGCGGCAATCGGGCGCCTTGAGCTTCGCCTGGACGTCTTCGTCGCGCGACAGCTTGTCGAGGCGAGCAATGACAAGGCTGTTCTCAACAAACCAGTTGCCGGTGCGCGCGGCTTCGAGTTTGTCGTTGGTGAGGATGTCGAACGGGAGGTGGAAGCGGCGCGAGAGCTCGTCCTGCCACTGCTCGGCGAGCACGCCCGGACACACGACGAGGCAACGCTGGAGGTCGCCGCGAATAATGAGTTCTTTGATGAGGAGGCCGGCCATGATGGTTTTCCCGGCGCCGGGGTCGTCGGCGAGGAGGAACCGGAGCGGTTGGCGGCGGAGCATTGTCTCGTAGACGGCGGTGATTTGGTGCGGGAGCGGGTCGACGAGCGACGTGTGGACGGCGAGCACGGGGTCAAAAAGGTGGGCGAGACGAATCCGATGGGCCTCGGAGACAAGGCGAAAGAGTGCGCCGTCGGCGTCAAAGCTCCAGGGGCGGCCCTTCTCGACGATCTCGAGGGACGCCTCCCGATCGCGATAGAGGATTTCCTGGTCCAAGCGGCCGGACGGGTCCTTGAAGGTGATCTCGACGGCATCGGAGCCAAACCACTGGGACGCGATGACGGTGACGATTCTATCGGGAAGCACTCCGCGAAGGGCGGCGTTCGGCTGAAGGTCTTCGAGTTTGGCCACTGCGCGCGACCTCCTTCTCTCTCAATTAACTGCGTCGTGAATCGAAACGGATTTGAGTTTAGGCGGCGCATAAAGGGATCACAAGTGCGGTGTTATGGCTGGTGCACTCGCGCTACCACCAACTCATGGCTCGCCGACCGCGCGTTCATACGCCGCTGGCGCCTGGAGCGTCGGAAATCTGGCGCAACCGGGCGGTCGCGCGGAGCATCAACGAGGAACTTCGGGCGATCGGTGAGAGGATGCGGGCCGTGCGTTTCGAGCTCGGGCTGTCGCAAGAGTCAGCCGCCGAGCGAATCGGTATCCATCCGAAGCACTTGCAGCGCGCTGAACTCGGCGTCACGAACGTTACCGTCGGCACACTGGTCGCGGCGTCGATCGGGTACAGCGTGCCGGTCATTCGTTTTTTTCAGCCACTCGCCGCTGCGCGCGCCCGTGCGATTCGCGTAAGCTATGGGCGTAAAGGGCGTCCGCCCAAAGCGGTTACCGTGTTAGTTTGACTTCGATTTCGACCCGGCGTCCCCTTCGCGCGTGCGCCATCGCCGGACTCCGTGGCGTGCTCCCCGTCAAACTCCAGCCCCGCCAAGATTCGATGCATCTCGCCCCTCCTTGCGTCCCGTTGCATAGTAGCGCGCCGACGCCGCCATTACCCCTCGCCCAATTCCGAAATCCAGTTGATAAACGCAGAAAGCAAGAGAAGCACCACGGCACCACGCCAGTCGACCCAAAACGCCAAGATGCCGAGAAGCGCGAAGAAACTGGCCACGTTTGAGGTTTTCGGAGCGCGGGGCGTGATTGTTTCTGCGGTTGCAACGTAGTTCAGCATGATGTTGTTGAAGACAGCCAAGTGGACGGCTTTCTCCGCCTCGTTGTCGGACGGAACCAGGCTCGTCACGGGCTCCTTCGATTTCGCCGGCAACCTCGGTGCGGCGACTGGGACGAGCGCGCCCCCATTCGGACGACTCGGTGTGGCGCTGGGCGATGCCGTACGCGACGCGAGCGTAACCCCACGAAACTCATCGCACCCATAGACCGAGCAGTGCCCGACAAACTCCCAGCAACTCAAGTGATGCAGCGTCTCGCACGTGGCGCACGCGATCACGCCTGCTGCCAGTTCGTCGCCGCAAACGCCGCATCGCAATGCCGTCGCGGCATCTGCACCCGCGACCCCTGACTCTCGACAATGTGCGCCCATGCCGTGATCCTCGCACGCCGAACTGACAGCGGCGGTCAGCGCCTTTCACGTTCGCCGTGACCGGAAAACCCGAGAGCCCCGGGCTCGTCACAGCCCACGGTAAACGTCGCGGCGATGACCGATTCGCACGACGAGGATCGTCACCGCGCGGTCATCGACTCGATAGACCACTCTGTAATCGCCGACGCGGGCACGCCAGACGCCCGCCACGCACTGAAGCGACTTTGCGCCATGTGGGCGCGGAGAGGCGGCGAGGGTATATCAATCAACTCGCGGATTTGCCGCGCCGCGTCCTTGGGTAGTCGGCTGAGGGTGCGAAGCGCCGACGAAGCGATGCTGACGACGTAAGCCACGAACTACAGCTTCAGTTTCTTGCGCGCCTCGCTCCAGGGGATCAGCTTCTCCTTTTTCGACGCAACGCGTGCCAATACGCGCCGCGCCGCCTCCGAATCGTGCCGATCCTCGATTTCCTCCAAGGCACTCAAATCCTCAATCGGAATGAGCGCCGCAACCTGCTTTCCGTGCCGTTCGAGGACGATGCGCTCCTTGCCATACGCGACACGATTCAACGCGTCGGCAAAATCCTCTCGTATCTCGCTGGTCGTCAAAACCCTCGCTGATCTGCGCGCCATCGTTTAATCCTCTAATTTATACATTTTGTACGTTTTATACCGACAAGGCAATGGTCAACTTGATTTCACTCGCCGCAGCGCCCGAGCGTGCCCCTGGCGCGTGCGATGACGGCGCGGCGGAGCGTGTCGGGTTCAAGGACGGTCGCGTCGCCGCCGAACGATGCGACCCACGCCGCGAGCTGGTCGAGCCCGGAAACTTCGAGCGTGACTTCGATCGCGCCGCCCTTCAGATCGCGAATCGATTGTGATGGATGATACGTCCGCTCGCGCAGGTAGCGCGCCGCGCGGCGCTCGAAGCGAATCCGCGCAGTGAAAGGCTTTCCGCGAAACATCTTAAACGCCGACGCGAGGTGGCGCTCCGGATCGTACCCCTCCTGAACCGCGAACGACTCGGTCAGCGCCTCCGCGGTTCGAACCCGGTCGACGACGAACTGCCGCACGTCGCGCCGCCGGTGACAGTAGGCAATCAAGTAGATCGTTCCGCCATGAAGGTGCAGCGTGTACGGGTCGACGATTCGCCGGGCCACGCGATTCGACGAAAACGACTCGTAGACGATCTCGACCTGTCGCCGCAGGCGCGTCGCTTCGTGCAGTGTCGCAAGGATCGCCGCCTTCTTCTCGTAATTGTGCCGCTTCGTCGCGCTCACACCAAGGATTCCCACCGCACTCCGCGCGTAATCGAGCGCCTCGGGTGAAAGCGTTCCGCGGACTTTCTCGAACGCCGATTTCATCGCGTCGGCGAAAAACGTTCCGTGAAAGCTCCCGACGAGGTCCCCCGCAAGCGCGAGTGCCGCGGCTTCCTTGACGTTGAGCGGCAGCGCCTTGACGAAACGATACCCCTCGACGAACCGCCATCGCGCAACTCCCGAGTTCGTGTCGCTAAAGATCGGGAAGCCAGCTTCTTGAAGCGCCGCAAGGTCCCGGTACACCGTTCGCTCCGTAACGCGCAGCTCTTCGCGAAGCTCGTCGACGGTCAAGCCGTTCTGATGGTGGTCGAGGCTCGTGATGAGTTGCCACGTTCGCGTCAGTTGTGCCTCGCGTGCCACGCGCCAATCTTCCGATGCGACGCTGCGAAGCGCAAATTCCTGAGCTCCGCAATCTCTTTTTCGGGCACTTCCTTTACGCGGCACACCTCACGACGACGTGCTCTGTTCCCAAGTCAGCTCGATCGATTCGCCAAGTTCAATTCGTGCGTTCGCGTCGAGCGGCGCCTGGTCGAATCCCCACCCGTTGATGAGCGATCCGTTTTGGGACGCGAGATCGACAGCAAAATACCGTGCTGTCGTCGCCGCCCCGTCCCGAACGATCGCCAGGTGCGACTCTGAAATCGACGGGAGGTCGTAGCCCATCGCTGCGAGCAAACGTCTGCCGATTACGACTCCCTCGGCGTCTGGCGGGACCCCGACGACGCGAGAGACGCCACCATTGCCTCCGCTAAGCCTCAGCACCGCAGCGAATCCAGCGTTCGCCGATGGCCACGCGAGCGCATCCACGGGAACGAGCCCGCGAGAAAGCTCGTTGCCGGCCACCATTTTCGCGCAGCTCCGGCAGCGGCCCTTCAAGTACATGCAGCCGCACTTCAGTTTCTTCCAGGTGTCGGCGGCCGAAGCTCGCCAGGCTCGACGCCGGATGGGCAAGAAAAGGATTTCTGTCTTAGAAGTGCGGATCGCGAATCGCCGGCTGCGTGCGTGGAGGAACGAGGGGGTTTCGAAAGCCAGCCCGCTTCCAGAGTCGCCTTCGTGAAGAAGGAATACGGACACGTCGTCTTCGCGTGAGTCGTTCGCGGTGTAGCGCGCGAGCAGGTGTCGTGCCGAAATGCCGGGGTCCCCGTCCGGAAGCTGCAGGTCGCATCGGTTGCTCGTGCCGATGGTAAAAAACGCGGGCAACGCTGAAGCCTGCCGGAAGCGCGGATAATAAGAGGTCACGTCTTCGCGGGTGGCCGCGATTTGGAGGCCCTCTTCGTTGCGATCGCGGATCGAATCGAGAAGCGGCCGATGAATCTGCGAGAAAAAGGAGAAGCCGTCGACCTCCAAGAGTGGAGCGGCGGGCGGTTTCTCGGTTTTCTCGTCGAGGCAGTCGGTCGGGATGGCGGCTGTTGTTTCACGACTGGTGCTCAAGTCCTGGCCCTCCTTGTAGCGTGATACTAACGGGCGCGACTGACAGATTGGGTCAGCGAGGACGCGACCACGAATTCATGCAGCATTGCGCGAGTCGCAGGCGTAGATTGCGCAGACGCGGTTGTAGTCCCAGCACTCGATGTGGTGTGCGGTGCCGCAACGCGCGCAGTTGACGGGGCGCGCGTTAAGGTCGAAGTCGCGGCCGCAGACGAGGCAACGCGCGTGGTTGGCGGCGAGCGTGAAGGAGCGGACGGCGAACTCCTCTTCTTGCGCGAGTCTCGAAGCGGCGCGGCGAGCGCGGGTGCGACGAACCAGAAGAGCGGCGCCCATCGTTAGTGCCGCGAAGCCGCCGATGAAGGCAACTTGGGCCACGGGACTCGCGAGGAGGTTCGCACGAACAGGTTTTGCGGGTGCGGGAGCCGGAGTAGGAGCGGCGGCGGGTGCGGTAGCGGAAACGGGGTCGGGCGCTGGTGAAAGCGGCGACACGGTCGCGAGTTCGGTCGGTACTGGTATTGCTTTGACGAGCGGGCGCAATCGTTCGGCGAGTTTCTTTGCGCTGTGAACATCTTTCAAGTGAGGCGGATAGCCGCGTGCGATGGCGAACGCGGTCTTGGGCGCCGTCTTTTCGATCGACTTTGCGAAACGAAGCGCCTTCGCCCAAACGATCGCGACGCGCTGCTTCCCCTCGACGCGCGCCGCCGCGTCGACGAAAAGGGCTCCTTCTCCATTTTTTAGAACGCTTAACGCGTCTTTCATGCGCGCCTTGTCCTGTCGCTCAGCGAGACGCTTTCGGGCAACTACGCACCACGCGACCTTTGACCTGCCGACAACCTCAGCTTCCGTGCAGCGATTCTCGAAGGCGTCGAACCGTTTCTTTGCGAAGTCGCTTTGCGCGATGGCAACGACGATTCCGCGCAGCCGATGTCGCCGCTCCTTGGCGCGCGGCCAGTCAGCTGGAATTGAGAGCAGCGTCGCAATGGCGCGTTCGCGATCCTTCGCCTTGAGCGTCGCGGTTCGTTGAAGCGCGCGATCGGCAACGGCGCGTCGCCCGCGCTTTGATTTAATTTCCGTAACTTGCGGTGTTCCCTCAAGCCGCCCGACGGCCACAATCGCCGCCTTAATGTTCGCCCGCTCGCGCTTTCGCGCTTCGGCCACTTGTTCCACGGCTGACTGTGACCCCGCGCTCCAGCCGCCGCCCATCCCGCGCGAATCGCACGCAGCCACGAACGCCAAACCCACGAACAACACACGTTTCATGGCGCTATTCCTCCGATTCGAACTCTAACGTGCGTTACTGACAAAGTAGGTCAGCGCGAAAACCGTCGCCTCCATACCGCGTCTACAACCAAAGCCCCGCGAGGATGATGCGCACCGAATTGTTGTAGGGGTAAAGGAGAAGGCTTTGGGTGACGCCGTGAAGCACGGGACCGTCGGGGAGGCCGCCCTCTGAATTCGTGGGCGCAGCCGCAAGTTTTCCGAGGGACGTGCGAGCTGTCCACGCGCCGTCACGAAGCTCGCTCTTGTAGGGCGTTACGTCGGGGCTTGTGGTGCGCCAAATGAGCCGCAGGACGTTGTCCGCCTTGTAGAAGGCGCCGAGCGGATAGTTCATGACTGGGTAGAGGAGGTCGTCGGCCCCGATCGGTTTTTCGGTCCAGCCGAGCGCCGACACCGACGAAACAAACGGGCGAAGTTTTCCGTTCGCCGTAAATGCGAAGGCCGCGTCGCCTGCCTCCGAGAGCGCCGTAGCAACGAGACTGTTTGACGGTGAGACGATCGTCGCGACGACCTCCGTGGCCGCCCAATCCGATTCGGCTTGCGATTTGCGGCAGAGAAACGTCAACGTGCGACTGGCCGGAACTGATTCGTCAGTCAAGCTGTAACAGGCGAGGGCGTCGCCTCGCCGATTCACACGCGAGACGAAACCGCCAAGAAAGAGTTTGCGGCTGGGCCCGTACGGCACAGACTCCGACGTCTCCGCGATCTTGCCCTGCGCGAGAAGCGCGCCGCCCGGTGAGTATTTGCGCACTTCGATCGACGTCGTGACGACATACGGTGACGATGGCTGAGCGCCGAAAACGGTTTTGTTGTACTGGTAAAAGACGTTCGAGTTTCCGCTTGGAAGAACGTGGAGAGCGAGAAGGCTCAGCCATACGGATTGTCCCGTCGTTGGCGTAAGCCGCTCCACCTCGGTTGCGGTTTGCTTCCAGCCCGACGCAGGTGCGTACGAAAAGAGTTCGATTGTTTGGTCGCCGTTGTTCGACGTATTCGCCGAGTGCGCGACGAATGCGCCTTGACCCACGGCGTTGAATCCCGAGTCGATCGATTGAGGCGGAAAGCGCGTAATGAGGTACGGCGTGAAATAGCCGAAACCGTTTCCATTTGTGTACCGCAGCTCCGATATCTGAACGGAGTTCGGCAGCGTAATGATCACCGACACGTCCGATGCGCCAGTTGCGGCGACCGAAAAAAGCGAAGGTTGTGAGGTGAGCTTTTGCGGCGTCGACCAGGTGCCGTTTTCGTAGCGCGCGCCAAAGAGCCCGTTTTGAACGCTGTCCGTGCACTGCTGCGCGAGCCAGACGACCGTGAACGCGCCGTTCGGGCTCGCGACGCCCTTCGGGCTGCGGTTCGTGCAGCCGTCTCTTTCAAGGTAGAAGAGCGCGCTCGACGAGTCGCTTGATCCGCCCGACGAGCCGCCGCCGCCCGCCGCCCCACCGTCCGATTCGCTCTGAATCTTCCCGCAAGCGAAGAGCGAAAAGGCGGCGAAGACCCCGGCGCTAAAGACGACACAGACTCTTCGAAATGGTTGAAACATGGCGATTCCTCCTCATTCTCGAAGGTACTCCCGACGACTGTCAGGGCCGGTCAGCGCTTCGCCGATATTCAGCCCTTTGTTGGGCGCTGTCCTCATTTGTCAGTAGGAGCGCGGAGAATGGTTCGTTGGAGGTGCCCTTTGCGCACATCGTTCCTTTCGCTGCTCGTTTTGACGGGGTGTGCCGCGGAGTCCCCGACAAACGAACTCGCCGCCTGCCGAGCATCTGAACTCGGTTTTCGAATCGAAGCCGACCGCGCGCGGCAATCGCTCCGGCACGTCGAGGCGCGCGCAAACGCGTTTCTCACGTTCGTTTCGATCGTCGACGCGATTGACCGCCACGACGAAACCTCGCTCGACCGCCACGGTCGCCAGATTGCGACGCTCGGCCTCGAGTCGTACGAAGTCGCCGCCGTTTCTCGCGTTCTCGACTGGGCCACCGCCGTCGCGAAGGGCGAGACCGCTAAGAAACCCGTGCGCCCTGACCGAAACGCTTGCCTCTCTTGGGTTTCGCGCGAAATCGCTGCGATGTTTGAGTGACGAGAAAATGCTGTCGGGGTACGCACGTAATCATGTTAATATCCGCAGTCGATGAACGTGAAACGATTGGCTGATATGGGTCCGGTGCGAGCGGTGCTATATGCGCGCGTTTCCTCGAAGGAGCAAGAGAAAGAAGGGTTCTCGATACCCGCGCAGATCAAATTGATTGAAGAGTATGCAGCGACGCGCAACATGACGCTCGTTGAGCGGTACGTCGACGTCGAAACGGCAAAGAGGGCTGGGCGCGTGGGGTTTGGTGAGATGATCGCGTTTCTTCGAAAGAATCGTGCTTCGTGTCGCGCCATTTTGGTCGAGAAAACGGATCGGCTGTACCGCAACCTGAAAGACTGGGTCACGCTCGATGAGCTTGGCGTCGAGATTCACTTCGTCAAGGAAGGCCAAATGATTTCGG
Source organism: Deltaproteobacteria bacterium (assembly GCA_016192705.1). Classification (GTDB taxonomy): domain Bacteria; phylum Myxococcota; class JACPTQ01; order JACPTQ01; family JACPTQ01; genus JACPTQ01. The sequence continues at coordinate 17,771 of JACPTQ010000058.1, read as the reverse complement.
AGGGCTCGCGGTCTTCAGACAAGCTCCTTCACGGGATCAAGGTACTCATGGCGAAGAACTACATCGACAACCTGAGCGAGGAGACGCGCAAGGGAATGATCGAGAAGGCGGAACAGGGGATTTGGCCCGGGCATGCGCCGGCCGGACGGGAAACGAATCATCGAAGTCGATCCGAACGTCGCCCCTTTCGTCGTAAGGGTGTTTGAGCTTTATTCGGCCGGAAACTTATCGGTGAAAGAGGTTGCGCGAAAAGCGAAAGAGGAAGGGCTGGTGTTTCGTGGCAGCGGAAAACCTGTCCCAACGTCGACCATTCACAAGATTCTGCGGAACCCGATCTACACGGGGCGCTTTAGTTGGAAGGGGAAACTCTACAAGGGGGCACATGCGCCCCTTGTCGAAAACGACGTTTGGGAAATGGCACAGATGGTTCGCAGCACGCACCGAGGGAAGCGGCACCGGACGGCGACGCACGATTTCGCCTTCTCGGGTTTCGTAACGTGCGGTCATTGCGGGTGCGGGCTTGTCGGCGAGAAGAAAAAAGACCGGTACGTTTACTACCACTGCACCGGGTACAAGGGAAAATGTCCGGAGCCGTATGTTCGCGAGGAGCGCCTCGCCGAAGAGTTCGAAACCGTTCTTGAGCAGATCATATTTGATGACAACGTCATCACATGGGTTGCGGAGGCGCTGAAACAGAGCCACGCGGACGAGAAGAAATTTCACGACGAGGCGGTCGCGCGCCTGCAAGCAGAGTACACGCGACTTCAGGGGCGCATTGACCAGATGTACATCGACAAGCTCGACGGTCGCGTCACGCTGGAGTTTTTCGACCGCAAGGCTTCGGAGTGGCGCCTCGAACAGGACAACCTATTGCGGACGATCGCGAACCACCAGTCGGCGAATCGAACGTACGTCGACGAAGGGGCGCGGCTCCTCGAACTTGCAAGTCGCGCGTGCGACCTTTACGCGAAGCAAACACCGCACGAAAAGCGGCGGCTTCTCGATTGCGTTGTCGCGAAGGCTTCTTGGAAAGCAGGCGCCCTCGAAGTCACCTACCGACCTCCGTTCGATCTCCTTGCCCTTTCGAACTCTGAAACCGCCGCAAAAGACGGGCGAAAACACTCGCGAGCGCCCTTTTCTGAGATAATGGGTGGGTAAGGGGTTTCGAACCCCCGACAACTGGAGCCACAATCCAGTGCTCTAACCAACTGAGCTATACCCACCGTACGTTGGCAATCGATTCTTTTACCGGCAAAAAAAAACTCCGTCAAACGACTGTCCCCTTAGTCCTGCCACTCCGCAACAAACACATTTGTCTCGCCGCGAATCCGTCCCCCGCGATTCGACGAGAATGCGAGCATCTTTCCGTCGGGCGACATCATCGGGAACCCATCAAAATCGGGGCTCCACGTGATTCGCTCGAGCCGCGAGCCGTCGTCGGCCATCAGATAGATATCAAAATTGCGCCCACGCGGATCGTGAAAATTCGACGCAAAAAAAATCTGCCGATTGTTGTTGTGAAAAAAAGGCGCGAAACTCGCCTTGCCAAACCGCGTGAGCTGGCGATGGTTCTTGCCGTCGGCATCCATCACAAAGATTTCCATGATCGACGGTCGCACGAGCCCCGCTTTCAGCAGCGCGCGGTACTCGATGAGCGCCGCACCCGTTGGGTGGTGCGCGCGATAAACGATTCGCTTCCCATCCGGCGAAAAAAAAGCGCCGCCATCATACCCTGGCGTCGTCGTAAGTCGCCGCACATCGCTTCCATCGATCGCCGCCGTGTAAATCTCAAGGTCGCCGTCGCGCGTGCTCGTAAAAACAATCCGATCGCCCATCGGCGAAACCGTCGCCTCCGCGTCGTACCCCGGTGCCGCGATGAGCGGGGCGAGGGCGCCATTCGCCTTCCTCAAATAGATGTCGTACGTGTCATAGATGGGCCAAACATACCCGCGCGCGTACGACGGTTTTGGCGGACAATTGGGCGACGCCGCATGCGTGCTCGAAAACAAAATGTCGCCGGCCGGCAAATAGTAGCCACACGTCGTTCGCCCCGTCGCAGTTGAAACGAGCTCTGCTCTACCGCCGTCTACTGGAATTGTGAGAATCTGGTCGCACGCCCACTCGCCCTTCGGCGCCGTGTTTCGAAAACTTCCCCGTGTTGATTGGAAAACGAGCGTTCGCGAGTCGGGCGAAAAATAAGCTTCAGCGTTCTCGCCACCAAACGTGAGCTGCCGGAGCGACGTGAAATGGCGTTCCTTAGGGAGCGGGGCGAGACCACCGCACGACACGGGAACAAAAACCAAAAACAGAAGGAAAAACCGCATGGAACGGCACCCTAAATCGTTGCCCGATGCTTGACAAGGTGGGGGGCGCATGGGAGAAACGCCGCACCATTCTGGTCTATTGGCTGGCAAGTGAGGTTGATTTTATGAAGCGACAACTCCTTTACATCTTGGTTGTTTTGGGCCTATCGAATGTGGCGTTTGCGGATACGAAGGACGACGACATTGACGAGGCGGACGAAAAAGAAAAGAAATCGGTGGTGACGCCGTCGACCAGCGCGGGCTCGACCGAAGATGACGCGAAGGCGAAAAAATCCGAGGCCGCGTCGAGGAAGTCGGCGGCGAAAAAGTCTGAGGCGAAATCAAAGAAGAGTCGAAACGGCGCGGGAGCCAAGGTCAGGGTCGACTTAAAGGGCGACGACGACAAAGAGGAGAAGGACGGCGATTTCGAAGAGGGGAAGGCGAAGCGGTTTCCGGCGTTTGAGCTCCACGGCTACTATCGGATGCGCGGCGTTCTCCACCAAAACCTCGACCTCAAAACGGCGGCCCTTTCAGGAACGACGTTGACGGGGTCGTCGCCGTTCTTCGTTCCATACTCATCGGCCAACGGTTTTCGCGCACTCGACGCGCACACGATCGCGTTTGCGAACATGCGGCTTAGGCTCGAACCGACGATTCGCGTGGCTGAGAAAGTGCGCATTCGGAGCCAGTTTGACGTTCTCGACAACGCGGTGTTTGGCGAGACGCCCGATGGATGGCCAACGGCAACGCTGTCGACGCCGTTTCTCGGGGAGTCGCAGGCGATCGTTCCACCGACGTCGGGCATCAACTCGGTAAGGGACGCGATTCGTGTGAAACGCGTCTGGGGCGAAATCGAGATTCCGTTTGGGAATTTTCTGTTCGGCCGTATGGGCGATCATTTTGGCATGGGGCTCGTGTGGAATGACGGTGGGTGCGCACAGTCGCAGTACGACCGCGTGTATGGGTGGGCGCGCGACCCCGAGAAGCCAGGTGCGTCGGGGCCAAAGCACGGCAACGTGAATTTCAGGTCGCTGAACGACTGCAATTACGGCGACACCATCGACCGCGTGATGTTCGCAACGAAGCTCGAAGATTTTTATTTCGGGATGGCGCTCGACTTTGGGGGCGAGGGGATGCTGTCGAGTTTTTCGGATCCGCTCGTCGACAAATACATCGGCCAGCCGATCGATAAGGACCAGCTTGACGACATCAATCAATACAGCGTTTTCATTTTGCGGCGCGACAACGAGCGCGAGCTGCGGCGGAAATTTGAGCTGAACTTGCCGATATTCAACTACGGGCTCCGTTACTCGCTTCGATTTCAAACGTACACAACCGAAGGGACAAATCCGCTCGCGGGCGCGACGCCGACGAATGTGGCGGTTGATTTGACGTCGCAAACGTTTGACCTGTGGGCGATTTTTATTCACAAGCGATGGCGCATCGAAGCCGAGGCGGCCGGGATTTGGGGCGAGTACAAGAAACCCGACACGGGGGAAAAGACGGAGCTGAATCAGCAGGCGGCTGTGTTTCGCGCGACGTATCGGTTTTTGACGGGCGAGCTGTACGTTGGGCTCGAGGCGGGGATCGCGTCGGGTGACAAGGACGCCGGGTTTGGCGTGCGGGACGGAAAGGTGACCGACACGAATCGGCGAATTGGGAACTTCAAATTCGACCCCGATTTTCACGTCGATCAGATCTTGTTTCGCGAGATTATCGGCACCGTCACGAACGCGTGGTATTTCCGGCCGTGGATTCAGTGGGAAATCGTGAACGGGTTCGGGCTCAGGTTTGATGTCGTCAATTCGTACGCGGTGTCGGCTGCGTCGACGCCGGGGAAAGCGACGCCGCTTGGGCTCGAGTTCGACCTCGACATTTTCTACTACAACGATGACGGGCTTTATGCGGGGTTCTCGGTCGGGTGGCTCTTGCCGTTCGCGGGGATGAATTTTGTCGACTCGGCGGGCGCAACGCGGGCGTCGTCGTCGGCGTTTTCTTTCCAAACGCGGATTGCGATCGCGTTCTAGTCTGGCCAGCCACGCTGGTCTTATCTACGGCGTTCGTGTAGACTGTAGGGCTTTGTGGGATAGCTTATGAAGTTCAACAGGTCTCTCAGCCGATCAAGTTTTAGAACCGTATTTTTGGTTGCCGTTATCGCGACAAGCGGTGCTTCGTGCGGCGATGGCGAAACACCGCCAAACTGCGATCGTCCGGGCGATTGCGGGGGAGGCGATTGGGAGCCGCCGCAAGTTCCCATCGTCGACGCGGGATCGGAATCGGGAGCAGATTCGGGAGCCGGACCGGTTGCGGTAACCGACGCGGGCGCGGAAGCGGAAGCGGATGCGGCAGTGGCTGCGGATTCGGGAGCGGGAGCGGATGCGGGAGCGGGCCCGGATGCGGGTGCGGAAGCGGATGCGGGAGCTGACGCTGACGCGGGCCCCCTAATTCGCGATCAATGGATCGGCGGGCCGTGTGAAAGCGCCGCAAGTTGCAACTACCCGGGGGCGATCTGCTTAGCAAGCGGTTTTCAGGGCGGGCATTGCTCGCTCGCTTGTACGCGCACGTGCCCCGATCGTGCCAGCCAACCGGTCACGTTTTGTATCGACGGCGACGACGCCACCGGTCGATGTGTCTCAAAATGCGCGACCGACGCGGACTGTCGCGCAGGATACCGATGCGGAGCCCGCGGGCGCTTCAACGAGCCGACGACGCTCCAAAACGTTTGCGTTCCACCCGATGTGCGCCCCGCGCCTCTACCCGCGAGCCCGAGTCCTTACCCCGCGCGGATCGCAGCGGTTCGCGCGACGCACGACACAACAAAGCTCGAACAGATTCTCGTGGCGGATGGCGTCTCTGTCCCAGCGAACTCAAAGGTTGCGGTTGTTCGAATCACACAGTCCGCGGGCGCGTTCAGCTATCAATATTTCGATTTCAAAGGGACGCTGTTTAGCGACGCCTTCTGGCCTGCGTCGACCATCAAGCTGTTCGCGGCGCTCGCCGCGCTCGAAACGCTCGAGGATCGCGGGCACAGCGTTCGCTCGAACATTCACTACGCAGGCGGTTACGACGGGCCGTTCCGCACCGTGATGAACGACGCCCTCATCGTGTCTGATAACACATCGTACGATCGCCTAATGCTCCTTGCGGGGTTCGACGAAATCAACACTGCGTTTTTGGCGCCCGAGCGTGGCTTTGAACGAACGGTGCTCCAGCGAAGTTACGGCGCGTACAACGCAATTCGAAACTCGCCCGCCATCACGCTCGACGAGGGGACAAAGCAGACATCGATTCCGGCGCGTCAAGGAACCGGAACGTACGCCTGCGCGAACAGTGGGAACTGTACAAATCCGTTTGAGCTGGGCGATGCGATTCGACGCGTCGCGCTTCACGAGCGCTTGTCGGACGGCGAGCGGTTTCGGATTTTTCGGGACGACCTCGCGTATCTGCGCGTCGCGCTTTCGACGAACAAAGGGCAGTCGATTTTTAGTGCGGCTGAGGCGGTGTTTGGCGCGGGCAACACCGTCATCTACAAGAAGTCGGGGCTCGCGGGCGGCTGGCGGCTCGACAATGCGTTCTTGCGCGACAAGGCGACGGGCGAGGAGTATGTCGTGACAATCGCCCTTCCCGACACGACCCCGATACCGCGCTTTTTCGACATCACGAAGTCGAGCCTCAGTGCGATTCGCGCGGGGCGACTGACGACGACGCCGGTTGTTCCATAGCGGCACGGCCACGGTAATTGCGAACCAGCCAGAGCGAGAATGTTGCGATCGTTGCGCCCGCTCGACGTGAAACAAACGACTGTACGAATTCGACGGAAACGAAGTGCGCGCGAAAAGCGTCAGGGAACGCATCGCCCTCCAAGAGAAAAAGATGATCGTGCCCGATGAGCGAGGAATCAGTGACGAGCTTCAAGTAAAAGGTATCGTGATAGCCGTCGATCGATAGGCACGTCGGAACTAAAGTGGGCGCGGCGTACGTGATGAGCATCGAGGGGATCTGATAGTTGTTCGACAAGACGCGATAGCGTGCGAGGTCGGGGCGCGACGCGAGGAATGCACGGATTTCAGTCGGGAACGCCGAGAACTTGAAATAGCGGCGCGTGACATCGGCCGTGGGAGAGAGCGGAATTAGCGTCGTGTGCACTTGAAGGATGGAGGCGGCGATCGAGAGCGCACCACCAACGAGTTGCACCGCGAGCGTGCGGCGAAATCGCTTGGCGTCGGTTCCCACGTAAGCGGCAACGAGGAGAATCCCGGGGAGCGCAAAGGCGATCGACCAATACGCCTCGTAGCGCGTGCGAATCGATCCGATGACGAAGAAGAGAAGTGGGAAGGCCGCGGTGAGAGCGAAAAAGACGAGATGTGGCGGCGTGTCGCGGCGCTGGATGAAACGCTGAAACACGATCACGAGCGGTAGGCCGACGCTGAGGACGGCGAGCGGCGGAAAAAGGAGGCCGAGTTGCGCGGCCCAAAATGCGCCGAAGTCGGCGAGAGAGCCCGACTGAAAAGCCATCGGCCCTTTGAATCTCAGGAAGGCGAAGTCGTTCAAAAAGTTCCAGACGACGAACGGCGAGACGACGACCGCAGCGATGAGAAAGGAGAAGTAGAAATCGGCGCGGCGTATGAAACTGCGCATTTCGCGGATGACGAACGGAAAGAGAAATACGCCGACGGCTGGGAGGAAGACCGAGATTTTTGAAAGGGCGGAGATGCCGAGGAAGAAGCCGGCGGCGTAGAAGGCGCGCGGCGAGACGAAGAACGCGCGGTGATAAAGGACGATCGCGAGTGCCATGGCGAGCCACATCGGTGAGTCGGGGGTTGTGACGACTGTGCTGCCGAAGAAGAGGAGCGTCGTCGAGAGAAGCATCCCCGAGGTAAAGGCAGCGCGGACGCCGAACGAGCGGCGAAAAATAACAAAAAGGTACGCGGCGAGGGCGGTCGAGAGGAAGACTGTGAGGGCGCGAATGCCGAACGACGACGCGCCGAAAAGGGCGGTCGACGCGCGAATGAGAAAGGCGACGAAGGGGCCGTTGTCGATGTAGCCGAGATCGAGGTGGCGTGACCAGGCGAAGTAATGGGCTTCGTCGTCGACGACCATTGTTGTGCCGATGAAGAGGAGTTTCGCGGCCGTGACGAGCGCGAGGGTTATCCAAAAGAGACGAACCATGGGCGCTCGAGTAGGTACGATGGGTCGCTGCTGAATGCAAGGCGTTGCGAGCGCTTGATTTTCGGTGCGAAGGTTCGCACACTGTCGGTATGTGGCGAAGTCTGTCCGCGGCCATTCTCGTCGTGGTTACTTCGGCGGGTGCCGATGGCGCTCGGAAAGAGCGGCCCGTGCTGGTCGTTGTTGAATCCGACGCTGTGATGCGGTTGAAGCCGGATTCCAACGCGGCGTCCGTCAAGACGTTGGCTCTCGGGACGGAGGTGAAGAAAAAGGGGCAGCGCGGGCGTTGGATGCGCGTTGACGCGGATGGAAGTGAAGGCTGGCTTCCGCGCGAACACGTTGCGCCCCGAACGTCGGCGGGCGCTTCGCTCTACGACCGCGGAATGAAATTGCTTCATGGAGACGCCAACATAAAGGCTATGGCGTATTTGGAGGCGGCGACAAGGGCCGCACCGACCGACCGGCGAGTTTTCGTCGCGCTCCTCGCGGCGTATGACAGCGCTGGAAAAAAGGCGGAGGCCGAGGGCGTCAAGGAGCGGCTCAAGGCGATCGACCGGTGGCTCCACGGTACGTGGTGTGACGGGGCGCAGCGCGCGTTCATCATTTTTTGGCCGTCCGGGGATTACTATTTTCGGCTCGAGCGGTCGTCGAACATCGCCAACCGTGGGCGTTACACGCTGCGGGATGGAGAGATTCTACTCGTCGACGCCGACAACATTGCGCGCAACACGACGATTCGGTTCGTCGATCGCGAAGTGGGACGAACGCTTATCGATCGCAGCCAGAACGAGTATTTGCGCGTTCTTTGCCGCGGCGACGAGAAGCCAGAGTAACGAGAGACGCAAACGCGACAAAAAGGGGCCAACCGATCGCGGTCGATAACGCGCCGGAAATGAGCCCTGCTGAACAACCGGTGGTCTCGTCCGCCGAACGCGGTTCGCCTGGCAGCGGCGATTCAGGGTTCGGCGTCGTTGGTGGCGCGGATGGTGATGGGCCACCATCGGTGGTCGAAGGATCACGTAAAGCGCCCCCGTCAATTTCGATCGAGGGATCAACACCCGCGTCGTCGGCGGATGGGTTCGAACCTGCGTCCGAATTGAGGTCCGGGTTTTGTCCGGCATCGGCAAGGGGCGGTGAGCCGGCGTCGGGCGCGTCGACGGTGATCGCAATCGTCGTTGAGAAACTCCGTCCACCTGCAACGTCGATCGCGATCTCGAAGCGGATTGGCGACCGCGACACATCGGTTGCATCCGCCGTAAATGCGATCTGCGCGGTTCCATCGCCGCGGTCTTGCACGGCCACGCGATTGGAAGCGGTCAGTCCGAGCACCGCCGCGCGAATTGTCACGGCGCGACCCTCGGGATCCGCGACCACCGCCTCAAACGCCCAAGTGTCGCCGCTCCGGAGTCGCACCGACGGCGGCGGCGAAGTCAGCCAAACGAGGTCTCGATCGAGCGGCGCCGCCCAGACTCCAAGCGCGCTTCCCACGGCGCGCTCGCCCGCGTGATCGGCGCGCCCGTTGTCGCTCGGGTAATTCACGACACCACCCCATGGTTCGCCCTTGACCCACATCGTTGTGCTTCCGCCGCCGTCCAAATTGACCGCGTTTGCGACGCCGAGCCAAATCATCCACTGCGCGAGCTCCGCGAGCGACATCCCAGCGCCCGCGGTGGTGCGGCCGTCGACCGTCGCAAAAACAAGCCCGCCACCCGTCGAAATCCCAACGGTCGTACGCGGGTGTCGCGCCGTTCCAAAAGCAGCGGGCGCGCCCTCTTCGATGGTGCGCACGTCGACGCGCCCTGCGGTCACGATGCGCGGAACGCCACCCACCGCTTGGGTGGCCGCCGGCCAATCGGCACCAGCCGCCACGCGTTCGATGAGCGGACGCCGCTGGGCGTCGAGCCCAAACGACGTTCGCGATTTCGCGTTTCGCGCGAGAAGCTGTCCATCGATTTTCACGAGCGACACCGAACCGCAGCTCCCCGTCGACGTGTCGAAAAACCCCGCGTTGATCGCCGCGACGGCTCCTGCACCTCGTGCGAGGCTCGACGTTGTTGCGCAGGTCGACGCGAGGATCGGTTTGACCACGACGCTTGGCTCAGCAAGGTCGACCTCAAGGACACTCGTCGATTGCCGCGCACCAAACAAATCGTCGTACGCCTTCGTTTTAAGCGTAACGCCGCGCGCGACGGGTCGCGGGGCCCAGTCGTTGTCGGGCTGAAAATCGAAGCGCAGCGTGAAGACGCCAGCGTGCGTCGCCGCTTGAAAGGTGTCGACGACGGCGAAAACAGGTCCAGCCAGAACGCGGGTTTCAGCGATGCGGTCCCCGCGCGCGAGGCAGTTGGTCGCTGTTTTGGTTGTGTCGATGTTGAGCGACGAAAGCAAATGGACATCGACGTCGACGCTGCCGTTGTCGCCGTCCACGGTTGCGGTCACACGTCCCGAGGCCGGCGCGTGAAACACGTAAACCACTTCAGGACCGGCTTCAGACGCGGTCGGCTTGCACGAATATCGAGCGATGGCCGAGCCGCGCAGGGCGGTCGATGCGCGGTGAACGAATGGAGCGCCGGGAATGGTAAGCGGGTCACCAACGTCGCCCGGGCGCGCGAGCGCCAGTCGCGGAATTGACGCAATGATTATGATCGCAAGACCAAGGCGCATCGCGCGATATTACCACAGATAGCGTCAATGTAGCCAGCACACCTACATGCGAAGCTTGGAAACCGTTGTGAAACAACGACTTTACGCGCAGACCTTTAAGCGGTATTCCCGGCCGTAAGATGGACGATGGCGGATCGGCGCGCGGCGTCGAACAGAGATTGGGCGGGCGATTCCTCGGCGACGATCGGGTTGACCCGGTCGTTGGGGTCGATGGCGTCGTGCGAAGCGCGCGGCGCGTCTACCTTGATTCGGGCGCAACGACGCTCATGTCCGCGTCAATTTACGGCGACATCACACGCTACCTCGAAACCGCGTGCGCGAATTCGCATACGCACGCTCACCGCGCGGGTCGCGCGACCACCGAAGCAATCGAGAACGCCCGCGACGCGGTCGGGCACCTTGTCGGGATGGATCCGCGCGTTGATTCGGTTCTCTTCACAGGAAACGGCGCAACGGGCGCGCTCAACTATCTGGCGCGCGCGCTGTTTCCTCCCGAGGTTCGCCTCTTCTTAAAAGCGCACGAAGCGCGGCGGGCGATCGACGCAGCCGCGGCGCTCGGTGGGCGCACTGTGAATCGTGTACGGGATGCGTTGCTGCGACCGCTCGTCGTGACGACAGTCATGGAACATCACTCGAACATGCTGCCGTGGATCGAGGCGGTCGGTCGCGAGAACTGCCGCTTTGTCGAATCGCGGCCCGATGGACAGCTCGACCTCGACGATCTCGCGCGGGTTTTGCGCGATGACGGCGATCGCGTGCGGGTTGTGACCGTCGCCGGCGTGTCGAATGTCACTGGAGTTCGCAATCCGATCCATGAGATCGCGCGGGCGGCGCACGCCGTGGGCGCAGAGATCGTTGTCGACGCCGCGCAGATGGCGGCACATGCGGCAATCGCACTTCACGTTGCGGGCGATGACGCGGCGACGATCGATTACGTCGCGCTGTCGGGACACAAGATGTACGTGCCCGGGTCGCGCGGAGCGCTTGTCGGCGGGCTCATGCGCTCAATCGGTGCGCAGTGCGTTGGTGACGTGGGCGGAGGGATGGTCGATTCGGTGTCGATCGAGGATTACACTCCGAAGGACGATGTCACGGCGCGCGAAGAGGCGGGGACGCCGAACATTCCCGGTACGATTGCGCTCGGACTCGCGGCGCGAATGTTGGCGCAGATCGGGCTCGACGCCATCGAACGACATGAGGCCGAACTCACCCAATACGCGCTTAGCCGCCTCGCGGCGATTCCCGATGTTCGTGTGTACGGGCCGACCTGGCAGGCGCATCGGCGTGCGGGGGTGATCGCGCTCAACGTAGACGGTGTTTCGCATGCATTGGTCGCCGCCTATCTGAACGACGCGTACAACGTCGCGGTGCGGAACGAATGCTTTTGTGCGCACCCATATGTGAAGCGATTTCTCGGAGTGACGGCGGCAGAGCAGCATGTTTACTTGCGCGAGATGGTGGACGGCGAGCGGCGGCGCGTGCCGGGCATGGTGCGGGCGAGCTTCGGGCTTTATTCGACGCGGGACGACGTCGACCGGCTCTGTGCGGGGCTCGACGAGATTTCGCGCGAACGGAACCGGCTTGCGGAGGTGTACGTTTCGGGACCGTCGGGCGACTACGTGCGGCGTTCGCAGGCTGAGGTGACGCGGCTTATGCCGATCTTATGACTCGCGCCAAAAAAGGAGTTGCATCCAGTCGACGTCGATCCAGCGACCGAATTTGTAGCCGACTTCGCGAAGGCAGCCAACGGACGTGAAGCCGAGTGCTTCGTGGAGGCGAAGGCTCGCCTGCTGATGGTCGGCGATTCCCGCGAGGATGGTGTGGTGGCCAAGCGTCGCGGCTCGTTGCACGAGATCTTTCATGAGTTGGCGCCCGATCCCGCGTCGATGCTGGTCGCGGTGGATATAGACGGAACTTTCGACGGTGTTTTGGTACGCGCATCGCGTGCGGTGGGGTGAGAGCGTGGCCCATCCGACGACTTTGTCGCCGTCACACGCAACGATGGCGGGATACGACGCAGGGTGCTGTGATAGCCAGACCTCGGGCGGCTCAGGCGGGCGCGGCTCGATGTCAAAAGTGCAGGTCGAGGTGAGGACGTAATGGTTATAGATGTCGCGAATTGGATCGACGTCGAGTTCCATCGCGTCGCGGATTTGAAGAGTTGGGTTCATCGCCATTTTCGAAGAGTATGCACACTCGCTAGTCACCGTCGAGCGGGATCGAGGCTAACGATCACCTCGCTCGGATCTTGTGTACCATGTCGACGCCGAGATCGCGGCCGGGCGCGTGGCAAACGCTGCACGACTCTGTCCCATAGTACGTCTGCAAGCTGATGTGCGCCTGCGCGGCGGCTCCATCGTGGCACGACCCACACGCGACCTGGTAGCCGCGGAATGGCGTCGTCGCCGGCTGAGCGGTCGGGTGCGTGCGATCGGTCGGCTGTGTCCATGCGATCGACGTGCCGTGGCACTTCGCGCAATCCTTGACGCCGTCCGGCCACGACGGAAATCCGATTTCGTCGAACGTCGACGAGCCGTAGTTGTTGGGCCACGCGGCGGAGCTGTACCCGACGATGGCGTAAGTCGTCGCATTCGCAAGCTCTTTGCCGGCGTGGATTCGGTGGAGCATGCGGCGGAAGTTGATCGTCTCCGCTGTTGCAGGTGCGTTCGGCGCCGTGTAGGGCGGGCGGTCCTCGCTACCGGCTGTGCTGTGGCACATCTTGCACGTGTCGAATCCGCGGCGACCTCCGCCATGGAAGTAGAGGTCGTTGTGGCACGCGTTGCACGTGCTCCCCGCGCCCGAGATGAGCGCGTACGCCGTCGTCGCGCCCGCATCGCCAACGAGGAAATCGAAGTTCGCCGCTTGCGACGTCCCGCGTAAGGTGACCGTCGACGATCCGGTTGGCGCGCTCGTCTGAACGCCGCCATCGGAACCGACGTAAATATTTCGATAGCTCCAAAGGCCGAGCGAGTAAGTGCCATCGACGATTGGGAGTCCCGCCCATTTGCCCCATTCCGCGCCGATGTTGGGAGATTCGTTGATCGCCTCGGGGTAAACGCTCGGCATCACGAAATCGGTCGTGTAGTGCATCACGACTTCGCCGCCATCGAGCGAATCGCCGACCTCGGTGATTGTCCCGTTCGGCCCGTCAACCGTGTAATGCGTGCTCTGTGTGCGTTTCGTCAGAAACACCTTATGGACCGACGCGCCCGCGCTGTGCGCGAACCGAAGCCCCGCTTTATACGCATACGAACCCGACGAATAGAACCACACGCGTGCCCCTCCGTCCTCGACGTAAGCGATTTGCCGGTACTCCTGTAGCGCGCCGCCACCACCGCCATCGTGGGCCGGGTCGTCGATGACGATGTAGTCGCCTTGCCCGCCGTCGTGGTGACTAAAGCCGGCTGCGCTCACAAGGTCGACGTAGTTTTGCCCTGCTTTCGCGGCGGCCGCGAGGTATGTCGTTTCGCCTTCCCCCGTCCGCTGATAGACCGTCGGTGCGGTACCGACCGTCCAAATCGGCTTTCGCGGCGACCCGAGAACTTCGCCCGCATCACCAAACGTCGGCGTCCCGAGTCGCTCGAAGAGCACGGGCTCTGGGAGGTTCACGACGAACGGTTGCCCGCCGTCAACGACATCTTTGGGTATCGACGTATTGAGGACGATGTTGTAGTTCGACGTCGGGCCTGAGAGCGCAACACTCACGTTTGTGCCGAGTTGTCCCCCCGCGACGGCGGCATCGGCGTTGTCGACCATCGTGAAAGTGACGGCGACGCGTTCGCCCGGATCGATCTTGCCGTTGCCGTTGCCACCATCGAATTCGGTGACAGCGAGGATCTTCAGGTTAAGTCCCGGATTAACCGATGCGCGAAGGAGCGGATGGACGTGGGCTTCTTGGTTGCTTCGCATGTATGGGAAGATCGACGGCTCGGTCGCCACGTGACAGGCCGCGCACAATGAATCGCCGATGCCACCGGGCATCGCAAGAGTTCCTCGCTTCGGCGGGTACGCCATCGCCCAGTTGATGTCGTCGTGGCACGATCCGCAGACGCGCTGAGTCGGCTTCGAAAACGCGTTCATGCCTTGGGCCGGCCCCGCGTCGGTCCAGCCGCCGTTCAGATCGCCGTGGCATTTCGCGCACGCCATGATGCCGCGCCGAATCTCGTCGGACTGCGCCTTTTCGCCCGCGTCCCAACTGCCGTATCCGGGTTCCGCGATTGTGGCGATGTTAAGGCTCGGCCAAACGGGGAACCCAATCCCAGAAAAATCTTCGCTGTTAATCATGTACGGGCGCTTGCCGGCGTCGAAGTTTCGAAAACCGTCCGCCGTCACGAGGACGCCGTTCACCGACGGCAAGTGTTTCGCATTGTGAATGCGGTGGATCATGACAGCGAACTCGAGCGTATTCCCCGCGTCGAGCTTGTCTTCCATTCCCGCCGTGTGACACGTGATGCACGTTTCGACTTCGGTGCGGCTTCCGCCATGCGCGCGGAGATTGGCGTGGCACGACTCGCAGTTCGCGGTGCGGACGACGTCGCGCTTTTCGAGCGCGCCCGCGCTCACCATGCGGAACTCCTGCGTCGCGTTCGAGACGTCCTTGAAGACCGTCGGAACCGAGACGCCCGCATCGCGATCGAAAACGCCGTCGTACGTATAGTTTTTGTAGCCGACGACAACGACGGTGTAGGTGCCGGCCAGAATGGCGGTTCCCGTGAGCTCGCCCGCATCGATGAGTGGTCCGTCGTTGTATGGCGCGAGGTAAGTTGACGGAATCGCTGTCGAGAATTGATACGTGTAAACGCCCGCGTCGTCTTGAACCGACTTTGTCCTAAGGTCTGACGCCGACGCGATGACGCGTTGGACGTTCGACGTGGGACCTGAAATCCAGAGGCGCCCGTAATCGAGCTCGCTGAGCGGGAGCGATGTCCCGTCGTTTCGTTTCACGGTGAACGACACCGATGGCTTATCGCCCACTTGGATCGGAATGCCGGCGTCGCCGACAACGCCTCCATCGAGAATCGTGATGACGACACCCGGCATGTTTTCCCAAGGGAAGAGCGTCGTTCGCGTTGTGGGCGTCGCGCCAGGCTGCCCTTGCGAGCCGTTCGAGCCGTTGGCGCCGGCTGTCCCTGCATCGCCGCTCGGCCCCGCGGGCCCCGTGGGGCCGGTGCCGCCGTCGCCCGACGGACCGGCTGCGCCTGTGTTGCCAGCGGAGCCGGTTGGACCCGTTTCTCCATCGCTTCCGGTTCCGCCGCGGCAGCTCAAAGCCATCGCGATGAGGAGCGGGAGAAGCGATCCTCGAAGACCCGATAGAAAGCCTGACCTCAGCATCGCGACCTCCTTCAGGTTCGATAAGCAGACGCCGTCGAGACGAAGTCTGAGCATCCAGAGTGCCAGGCCGAACGAAACCCACAGGGCGGTCGTAACAGGCCAAAATGATTGGGGTTCTAGCTGATGCGCGGCTGTCGTGCCGAGGTGGTGCGGGCGCAAAATCTGACGGCGTTTGCCGTGCGATCGGGGTTACGGCGAAAAAAACTGCCGGCGAATACTTTGGCGAAACGCAGAGACTGCGCATGGGAAACGTGGCGGCTCGCTGCGAATGGAATCGGCGAAATGTTCGTTACTGCGCCCAGCCTGCGGCGCGGAAGGCGAGATAGCACGCGATTGCGATGGCCGCGCTCATCGGAATCGTGAGAATCCAAGCCCAGACGATGCGACCCGCGAGCCCCCAACGCACCGACGAGAAGCGACGTAAAATTCCGACGCCGACGATCGACCCGGTGATGGTGTGCGTCGTCGAGACGGGAATGCCGAGGCCGGTCGCGACGAACAGCGTTGCCGCGCCGCCCGTCTCCGCGCAAAAGCCGCCGACCGGCCGAAGCTTCGTGATGCCCATCCCCATCGTCTTGACAATTCGCCAGCCGCCCGCGAGCGTTCCGAGTCCCATTGCGGCATGGCATGAGAGGACGATCCAGAGCGGGACGTGGAACGTTTCGCCCAATTGGCCCGCCGAAAAAAGAAGGACGGCGATGATTCCCATCGTTTTTTGCGCGTCGTTGCCGCCGTGACCCAAGCTATAAAGCGCCGCAGAGACGAGCTGCCCGCGCCGAAAGATCCGGTCGACTTTGGACGGGGCAGTCCTTCTGAATAACCATGTCACGATTACACCGATAAAAGTCGCGAGGATGAGTCCGATGACCGGGGAAAGCACGATCGATACGCCGATCTTAATGATCCCCGAATCGAGAACGCCGAACCCGCCGCGGATGACAGCGGCGCCCGCGAGCGCCCCGATGAGCGCGTGCGACGACGACGACGGGATGCCGAAATACCAAGTGACGAGGTCCCACGTGATGGCGCCGAGCAGCGTTGCGAGGATGACCCATTGGTCGACGATTTGCGGCGCGACGACGCCTTTGCCGATGGTGCTCGCGACGTGCACATCGAAAAACAAGAAGGCGATGAAATTAAAAAACGCGGCCCACGCGACGGCGACGCCGGGCGACAAGACGCGCGTTGAGACCACCGTCGCGATCGAGTTCGCGGCGTCGTGGAAGCCGTTGATGAAATCGAAGGCGAGGGCGACCCCGATGATGACGACAATCGAAGCTTCCACGGTTACGCGTTCTTAAGGACGATCGCCTCAAGGACATTCGCAACGTCTTCGCATCGATCGATGGCGACCTCGAGCTTCTCGTAAACTTCCTTCCACTTAATAACTTCGAGTGGATCGACCCCAGGCGTCTTAAAGAGGCCCGCAACCGCCGACCGGAGAAGGTCGTCGCCCGTGTTTTCGAGACGGTTGATCTCGATGCAGATCTGCAAGATCGACTTGGTCCCCTTCTTAATGTCGCGGAGGTGGCCGACCGCTTTCGCGAGCTCGTCGACCTGCATCACCAAGACGGCCGCCATCTCACGAACTTCGGGCGTCGTGTGGTTGACGTTGTAAAGGTTGATGCGCTGGGTCGACGCGTCGATGAAGTCCATCACGTCGTCCATGCGCGAGATGAGGAGGTGAATGTCTTCGCGGTCAAACGGCGTCACGAAACTTTTGTTGAGGTCTTCCATTGTCTCATGCGTGATCGTGTCGCACGCGTGCTCGATGTCCTTGATGCGCTTCGCGAACGCTTCGCGTTCCTCGATTTTGGCGGTGAGCTCCTGAAACGCGCGCGCGCCCTCCTGAATCTTGGCGGCCATGCGCTCAACCAGAACGAAGAACTTGTCGTCTTTGGGCATCAAGATTTTGAGCAAGGTGGTGTTCTCTCCTTCGTTTGGCGGCGGACCATAGTGACGGGACGGCGCGACGTCAAACCCTATTCCCCAATGCCGGGTCAAGCGGCCAGTCATTTTCCGCGCGTAGCGTCGGCAGGTGCCGCTTCGGCGCGCCAACGTCCTCGGGTCTGATTTGTGACGTGCGATTGATCCGCAGTTCAGGGGCACGCGAAAGGTCGCTGGCCCCAGCGGATATCGCGCTGCAGACCCTGCGCGAAGGAAGGCTGCGGGCTCCGTTCCGTCGCCCTCGCCATTCCGCTCGCGCCGGCAAGCCGCTGGCTTGCCGACAGACTGCTCGCAGAATAGGCGCGCCTGCGCGTCGCCCCTGCCGACCCTACGTAATTCCGGGCGGACCGCTTTCCGGGGACG
>JACPTQ010000057.1 GCA_016192705.1 Deltaproteobacteria bacterium | reverse complement strand
GGCCGCTTTCCGGGGACGTATTCTTTAGGTCTGAGGGCGGTACGAAGGGTTCACCCGTTGGGCGTCGGCCAGCGTTCGATAATGTTTGATTCATTTCGTACAGACTCACATTTCATGTCAGACCCGAGGACGTCGGCGCGCCGAAGCGGCCTCCTGCCGACCCGACGCGATGCAGTGAATTTGCAGCTTATCCGGGGATCGAGGAACGCTGACTTTCATTTTGACCGAGTCGCAACGGAACCCTATACTCATGAACGTGCGCGCGCGCATCGCCCCGTTTGCTTTGCTGTTGTTCGCCGCGGGTTCACCGGTGACGTCTTATGCTGGTGTTATCAACGATGTGCGCTCAGCGTTTACGGCCAAGAATTACGCGAAGGTGTATTTGATCGTGATCGACGGCGTCGCGAAAGCACGTGGCGAAGACCCCGGGTCCGTCGCCGAGGTTCTTTTGCTCGGCGCGGCCAGCGCGTTCGAAATGAATAAGGCCGCGAAGGCGCGGACATGGCTTCGCGAGTCGCTCAAGCTCGATCCGGCACCCGACTCATCGGGCCTGCCGCCCACCGCCAAAGCTGCGCTCGAAAAAGCGCACGGCCCGGCCCTCAAGCGCGCGGAGAAGGCGTTTGAAATAGGCAAGGAGCGGTTTCATCGACTCGTTTATCGAACCGCTGAACGTGAACTCAAGAAGGCGACGGCGGCCGCGCGCGGTAAAGAGGCGCTCGCCCTCGTTTTTGTTTACTTGGGCGCGTGCCGACAAGGGCTCGGAGACGCGGGCGGCGCTCGGGCGCTCTACGACCGTGCGGCGAAACTTTCAAAAACGCTCGTGCCAACGGGTGCGGGGTTTACGAATGAGATGCTCGCGCTGTGGGACGAAGCGCGCGGCGTCGCGAAGCCCAAGGTGGTCGAGATTCCGGTGGAACCCGATGGGTTTCTGAGCGTCGTTACGACGCCAGCCGGGGCAAGGGTTTGGGTCGATGAGGCCGAAGTCGGCGTCTCGCCGGTGCTCGAACACAAGGTTCGCCCAGGGGTTCGAAAGGTGCGTGCGGAGCTCGCGCAACATCAAGCGTCCGAAGGGCAAGTGAACGTTAAGCCGGGAGCGAAGCGCGAATACAAGATTACGCTGCGAATTTCGCCCGCCGAGCTGCGCGTGGAAACAACCCCTCCCGGTGCAAAGGTGACAGTCGATGGCGTCGAGCGCGATGAAACGCCCGCGACGATTAAGGGCCTTCCCCCCGGCAAACACAAACTCGTCGTGACGCTTCCCAAGCATAAAATCGTCGAACGCGAGATCGATCTCGCGCCCGGGCAGTCTGCGTCAGTTGTGCTGGCGCTCAAAAAGGGAGGGGGCCTTGACCGCCCTCCGGTGATCGTCGTTGAGCCACCGCCCCCGCCCTACACCGAGACGCAGAAATCAAAGCGCTTGCGTGGATTCATTGCCCTCGGGACGTCGGCGCTTCTGGGAGGCGGCGCAGCGTTTTTTCTCGTGCGCTCCGGGCAAGCGATGAACGATTACCGCGCGTCAACAACGCAGGCCGATATCAACGCGAACTACGACGCCGCGAAGCTCAATCAAACGCTTGGATTCGCGTTTCTCGGTGTCACGTCGGCTGCCCTCGTTTGGTCGGCGATTGAATTCCTCGCTCTCGCGCGCGACCGTCGGCGAACCGCCAAAGAGCCCGCAACCAAAGTGACTCTCCTTCCGCTCGTCGCCCCCACGCGCGCTGGTTTTTCGCTGGTGGTTCAACGATGACAGCGCCGCAGGTCGCTTTCATGGGCGCACGAGCCGGCGTTCTGTGCTCCTTGGTGATCACGTTGCTTGGCGGATGCGACCTGTCGCGATCAAATCCACTCGATCCCAGCAATCCCGTAACATCGGGAAATCCGCTCGGGCTTTCGGTCGCATCAATCGGCTTCCGGCCCAACCTCGGTTGGTACAATGTCAGCAACGCGATTCCAGACGCATTTCGGGTTTATCGCAGCGGAAGCCCATCGGCTGGGTTCCTGCTGGTTGCGGAGCTCAGCGCCGACACGCGTGGTTTCATTGACACGGCAATTTCGCTTTCACCGGGAGTTCGCGTTTACTACGCGTTGCGCATGGTCATTGGCGGCGTCGAGGCGTACTCAACGCCCGCGGTGCCTGTTGGCGGCGACGACCTCGACGGCGATGGCGTCTCGACTGACGCGGGCGATTGCAACGACAAGAACGCAACGGCTTACCCCGGCGCGACGGATAACGCACCCGACGGCGTCGACCAAAACTGCGACGGCATCGACGGTCCGGACAGCGACGGCGATGGCGTCCCCGACCACCTTGATAATTGCTCGGGACGCATTTGCCTGCTCAAGCCGTCCGCCGCGAGCCTCAACTGCGATCCACAGTGGCGACGCGTTGATGGTGGCGTTGTGCGGGTCGTTGCAGACGGCGGCGCGCGGCCGACGTGCGACTTCTTCATGTGGGAAACGCGCGAAGAGTGTCTTGCGCGGAACTACAACCCGACACAGACCGATGGTGATGGCGATGGAGTCGGTGACGCGTGCGACAACTGCCCGTCGAACGCGAACGCGTCGCAACTTGACTCAGACGGCGACGGCGCTGGCGATGCGTGCGATAACTGCCGTGGAACATGCACGGCATTTGCGGGACCAGACTTACTCTATTGCCGGCTCGGCAATTTCAATCCCGACAAGGGGATCAAGACACCCACGGGAGCCGCCGCGAACGACAGCGATCAAGACGGAATCGACGACCAGTGCGACAACTATCCGAACAACTGTCGAAACGTGAAGCAAGACGACCAGTGCCACTGACCCGTTGTCGCGATCAATAAATTTGCGGCGCCGCGTCTCGCCCCCTATATTCGGCGCGGAGGTCAACATCCGTGAAACACCCGCCTCATTCCAAAAGCGAGCGTCGGCGAAGCAATCGTCAGCCGGTGACACTGTTCGTCAAAAAGGTTCACGCGCGCGGCGAACCTGAGCTTTGTCGAGCCCGCGACCTCTCTGAATCCGGGATGTATCTCGTTAAGCTCCCGCGACCGCAAATCGCGGAGTCGCGCTACACGTGGCTTGAGTTCCAATTGCCCGGTGATGAGCGGCCTGTGCGCGCACTTGCGGAGCTTGTGCGGGCGCGCGAGGAGCCCGACCTCGCAGGACGAGCGCTGCGATTCAAATACATCAGTCCCAAAGACAAGGTTCGTGTCGCGAGATTCTTGGAAGCCGCATAACAGCGCGCGGTGACACGGGTTGGCGATCGCGCAGCCTAAACCGGGAAGCCGTCTTTCTTCGCCGTCTTCCAGTCCGCCAAAAACTTTTCGAGCCCAATGTCCGTTAACGGGTGCTTACTCAGCGCCTTGAGAACCGCCGGGGGAATCGTGCAAATGTGGGCACCGGCAAGCGCCGCTTCAGTCACGTGGAGCGGGTCGCGAATGCTCGCAACCAAGACCTCGCTCTTAAACGCGTACGTCCGAAAAATGTCGACCATCTGACGAATGACCTGGGTCCCAACGATACCCGTGTCGTCGAGGCGCCCCGCAAACGGGCTCACGAATGTTGCACCCGCCTTGGCCGCGAGCAGTGCCTGGTTGGGCGAAAAAATGAGCGTCACGTTTGTATGAATCCCTTCGGCCGCGCAACGCCGAACCGCCTGGAGCCCTTCGTCAAAAATCGGAATCTTCACAACGATGTTTTTGTGAATCTTCGCAAGGTGGTGCGCCTCGCGCATGATTCCCGCGTAGTCGCGACTCACCGTCTCCGCAGAGACCGGCCCGTCTACAACATCACAAATCTCGCGAATGACCTCACCGAACGACCGCCCCGTGCGCGCGATGAGCGACGGGTTTGTCGTCACGCCGTCTATAAGGCCGAGCGCGGCCGCGTGGCGAATCTCGGCGACGTCGGCGGTATCGAGGAAAAACTTCATTCGTCCTCCCAAGGGGCGTAGAAGCCGCGCTATTTAGCGGCGTCGACCGCGAAAGTCAATGATGAGGCTGAATCCAGCGCAGGCTCGTCAACAGTGTTCACGCGCGCGCGGCCCCTAAATCGCCGAACTCACAGGGAGCTTATTTCTATGATCGCCAGCCAACCGTCTCCCTCCGGGTCGGTTTTAAGAACAACCGGGTTGTCGACGCAGTTGACGCATTCATTGATTGCCACAACACGGCCTGACACCGGGGAATCCAACTCGAACTCTCGACCGACAACCCGAACCGCAAGCCCAAACGGAATTCCGTCTTCCCCTTCGCTGGGAGCTTGGACCTCGCTTCCAACCGGACGAAGTTCAACGAAGCCAATGGGATTCGCGGCAACAAAGGCGCGCTTCAAACCAACGGTTACGCGCACGCCTTCCACCTTCGCCCACACATAATCGAGTAAGAGCACCATCCCCTCCTGGAACCAAGCACGGCCTAATCAAAGCTGCACTTTACGTTCTCCTATAGGGTCATGCAACGTGGGATCACTTTTCTTCGTTGACGCGAGTCGGACCCTGGTCTCCGGATCCTCGGAACACGCGCGTTGAACATTCACTTGGAGTACGATAGGCGCGGATTTCAGCGTGAAACGTTTCAAGCTTCCCCTCATCGCTCTAGCGGTCGCCGCGACGCGACTCCCCGCGATCGCGCATTTGCCGACGCCCGGCGATGAAGTTTCGTATGCGGCCGGCGCAAGCGTCATCTTGAATGGCGGCGCGCTTTATCGCGACTTCCTCGACCACAAACCACCGCTCATTTACTACACGTATGCCGCGGTGTTTGGCGCAACGTCGGATTACAATTTGGTCGCCGTTCACCTCGTGCTGATGCTTTTCGTCGCCGCAACCGGACTTGTGCTCGGCCGCGTTGTGCGCACTTTCTTGGCACCCGGCGTCACCAATGCCGATCTCATCGCCGCGCTCCTGTACGTCATTTTTTCCGCGACGTTCGTCGACTTCGCCGCACTCGATGCCAATGCGGAACTCTTCTTGAATTTGCCGATGGCGCTCGCGCTTTGGGCGTGGCTCAAATGGCGCAGCACCGAAAACCGCCTCCACGCGTTCGCGGCCGGCGTGCTCGTTGCCGTCGCGACATTATATAAGTATCAAGCGGCGGCCCTCGTCGTCCCAATCGCCATCGATGTCGTTCGGTTGCGTCAATTCAAGTCCGCCCTCGCCCTCGGCGCGGGACTGCTTCTACCCGCGGCTGCCGCCGTCGCCTTCTTTGCAGCGGCCGGCACGCTCGACGCTTTGTGGCAACGCGGCGTCCTTTACAATTTCCAGTTCCTCGGCGACGCACCCGCCTTCTCCGCGTCCCTTCTCGCGCTTTCGGCGGTCGTCGCACAAGTTATTGTCCCCGCATCCGTCCTCTATCTCTTCGGCGTCGGCGTCATCCTCTTCCCCGCCTCGCCCACCGATCGAGTGGTCCGCTGGTGGTTCGTCGCGCTGTTGCCGGCCGTCGCCATGGGCGGCCGCTTTTTCCCACACTACTTTCTCGTGCTGCTCGTCCCACTCGTCGCACTTGCGACACGCACCATCACGGCCGCCCTCTCGGGACACCGCGGGGCCGTCGTCGCGATCGCCCTAGCGCTCCCCGCCCTCGGCCTCAACATCTTCCAGTGGGCTCGCCCCGCGATCGCGCGCGCCACCGGAAACGCCGAACCCGATCTCGCCGGCGTCGCGTCGGTTGTCCGCGCCCAGAGCGCCCCCGATGACCTCATCTTCATGTGGGGTCAGGCGTACCCCGTTTACGCGCTCTCGAAACGAACCCCCGCAGCGCGCCTCATTTTTTGGAGCTTTCGCGCGGATCCCCAAGCGCCACCCTCGGAGCTGGAATCAAAGCTCCTCGCCGATATTCTCGCCGACCTTGAAAAGTACCGCGCGCGCGTCGTTGTGGATGTTGGACCCGAATCGTTTCGTCAAGCGCCCGCGCTCGCCGCCTATGTCGTGTCAAAATATCGCCTCGTCGCAACTTTCGCGATTGCGCGTGTCCACGTCCGCTCGACCGCCGTAGACTGATGCCGTTCTGTTCGCGTCTGTCCGTCGTTTCGTTCGAGCGCTCGTCGTAACCTCCACAAGTATGGGGAATGCCTCGCGGGTAAACGATCCACTCGAATTGGCGCCTGCCGACCCCGCGCCCATCATCGATGGGACCACTTATCCGGGAGTTGGGATAGGATTCCGCGCCATGCTTGCGAAGTTCCGCGCCGCGACCGCCTCACCAAGCACTCGCCTGGCAGCTCTTTTTCTTGCCGCGACGCTCGTTCTCACCTGGCCGCTCATCTTCAATCTCAGCTCCCACGCCATCAACACCGGCGACCCATTCTTCATCTCGCACATCATGAAAGCCAACATCGACGCCGTTTTCGGGCGCGTCGCGCTTCCCGATTTGCCGTTCTTCTTCCCGCACGATAACGCCTACTTCTTCAGCGAGCCGTACATTGGTCCTTCCATCCTCGTTTTTCCATTCGCGCTTTTCACGGGCGATCCGATCGCGCTCTACAACATCGGCATCCTCCTC
This sequence comes from Deltaproteobacteria bacterium, assembly GCA_016192705.1. Taxonomy (GTDB): domain Bacteria; phylum Myxococcota; class JACPTQ01; order JACPTQ01; family JACPTQ01; genus JACPTQ01. Next base: position 157,940 of record JACPTQ010000057.1, on the reverse strand, counting down.
GGCTTCTTCTTAAACGGTTTTGGCACTGCGCTCCTCGTGCGTCGCCTCACCCAAAACGCCGCCGCGGCCGTATGGGCGGGGCTCTTTTTCGCGTTCCTCCCTTACAAGTTCAACCAAATCGAACACATTCACGTCTTCTCGACCGAGGGACTTCCGCTATTCCTTTGGGCGACACACCGCTGGCTCGCGTCAAAAGGCTGGCGTGCCGCGCTCATCCCGCCGCTCTTCCTCGCCCTTCAAGCCCACGCGGGCATGGTGCTCGCGGTGTTTTGGTATCTGCCCGTCGGTGCGCTCTGGCTTTGGATTTTGGTGACCACGCAGAAAAACGAACGTCGCCGCGTCTTCCTTCAACTCGTCGCGCAGGGCGCGCTGTTTCTCGCGCTCGTTCTCCCCGTGCTCATTCCCATGGCGCTCGTTCACCACGACCTCGCGATCGTGCGCCAAGCCTCCGAGATCGCCGAATTCAGCGCCTCACCGATCAACCTCCTCGGCGCACCCGCGCATAACCTTCTTTACGGAAAATGGCTTGCGTCGAATCAAGAGGCCGAAACGGCGCTCTTCATCGGCTTTTTGGCGATGCTCCTCGTTCTCGTCGCGCTCATCAGAAGACCCGCTGTCGGAACGCGGCGCGTCGCCGTCATCAGCGCAACGTTCGCGGTACTCTATGTTCTCATTGCGTTTGGCCCAAACATACGCTTCGGTGAGTCGTCGGTCCCCGGCCCGTACCGCATCCTTCAAGCCGTCGTCCCCGGATTCGACTCGGTCCGCACCCCCGCGCGCGCGTTCGCCATCGGCGCTCTCGGGTTCGCCATCGCGGGCGCTTTCGGCTGCGTGCGCCTCGCGGAGCTCGCGAAATCGAGACGCCGCTTGGCCGCGACGCTTCCTTGGATCGCGTGCGCCGTCACCGCGCTCGAGTTTTTTTCGGTTGTGCCTTGGGAAAACATCGAAGCGCACAAATCGCTGACCGCAATTGACAAGGCCGTCGCCGCGCTTCCTGGAAGAGACCCCGTCGTCTACTTCCCGGTCAAACCGAATCGATTCGGCCCCGGCGTCCTAAACCGCGAACTCTTTTTGACCTACCACCAAGCCGCGCTCCAGCGTCCGGTCGTCAATGGATACAGCGGCTTTTTCCCCGAGTTCCATCGCGCACTCGAGCAAAGCTTCATTAACAACAGCATAGAAGAGATGATTCCGGTGCTCGCCGCGTTTGGCGTCAGGTGGTTCGTTTACGATCCCAACGCTGGCGATCTCTTCTTACGAAAGCGCGCCGCAAAAGTGATCGCGCGGATCGCAGGGCTCAAGAAGCGCGCGGAAATCGACGGCTTGACGCTTTACGAAATCGAGCCGGTCGCACCCGCAACGACGCCGCCCAAAATCGCGCTCAAAATTCCGAGCGGACAACCCCCGGGCGGCAAACTGGTCGTTGAGATCCAATTCAAAAACGAAGCGCCAGCACCGATCGCGGAGCGCCGCGGACGCCCGCTTCGGCTCGCGTGGACGTGCGGTGACCGGTCGGGCGAATCACGGCGGCTGCTTCAGCCGTTCTGGGTTCCGGCAAACGACGAGCGCTCCGTGGAAGTTCTCGTCGCGCACGAGCGAACGGCTGGCACGCATCGCTGTAAACTTCGATTGCTTGAACACGACACAGAAATGGCGACGGCTGATCTCGCGACGACCATTGGCGCGCGCGAGCCGGAAGGAAGCGAGTAAATGATCCGACGACTCTTTGGTAATCGCATCGCGAAATTCCCGCCCGAGACGGTCATGTCAATAAACAGCGCAGCAGAATGCGAACCGCGCGAGGCGGATCTCACCGCGATGGATGTCGACGCGATCTGGAATGCCGTCGTCGCGCTTTACAAAACGCGGATGCACCCCGCGATTGCGCTCTGCGTGCGGCGCCACGGCAAAGTCGTACTCGATCGCGCGATCGGCCACGCCCGCGGAAACGCGCCGGCTGACGGTCCCGACGTTGCGAAGACACCGGCGACTTACGACACGCTCTTCAACCTTTTCTCCGCGTCAAAGGCGATGACCGCGATGCTCATCCATCTCCTCGTCGAGCGCGGCCTCATCGATCTCGATCGCCCCGTCGCCACCTACATCCCCGAATTCGCCAAAAACGGTAAAGGCGCAATCACCGTTCGGCACGTCCTCACGCATCGCGCCGGCATACCCTCGATTCACAAAAGACAAGTTGCGGGCGCCGAGATGCTTGATGTCCTTTCTGATCACGCGCGCATCCTCGATCTCCTCTGCAACGCGCGCCCCGCCTCGCGCCCCGGGCATCGCCTCGCCTACCACGCGGTCACGGGTGGTTACCTTTGCGCGGAGATCGTGCGTCGCGTGACGGGACGTGGGATTCGCGACTTTTTCGCCGAAGAGGTTTTGCGGCCGCTGGGCTTTGGCCATCTGAACTACGGTGTCGCCGCGAGCGATCTGCCACGCGTTGCCGAAGATGTTTTTGCGGGCCCACCCGCGCCGCCGCCCATCGACTGGCTTTACCGACGCGCGCTCGGCGTCGGTTGGGCTGAGGCGCCGCGCCTTGCAAGCGACCCACGCTTCCTGATGGCCGTCGTCCCATCGGGCAACATCATCGGCACCGCGAACGAAGCGTCACGCTTTTTCGAGCTTCTTTTGCGCGGCGGCACTCTCAACGGTGTCCGAATCTTTGCGCCGGAAACCGTTCACCGCGCGACGGCTGAAACGTCGAATCTCGAAATCGATACGACGCTTGGGTTTCCCGTGCGCTACGGAACCGGGTTCATGCTCGGGCGAAATCGAATGAGCATGTACGGACCGCGCACGGCGCACGTTTACGGTCACCTCGGTTTCACGGCGACGCTCGCTTGGGCCGATCCCGCGCGCGACCTCTCGGCGTGCCTTATGACGAGCGGAAAGACTTGCGTCGCACCCGGCTGGCTTGACTGGTACGAAGTCCTCTCCCGAATTGCGCGCCATTGTACGGTTTCGCCAGTTACCTGAGACACCCCGTCGGGCTTCGCTCCTGCGCACCCGCACCCGCTCGCGCAATTATTCCTTGTTTCAGAAAGTCGGCTGACCGATGATCCCCGCATGCCAACCCCCGAAGCCGCTCCCCGCGTCGCCGTCGTCGGCTTTGGCCCTTGGGGGCGCAACCACGCGCGCGCGATGCACCGGCTCGGCGCCCTCGCGGCCATTTGCGACAGCGATGAAGCGCGACTCGACGAAGCGCGAAAGCTGTACCCGGGCGTCGAAACGCACACGTCGTTTGGGCCCGTCGCCGCCGACCCCCGACTCCAGGCGGTTGTTCTCGCGGTTCCCGCTGAGCTCCACGCCACGCTCGCCGCGGAAGCGATGCGCGCCCACAAAGATTGTTTGGTCGAAAAACCGCTCGCGCTCTCCGCAGCCGACGGTGACCGGCTTCTCGCGCTGTCACGCGAAACCGGCACGCTTCTCATGGTCGGCCACATTCTCCATTATCATCCCGCTGCCGCGCGCCTCGCCGAGATCGTCGCCGCCGGTGAACTCGGCCGCCTCCACTACATTTATTCGTCGCGACTCAACCTCGGCCGTTTTCGCCGCGAGGAAAACTCGCTCTGGAGTTTCGCGCCGCACGACATTTCTCTCATCCTCTCGGTCTTCGGCGAGGACCCAACCGAAGTGACTTCGGTCGGCGGCAATTTTCTGCGCCCGTCTCTCGCCGACGTCACGATGACGAACCTCGCCTTCGCGAGCGGCGTTCGCGCCCACATTTTTGTCTCGTGGCTGCACCCTTACAAGGAGCAACGCTTCGTCGTTATTGGTGACCGCAAAATGGCGGTCTTCGACGACATCGAACCTGAACGCAAGCTGGTCGTTTATCCGCATGCCATCGACTGGGTTGGCCGCCAACCGGTGCCGCGCCGCGCGGAGGGCGAGGTCGTCGCGGTCTCGGGCGACGAGCCCCTCCTCGCCGAGGATCGACACTTCCTCGCGTGCATCACGAACCGTACCCCCCCCCTCACCGGCGCAGAATGCGGCGTTCGCGTCCTCCGTGTGCTCGACGCGTGTCAGCGTTCGCTTGAAAAACATGGCGCCCCCGTTTCGCTCATGCACTCTCCATCGGCTCCCGGCGTTTTTGTTCACGACTCCGCCATCGTCGATTCTGGCGCTGAAATCGGCGATGGGACGCGCATTTGGCACTTCTGCCACATCTCGAACGGCGCGCAAATCGGAAAAAACGTCGTTCTCGGACAAAACGTTTTCGTCGCAGGCCGCGTGATAATTGGCGACGGCGTCAAGGTTCAAAACAACGTCTCATTGTACGACGGCGTTGAAATTGAAGCCGACGCCTTCCTCGGACCCTCGGTCGTTCTCACCAACGTCCGCACACCGCGCAGTCCCATTAACCGCAAATCAGAATTCGCCGCCACGCGGATTCGTCGCGGCGCCACGATTGGGGCGAATGCGACAGTTGTCTGCGGTGTGACGCTCGGGGCGTATTCATTCGTTGGCGCGGGCGCGGTCGTCACGCACGACGTCCCGGCGTACGGCCTCGTGTACGGAAATCCTGCGACGCTGATGGGGTTTGCTTGCGCGTGCGGCGAGCGGCTCGATCTCGCGGTTGTTGGATCGCCCGCCGAAGCCTCGTGTGGTCGATGTGGGGCCTGCTACGTGCGACGGGGCGCTGAAGTTGAGCGACAATGATTCCCCAACTCGATCTCACGCGCCAATACGCAGCGCTAAAACCCGCGATCGACGCGGCCATCGCACGCGTTGTCTCGTCGCAACACTTCATCCTCGGCGAAGAGGTCGCGTCGTTCGAACGTGAGGTCGCCCTGTATCTGGGCGCAAAGCACGCGATCGGCGTCGCCTCCGGCTCCGACGCGCTCCTGCTCGCGCTCATGGCTCTCGGCGTTGGCGCCGGCGACCGCGTTATCACGGCGCCGTTCTCTTTTTTCGCGACGGCGGGTGCCATCGCGCGCCTCGGTGCAATCCCCGTTTTCGCTGACATCGACGATACGACGCTCAACCTCGACCCGGCCGCCGTGCGCCATCTCCTCAAGCAGGGTCCCGCGAAAGCGATCATCCCGGTGCATCTGTTTGGCGCCGCGGCCGACATCGAGTCGTTTGTTTCGATGGGCGCCGACTTCGGTGTCCCCATCGTCGAAGACACAGCACAGGCGATTGGCGCGAGCCACAGGGGGCGCGCGCTCGGCACATGGGGTCAACTCGGATGCTTCTCGTTTTTCCCGTCGAAAACACTCGGGGCTTTTGGTGATGCGGGGCTTGTCACAACGAACGACGATTCGCTCGCCGCGCGGGTCCGAATGCTCCGCGTCCATGGCTCTTCGCAGCGCTATCTGCACGACCTCGTCGGTGTTAACAGTCGCCTCGACGCATTGCAGGCCGCTGTTCTTCGCGTGAAACTTCCGCACGTCGATGCTTGGGTCGCCGCGCGCCGCCGCATCGCCATCCGTTACGCCGACGCCTTTCGCGATCTCCCGATCGGTTTACCACCGGCCTCCAATCCCGCTCCCAGAGTGGATTTCAACGCGAAGGCGCCACGCCGCAACGACACGAAGACATCTCCCCCTGGCGTCTCGGCGTCTTTGCGTCAAATCCCTTCGCACGCATTTCACCAGTTCACAATCCGTGTGCGCCCCCCGAAAAGTCGCGACGCGCTCGCCGCACATTTGAGCGCCGCCGGAATAGGCTCGACGGTCTATTACCCGTGCCCCCTTCACCGACAAAAATGCTTCGACGCGCTCGCCTACGCCGCCGGTTCTCTTCCCATCGCCGAGCGCGCGGCCGCCGAAGTCCTTTCGCTGCCGATCTTTCCTGAGCTCACCGACGACGAACTTTCGGAAATCATCGCGCGCGTTCGAACGTTTTTCGCTTAACCGAACCGTACATGGATGTTTTTCAGCAACCCTATCGCCAAGGCGCCGTGTCGGAGCACGGAATCACCCCGAGACGCGCGTTCGACTCATCCCTTGAATTCCACTCAATGACCGCGAGCCGATACGACCGGAACTCCGCGGTGTTCGTTTTGTTCGTATAGACTTTCAAGTAATAATCGCCCGCCTGCACGCCGCCGCCAAATTCCACCGGAATACTCGATCCCATCGACACCGCCGCTTCCTGGTTAAAGTTTTTCTTGTTGAAGTAACTACACCGGTTAAACGATGTGTTCGCGCCGGCGATACAGTCGCAGTAGTCGTGCGCGGGATCGTACGTTGGGAGGTCGGTGCACGCGTAAAACCCGCATCCGGCTGGCAACGGCCCGCCGTCCGAATCGCACGTTGGTGTTGTGCCACCAACGCCATTCGGTCGATGCAACTCGATGTACAAATCCTGCTGCGCGATGCTGGGTGGATTGTACGTCGCGGCATTGAACGCACAAAGTTCAATACGAACAAGCGCCTTCGGCTGGGGAATCGTAAGCTTATACCAGTCGACGGTATCCGTTCCGGTGCACAAAAGTCGGAGCGGGTCGGTGGCCCAATACGTCCGGCACGTTGCGCCCGACGGACACCCCCAGGCCAGTACGTCTTGACCGCCGCCAGAATTATCGCTGGTGAAGTAAGGGTAGCTGCCACCGGGGTAACCGAGCGACGTTGACGCGTAGAAGTCGCGGCCACCGTCCGCTTGCACCGCCGTGAAGTTGCTGTTGTCGGGGTTCGTGTCGTATGGGTCGAGGCTGCACGTCGTTGCGCCGCGGGAGATCGACGCCGTTACCACGTACGGACTCTCAAACGACCCCGTGTTCGCGAAGCGGAGATACCAGTTCCCCGCGCCCATCGTTTTCGTGAGGTTGCACTTGCTGCCCGACGGGCTGCACGACGTTACGATATTCGTGACGGCCGCACTGCCGGAATCGCCTGGGTCGAGTAACACCGGATCGCCCGCGTCGACCGCGCTCACGAGATAGGCGGTGCGACCGATTTGCCACTGTGGAATCGAAACGGTGAGGCTGTCGTTTAACTGAATCCCGCTCGGCAGCTTGAAATAATCGATGTCGTTTGTGCAGAGGCTCACCGAACCCGACGTCGGCCACGTCGCCGACGATGAACCCGGGAACGTCGTCAAAATGTTCGGCGCGCACCCCGGCGTGTCGTTGTTGACGCAGCCGCCACCCGCGGCCATCTCGTACGTGTCGGGCGTCACGGGGCATGTCGCGGTCGTCGTCGCTTTGTACTCGATCGTGTAATCGCTCCAGGCGCACGAATTTCCGAAGTCGCTCACCTTGAAGTAAACGAGCTCATTCGCCGGAATATTTCCCGCGCCCGGATACGTGTACTCGGTGCAAAGGCATCCCGTCCCATACCCCGCGTCCGCGTAACCCGCGTCACCGCAATCGCAAAGCGTCGGCTGCGGCGCATCGAGCGGCGCGCCACTCGACACAAGCCCACCATCAAACGTGTATCGCGCAACCGAAAGCTTCAGCGGATTCGCCCAGTTGAAGCTCGGGTCGGTCCCCGCGTCGAAGCGCGACGGCGGAATCTTCAGCTTGACGGTCACACTTGTGAGCCCGTCGGCCGCCGAAGGAGTAAGGACATTGGCCGATGCCTGTGGCTGCATCTTCCACCAATGGTCGTACCCCGGGCAGCGCGCCTCCGTCCCCGACAGCGTCTTCGACGTCGTCACCCCCGCGACATAAGCAAGTGTAGAGTCTGGGTACACCACGTTTTGCACCGCCGAGTTTGTGAGCGTTGACGAACACCTCTTCAGTTGCAGCGCTTCCATCTCGAGGAAGTAACGATCGTTGCACTGCCCCGCGAGTCCAGACACCGCGACGACCGGCGCGCCAGCCCCCGCCGTCTGTCGAAACACCCACCCTCCATCGCCGTCATCCCCAACGCGCTTCTGGGCCGCGCCCGCATCTCCGGTCCAAACATACGAATTACCGAACAGCACCTCTTGCCCCGCGTCCGGGCCAGCCATCCAAACCTCGATCCCCATGTCGCCCGTTTTCGCGGTTGCCGAGAACCCACACGTGCCGCCGTCGCCGTCGTAAGTGTAGAGGACGCGCGCGCGGAACTGGTCAGAGAATTGGTAACAGGCGGCCGCGACACCCGACCCGGTCGTGGCGAGTGAAACGCTTGGCTTGTAGTAGTCCGCGTCGCACAGCCGAAGGCCCGCATCAAACGGGTTCTGGTCCACCTTGAATTGCGAGCAAGAAAAATGCGGGTCGCTGCACAGCGAAACCGCCGCGAGATCGCCACCGCCATCCCAAGGCGTCATCGTTAACGTTGATGCTTGGCAAGCCTGGTCCGACGCACGACGCGATGCGCACGTGTCGTTTGCCGCGCCACCATCCGGGCCATCGTACGTGTCATCGGTTCCGTTGTCGGCGTTGCACGTCGGCCACCCAACCTTCGACAGCGTGATCGTGTACTCAAGCTTCGTCGTCGAGCCGTTCGGCAACGCGACTTTGATGTGGTACGTGCCAGCCCCTTGCGACGTATACCCGCCGTCGCCATTTGGAGCGAGCTGCGAGACCGCGAAGACCGTCCCCGGTGGCTTGCCCAGCGGTCCATCCATATCGCCGGGTGACTGAACCGCGGTCGCAATGAAATTGATCTCCTCGGCGATCCCCGCCCCCTGCTCGCGGCTGATGCCCCCGTCGAGGTTGATCGTTCCTGATATCGCGCCGTTTCCGTACAGCGTGACCGCCGGATCACCCGATGGATAAAGCCCCGTATCGAACGACACGCGAACGGTCCACGTCTCGTCCGTTCCGATGTTGATGGCGAACCAGTCCTGCAAGCTCGACGGACACAAGAATCGTTTGTACGCGCCGGTCCCCAGCGTATCGGCTTGCTCTGCCGTATCGTTGGAGTTGTATGCCTTGTTGTTCGGGTTTTGGCCGGCTGGAAAGACGTAGGGCGAGCAGGCGTGATTCCCGTCGCAGAGGGTGCACGGATCAGGGCACGACTCTGGCAGCGATCGGCTGCATCCACCTGCGCAGCAGCACCCACTCCCGCCGTCGCAATCTGTGCTGGTCGTTGGGTTCGAACAATAGTAGGTGGTCGTTTGAGTCCAGTACTTCTTGCACTCGATGTCGATTCCACTCGAGCATCCGAGCTCAGGGCAAGGCCGCTTTTGGCACGTTCCCGCCGGTCCCTTCGTACCTTGCGAATCGCAGAAGAGGCTCCCCGCGTCGCAATCGCCGTCGGTGCAGCAGCCCCCCGCGATGCAGACCGACGTTGTGCCTGACGCGTGCGCCTTGCAGCTCGTATTGCCGCGGCATTTCTGTACCTGCGAGTCGTAACACGAACACGCGATGTTCTGGCACGTTTTTGTGGTTGTTTGACAATACTGCGCGTTGTTTGAGCAGCACGTGTCGTCGAGGCACCCCGTTTGGCACGTTCCGACGCCCGCGTCCGCGCCGATAACACAGACCTTGCACGCACTGCCCGTTTTCAACTCTGAGCAGTCCGAGTCAGAGCAACACGCGCCCGTGACAAGCTCGCACTGGTGAGATGCTGAGCAAGCGTATCCGCACTGTGCGCACTTTTCACCGCTGCGGCAGCCGGTCTTGCACGCACGAACGACGAGGTCGCAATATTCGCCGGTCGGACAGTCTTGGTCGAATTGACACCCCGACGACGTTCCGGGACTGCTGTCGCAGCCGCTGCAGCCAAGGTGCGCGCTTGCCAGCACGAGCGACGCCACGGCGAAAAGAACTCCACTCGCTCTCCGTCTCAACATTGGCCCTCCCTCGCCTCCACGATGCGTGCTGTTTTCAAAGCGCATCCGGTTTCGAGAGTTAACAGCGACGCCGGCGCTTGCCGCCGGCCCTCATCACTCTTACCTGATTCTGGCAGACGCGATCCCTGATCTCAAGAACGGGCCGGTCGTTTTCTCGCCGACGCGCACGATGGAGGTCGATGTGTGCTACCCTTTCGCGCCATGACTCCGACGTACCACGTCGTTGCGCTCCCAGGTGACGGGACTGGACCGGAGGTGATGGACCAAGGGTTACGCGTTCTTCGGGCCGTGCAGGCCGCGCGGGTCGCCGAGTTCAACGTCGAATCAATTTCGTGCGGCGGACAGTACTTTCTCGCGCATGGGGACTCCGATTGGCCGGCCGGCTCCGAGGCGCGGTGCGCGGCGGCCGACGTTATTTTGCTCGGCGCGGTCGGCTGGCCGGCGGCCGATGGCAGCGGGCCCGTCAAACTTCCCGACGGGCGCATGGCTGGCTGGTCGCCTGTCATTGGCAATCGGACGCGGCTCGACCTCTACGCGAACGTGCGCCCGGTCAAGATGTTCGCGGGCGTCACGCACCGAATCCACGGACGCCGCGAGCGCATTTGGGACGCCGACAAAGTCGACTTCGTGGTCGTCCGCGAAAACACCGAAGGGCTTTACGCGGGTGTCGGTGGCGTTCTGGCGCCGGGTGGTCAAGGGAAAGTTGCGGTCGATACGCGAATCATCACGCGGGAGGCGTCGGAGCGCGTGATTCGGTTCGCGTTTGAATTGTCGCGGCGACGTGGGCGCGGGGCTCCAAAAGATGGCAAGAAGCGCGTCACCTGCATCGTGAAAGACAACGTGCTCCGCGGGTGCCAATTTTTCCATGAGGTTTTTCGCGAGGTCGGCGCGGCTTACCCCGACATCGAAAAAGACGTTGCCATCGTCGACGCCTTTACGCAGTGGCTCATCGGGCAGCCGGAGTTTTATGACGTCTGCGTCACCACCAACATGTTCGGCGACATCGTGACCGATCTCGCGAGCGTGTTGCAGGGCGGAATGGGGATGGCGGTCGGGTGCAACGTCGGAGATACGCACGCCATGTTCGAACCGATTCACGGCAGCGCCCCGAAGTACACGGGCAAGGACAAAGTGAATCCCATGGCGATGATGCTCGCGACGGCCGAAGCGTTGCGATGGTTGGGCCGCCAAAAGCAACACGCCGAGCTCGCGCGCGCGGGCGATGCAACCGAAGAAGCCGTCAAGCGCGTTCTCGCTCTGGGCCGGCCGCTCACCTACGATCTCGTCGGCGAAGAAAACGCCGCCAAGATGTCTGAGGTCGGGACGGCGGTCGTGCGAGAGCTCGAGGGAATCCTTCGAGAATCATCCCATGCGTGATGGGCAGATTCTGGCGGTGCCGTAGCCGCATCGATCACATGGTGGATCAAGGGGTGTGGCGAACTCTCCCGAGACGACGGACGCGAGCAGCGTTCGCACCCTTGCGAGAGATGCGGCCAGTTCGGTGGGCGAGAATCCAATGCGAACGGAGATGCCTGGTGTTGTCCAGAATATGTGAGCGTCGACCGACCGCGCGTTGAAGGTGTCGCGGATTACGAGCGCGTAGAGAGCGAGTTGTAAATCGTAACCTCGGTCGGCACCCCGCGTCGCGACGTCTTTGGCCGCAACCACGTCGCTCTTGTAATCGATAACGCCGTACGCGCCGGTCGCCGGATCGCCGTATGCAAAGTCGATCGCGCCGCGAATTTGAACGCCATCAAAGGGAAACTCAACGGCGACCTCTCGCGCCTGGAACGGCGCAGCGACGCCTTGGCACCCGACGGAATCGGCCTCGAACGCTGCAACCGCACGGAGCGCATCGATGCGCAAAACCGCGCGAGCGCTCGGGTCGGTGACACCAAACTCGTCGAGGATGATGTCGAATTCCGGTTCCGCGCGAACCGTGCGCTCAAGTGCCCGGTGGACGATGGCTCCGCGAAAGGTCGGCGAAACACGTGTGGCTTCTATGGGGCGCGGCGTGACGCGGGGCTCCGGGATTCCGAGCGCCACGGCAAACTTGTAACGGAGCGGACACTCGGCGAGGAGATGAAGACGGGATGGCGAGACGATGGGGATGGGAGCGGGTGCGGGAGCGGATGCGGAAGGGGAGATTTGACGCAAAGGCGCGGTGACGCAAAGGGAAGAGGCTTCTTTTTTTGGGTCTTTGCGGCTTAGCGCCTTGGCGTTGAAATCCCCTGCGGGTGCGATTGCGTACGGCGGAGCCGGGTACTTCTTTGACGCAACGCCCGCCGTTTCAAGCGCAGGAATCAACCGCCGCGCCCACGAATCGCGGCGACCGCCTTCGCGATAAAAAAGGACAAGCCGATCGCAAGCACGGGTGAGCGCAACGTAAAGAACGCGGAGCGACTCAGCGATCTCCTCGTTTCGTTCACGCGCCGCGACGGCGGCACGCACGATGAATAGGTCTTTGCGAGACAGAAGCAGCTCTGTGCGAGGCCCGATCGCGGTGTCGACCTCGACGCATTTGAACGATGCCGCATTGCGCTCGATGGGGCGATCGAGGCCAGGGATGATCACGATGGGGAATTCGAGCCCCTTCGCGGAATGGACGGTGAGAACCGAAACTCGGCCTGCATCAACACCTCCGCCCAGTGCCGCCTCCGCGGTCCGGTCATTCTCCGCTCCTGCCTCGGCGACTTCGGCGCCGTCGTTGTCGGAGGCCGCATCACGCTCGAGCGTGCGCAAGTTGACGCGGAGAAGTTCGTGGAACTCGCGCGCGCTCTGCTGAGGCGCCGTGTCGGCCAAACGAAGCAGCCGCGCCAAATGCGCCGCCGATTCCGGCTCGCCGCCCGAATAAATCGCTTCAGCGGCCGTCAATCGCAAAATGTCCGCCAGCAGCGTGCGAACGGGCACGAGCGTCGCGAGCGCGGTCCACCGGGCAAGGTTCGCTTGGGCCAAAGCGAGGGCGCGCCCGTCATGCTCGGCAAGTTCGTCGCGGCACGCTGCGAAAACCGATTCACGCAGTGTCGCATCGTCGCGCGTGCATAGGATCGCGAGCGCATCGTCGGAGACGCCGACGAGTGGCCCGCGCAAAAACCCAAGGAGGGCGATCTCATCCGCGGGATCGGCGAGGACCGCAAAGAGGTTCGTGAAATCGCGCGCAACGGCCGATCGAAAAAAACCACCGGCCGCTCGCACACGCGCAGGGATGGCGAAATCGTCCAACGCGCGTTCGAGTTTCGACAGGTGCGCGCGATCGCGAAGAAGGATGGCGATCGATTCGAGCGGAACGCCGCGCGCGCGAACGCCGCTGATCCAGTCGGCGACGGCGCGCATTTCGTTTTCGGCCTTGGCCACCGAAAACAACGTCACCGGATCGGGGATCGCGGCCGAACAGGGCGAGTTATCGGGACGCCGCGGAATGAGGGGCTGCGGTGCCGGCACGTCGAGCCCGTTTTGGCGCGCCGCCTCCAGAAAGTTCGACGTCACCGCATTAAGAATCGCGAGAAGCGGCGGCACCGACCGAAAATTATCGTCCATATCCACGGTGGCACCGGCATCACCCAAAACCGCGACCGCGTTCGCAAACGCCGCGGGACGCGCACCGCGAAAACGGTAAATCGATTGCTTGGGATCACCGACGACGAAAAGCGCGCCCGGCCGCGCCCCGCTGCGGTCGGGCGCACCGACAAGCTTCGTGACGATCGATTGTTGCGCTGGGTCGACATCCTGGTACTCATCAACAAGAATGGCCGCGTAGCGGTCAGAGAGGACGCGGTGCACGTCGGCGTCGTCAAGCGCGCGGTCAAGACCCATAAGCAAATCGTCATGGTCGAGCAACTCGCGCTTCGACTTGTCCGTCTCAATCGCCGCCAAAACCTCACGCACCACCGTCGCGAGCGCAACCGTCACTTCGGCGAAAACTGGCAACCGGCGAACACCTTCGGTCGCGTCCGCTTCCGCCTCGGCAAAAGCCTGCGGATACGCGCGCCGCCAATCGGTCGCCAAGCTTTCCGACGTCGCTGCGCTCAAGGTTGCGATCCAACGCTGCGTCGCGACCTTATCCCCCACAAGGGTTTCGAGCGCACGAATGATCGCCGCACGATTCCATTCCGCCGCAACGCGCGCAACGGCAGTGTTCGGCGATGATGCAGCGGCATCCCACCACGCTTCAACCATACGGCGCGTAGCCGCGCGACGTTCAAGCGGCGACATGACGCGAAACTCGCCCGCCGCCAAACCCGCGGCCCGCGCAACAACATCCATCCGCAAAAGGCGCGCCGCGAACCCGTGGATCGTTGATATCGGCGCGTCGTCGACGTCGAGGTCCGGGCGCACGGCGGCAACCCGACGCTTCAAGTTGCGCGCAGCCGCATCCGTAAACGTGATCGCCGCGATGTTTTCCGGCGTGACGGCGCCACGACCCGGGACACCGCACCTGAGCGTTTCCAAGTACCGCGCAACAAGTACCGTCGTCTTGCCGCTCCCAGCCCCCGCCACAACCACCGTCGACCGCGTCGTATCGAGCGCCGCGCGTTGCGCATCGGTCAAAGTCATTCCCCAATCCTCGGATAAGCGGTTGGTTCGCTCGTGAGCGTGAGGGTCGACAGGAGCCCGCTTCGGCGCGCCGACGTCCTCGGGTCTGAACTCGCGCGCGCGACAGAGCCGCAGTTCAGAGGCACGCGAAAGCTCGGTGGTCCCAGCCGATATCGCTGCAGACCCTGCGGAGGCGCGCCTATGCGGCACCCCTGCCGACCCTGCGCAAGTCCGGGCGGACCGCTTTCCCGAGACGTATTTTCTGGGCTTGAGGGCGGTACGAAGAGTTCACCCGCTGGGTGTCGGCTGACGATCGATCGACCCCCCACGTCTTTGAACCCCTGATCCAGGGAAACGGCTGGTTTCTGGTTGGGCGGGCGGGGGTTGGGCTTGCTGCGGATCGCGTCCGCAGGGGATGAGGTGCCGATGGGGCGTGGAATTGCCGTTCTCATGATGTTTGATTTATTTCGTGCAGACTCACATTTCATGTCAGACCCGAGGACTTCCGCGAGCCGGAGCAAGCCCAAACCCGACCGCCCCATGCTGGTCTTGGCCGTTAACCGGGGATCAGGCAGAGTCATTCGCTCGTCTCATACAATTCATCGATCGCCTCATGCGCGATCGGCAGCGGAAACTCCGCGGGACGCCTTGCGACAACATCAAGCGCACGCACCGGGTCTGTGCGACACGCGAGCTGAAACGCGCACCCGGAACACCCCATCGTCGCGGCGTCGAGCGCCCCCACTGGGAAGCGGCCCGCGCGGATCGACTCCACGTGCGCGCCGATTGCACGCCGCACCGTTTCGAGCACATCATCAAAATCGTCGCGCCGCCCATTCGACTTGTATCCGCGCCCAAGCCCCGCTTCCAGCGCGCGCTCCGGGTGCCGCAGCTGGAACTTGTCGCGCGGCCCAAAACTTTCTCCGCGACGCGCATCGTGGAGCGCGTATAAACCGCCAAACACGACAGGTCGGTCGGGATATGCCCGCGCGAGCGCCAACAAATAAATCGGAAGTTGAAACGATGTTCCCGCGAGAATAGGCGCTGCGGGTGGTTTCACGGGCCCCGTTTTGTAGTCGTAGAGCACGAGACTTCGCCCATCCGGCGCGACATCGACGCGATCGATCGCACCGCGAATTCGTACGCTGACGGCCTCCTGACCATCGGCGACGAAGCCCCGGTCGTCCTGAACAAGGAGCGGCGCCGCCGACAACACATCAACGCCGTGCGTTGTCGAACCAAAGCGCGCCTCGATGAACAAGGGCCGCGTCTTTTGGCGCGCCTCTTCTTCGATGAAGCGCTGAACAAGTCCCGGCTCGCAAGGGTTTCCAAGAAGCTCGTGCCGAACACGCGCCGCGTACGTTGCTGGCCACGGTGTCGCCGCGAGACGCACCAGAGCCAACTCAACGAGCCCCGCGCGTGCCCGTTCGCACCAGGCTGCATCACGTTTGGCCGCGCGCATTTCCGGCGACAGACCCGCGTAAAACGCCGCGAGCAACTCGTGAACAAAAGTCCCCACGTCGTTCGCTGCGATATCGCCACCGGCCGGCGCCGGATCTTTGATCCCAAGCACGCGCCGCGCGAAATAACGAAATGGGCAAACGACGTACTCATCGAGCTGCGAGGCTGAGATTTCGCGCGTGTCGAGACCGAGCCTCGCGCGAACGATCGCAGCGACGGTCGGCGACAAAACTCCGTCGAAAGGCGACGGCGCCCAAGCTCGATGGCGCGCACGTTCAACGGCAACGTTCTCCTCCGCGACGTGCCGGTCCAAAGCGCACGGCCCGATTTTCGACGGCGGAGCCAACCCGCGACGCGCTCGCGCGAGCCATTCGCGAATCGGCGAAAGGCGCTCGTCGCCGTGACGCTCAGCCCCCGAAATCCAGACGTCGTCACCGGCAATCGCCGCTGCGCGATTCACAACACTCAAGACGCGGGCCAGAGCCGTCGGCGCCTCCGAGAGACCCCAACGCTTTCGGAAAGCGCAAACTTCGGCGGACTCCTTGGCGTGCCCAAAGTACGTGCGGCAAACGCCGACGATAGCGACGGCGTCGACCGGGAGCGGACAGGTTCGGTCTGCGCTGTCGACGAGCACTGGCGCCGTCGCATCAAAACGCGGTCGGGTGTGATGCGCGTCGAGAAGGTGTCGAACAACAGCGGCAAAAAGGCTGGCCGACGGCGGCCGCACCTCGGCAGCCGAAATGCCGCGCACAGCGCTGGCCATGATTTCTTGGACCGCGGCGACGGCGAACATCCCCTCGGGCGTCGCCGACGCGACCGTTGCGTTCGCCAAATCGAGCGTAAACCCTGCGCTCTCGAGATCGTCGAGAAGTTTTACCGCGTGATCCTCGGCCCTCCGTCGCTCGCCCCCCGCAGCCCACTCGGGGCGCGCCAATGTTTCGCGAACTTGACCTGACACGGGAAACTCGGAAAGCGGAACACCGAGAGCAGATGAAAAATGAACCGCCTCATCACGAAGCGCCTCGACGACCCGTCCCGCGACCGTCGCGTTCGGCACAAGGACCGCGACGCGTTTCCCGGATGCAACGCGCTCGGCCGCCCAGCTCGCCACGGATCGCGCTTCAGCCACCGTGTCTTCGAACAACGTCCAGTGCGGCTCTTGAACACCGCTCGTCTCGGGACGCGTTACCTCCGTGAGCGACAAGTCCCCGCGCGGCTCCCGAGCAAGCGGCCCACGCCACATTGCGAGTCTCGGGTCGACGAGATCGAGAAAAACCGCTCGGCGTGACGCGCGCCATCGGGCTGCTTCGTCCGCAAGGATCGCATGCAAATCGGCGCGATCAAAAAGTCGTGCGCGGCGACGAGCCGCATCGTACGCCCTCAGAAAACCGTGAACCGCGGGCGGAAGAGCGCCACGCAAATCGTCGCTCGATGCCAAACCAGGATTCGCAAGGCGTGCGTTACCCCAAAGCAACACCCAACGGCTCGCCTCGTCGCGCCGCAATCCTGCGCGGTCGGCACAAATCGCCGAGAGCGCAAGCTCCGCGGGCCGCGACATCGCAACACCGAGACCTCGTCTTAGAGCCACGCGCCCCGCGAGCCTCAAAACATCGGTGACCGGCTCGTCCCAAAACGGTCGAGACCCAAAACCCGCATGCGACCGAAGCGCCGCCCGCACAAGCGCCGCGTGAACCGCATCGCCCGCGACATACAACCAGTTCGGCCCACGCTGTGACGCTTCCGCAATGGCGCGAAGAGCCTCTTCTGGAATGGGCTCGCGCCACGATGCGTCCATCAAATAAGACCCGCGCCCAAGAGGAGTGAAACGACAACAAGGAGAACCCCCGTCACGAGCTGCACCGCCCGCATCGTGACCTTCTTGAGCATGCGTCGCCCAACGACGACGCCCGCGAACGCACAGATCGTCGCGACAACAATGAGCGACCAAACGCCGTCGAGCGTCACCATCGCAAGCTGCCCCGAGAGCGTTAGCGCGCCATAAACGGAGAGCCGCGCAACGTCGACGAGAAGCGCGCTCGCCGAATTGACGCCGACAAACGCCGTGGGGCTAAGTCCGACCTTCGTGAGAAACGCGGAGCGGAGCGCGCCCTGGTGACCCGAGATGCCGCCAAAAAAACCCGAAAGGACTCCGCCGAGCGGTAACCATTTCCGGTCGAACGACAACCGGCTGAGCGCCGGGACGAGCTCAAAGAGCGAGAAAAAAGCGATGAGGCACGCCATCGCAATTTTGAGCGGCGTGATGTTGGCGTGAAATCCGCTGAGCGTGTAGCTGGCGATGGGGACGAGGCCCGACATGAGACCGAGAAGCGCGGCGCCCGCGAACGACGCGAGGACAGCGGGCAACGTGAAGCGCGCGAAAACACCCCAGTCGACGCTTCGCACAAAAACAGACGCCTTAAAGATGTTGTTTGCCAAGTGGACGATTGCGGTGGCGCCGACCGCTGCCTCGAGCGGTAAGAAGAACGCAAAGGCTGGCATGAGGAGCGTGCCAAGGCCAAACCCCGAGAAGAGCGTTAGCGCCGAAACGAAGAGGGCGACGGCACCGATGGTGACGTGTTCGATCAACGCGTGGTCGCCCGATTATCGACGCCGACGGCGCCTGAGAGAAAGAAAGATGAGAGCATTCGAAATCCATATCAGGGCGCCACCGCCGTCGCCAAGCGTCGAGGAGCAGGAGGCGCAGCTTGGAAGTGGCGAGAAGCCGCGAACTCCGGCGTCAGCACCCGCTCCCGCGCCGGCATCCGACCCCGCATCCGCACCCGTCCCCGCATCGCCAACCGCACCCGCGTCCGCAACCACTCCCGCATCGTCGTCCGCGCCCGCGCCCGCATCCGACCCCGCATCGCCATCCGTGCCCGCATCCGTCCCCGAGCCCGCGTCCGACCCCGCATCGCCATCCGCACCCGCGTCGCTTCCCGCATCCGCGCACGCGGCGCCCGCGTCGATCTTCGGCACCTTTACGCACACGTCGTTGACCTCGTCGCAGGCCCCGTCGTTGCACTCATCCGCGACACCGCTGCAGTCGCGCGGAACACCTCCATCGCACAAGCCGCCCGTGCACGTCAGATTCACGCGGCAGAACTCCGTCGTGGCACATCCCGTCCCATCCGGCAACGCCACATATCCGCCCGCATCGATGTCGCAAATCTGGCAGACGCTCGTCGGATTCGTCGAAGCCGCCGCCACACAACGCCCACCCACCGCGCATCGCCGCGCCGCCAGATTGTCGAGACACATCACCTCGACGCTCGCGAGCGACACCCCGGCGCTCCGTCCGCCAATAACGACGAGCGCCGGCCCGCCCGCATCGGCGACGTTCACGAGAACACTCTGATGCGCGTATCGCGGTGTCGCCGTCGTCCGCCCCGCATCGCCATCCGCGGCCAGCGCAACCACCGAGCCGATCCCCGCACCACCATCCTCAAACGGAAACACGTCGCCGCCCACGACGATCGTGTCGTCCGTCGTCGGCGAACGATTCATCGTATGCCCCGTGCGCCCCGCATCTTCACCGAGAACGGGCTGTTCTGGCGAAAACGTCCCCATCCCGGGATCAAACATAAACCCCGTCGCAAACGTCGTCGTCGCGTTGTGCCCGCCGAAAACCATCACGGTCCCGTCTCCCCGCGGCTCAACGACCAGCGATGCGCGGCCGCCATCCGGCATTGTCGTGCCACCCAGCGTCCAACCGCCGTCCATGTAAACTTCCCACGTGTCTCGGTAAGCCGCCGATGCACCAACTCCTCCAACCACATAGACACCGCCGTCAAACGCGAACGCCGCGTGGTATCCGCGCGTCTGGGTCAACGCGCCGCAAGGAAGATCGAACCTCGAACCGACGCCTCCGTCATGGAGGTAGCGGCGGCAAGTCCCCGTATAGCTGTTCGAGGCTGTTTGTCCTCCGACAATAATCACGTCACCTTCACTGTTGAGCAGCGACGCAATATGAAACGCGCGCCCTGTCGTAAACGCCGGCACTGACGTCCACTGGTTCGCGACTGGATCGTAGCGACACGGGCCGGTAATCCAATCCGGCGTCCCACCGTTTTCTTGGACCCCACCCGTCACCAGAACCCGCCCATCGGGAAGCAGCGTCGCGGTGTGTCCCGCGCGGTCTCCCGGCGAGCAGTTCGAGCCGCCGTCCGACATCCCAGCGACCGGCACGACTTGCGACGTTGCAGGGTCGATGATTTCGCATGCGTCGGTCGTAAACCCGATCGACGTATAGCCACCACACACGAGGATTCGCCCATCGAAAAGAAGCGTCGCCGTGTGATGACTTCGCGCGACGCTCAAAGGCGATGCCGCACTTACCCCGACCGCGACAATCGCCGACGCGACACGATCGACGGGCTCGTTCCGCCGTGCGGACGGGCACGCGGCGCAAAACGAAACTAACGCGCCCAAAAAGAATCTCATCAAACCGGCCGATCGCGCTTCCATCGCTTCGCCTCGATCACAGTATGAGGACGACGTCGCCCAAACACAACGCTTCAGCGCCTCGGTTGTTCGCGTTCGCCCTTTTACGATATTCTTGAGGCCCTATAAGGAGGTTTTCGATATGGACATGATGTCATTCATTTCAGGCGACGAAGCGCGCAAACTCATTTCCGAGGGGGCGCTCCTTCTCGATGTTCGGACCCCAAACGAATATGCCGAACGCCACGCCCCCGGCGCGGTCAACATCCCGGTGCAGGAGATCGTGCAACGGGTCGGCGAGTGCGGCCCCAAGGAACGCGCGATCGTCGTTTATTGCCGGAGCGGTCAACGAAGTGCGTCAGCGCTGCAGTTTCTAAATCAGGTTGGCTACGCCAAGGTGTTCAACCTCGGAAGCATCGACCGCTGGTAAGCGAAATCCCGAAAGCCGCTTTAACCCATTCGGTTTCTTTTCCAACCCGTAAGAATTAAAGCAGTTGACAACCCGCGTGCCCCTCGGCAATATGGTTGCTTTTGCTTCTTCCCCGAACCGCCGTTGAAACGAAACTAAAGGAGAGGAAGATGAAGAGACTTGAATTTAATAATCGCGCGCCTTTCGCCAAACCGTTCATCGCGTTGCTCTTTGCGCTTAGCGCGTGTGGGCGAACCCACCTAACGATTCCGCCAGGGCCGAGTCCCGCTCCGCCCGTTCGGGCCATCGACGGGGGAACGCCGACACCGCCGGCTTTGGATGCGGGAGCCGCAGCGGACGCGGGTGCGGATGCGGACGCGGGTGCGGATGCGGACGCGGGTCGAGCGGGCTGCGCGCCGGTTGTCATCTCGGACACGACGTTTCTCGACACGGACTGGCAATCGACCGTCGTTTGGAGCCAAAACGGCACGTCGGCGACGGCTGGCCAATTCACGTCCGGCGGCAACCCCAACTCTTACCGCGTGATGACGCACACGATGCCGCACCCATCGGCGATCGGGGTTCACCACGTTTACGTGCGCGCGTCGTACCTCCCACAAACAGAAGGCGCCATCCTGTGGATCGATTACGCCGAAGATCGGATCGAATTCGATCCGCCGTTCCCGGGCGCAGCGGTGGGCGCGCTTTTTCTTCTCCAGCAAGGCGGGCGCTCGTACCATCTGTCCCTCGATTCGAACAACGCGTTCACGGATTTGGTCTGGACCACGAAGAAGCGGTTCCAGATCAAGCCGTCCGACTTCCGCGCGATAAACGGGGCCGAGCCCGATTTTTCGTCGACCGGCGGCGAAATTCACTTCGGCGTCCTTCGCAGCAACTCAAACACCAGCACCTCCGTCGACTCGGTCATCACGCACGGAATCGACAACTGGACGGTTACGATAGAGCGGGATTGCCCCTAGCGCGGCGACCCCAACCCATTTCCGAACCATGCATACTTGCGCCTAGCGCCATCGCGAACTCGTCTGTTATCTGCTGGCGAATGACCGGTGAGTCCCGTGAATATGGATTGCGCATCGCGCGCGTCGCCGCTGCCGCGGTCGCAGCCCTGAGCGCCGCCACCGGCATCGGAAACCTCACGAGTGTTTCGTTTCTGACCCGCGTCCTCGAAGGTCGCCCGGCGACCGCCCCCCTGTCGTCACTCATTCTCCTTCTCGCCGCCGTCTCGCTTTGGCTCTTAACGACCTCGGACACCCGCGCCCAAACATCCAGCCGATTCGCCGCGGCGATCGTTGCTCTCGGCGCCGCCCTCAGTCAGGTATCGCCGACCTTCGCTCTCGGCGCGGAGACGGCCGCTGTCGCCCCGCTCACAACCACCCTTCTTGTTCTCGTCGGGCTCGTTCTCATTGCCCCCGACCACCCGCGGCTTCAGCTCACCCACGATCTCGGCACCGTTATCCTCGCGCTCGTCGCCTTGTTCGCCGTTGCAACGAGTCTGTTTAGTTCCGTCGCGCCCGCACCGCCCGCACCCGATTCGCGCGTCCCACTCCCGATCGCGGTCGGCGCTGGCCTTGTCGCCGCCGGCAGCCTCGCCGCACGCCCGAACAGTTGGCTCGGCGCACTCCTCCGAAGCAGCGGCGTTGAAGGACTACTCGTTCGACGCCTCTCCGTCGTCATCGCGATCGTTCCGCTCCTCATCGGCTGGCTCCGCCTCGAAGCCGAACGCGCGCACCTCTTCAACCTCGAAATCGGCCTTGCGGTCATGGTGACCGCCGCCGTCGCGATCCTCACGGTCGTCGCTTTCTCATGTGCCGCCATCGTCCGGCGCGTCGACAGAGAGCGCCGCGAGGTCGAACGGAAGCTCGTTGCCGCGGACCGCCTATCGTCACTCGGCGTCGTTGCCGCGGGGATCGCACACGAGGTCAACAACCCGTTGTCGTTCGTCATTGGGAACATCGACGTCGCGCTCGCCGATCTCAAGGCGCTTGACCCGAAAGTGCCTACGACGCCGCAATCTTCGGACCCAGCGCCCAACCCGGCTGAGATCGTTCGTATGCTTGAAGAATCTCGTGATGGTGCGTGTCTCATTCGCACGATCGTTCAAGACCTTCGGTTGTTCGCGCGCGCCAACGACGACAGTCCGCGGTCCTTCGACGTTCGCGCGACGCTCCGATCGGCTCTCCGAATCTGTTCGATGAACCTTCAGGCACGCGCCCGACTCGTCGAAGACCTCCGCGAAGTCCCACTTGTGAACGGCAAAGAAGCGCGCCTCGGCCAAGTCTTCTTGAACCTCCTCGTCAACGCGATACAGGCGATCCCAGCCGGCGCGCGCGATCAAAACGAGATCCGCGTCGCAACCGGCGTCGACGCACGTGGTCGCGTCAACATCGTCATCCAAGATTCGGGTGGCGGAATTCCGGCAGACGTCGAGGCGCATCTCTTTGAGCCGTTTTTCACGACGAAACCCCCGGGAATCGGCTCAGGCCTTGGCCTTGCGATTTCGCGGGACATCGTCTCCGCGCATGGCGGTGAGATAAGGTGGGAGAGTCAACCTGGAAATGGCACCAAGTTCACTGTTGTCCTACCCGCGGTTGAAAACTTGTTGCGGCGCCCAGAGGCCGTCGCGGGCTGATTCGCGAGGAGGGAGCCAGACCGCTCTTCGCTGTCAAATGCCGTTTCCAACCATGAGAACTTTCACGTTGTGCAAAGAGAACAATAGCGCGTATTGGTGTGTTTAGGAGACATTAACTCACATGGTACCCGGTCTTACAAAACGCTTGGGTTTACGGATAAAGTTCTTCCGCGGCAAGCGAAACATGACGCAGAGCATCCTTGCGAGCCGGGCGAAACTCTCGGTCGATACCGTTCGGCGGCTTGAACGCGGGTCGTTTTCACCCACACTGGAAACGCTTTCACGAATTTGCGACGGGTTGGACATTTCACTTGATACGCTTTGCGATGCGTTGCAGGGCGAGAGACCGGATCTCGCTAAGATGACAGCCGATTTCGTCGCGTCGCGCTCGGACCGCGAGATTCAGATGGTCTGGCGCGTCGTTCGCGCGATGTTCGACGAAGACAACTGACAGGTTGCGGAAAAACGCCCATCTATGCGGCACTGCCGCAACACCAACTTCATACCTCCAAAACCATCATTGGCCTCGCAAACCGCTCGATTCATCTCGATGGCGTTGGCGCGCCGCCGCTCGCTTCCGCGTATATCTGAATACAGCGTCAGCTCGCGGCTTCCCGCGCCTGCCTTGCATCTGGACGTTTTTCCGCAACCTGAAAACCGACTTTTTCCGCACCCTGCTAAGTCGGAATCGTCAGTTCCAGTATTTGTCATCGCGCCCACGGACGACGCGCAGCTCGCGCTTCAGGCGCCACGTTCGGAACCGCGTCCACGCGCGCCGCGGATTCCAATAGCCGGTCGTGAGAAGCCACGCGACGAAGGCGCCGTACGCCGGTAGCAAAACCGACTCGGGACCGCGCGACAGCCCGTAGAGCGCGATGATGCCGAGCGTGATGAGGACGAGCGTCCACGCTTTGACCGGCCAGAGGACGAGCAAAACTTGGCGCGTGGGGTAATGTACGCCGAAGGCGACGATGAGCCCGACAACCGGAGCCGCGAAACCGAAGTATGGGAAGCGGGCGACAGACAAAGACACAAAACCGGTCGTAACCACGAGCACCGCGGTGACGACGGCGACGAGCGCGTAAAACCCCAGGAAGCGGCGCGGGCCGAAGGTACGCTCCATTTCGGGGCCAAAGAAGAAGAGCGCGAGAAGGTCGAAAAGGAACGACCCGGGGTCGAGCGGGTTTCCAGTGACAATGTAAGTCGCGAGTTGCCACACGTAGCCGCTCTCGACTTTCGACGGAATGAGCGCGAGGTCGATCGCGCCCGGCCACTTAACCCAGCTCGCGAGAATCAAAAAAACGACGTACGACACCGCGTGCGCGATGAGGAGGCGCTTGACCCACAGCGTCGGACGCATCGATGCGATGGGGCTTTGCGGCGCGGACTCGGCGAAGCGGGACATGCACCCATCGTACTCCGGCGGCGGCCCGATTCACAAAGGGGGCGCAAGCAATGTAGGCTCGCCCTAAATGACGGACATCAGGAACCGGCTGGCTTCAAAGGCACGTCGTCTCGAGGATGAACAGCGTCGCACCGAAGCGCAACGGGCCGAGTCAGCCGCTTTGGAGCGAGTTCCCGTGTACGCACCGAACAGCTTTCGCGCGATGTTGCGCTTGTCGACAGGCTTTACGCCGGCATCGTTTTTTTGGACGAGCGTCATGGCGGCTGGGGCGCTCGGCGGTTGCGGCTATGTGCTGATGATCGAAGTGCACATCGCGGCCGCCGTTCCTTTGTGGGCGCTCGGTTGCGCGGGACCGCTTTTCTTTCTTTTCACGCTCCTCCGATACCCGAGCTACGTCAACTGGCGACGGCGGCTTCCGTTTTCGGTGGAGGGCGACTTTGACCGCCTCGCAGGTGATCGGTCGGCGACCGACGGGTGGCGCGCGTCTGCGATTCACGTCGACCTCGAAGAGCCAACAGCCGAAAACATTCTCGCCGTTGAGGCCGCCTTGCGCGTCTTCGCGGTCCGCGCAAATCGATCGATGTACAAGACACAGTGGGGACGCATCGACCGCTGGCAAGCCAAGGAGCTGGGTGCAGCGGGAGACGCGAACGCGCGTGTTGCGTGGAAAATGATTCGCCTCATCGCGGGCGACTTGCGAGACCTCCACAGGTCTGGTGCGCGGGTGCGTTCGGTTACCGTCGAAGTAGCGGATAAGAGCCGCCACGTGATGGCTGAAACCGACACGATGACCTGAATTGAGCGCACGCGCGGACGCCGTGATCGACAAGCCGTGGTGTCGGCTTCGGTCGGTTGCGACACCGTCGCTTGTCACCCTTGCGCTTAAAACCGCGTGTTTGCTGAGATCCTTTTGGAAAATCGCCGGCACCGCGTGTGCTCTCCAAAGGGAGTGGAGGTGGTTTTTATGATTCGCAACAGTTTCGACCGACTCGTAACGAGCCTCGTGGTCGGGTTCGGTGTCGGCGCTTGTGGGGAGATGCGGGACGACGCCGCCGAGAGCGACCAAGCGCTCCTCGCTGTCGAAGCAGCTCTCGAAACCGACGGCAGCGCTGCGACGGCCGCTCTCGTGAAAGCGAAACTCCCCCCCGCGAAGCTCCTTTTCCCTTACCCATCTTCAGTCGCTTCGACTCTGGACGCCGGAACGCCGCCTGCGTTGGGGCGTAACGACGGAACCGGACGGGCGCTGAATTTGTTTATTGACTCAAGCAGTACCGCCGAGTCGCCAGACGGCTCTCGCGCGGCGCCGTTTCCGCGCATCCAGCAAGCGATTGACCGAATCGAACAAACCGGTACGGTGTCGGTCGCGCGCGGCACCTACGCCGAGAACCTCGTTATCTCGCGAAAGAGCGTCGCCATCATCGGCCCGCAGGATGGAGGCGCGGTGCTCGCCGCAACGGCGGAAGCGACGCCAGCAATTCGAATCGACGAGGCGATCGGCGCGTCTATCGAGCGGCTTGTGATCGAGCGCCCGTGGGGCTCCGGCATCGTTGTCCGCAACAGCGCGAACGTGCGCCTTCACCAAAATAAGATTACGGAGGCGATCGAAGCCGGCGTCGTCGTTTTCGAGAGCGCTCGCGTGATCATCGCGAACAACGCGATTCAGTCTACGCGCGCGAGCCGATATTTGGGGCGAGGATGGGGGACCGGTGTTATCGCCGCGCGTTCGGTTCACCTTGAGCTCGTTGGAAATTCGCTCACGGAAAACGCGCTCGTCGGGATTGCGATCGACACGTGCGTCGACGTCACGCTGAGCGGAAACGCGATTAAAAAGACGCGACCATCTTACTCTTCGTACGGGTGGGGAGTCTTGGTTGTCGGAAGCAGGCGTTTCGTTATCACGCGCAACGACGTTTCGGAAAACATTGGCGTCGGAATCGCCGCGTTCTTCGGCGGCGCTGGACGCATCGCTGAGAACCAAGTGGCTGGAACGGCAATGCAGAACGACGAAGGCCAGGCGCGCGACGGGTATGGAATCGCCGCGTGGGACGGCGCGCGAGCCGACATTGTTGGCAACGTCGTCGGTCGCAGCGGAAAAGCCGGAACACTCATCAGCGCAGCAAGCGCCGTCATCGCAAACAACGTCATTTCGGAAAGCGGTCGATACGCGCTCGTCACGCAAAACTATCAAGGGCAAAATCGCCTGAGGGTTGTCTCCAACGATTTCGGTGGCCAGCGTTGGGCCGATTCGCCGTATTACGAAACCGTGTCAACGCCGGACTCGACGTCGATCCTTCGGCCGCCCGACCCGCAGACGATTCCTTAGTGCGCTGTGTGTGGCGCGGGAGCCACGCCTGTTGCCGACGCGCCACAGCGCCGTACGCGTTTGTGCATGGCTGCGCAATCGCCGTTGCCGCCGCGCCCCGCGAAACCTTCTGCACACGCCGAGAAACTCAACGGTTTTGATCCGCGGGAGAATTCAGCTCTGTTTCGGCACGCGTTCTGCTCTTCCCGATTTCGGCAGGGCAACCCCTTCCGCGGATCGCCGCGGGTCCGCGGAAGGCCTGCCGACCACCGACTTTCTGCCCCAAAGGAGAGAGAGATGATGCTTCAACCTATTCGCGATGACCTCAGCATCTCGCACGACGCAGCCGACTACTGGCGTGGAATCGCCGCGGGTCGTGCGCCACGCGTGAGCGATGTTCACCAAGCCGGAGCGCCCGAACTGCTCCAGCGCCTCGCGGCCGTCGGCCTTCGCGCGGGTGCCCTCGATCGACTTCACACAGCAACCAACGGCGCGCGGCTCTCAAGCGTTCTTGACGCCGCCTGTGGCACGGGCAACTGGTCGCTCGCGCTCGCACCCATCGCGACCCGCGTCGTCGGATTCGACATCAACGCGTCGTTCGTTCGTGCTGCCGCAAGCGCCGCCTCTGCGCGCGGCTTCACCAACACGACGTTCGTCACCGCAGAGCTCACCGACTTGGATCGATTTGCAACCGACGGCCCCTTCGACCTCATTCTCTTCGGCTCGATCTTTTCGTGCGTCGACACGTCGACCGTCAATCGTGTCCTTTCGGCCGCACGCCGCCTCCTCAGCCCGCGCGGCGTCATTTACGTCCGCGCCTCAATTACGAATCGTCGTTACGAGCAAACGCTCGCGGACCATTACTTCAGCATCTATCGCCGCACAGAGCGCTACCAGTCGATCTTCAATAAAAGTGGATTTCGCGTCGTGGGACCGTGGCGCAGCGAGCAGCTCATCATCGAGGGGTTCGCGCGCTTTGTTGCCGCGGGAGCATCCACCGTCGGGTCGTATGTCTCACGCACGCTCATTCGAATCGCGTCGCACGTGCAGCGGTCAACGAACCCGGTCGGATTCGCAAACTGGTTCCTCATCCCGACGCTTCAGCGGCCACGTTGAATCTAGTCAAAAGCACGACGTGAACGCCGCGGACGCGTCGAGTGATGGCAACGCGATCGGGTTCGCATTGGTCGCGTAGTGGCGCGTCGTGTCGGTTTCAAACGGCTCTTCGGGATAACTCACCGTCATCTTGCTCGACAGACCGCCGTCGCCGAGTTCGTACGCGGCCATGTTCGGCGCCCGCGCCCCGAGCGCCTGATTGCTGGTCGCGCAGACTTGCGAGAAATCGTCCCAATAGAGCCACACCTTCCCATCGGCCGTGACCGTCGCCTCGGGGACACTCGACCCGATCACCATCAGAACAGGCGCTGACCAAGACGTGAGGGTCGTGCCCGTGACGCGGTAGATCCCGCGTGCGCATAGCTCGCAAACCGAGTTTGGCGTGCACCCCGCGTCGGCCGGGTATCCTTTGATGAAGAGCGACCACGTCCCGTCCTGGCGCTTCGCGATCGCCGTGTCGCTCCAGAGGTAACCGGCATCTTTGTCGACGACGCGCATCGACTCGCCCCACGCGAGGCCGCTGAGCGAGCCGGGCGGCGTCGTGCGCACGCAAACGTTCGACAGGTTCGTGGCGCTTCGCGTCGCGTCGCCCACATGCATCACGTAGATTTCGCCGTTCATCATATGGAAGAGGTACGTGTCGGAGCCGTTTGCAAAGATTTGCGATGTCTTCGCCTGAAGCAAACTCGGAAGGTTTGTTCGGTCGTTTAAAGATTCAAACCTTCCCAAATGTCACTGCATCTTCGTGCGCCACACTTGCCCACCCGCGACGTAATTGGGGCCGCCAAAATACTCGTAATCGCCAAACCCAATGACAACCGCATTTTGCCCGTTGTTGTTGGTGTCGCCAAAACCGTCCACATTCGACTGAACCCATGTGACACCATCGTCGGATCGCCAAATTGGCGTACCGCCTGACAACGCGGTGTCCGTGTATCCTGTGGTCCAAAGCTTTCCGAACGAAGCCCGAATGCTGCGCAATTCGAAGACCGCCGCGCCCTTGCCAAAGGCGTCGCCCGTGATCTTCTGCCACGTTGTGCCGCCGTCGCTCATTCGCCAAATCTGCCCGCCCTTGGTTGGGTTGTTCGTCGTCGCATAGAAGGCGCCGTTAAACTCCTCCATCGACGCGATGACGGCGTTCGTGGATTCGCCGAAACCGTTGCCGACGGCGGTGTTCTTGGTAAAGGTCGTTCCGTCGGTGGACTGCCAAAGTTGGGCGCCGGCGTTGGTCCCGAAATAGAGCGTGTTGCTCCAAAGGAAAAAATAAGTCACCTGGTCAATGACCGGATTGCTGCCTGAAAAATCATGAACCTTGACCCAATTGTTGGGATTCGAGTCGGCAAAAGGAATCCGCCAAACCTGCGCCGCTGTTCCGCCGCCGTGCGAGTTCATCGCTGCGTAGAGGTAAGGCGACGCATCGCCAGTTCCTTGGAAGAGAACCATGTGGGGCGCCGCGTTCTTGAGAAGCGCATTGCCAAAACCCCGGTTCGCGATCGCGGTCCAATTCGCGCCGTCTTGTGTCCTGAAGATCATTCCGCCGCTTGCGCCGCCCGTCCCGCACCAAAGATAACCGCCATCCAACGAGGTTTTTCCGAAGGAGTGGATGCTTTTGTCGCCGGCGAGTGGAGGCGTGACTTCAATCCAGCTCCCGACGTCGCCCGACGAAGACCGGTAGAGTTTTGCCAACCCTGCGTCCGTTGGCGCGACCGCGACGTATAAATAGCCGTTGTAAACTTCCATCTCGGGAACGGTGTTGAGCGCCGCGGAGACAAAGCCGTTACCGACTACCTGCGCCCAGCTGTCGGTTGTGGTTCCAGCGTCGGACGCTGCTCCAGGGTCTGGGGCGCGACTGCAAGACGTCGTCAACCCGCAGCAAAGCGCTCCCGCCGTTAGAACTGTCCGAAAAACCATCGGGTGCCGACCTCCCCTCGATTGAGTGTTCATACACCGACGAAACAAGAATCACAATTTAGCAGAACGAGTTCTCGGCTGGAAAACCAGCCTTGACGCGGGCGGGCCGCTTGGCTACGGTTCGCGGCGCTTTAGCACTCGACGTTTGAGAGTGCTAACGGTTCAACAACAGGAGGCGTTATGAAGATTCGACCATTACAGGATCGCGTGATTGTGAAGCGGCTCGCGGCTGAGCAGAAGACGAAGGGCGGGATCATTATCCCCGACACGGCGAAGGAGAAGCCGATCGAGGCCGAGGTGATCGCGGTTGGCAACGGCAAGGTGTATGACGATGGCACCGTGCGCGCGCTGACGGTTAAGAAGGGCGACCACATTTTGTTCGCGAAGTACTCGGGGACCGAAGTGAAGATCGACGGCGACGAGCACTTGATCATTCGCGAGGAAGATATTTTGGGGATTTTGAGCTGAAGAAAGAAAGAGAAACCACAGAGACACTGAGTTAGAGAGGTAGGAGGAGAAGAAAGAAATGGCTGCGAAAGAAATTGTGTTTTATGAAGGTGCGCGGGATCAGGTTTTGAAGGGCGTCAATTTGTTGGCGGATACCGTTAAGGTGACGCTCGGGCCACGCGGGCGAAACGTCGTGCTCGAGAAGTCGTTTGGATCGCCCGTCATCACGAAGGACGGCGTGACGGTTGCGAAGGAAGTCGAGCTCGAAAACAAATTCGAGAACATGGGCGCGCAGATGGTGAAGGAAGTCGCGTCGAAAACGTCGGATGTCGCGGGCGACGGAACGACGACGGCGACGGTGCTCGCGCAGGCGATTTACCGCGAGGGCGTGAAGATCGTCGCGGCTGGGCACAACCCGATGAGCGTGAAGCGCGGGATCGATTTGTCGGTTGCGAAGGTGGTCGAACACCTCGCGAAGCAGTCGAAGCCGACGAAGGGACAGAAGGAGATCGCGCAAGTCGGAACGATCAGCGCGAACGGCGATGAAACCATTGGAAACATTTTGGCCGAGGCGATGGACCGCGTTGGCAAGGAAGGCGTCATCACGGTTGAGGAAGCGAAGTCGATGGACACGACGCTGGATGTCGTCGAGGGGATGCAGTTCGACCGCGGCTATTTGTCGCCTTACTTCGTGACCGACCCCGAACGGATGGAAGTCGTGCTCGAGGACGCGTATGTGCTGATCCACGAGAAGAAGATTTCGAACATGAAGGATTTGCTGCCGGTGCTCGAGCAGACGGCGCGTAGCGGAAAGCCGCTCCTCATCATCGCGGAAGAGGTTGAGGGCGAGGCGCTTGCGACGCTTGTCGTGAATAAGCTGCGCGGGACGCTGCACGTGTGCGCGGTGAAGGCGCCTGGGTTTGGCGATCGGCGAAAGGCGATGCTCGAAGACGTCGCGACGCTCACGGCTGGGAAGTGCATCACGGAAGACCTCGGCATCAAGCTCGACAGTTTGACGCTCAAGGACTTGGGGCGCGTGAAGCGCGTGACGGTCGACAAGGACAACACGACGCTGGTTGACGGCGCGGGTTCGAAGGCCGACCTCGAAGGGCGCGTGAAGCAGATTCGCAAGCAGATCGAAGACACGACGTCGGATTACGACCGCGAGAAGCTGCAGGAGCGGCTGGCGAAGCTGGTCGGCGGCGTCGCGGTGGTTAAAGTCGGCGCGGCGACGGAGACCGAGATGAAGGAGAAGAAGGCGCGGGTCGAAGATGCGCTGAATGCGACGCGGGCGGCGGTCGAGGAAGGGATCGTGCCGGGCGGCGGCGTGGCGCTTTTGCGGGCGCAAGCGGCGCTCGACAAACTCGACGTCGATGAGGAGCAGGCGTTTGGCGTGAAGATCATTCGGCGCGCGCTCGAGGAGCCGATCCGATGGATCGCGCAGAACGGCGGCGTCGACGGGTCGATCGTCGTGCAGAAGGTGCGCGAGGGAAAAGACGCGTTTGGCTACGACGCGCAGACGGCGACGTACGGCGACCTTTTCAAGGCGGGGATCATCGACCCGACCAAGGTTGCGCGGTGTGCGCTGCAAAACGCGGCGTCGGTTGCGGGTCTTCTTTTGACGACGGAATGCCTCATCGCTGAAGCGCCGAAGGAAGACGACGCGAACGCGGGTGCGGGCGGACACGCAGGGCATAACCATTAAGCGTCGCACGTGATTCGGCGCATCGACCATATCGGCATCGCGGTTCGCGATCTCGACAAGGCGGTTGCGCTCTACCGCGACACGCTGGGCTTGAAATCGCTTGGGCTTGAAACGGTTGAAAGTGAAGGGGTGCGCGTCGCATTGCTCGAAGTCGGCGAATCGCGCATCGAGCTCTTGACGCCGCTCAAGCCCGGTGAAGGCCCGATCGGAAAATTCCTCGAAGCGCGCGGTGAGGGCGTTCACCACGTTTGCTTGGGTGTCGAGGGCATCGGCAAATCAATCGCTGCTCTCACCGAAGTGGGCCTCCCATTCGTCGGCGCGGCGCCGCGACTCGGTGCGCATGGTTGCATGGTCGCGTTCCTTCACCCGAAGGCGACGTGCGGCGTGCTCATCGAGCTGTCGGAACGCCCCAGCCCGTAACGCGGTTCCCCTACATCAACCTACAATTTCGCGCTCGCATTTGAATAAACCAGCCAAACTTTCGTCAAACCTTGTGGAGCGGGGCTCGCGAAGGAGGACACGATGCGTTTTTTCCCATTGATCACAGCGCTGGCACTTCCGGCGATTGGAGTTGCACAAACGAATAGCGTCACCGAAGCGGTCGAGGGGCCGTTCATCAAGGCGTTCGTGCAGATTCAGTCAAAGAGCTATACGGGGATTGCGGGCATCATTCACCCGACGAACGGCGTTTCCGTTTACTACACGCCAACGTCG
Source organism: Deltaproteobacteria bacterium (assembly GCA_016192705.1). Classification (GTDB taxonomy): domain Bacteria; phylum Myxococcota; class JACPTQ01; order JACPTQ01; family JACPTQ01; genus JACPTQ01. The sequence goes on along the minus strand of JACPTQ010000057.1, from coordinate 125,169 downwards.
CCTGAGGTGAAAATCTCTGCAGCCGATTTCGGAAAGATTGCAACGGCCACGAAGAAATACAAGTTCGGTGCCGGCGAAGCCAGTGGCATCCCGATCGAAATCACGGCGCATCAGTTCTTCTTTGGCGATCGGTCGGCCGTCACGAAAGGCGCGGGGCCGCTCCCCGACTGGGCAAAGGCGTTTAAGACAACGTCCGATTTTGGTTTGAACCGCGCGCTCACAACCGCGTTTGAGGGGCCCACGCATATTCCGACGAAGTACGCTGGCAAGCCGTATTGGGCGGTGCGTTATCCGGGAACGACGGCGGTCAACAACTGGGACTTCAGCGAAATGCGTCTCGTTTTCGACAAAGCGAAGGTCAGCGGGAAAAACGTCTACCGCCTCGTCGCCATTGTTTGCGCCGCGCCTTACTCGCCCTAATCGACGCCCAGCGTCCGCATGACGTACGCCATTTCCGTCGTCGCCGCTTCCCAAGCGACATAGAGCGCATCGAGCGCCGCCTTTTTCTCCGCGCGCTCCGTCGCAAGCGCCGCGACACGCGTGCCGTCCGTATAAAGCGCCGGGTCTGCAAGCTCGGCATCAATCGCCGCAATTCGCGCCTCGGTGTCGGCGACTGCCTTCTCTGCGGCGTCAATCTTTTCGCGAAGCCCACGCGTCGCCCGCGCAACCCGCGCCCGCTCCTCCGCCTCGCGTCGCTTGTCGTCCCGGGTCTTCCGCCCGCTTGCCGCACCCGCACCCGCACCTGCACCCGCACCTGCACCCGACGCCGCGTCCGCTACCGCACGCGCTCCCGTTTCCCTTTTTTCTTCTCTCTGCGTTCTTGGCGCCTCTACGGTGAATCCCCTCTTCTTCTTCTCAACATACTCGTCAAAATTTCCCGGGAACGATTCGAGCCTCGCCGGTGTCACCTCCAACACGCGCGTCGCCAGCTGATTCATGATCGTGCGGTCGTGCGACACAAACACGATCGTTCCGTCAAAATCCTGAAGTGATTCGATCAGCATCTCGCGCGACGGAATGTCGAGATGCGACTCGGGCTCGTCGAGCAACAAAAGGTTGGCTGGATTGAGCAACATCTTCGCCAGCGCGAGTCGGTTCTTCTCGCCACCCGAAAGCACCGTAACGCGCTTATCAACGGCGTCACCCGAAAAAAGAAACGCGCCGAGCGTCGACCGTACCTGTGTCAACGTCTTCCCCTTCGACACCGAAAACGCCTCTTCGAGCACCGTCTTTTTCGGATCGAGCGCCGCAATCTGATGCTGCGCAAAGTAATGGACGCTCACGTTGTGTCCGCGAACGCATTCGCCAGCATCCATTCCGAGGGCACCCGCTACGAGCTTCAGAAACGTCGACTTCCCGGCTCCGTTCGGCCCCACGAGCGCCACGCGTTCGCCACGTGAAATGAGCGCATCGACACCGGCAAATACGATCTTTTCGCCAAACGCTTTCTTGAGCCCGCGCACCGTGAGCACGTCGCGACCACTGCGCGTGACCGCCGCGATTCGAAACTGGACGCGCTTCTCCTCGCCCTGAAGCTCGATCCGCTCGATCTTCTCGAGCATCTTAACGCGACTTTGCGCCTGCTTCGCCTTGGTCGCCTTCGCGCGAAATCGCTCGACGAACCGCTCGAGTCGCGCGATCTCGCGGTCCTGCGCCGCCTTTTCGGCCTCGAGCTGCGCCGCGCGCGTCTCCTTCGCCTCGATGTAGTCGTCGTAGTTGCCGACGTACTCCGTAAACCGCTTGAGCGCGATCTCGTAAATCGACGTGACAAGCCGATTCAGAAAAGTTCGGTCGTGCGAAATGATAATGACCGCGCCCTTGTACGTTCGCAGAAACCCCTCGAGCCAAACGATCGACTCGAGGTCGAGATGATTCGTTGGCTCGTCGAGCAACAGCACATCTGGCTCCGCGAGAAGTAGGCGCGCAAGCTCAACGCGCATCTGCCATCCGCCCGAATACTCGGACACGGGGCGCTCGACCTCGCGCTCAGAAAACCCAACGCCATGCAGAATCGCGCGGGCCTCGGCTTCGAGCGAATAACCGCCGCGTCGCCCAAACTCATCAGCAAGATGCGCAAAGCGCATCGCGACCTCCTCATCCGTCGCGACAAACGGCTCAAGCGCCTTCATCTCCGTCTCAATCGCGTGCAAATCTTTCGCCCCGCGCATCGCGAGTTCGAGCACCGTCCCGCCGCGCATCGGCTCGATCTCTTGCGGCAACATCCCCACGGTCACTCCGCGCGCACGAACCACCTCGCCCGAATCGGGCGTTCCTTCGCCCGCGAGAATTTTGAGGAGAGTCGTCTTTCCCGCGCCGTTCGGGCCGACGAGCCCCACCCGCGCGCCGAACGTGACGAGAAACGACGCGCCCTCAAAGAGAATCTGCGGGCCAAATCGGTGACCGACGTTTTGTGCGGATATCATTTGGGGAAGCGCTTCTTCTTGACGGTAACTATAGACCTGGAATGCGTTCGCGATCGAGGTCGGCAACGACGTCGGGCGTGACCTCTTCGGCTGGACCAACCCCCGTAAGGGTTTCCGCGGGTCCGAACGACGCGAACCGGTGCTTTCGGCGCTCAACGCGGACCGAGCACTCGGACAAGAGCGAATTAAAAACGTTCGAGCGATTCCCGTCCGGCGATACGTAACCGAGCCGTAGGATCGATTTTTCCGGCGCCACAAACGTCACGACCACGCGCGCCGTCGCGCCCGTCGCCGCGTAACGCCACGTGCGCCCGCTCCGCGTCGTCTCACCGCCCGTGAAACCGCCCGCGAAAATGTGCTCGCCACCGACATAAAGATTGATAAACGTTGGACGCGGAAGCGGTGGCAACGTCGGGTAAAGCACCTCGACGATGGCGTCGCGGTCTTCGCGGAAATCGTTGCAGTGCGCCCAACGCCACCCCTTCGCGCGCCGTTTGCCCCAATGATGGCAGGTGTGGCCGCGTACGCCGTCGAGTGCCATCTTCGTCCCATCGATCGTCACCTCACCCGACGCGAAGACAAGCGGATTCGGCATCGTGACCGAGGAAATCGACTGCGTCGCGCGCCGAAGCCACTCGGGGAAAAAGTAGTGCGTCGCGGGCGATGGCTGATACTTCAAGTTCCAAGCGACGCTATGCCCAGCCTCTTCAAAGGCTCCAGCCATGCCGTCGCCTGCGAGCCGCGCACCCGCGATTGAAATCGGCTCACCCGTAAACCCGCTCGCTGGAAAATGTTTGATCACGGCGACCGATCGCCGCGGCTCCGCGAGGTTCACGTAGTTGAACCAAAGCCCCGCGCCCATGCCGTCGTCGACCGACAGCGGATTCGTCAACGTGTACCGAATCCACCACGCCTCGCGCGTTTCGGGCCGCGTGAAGATGCCGTACCACACCTCATAAAAGCGCTCTCGCTTCCCGTCCCACCGTGTCCCGTTCGGATTCGTCGGCATCGCGGCCTCCTCACTTACTTCGCGCCGCCCTTTGCTTTCGATTTTACATCGAGCGCCGCTTTTCGCAGGTCCGCGTAAATTCCGTCGAGCTTCGTGTAGAGCCGCTTCGACGGCCGTTTGGGACGCGCGCCCAACAGGTGCGAAAAAAGGATTGGGAGCACAATCGTCGCGTCGCTGTAAACCACGACGTGCTTGGCCAGGTCGCCCGTCTTAAATTTCCCCCACGATACCGCCTCATTTGGCGTTGCGCCCGACAACCCACCCCAATGCGGCGCGTCGGTCGAAATCTGCACGGCAAAATCGTGCCCGCCTTTGTCGATTTCGAGCAGCTGCCAAAGCGTCGGCTGCGTCTGCAAATAAAAGTTCTTTGGCGACCCACCGCCCACAATGCAAACGCCATTTTTCTCGCTTGCCCAAACGATCCCCGTCGTCAAAAGCACGTCGAGATTTGGGTCGACCACGACGGCGCTGTCAGGCGTCGCGCTCCAAAGCGCCATCGCCGCGACGTTCATCCCGATCGATGAATCACCGGGCGAACTCGTGAAGATCGGCACATCGTGCTTCGCCGCCGCCGCAACGAACGACCGCTCAGGACGCGGCGTCGCTTTCAGCGCCACCTGCCCCAAAATGTTGTGCATCCGCGCGCTCGAGATGCGCCCCTTCTCCTTCGCGAGCGCTTCGCGCACGAACGCGTCGGTGTTAAGGAGCATCTCCTCGGTAATAAAGACGTCGTAAATCCGCTCGATGCCGACGCGATAAAGGTCGTCGTCGTTCGCCGTCGCGCTCCCGCGCCGCGACGTGTAACCAAGCGCGAAGTGCAGGTCGTGGTAAATGTTCGCGCCCGTTGAAATTACGACGTCGACAAAGCCCGCGTCGATCGCCGCGGACACGAGCCCGCCCAGCCCAGCCGGCGTCATCGCCCCGGCGACAGTCAGCGCGATGGTCGCGTTTTCGTCGAGCATCGCCTCATAGACGCGCGCCGCCTCCGCGAGCTTCCCCGCGTTATATGCTCCCCACTTTTCGTAATTCGCAATGAGCTCCGTCGCCCGCATATCCGCCTTGAGCGGGTCGGGAATAATCTCGCCGCCACAAAAAAACTTAGACCGATCGGGATGGTGTTTCATCTGCCCCTCGCCCAGCCACGAATTCCGGCCTTACGGAATAAAAACAACCGCCGCAAGGACCGTCGTCCAGAGCCCGTCTTTGTCGCCGCGCGCCGACTGCGTGACTTCCTTCGTCTTTACGATCTTCCCGCTCATCCGGTAGACCTCCATTCGCTCGTCGTAACTCGCGTTCGGATCGAACTCGACGTCGAGCGTTCCAGCGAGCATCGTCGCCGCGAGGTCCTCGGCATAATCGCCGGCCGCCTCATCCGTTTGCCCAAACGAGTGGTGCTCCGAAATGTAACCGTACGTCTCCCGGTCCGCCGGAATCGCCATGCCGATCGACGCCGCAATTTGCCGATTCGGCTCGTTTGTGTCGTTCTTGCTCATCACGCAATAAACGATCTGCCCCGGCGAAAGCAGCGGTCGCCCCACTTCCTTCGCGATGATCTCGCAATTGGGCGGAAAAATACTCGACACGAACACCAGGTTGTGGCGCTCGATCCCCGCATCGCGCAACGCCTTTTCAAACGACATAAGCCGCTCGCGCGCCTTGCCGACACCCTTCGTGAGAAAACACTTCGCCGGTACAAGCATTTCGTCCGCCTCCTCTGGGAAAGCGGCGAATCCTAGCCAGCCGTATCAGAAACTACAAGCGGATTTTTTGCTCCCCGTGGGATGACAGCGCGCCCTTCATTCGCTAAGTCATTTGCCGTGTCCGAGGGGAATCGCACCGAAGAACCAACCCCCAAACGCCAGCGCGAAGCGCGCGCGCGCGGCGAAATCGCTCGCAGCCCCGACCTCACGGGCGCCGCGATCATGCTGGCGGTTCTCGCAACCCTCGCACCGGCCGCGGCGATTCTCGTGTCCGCATTCGGGACGCTTTTCCGCGTCGCGGGCGATTGGGCGGCGCGTCCTGAACTTTCGGGCGGGGTCGCGGGCGCAACGATCGAATTCGCCTTCACGTCATTCGTCCGCGCCTCGGCGCTCCCCCTCGGAATCGCCTTCGCGGCGGCGCTCGTTGTAACTTACGCCCAAATTGGCACCATCTTCACGCTGAAGCCTGTTCTCCCCGACCTTGCGCGGCTCTCGCCCGTTCCCGGCTTTAAACGCCTCTTCGGCACCGCACAACTCGTTGACCTCGCGAAATCGCTTTTAAAATTCGCAGTCGTGCTCGGCCTCGGCGCCACGGTCGTCGCGCGCGCCGCACCCGCGCTTATCGACGCCGCCCGCCGCGAGCCAGCACAAATCGCCGCAGCGTGGGCCGACATCCTGACCTCCCTTGGGCTTCGCGCTGGGCTTGCGCTCCTCGCGTTCGGCGCGATCGACCTGACGCACCGTTGGTTTCGGCAGCGTGCGAAGCTTCGCATGACGCGCGAGGAGGTCACGCGCGAGCACCGCGAAGAAGAAGGCGACCCACAGCATCGCGCGGCGCGGCAGCGCTTGCACCGCGAGATCTTATCGCAAGCAACGCTCGACGCCGTCCGCCGCGCAACGGTCGTCGTTACGAACCCAACCCACGTCGCGATCGCGATCGAATGGGACGGCGCCATCTTGGACGCGCCCCGCATCGTCGCCATTGCGACCGACGCCAACGCCCCAAAACTCCGCGCATACGCAGCGAAATCTGGCGTTCCAATCATCGAGTTTCGCGAGCTCGCCCGTGCGCTCGTGTCGCATCCTCTATATATAAATATCCCGCCGTCGCTTTACGCCGCTGTCGATGTCGCGCTCCGACGCGCGCGCCTCTTTTCAACCCGACGGGCGTGACACACAGCGCACCGCTGCCGATTCATCGTTCACTGGCATTTATAATCCTCCAGTCCACGGGAACACTCGTCGCAGCCGGTACACGTCCCGGCCGCGTCAACTCGGTCGAGCTCTACCTCATCACGTTGGCAGAACGCCACAGCCTCGTTCCGCGCGTCGGACGGATTCAGACCGCAATACGATAGTGTCTCGCTGAACGAACCCCAGTAGCATTTGCAGCGATAGTCGTATCCTGGCTCCGGTGCCTCGAGAGGAGGACATGCAAAGATCCCGATGAGCAACAACGCGATCCCAATCGGCCCACGAATTCGCCGCATCCTGAGAGTGTACCATCTCTCTCCTGCACGATTCTTGTTTGGCCGCCCCCGAAAAAATGGAAACCGCGCGACGCAGACGAGTTGGTGGAGGGAAAAGGACTCGTGTGAATCGCGCGGCCCAGAGTGGGGTTAAGCAACCGATGTGCCGACGCACGGGCCGATGAGTCGACGCGATTTGCTCGACTTCTAACCGGGGGCCTCCCAATTCCGTCGCATCCATTTGCGACGTGGCACGTGCGTCATTCTGGTGGACGATCGCGATTCGGGCGCATATAATGCCCGGTCCTTTGTGAACCGATGCGACACACATTCGAGCTTGTCATAGCGACGCTCCTCGCCGCGTCGCTCGCGTGCCAGGAGTTCCGCGGGAGCTATGCGTTTGCCGAGCCAATCGCCGTTCCCGACGCCGGAGAGTCCGCCGCCGTCCTTTACGACATCGCCGAGTATTCGTGCCCACCCGGCCAAGGTGTCGAATCCGCGACGTGCGACGAGCGCCGCCGCCGTTCCCTCTTTCGGCTCGATCTCGCAACGGGTGCCGCCACGCGAACCGCCGACCTGTTCGGTGTGCGCCGCCTCATCGGCATCACAGATTCGGCGGAAGTCGTCCTCGTTCGGTCGGGTGAAACATACGGCCCGCTTCCGGGTCGACTCGATTTTCGCATCGACCGCGTCGACTGGATCGACCTCAACACAGGCGTCGCCGCTCGAGAGGTTAGCCTTCCCGTGATTGCCCCTTACGTCACGGCCGCCGCGTTTGGACAGACGCGCGTTTTTCTGTACGCCGAACAATCGGCCACCATTGTCGGCGAATCACGGGACCGTACGGCGTTTATCGCGGACCGGGACTTGGCGTCAGCTGTCGATGTGGCGGTTCCGGGCCGGGTTGTTTTCGCCGCCTGGGATCGCGCAACGCCGCCCCGCCTCATCGTTGCCCTCGGGGATTCGACGTCGCGCATCGTGCGGTACACGCTGACCGGTGAAACCCTGTCCGGACCCGAAACGCTCGCGACGCTCCCAGGACTTGATCAAATCGCCACGTGGTCGGCCCCCGTCGATCCGCGTGGCCCGCTCATCGCCGCAAATGGCGCCGCGTCGCACCTGGCTTATGTGACGGGCTCGGCGCCCTCAACCTTACGTATCGCTGCAATCGCCGATGCCGGCGTCGCGTGGTCGGCGAGCGGCCCGTCGCGCGTTTCGTTTTCACCGAGCGGTGAGCGCGCGGTTGCGACGACCAGAGCGAGTGGTGACGCGGGCGCGACCGTAACCGTGCTAAAACTCTCCGACCTCCAAGCCACGACCATCGCGACATCGTTGGTGTCGCCCTTCGCGCGCGTTGTCGGCGCGAACAATTTGTCGGATGACGCACTCGTCGTGGTTGTTGATTCGGATGGTTACCGCGAGAAGGTTCTCTTTGGGACAGAGGTCGGGCGCGATTCTCAAGTCTTTTCGCTCGCGGGTGCGCTCGTTGGGACAGTGGCCGCATCGACCTTGCACGACGTTTTGGAACGCACCATCAACGGCGAGCGTCGACTCGTTTTCGTGAAGGGGAGCGACTTAAAATCGCTGAGCGTCGCGTCAGGCGCCGAAGCGACACTCTACGCGAATTGGGGACAGGGCTCCGTTTGGGCGGCCGGTGCGGCGGACATCCTTGTTTCGCGAATTGAACGCACCGCGGGGATTCGGCGCGCGTTTCAGCAGTATGCCGTATTTTCGCGGCTCTCGGCCGTCGATGCTGGGGCGGTCGACGCGGGAAGCACGGATGCGGGGAGAGCGTTCGATGTGGCGTGGCGAACCGAATTCAGTCGGGGTGCGCCGTGAAGCGAATCGTCGCATTGAACCTCCTCGCTGTGTTGGCGCTCGGACCAAGTTGCCGCGAGGATTCTACGCCGTCGACACCCACGGACGACGCGGGGCCACCGCCACCGGTCGCGCCGCCGCCTCCGTTGCCAGACGCAGGAGGAACGGGCGCACCTCGTCTCATCGTCACCGGACCTATTCAACTCGCGGTGGGCGAGACGCGGACGATTCCGCTCTCCACAATCGCGAGCGATGCAGATGACGTCGTCGAAAGCCTGACGTTCGCCACGACTGGAAGTGCGCATGTCGGCACCGCGATTCTGGGTGCATCGCTTGAACTGCGCGCGGCGCCGGGCTTTGTGGGAACCGAGAGCATCGGATTGTCGGTGCGCGATCCCGCGAATCGAACGGCGAGTGCGCGACTCGTGGTCATCGTCGGCGATGCGACAGCGCCAACGCGTCGCGATTGCGCGTCGACGTTCACGCTTCGCGCAACGGCGTCGGTGTCGCGCGTGCTCCTTCGCGGAAGCTGGAACGGTTGGGCGGGCGACGGCGTCCTCATGGCGCGCGCAGGCGACGCGTGGACGCTAACAATGACGCTTCCCGCGGGCGATTACGCGTACGCGTTTGTCGTTGACGGCGTCGTCACACGGGACACGGAGAATCCACGCTCCGTCTATGTTGGCGACGAAGAACGCTCGAGGTTCGTCGTCGACGATTGCTCGAAGCCGGCGCTTTTTGCGGAGCGCATCGACCGCACCGATGCGGGTGAAACCGTTTTCACGTTTCGCGCGACCGACGGCGCCCTCGGCGCGGGAATCGACAGCAGCGCAACGCGCGTCTCAATTGGAGGCGTTGCCGGTTCGTCGTCGCCGCCGCGGTTATCGGTGACGCGATCCGAGCTTCTCGGCGCCTCACTGAGGATTACGCTCCCGGTTTTTCGCGGCAAGGTCGCCGTCACCGCTTCGATCGCGGACCGCGCGGGGCGTCGCTCGGAGGACGCCTTCGTGACCGCATGGGAGAGCCCGACGCTCGGCTCCGTGAAGTCCGCGACCCCGTTTCGATTTCGCGACGCCGTCCTGTACTTCGCCTTCATCGACCGCTTCGCGAATGGCGACACCGCCAACGACGCCGTCGTCCCGCAAGTCGACCCGCGTGCGAACTTCATGGGCGGCGACTTTGAGGGCCTCACCGCGAAGGTCGAATCGGGCTACTTCGACGACCTCGGCGTCAACGCGATTTGGGTTCCGTTCCCGGGCGCCGCTCCCGTCGCGGGTTACACCGGCGATGACGGGCGCCTCTACTCCGGTTACCACGGTTACTGGCCGCGAAGCTGGGACGACTTCGAGGGCCGCTTTGGTGGACGCGTCGCCTTCGATCGATTCGTCGACGCCGCGCACCGGCGCGGAATTCGCGTCATCGTTGACCTCGTCGCGAACCACATTTCAAACGAGCACCCGGCTTACGCGCGCGAACGAACGAACGGATGGTTTCACCCGATGTGCGTCTGCGGCGAGCCGGGCTGCGGTTGGGACGACCACGTCTTCGACTGTTGGTTCCGCCCGTTTTTGCCCGATTTTGATTTTCGAAAAACCGAGGCGATGGACGCGGTCGTGGCGTCGGCGGTCGCATTTGCGCGCGCGACGAACATCGACGGATACCGCGTCGACGCCGTCAAGCACGTGCGCCCGCACTTCGTCCGCGAGCTTCGCGCGGCGCTCGACCGCGCGCTTGCGCCACCCAGTGAACCGCTCCTACTCATTGGCGAAACGTTTACCGGTCGCTTCGGCGACCCCGGTTCCGAGAAAGTCAAAGAGTACGTCGGTGACACGCTTCTCCACGGACAGTTTGATTTCCCGCTCCATTGGGAAATCGTCGCAACGTTTGCGCGACGCGAACAGGGATTTCGCGTGCTCGACGCGATGGTCGCGCGCGCGTGGGGCACCTATGGCGCGGCCGCAGTGATGTCGCCCTTCCTCGGGAACCACGACGTCCCGCGATTCATCTCACACGCGGCGGGTCAAATCGCAAACCTGTGGGGCGTCGGCGCGAAGGAGCAAGGTTGGACGGCACCGCCCGGACAGCCGGCCGCGAGTGAGGCGTACGATAGGCTCATCCTCGCGTGGTCGTTCGTCCTTACGCAGCCGGGGATTCCGCTCATTTACTACGGTGACGAAATAGGACTCGCGGGCGCGGGCGACCCCGACAACCGGCGCATGATGCGTTTCGGCGGCGACGTGAGTGCCGAGGGACAACGCGTTCTCGCGCACGTAAAAAGGGTGCTCGCCGCGCGGCGCGCCCTCGATGGCCTTCGCGGCGCTGACCGTGCAACGCTTTTCGTCGATGACACCGCTTACGTTTACACGCGCGGCACGGCCGACGACACCGTCGTTGTCGCGCTCAACATCGGCGCGGCCTCGCGCGGGATCGACATCGATCTTCCCGCATTCGGCACGCACGCGCTCACCGACCGCCTCTCCGGCGCCACGCTTCAAGCGAACGCCGGCCGCGTCTCGCTCACACTCCCAGCACGGTCGTCCCAGATTATTTCGCTTCGTTAGCCGCTCGGGCGTTTAGAAGCGTCGCGACGTTGACATGCCCGGTCGCGCCAAAGTGCGCGGCGACGGGGTCGCACTTCGTGCGCAAAAGACAGGCGATCGGCGCCGAGAGCTCGTGCGCGAACTCTGAGAAGACGTAGTAGTTCGCCTGCCCCTTCGCAACGATGAAGTCGGCGTGCTTCAACGCGTCTGTGAGTGCATCGCTTTTTTCATCCCACGAAATACCGAGCGTATCAGGCCCCGCGCAGATAACCTCGCTCGCCACGCGGTCGAGCCCAACCGCAACACCATCGTCCATGGTCGCATCACTCGTGATGGGCCCGCCCCGAAGCGCGACAACAACGCGTTTCCCCGCGGCGACACCCTCTTCAACGAGGAGCTTGTCGAACGCGATTTCGCCAACGTTATCGTGAATGAAAAGAATCACTCGCGCGCGGTTCCACGCATCGTAAATCGCGTCACACGCGTCGACGCAAAGCCCCTCGTCGAAGGGGCGCTTCAGCATTTCGGCGATCGCATCGACGCCAAACGCATACCCAGCACCGACCGTGCGAAAGTCGAGGTGGTTCCCGGCAATCGCCCATCGCACAAGAAATCGAAAACGGTCGACGCCCGTCTGCCCCGCGGCCTCGGCGCGCACACGCTCTGCAACGACTCGCCCGACCTCATTGCATTGATCGCGAAGCTCGCGAAACGGCAGCGGGTCGCCCGTAATCTGCTTCAGGATGCGGTGAACACCCGTGATGAGCGTCGACGGAATGGCGCCAGAGTGGCCGCTCGCAACGACGTAATTCTGCGCGGCAATCCCAATTTGACGCCGAACAGCGTCATCGAGCCCAAGGCGCTCGGTCGCGCCACGAATGTCGTCAAGAATGCAGGGCGCACAAGCGGGGGTCAGCTTCACGCTTCGAGTTTATCACCGCGCCCGCGTCGTTTGCCGCCATTCTTCGGCGCCGGCGCGCGCAGAGTCTCAAGCCGCACAAGGCTCGCCTCGAGATCGTCGGTTTGGCTCTTGAGGTCGTTGAGGCGCAGCTCAAGCTCCTTCATCACGCGCCGCAGACCGTTAAGGTCCTCGGCGCTCACCAACCCAAACGCCGCGTGAACTTTCTTCATCGAACCTTCAACGTTCGATTTCATCTGCCCGCGCAGCTCAAACAGCTTTGCGACGGTCTGCATGAGCTTGGGATTTTGCATGAGCTTCATTCCGCGCTCGGACGACATGAACTTCGTCGCGGCGTCGAACAGCATTTTCTTCAGGCGGTCGCTCGGCATGGCACTCCTCCAGTTTTGGGTCGTCACCCGTTTCACGACCGGGTGAAAACGAGCGCGAAACCTATCCCGCGACGATCAACGTGTCAAACGCGCAGGCGCGCGCCTATTTCGCGTTCCGCTCGGCGTTGCCCCATCTGAAAAGCTGATCGCCCGTGCATTTCAGTTCGGATTCGCAGAGCTTGAGATAGGCGCGAACCGTCTCTTTATAGCGGAGGTAGTTGTGGTAACGCGCGAACTTCTTTACGGCGCCCTTCAAAGTCCCCAAAAACGACTGCGCGTCGCCGAGCGCTTTGGCATCGAGTGGACGACCGTGAAGCGCGGCGCGCGACTTGTCGTCCTTCGTGTCGTAAAGCGGTAAGAGGCGCCCGACGTGCTCGTACGCTTTTCGAAGCAGCAGCCCCGGCATCTGGGGCACCGGGTCGCGTTCGAGCATGACCCGCACGATCGCGGGCACTTGGCGGTCGTACGCCGTTTGAAATTGCGGCGAGCCAACGCGCGGCGATGCCCCGACCAGCACCGCAACGGGTGTGTCGAATCGAAGCGTCATGTGAAGTCCGCAGTGGGTCGCGAGCGCCGCGCCAAGGCTGAACCCCGAACAGATGATTCGCGTCACGCGTTTCGCGGCGAGCGCGTCTTTGACCGCTGATTCAATCGTCGCCGCAAACTTGCTGTACTGATTTGTAAACCCGGCATGAACCTTGATGGCCTTCCATGTCGCGAGCGCCCGGGCGCCGAGACGTTTCCACGCCCCTCCGGCTTTGGTCGGCAGCCACGTGATCTTTTTCGGACGAGCGTTCGCGTCCGCGCCAATATTCGCGACCAGATTCCCAACGTTCTTGAGCCCCTTCGCGCCCGTGCCACGAAAAACCACGATGAGGTCGCCGCTCTCCTTGTGGTGCGCGACGTAGGCGAGTCCGCCCGACCCGTTCGGCTCAATCAGATCGCGCGCAAGCTCCCACCCGTGCTCGGCGAGATAACCGCCAATCTTCGTCTGGTCTTTTTGCGTCACCCAGCACGAATGCGTCATCGCCGCGATAAACGCGCGCGTTACGTCGCCCGCTTGGTCGAGCTTCGCCGCCGTGAACTGGCCGCGGTCTTCGGGGGCCTTGCCATCAAACACGCATCGCTCCGGCGCCGCCGTGTACGCCACCCGTGCGGCAAGTGGGACCGAAATCAGAATTGTGAATTGACTAAAACGCATCGTGGATGACCTCCATCTTTTGACCGACGATCGACAGCGTCGCATATCGGGTGCGAAATCGCACGTCGATCAGCGCGCCCAGCGAGAGCGCAGCCGATTCGCGACCGCGTACACGATTCGTCGCGCGACTCCAAGCTCGGTGGCCAGTGCGTCAATGACGTCGCGATCGCTCGCATCGGCGCCCGCACCCGCATCAGCACCCGCATCCGCACCCGCATCCGCATCCGCACCCGCTTCCGCTCCCGCGACGACGACAACAAACTCACCCCGAACGGTCGCTGTACCTTTCGCGAATGGATCTGCCACATCCCCCAGCGTCCCGCGCACCCACTCCTCATGTACCTTCGTCACCTCACGCGCAACGCACACGCCGCGCGCCGCACCGCACGCCGCCGCAAGATCCCCAAGCGTCGTGGCGATCCGATGTGGCGACTCAAACAAAACGGTTGCCTCATCGCTTCCGGCGATCCGTTTAATCTCATCCTTTCGCCGACGCCCCGACCGCGCCAAAAAACCGACGAACCGAAAACTCCCACACGAAATCCCGGCCGCCGACAAAACCGCCGTCACCGCAGACACACCCGGAATCGGCACCACATCAACTCCCGCCGCGATCGCGTCCCGAACGAGCGCCACACCCGGGTCCGAGATGGCGGGCGTCCCGGCGTCCGACACAAGCGCGATCTTCGCCCCATCAACGAGTGCCGCAATGAGCCCCTTGGCCGCCCGCGCGTGATTCTCCTCGCGATACGAAACGAGTCGCGGGGACGCACCGATATGTTTCAGCAAAATCGCCGTGCGCCGCGTATCTTCGGCCGCAACACAGTCGACGTCGCGAAGCACCGTCGTCGCGCGGGACGTTACGTCATCGAGATTTCCAATCGGCGTGGCAACAACGTAAAGTCGCCCGGTCATCGCTCTAAAGTTTCTTCGCACGAAGCGCGTCGAGAATCTTCTTTGCCGCTTCGTCGCCGGGCGCGAGTCCCACGACAACTTCAAACGCCTGAACCGCGCGTTCCGCATCGTCCAGCCGCGATCGATAGATTTCACCGAGGTTTCGCCATAGCAAAACAAGAAGCGGTTTGAACTTTGTTGCAGCCACGCGCGCGATCATGTGTCGGTAGGCGCGCTCGAGCGGCTTCCAATCGCGGCGCGCCGTCAAGATTTCGTCGATGCGGCGAAACGGCACGAGATCATCGGCCGTCGAAAAGGGCGCCCGCGATTCAACGCGCGCCAAAAGGTCAAGCGCTGCGTCGTAATGCAGAACGGCATCAAGCTCCCTCGCCGAATCGCCACGAAGCGCATTGCCGAGCGCCACATGCGCCCGCGCGAGGCCCTCTCCCGACGCGAGCGGCAGAGCTCGCTCAATCGTCCCGCGCGCCTTCGCCGATTCACCGACCGCCAGCCATAATTCGCCCGCGTCAACGAAAAGCCCAGCGGCCGTCTCACCGCGATCCAGCCGCGTTGCGCACAAATCGGCGAGTGCCGCGAGCCACGCGGCGGCCTCACGCTCATCTGCCGCTCGTTCGATCGCGCGCTGAAGCACCTCAGCCGCATGTTTCGGTTCGCCCGCGCGCACGAAAGATTCGACCAGCGTTTTTACCGCCTCCGTGCGCGTCGCCGACGGACGGGCAACCTCAAGTATTGACTGAAGCGCCTTTTGCGCGGCGATCGGCAACACGCCATCCCGAACAAACGCCGCGCGCGCCCGCGCGACCACCGCCGCGAACACCTTTGCCGATGCCTCCGTGTCGGGCGATTCGCGCGACGCGATCACATACAGGTCAACCATAAGGCCCCACACCTCCTCGTTGTCATCGGGCATCGCCTCCGCCGCCGCCCACGCCGTCTCAATATACTCGTCCCACGCGGCCGCCGCTTCGACAACCTCCAAATACTTCGCGCGCAACGCGGCATCCGTTGGGGCGAGCGCGACTTGCCGCCTGAGCGCACGTCGCAACGCGTCGGGTTGATCGCCCTCGGTCGCGTAGATCGTCAACAGCTCCTTGAGAATCAAAATCGCTTCCTCAGAATTCGCACGTTCGACGTCGTTCTCCAACAACTCCGCGAGGCGTCCCCGGTGGCCACACGCTCGAAGCGCCGCTCGCTCTGCGGCGCCGTCAAGCCAGCCGGAATTCAAAAGCTCCTCCAGTCGATCGCGCGCTCCATGCGCACCGGCGATTTCTGCGGCCTCCACGAGCGCGAGGGCGGCTTCGTTCGCTGTCTCACGACGCCCGGAAAGTTCCTGCCCCAGCGCAAGCAACGTTGATAATCGCCCGTCAGCCGGCAAACCCGCTTCGAGAATTCGAAGTCGTCGGAGCGCGGTGTGGCGCAACGTCTTGAGCTCCGGCGTTGGTGGCGTCTCGCCGAGCAGCCGTACAATTGTCCGCCACGCGCCCAAATGGTCGGGCACTGCGTCCACCAGCACGCGCGCAGTCTCGATCGCCCTAGCCCCATCGCGCAGGATGTCGAGCTCGAGCGCAAGCAGTCGCTCAAGCCATCGCACCCGCTCTCGTTCGTGTGCGATTTCCGCCCCGGCCCCCGCCTCTGCATTCATCCCCGTCAGGTGTCGCAAAATTTCGCGGAGATCCCCCCACGCTTCGGTCTCTTCCGCAAGCCGTGCGAGCGCGACCCAGCTCGCCCAATCGTCGCCAGCTGCCGCGATGACGGCGCGCCGATGCCGAATTGCGCCGCGCGGATCGCGAAGGCGCGTCTCATAAAGGCCCGCCAACTCGCGGTGGATTATCAGGGCGTCACGCGCGTCGGGACGCGACAAGCTTGCCTCCGCAACCGTCGCAACATCTTGGAATCGCCCGAGCCGCTCCGCGTCAGCGATAAGCCCCTCGAGCAACGCGCCATCGAGACGCAAGCGCGCCAAGGCAAGGCCGACGTCAAACGCGCCCGACAGATCGTGTTGCCGTTCGCGGCGGACCGCCATTTCCTCGGCAAGAAGGCTTGTCAACAACTCGGCGTGTGTCGCGGGGTTCAGGTCACTACGCGCAGCGCCGTAAAGCTGCGCCAGCGTATCAGCGGGCAGCGCGTCCCACCCCAGCTTCTGCGCCCAAGCGACAAAGCGCCGCGAAACGACCGGATCGGCGTGCGCAACCAGCGCATCTGCGGCCACCTGAAAGACTTTCCCCACTGTGTCCCTTAAACCAAGCTCGGCCTCCGCGAGTCGGAGCGCTTGATCCCAATCTCCAGCTCGCGCCATCCAACCAAAAAGCTCGGCCGCGATCACCCGCCGTCCGGCGTCATCGGCCACGCGCTCCAACGCTCCCTGCAACGTCGCGACGGCCCTCGCGTCATCCCCTAGCGCCGCAACACGTTCCGAGAGTTTCAACGCCGCCGCCGAATCGCCGGGGTCAACACGCAAAATTCTTTCGTAAACTCTCACGCGCTCTGATTCCGCGTCTTCCGCATCCCGGAGCTCGGTCTCCCAAAGTTCGGCAAGGTGACGGAGCGTCACCACCGCTTCTTCCGCCGGCCCAGAAATCACGCGCGCCGCAAGTGCGCGCGCAAGCGACGCCGCATCCCCAATCGCACGCGCCGTCGCGATCCACTCATCAACCCGCGCGAGCGCATCGTCCGCCTTCGACTCGACGGCCGCGACCGAAAGTCGCTCCAACGCCAGAAGCGCTTCCTCGCCGCGCCCCGCCACGCGATGGAGAAGCCGCGCTCGAATCCCCTCAAGCGCCACACGAATTCCCGCGCTCTCAAATTGTGATTTGCGAAGCGCCAAAACTGCATCATCAATCCATGCCACAATTTCGTTCGCGCTGGATCGCGCGTGAATGCACCTTTCGATCGCGGCGATGACGGCAACAACTTCGTGGCCGACCTCGTAAGCCGCTTCGACGGGCAACTCGCGAAGCGCCTCGATCAACAGCGGTTCTAGCGCCCGCGTATCGCCACACGCTTCGGTGATTTCGAGAAGCCGACGGGCCGCTTCATCTGCCGGAAACACACCGATCGCGTCAACCAGAAAACGCACCCACGCGACCGGTTCGCGCGTCGCCTTGTAATGGCTCGCCAGCCCACGCGCCGCCTCCACGCGCTCGAAAGCCCTCGCCTCGCGCGACTCCCAAACAAATCGAAGTGCCGCCTCACGCGCGCCAGAATCCGCACCGACGCCCGCTTCTCGACGCGCCAGCTCCAACGCCGCCTTCACGCGCGTCCGCCCGGATCCCGCACCATGGACGACCCGCTTCAACTCTGCGACGAGGCCCTCGTCGTCGTTCAGCCGACCAAAAAGTTCGACCACGCGTGCCACGTCCGCCCGACGCCACGCGAAATCAACCAGCGCCCGAAACGCCGGGCCATCCTCAGGTGCCAGCGAGAAACTCTCGGCGAACGCCGCCTCCGCCTCGGCCGGTCGCGCCAACCGATTGAGCAAAACTCCACCCGCGCGACTGAGAAGCGACGCGCGGTCGCCCGGAACCGCTGCCTCCTTGGCGCGCATGGCCAACCGCTCGGCTGCGCGCACACACCGATTCGCCGCCAAGTCGAGAGCCACAAGCCGCTCGAACGCCTCGTCGTCGCGATCGTCCGCATCAAGTAAGGTCTGGTACGCGCTCGCCTTGAGCTCATCACGCAGCCCCTTTTCATCGGCGGTGGTCACCAGCGCGCGAAACTCATCGCGCGATGAGCCCCCGCTTTCGAAACGATCGAGCGCAATCTCGACGACGCGATCCCAATAACCCGCATCCCGAAGCGTCGCGATGAGACGCGCCTCGACATCGCGATCCGCGGGTTGAATTTGACGCAGTGTTTCGAGTGCGAGAATCGCTTCGTCGCGGTCCGCGAGCGGGCCCAGAGCCAGATCCGCAAGCCGCCGCAGGAGGAGCGGTGATGGCGAAGACCCGTCGAGAGCGGCCATCTTTTTGAGCACACGAAACTCGTCCCTGGGGCGTGCGTGTTCTTCAAAACGCGCCGCGAGTCGCCCGAGCACCACCCGGTTGGCCGGATCGATTTCGCTGGCCCGTTCGAGCGCACCGATTTCAAATCCCGCGTCCTCGAGCGGTCCCGCATAAAGATCCGCAAGCTCAATCAGCCACAGAACGACCGCCGCACGCTCCTCACGTTGCGCATCACCGTGAATCGCGTTCGCCTCACGGTCCAACAAGTCGCGAAGCGCCCGCCATGCCTTTTTTTCTCGCATGGTCGTTGCCAGCGCGCGCACCGCGGAAACACGCTCAACGGAACCGGGCAGATGCTGTTCCAACGCGTCGATCTCCGCACCCGCGTCCGCTCCCGCCGCCGCAACCGCATCCGCTCCCGCAACCGCAACCGCAACCGCTACCGCACCCGCTCTCGCGTCCGCCGCCGCCCCCGGTCCCGCAGATCGTGGTCGTGCTCCTGAACGCGAACGATCTTCTCTCCCCGCCGCCGCACCCGCTCCCTCACGTCTCGCTTCGTTCATTCGCCCGAGGTCGACCCAACGTTCGTTTTTCTCGTACCAACTTCGCAACGTGGCCACAGCCGCCGGGTGTCCCGGGACGCGCGCGAGCGCCTTTCGCAACACGACCTCCGCGAGCGGTTCCGCGGGCATCCGCCGCATCAACTCGCGCCCTGCCTGGACGCACAAAAGCGCCGCCAGCTCATTGTCGGTCGCCGCGTCGGCCTCCGCGACAAGAGCCGCCGGATCGACGGCTTCGACGTCCCAAGTCCCACCCGCTTTGGACACGCGCGATCGCGCGGCTTCGTTGGCCGGGTCGAGCCTTAACGCCGCCTCGTAACACGACATCGCACGCGCCAGGTCGTTCAATTGCTCGCGCGCAACGTCGCCCAGCTCAACCCAACGCGCCGCCTTGTTTTCGCGCTCGGGACCCGTTTGGATCTCGAGCACCAACAGCTCTCCGACCATCTCCCAATTCTCTCGCGCCGCGTAAATTTGTCGCCCACGCCTGAGCGCCTCGGCGGCCG
This sequence comes from Deltaproteobacteria bacterium, assembly GCA_016192705.1. Lineage (GTDB taxonomy): Bacteria > Myxococcota > JACPTQ01 > JACPTQ01 > JACPTQ01 > JACPTQ01. The sequence goes on along the minus strand of JACPTQ010000057.1, from coordinate 105,797 downwards.
CCTCAGCGTCCGGGTTGGCTTGAAACGCCCGCTGGTAGCAAGCCAACGCGCGCGCCACCGACTCGCTCCGCTCCCACGCTTCCCCGGCTGCAATCCACGCCGCGACCGCCGCGTCCCCCACGACCACCCGCGCGTACCGTTCGTGCGCCTGCGCCAGCGCCGCCGCATTCCCCGTTTCCGCGAGCCGCGCCACATACGCGTGATACGCGACGCGATCGTTCGGCGCCGCTTCAAACGCTGCGCGCGATGCACCGAGCGACGAATCGTCTGCTGCGCGCGTCACTTCTTCGCCGTGATTAGAATCCACCCGTAAACGCGAAAAACGCTTTTAGTTTGTCGTTGGTGTCGCGAAGCCTTTGCGAAAGCGTCTGCACAAATCCCCAGAGGATTTTCACGGCGAGGTCGCGGTCAACGGCGAGAATCTGCCGCAGCGCGTCCTTGCTAATGACCGACACCGTCGAATCTTCTTGCGCAACGGCGCTGGCCGACCGCGGGAAATCGTCAATCAGGGCCATCTCGCCAAAATGGCCGCCGGGACCAATGAAGGTCAGCGCCTCCTCGCCGCCACCCGCGAGATGTTTCACGATTCACACTCGCCCGGTGAGCACGACATAACACGCGTCACCCGGCGTGTCCTCCTCGAAGATCGTTGTACCCGTCGCAACGTGCTCGGCACGCCCGAGGCGGGCAATACTGGTCAACTGGTCTTCGGTGAGCGACGCGAGAAACGGCACGGCGCGGAGCAAAGCGGCATCCACGTTTCGAACCGTACCGAGGCCGGCCGAGTGGGTCAAGGGAAGGTAATCCCAAAGTAAGGCGATGTAAGCGCCCGCCTCGGTTCGATCGCCATAAGATGTGCAACTCGGGCAGGCTGGCCGCCGGCTCGCGCGGAGGAAATGAAAATGAAAAAGGAAAGAAAGCGTTCGGCGTTTCTCGCGTTTGGAGTCGTTGTCGGTGCCACCTTTCGCTGTGGTCTCTTGTCATCGGGTCCCGATCCGCGACGCACTGAGAGTTCGCGCGAAGAACCTGTGGCTGAAAGCGCGCCGTTCTTGTCGGACGCCAACATCGCGCTCGATGTCCGAGACCATCTCTCGTCTGAAGTCTTCGATCGGCGAGCCGTCGCGCAAGGATTTCAGCCGACTCTCACCGGCGAACTGTATGGTCGCTTTGCAATTGGCGACGCGATTCGAATCACGTGGAGCGGCCCCGGCGGCAAGATTCGCGCGCACTGCCCGCTTCGCTCGCCAGGCGGGAACGATTTCCCAAGCCACGAAGTCCAGTGCATGCCAAAACGCGGCGCCTACTTCAAAGTGGCCGGCACCTACACCGGCGCCGTCTCGCTTTGGCGCGTTGCGACCGAAAAAGAAACGCCGCTTCGCACGGTTCAACTCACCGTCAAGCGCGCGGTGCGCGTCGTCGAGGGCTACGGCACGAAGCCGTACATGGGGTACGTTGCGCGTTTCGATGAGATGCTCGGCTCGAGCCTGATCTGGCTCGTGTCGCAAACGGAGCGTCGCGGCAACCGTGCGCACACAGCGCGGCGCGCCTACAAGACCCGCGCGCAACCGCAATCCGCGGACGACGAGCGCGGCGAGGTTCGCATCTATTTCTGGACGACGAACGGTGCCGGCCACCAGCTTGAGAGCTCGGGCATCCTTCGCGATGTCGTCTTCAAATGCTCAGTTAATGGGCGGGCGATCGAGCAAAACCTCGTCGGCGCGCCATTCTTTCGCGTCGTCAAGACGATCCGCATGACTGAGTCTGTCAGCGACAGCATGTCGCCACGGTCGTACGATTTAACAAAGGTGGTTCTGTTTCCAAGCCTCATTTGGGGAAAGGCACCAAGCGAAAACGTTGTTTCAGTCACCGAACGTTCGGGGCGATGGCATTGTCAGCTTCGCACGCCGGAAAAACTTGTCCGCGAATTCCGGTGGACGGTTGGCGGCGGCGAAATCAGTGCTCCCAACGAGCGCGGACTTCACCTTCCCAGGGGCCGCTTCCTCATCGAAACGTACTTCCCGAAAAGAAATATGTTCGACGATTACTTCGACGCGAACGCCATTCGCCGCGCCGGATTCTTTGGGCACAAGTGGAGCCTGGGCGCGCTCGCCGAGATGCACCGCGCCCTTCCCGCATCGCACGCAGTCGAGCCGTTCCCCGTTGGGCGACTCACAAAGAGCCGGCCCCAGCCCAAAGAAAAACAGAGCGCCGAACGCGCTCGGTCGAGGCCCAAAAGATCAGCCCGCCGTTAATAATCTAAAACTAAAAACAGATTTCGCGGGTCCAGATTTCGGCGCGAGGCAGTGGACATGCGCGGAGCGCCGCCCTATGCGTATCGCCAGCGCGCAAAATCACCACGGAGGCCCGCATGAGCACGCCATCAAAGTCGAAGATCACAGTCGAAGAGAAACTGCGTCGCACAAAAGTCACGCTCGATCGTTCGCTCGACGAGCACGCGCGTCGCGGGCAGGTCACGGTTGACGTCCCGGTCGAAGGCGCCCGCGGTTCGGCGCCGCTCAAGGGCGCACTGTCGTTTGACCAACTCAAATCGGGTGGCTACATCAAGCAGCGCCAAAAAGACCTCTTCACGGTGCGTTGCCGCTGCCCCGGTGGGCGCATTCCGTCGGCGTGGCTTCGCGCAACGGCCGATGCCGCGGACAAGTTTGGCAAAGCTTACGTGCACTTGAGTTTTCGCCAGTCGCTCGAAATCCCGTACATCAACGTCAAGGATTTCCCCGAGGTGACGCGGCGACTCAATGAGGGCGGTGCGCGCGTCGCGACGTGCGGCCCGCGTGTTCGCGTCCCGACTGCGTGCGCGGGGTGCGAGTACAACCCCAACGGGTTAACCGACACACAAGAGATGACGCGCATCGTCGACCGCGAGTTTTTCGGCGAGGAGTACTATCACAAGTTCAAGATTTCGTTTTCGGGGTGCCCCATCGACTGCGCGCGAACGAACGAAAACGATCTCGGCTTTCAAGGCGCGGCGTTCCCCGTGTGGCATGAGCCGTCGTGCACCGGCTGCACCATCTGCGCGAAAGCGTGCGCCGAAAACGCGATCATCCCCGACAGAAAATCGGGCGCGCCAAAGTTCACCGCGGGCGACTGCCTCTACTGCTCCGACTGCATTCGCGCATGCCCAACCGAATCGTGGCGCGCGGGTCTGACCGGCTGGATTGTGCGCGTCGGCGGCCGCCATGGACGCCACCCACACAACGGTACGGTCGTCGCGCGGCTCATCCCTGACGCGATGATCGTCCCGACGATTCGCACCGTGCTCGATTGGTATCGCGCGAGCGGGAAAGGCAAAGGGCGAATTCGCATTGGCGAGCTTTTGAAGGCACCGGGCGCGATGGCGAGTCTCCTTGCGGCGCTTAAGCCGGTCGTCGGTCAGCACCTTGTCGAGAACGCACGCGCACCCGAGCCGATCGTCATTCACCGCTACGACGACTCCGTGCCGACGTGGATTCCCGGCGCTGCTCTGGCATCCGCGACGCGCGCATCGAGCGCGGCGATCGTTTCGGCGTCGATCGACGTCTGTGGAATGACGTGCCCCGGGCCTTTCGCGACGGTCAAGGAATCGCTCGACGCCTTGCGACCCGAGGAGAAGATCGAAGTGGTCGTCGACGAAGACTCGGTCGCGACGCTCACGAAGAGCCTCAAAGAAGAAGGCCACCGCATCATGGGTGTCGAGGAGTGGAGCGACGGACGGTTTCGTCTCGTTGTCGAGCGCGGCGCAAACGGTTAGCTTGCGCGCGTGTTTGAGTCGCTGCTCCTTGCGGTTGCGCTTTCTGCGGATGCCTGTGCGATTGCGCTCGGAATCGCCGCGGTCAACCGAGACGCCGCCGCACGCTTGCGCGTGTCCATCGTCTTCGGCGCCTTTCAATTCCTTTTCGCGATCGGCGGATGGCAGGCCGGCGCGACGGTTCTCCCCGTCCTTTCGCCGTGGGACCGTTACCTCGCCGCTGCCGCGCTCGCGTTTATCGCCGGTAAGATGCTTTGGGAATCCTTCGAGCACCACCCGACCGATGCGATGCGCCGCACCGACCCAACGCGCGGCTGGCCGCTTATCGTCCTCGCGATCGCCGATTCAATCGATGCGCTCGCCGCGGGCGTTGCGCTTGAGAAACTCGCGGGCCGCCCCCTCATCACGTGCGTCATCATCGGTGTTGTCACGTTCGTCCTATCGTGGCTCACCATGCGCATCGCGGGTTACCTCGCGGAGCGAACGGGTGTCTGGGCCGAACGCGCGGGCGCCCTCGTCTTGACCGCCATCGCGCTGAAAGTCGCGTTCCTCTAACGCGCACCATTGCGCGCAAATCTTGCCGCCGGCGCCATCGGTGGGCGCAATCCGGGATTATGATTTGGCCGACGCGCTGCGAGGCGCCGCGATTGGAACGACGTTCCCCCACATGAGCGCTGGCGCCGGTTGTGCAGTCTCCCGTGCGCGGGAGGAGCTGAACATGACCACAACAGCCAGAAACCCCGCCACAACGAAGTTGATTGACACCCTCGGCCCCGACCGCGTCGTCGTTGGCGACGAGGCGCTTCGCCGGTTCGCCGAAGACCCGACCGAGTGCGCGCCGCGTCTCCCTGCTGTTGCGGTGTTTCCCACCTCCGTCGGCGACGTCCAGCAGATTCTCCGGATCGCAAACGAAACCAAGACCGCGGTCACCGTGCGCGTCACGGCGATGAACATCGGTGGGCTCGCGATTCCGCACGCGGGCGGCATCGTCGTCGATCTGTCGCGCATGGACCAGATCGTGTCGGTTGACGAGGAGGACATGGTCGCGGTGGTTGAGCCCGGCGTCTCGTGGGCGGCGCTCAAAAGTCGCCTCGACGCAAGCGCGCAGAGCGTCGTTGTCAGCTATCCGCTGGCGCCACCCGAGACGAGCGTCGCCGCGTGCTGCCTCCTCGATGGCACCGGGACGCTCACGATGCGGTACGGGTCGATGGGCGACTGGATCGGCGGAATCGAGGCGGTCCTCGCGAACGGCGAAGTTGTGCGCACGGGCGCAGCCGCTGTGACGCAGCATTGGTACGGTCGTGCGGCGCTCCCGGATCTCGCGGGGCTCTTTTTGAATTGGCAAGGGACAACGGGAATCGTCACGAAGCTCGCCGTGCAACTTTGGCCCAAGCGCCGCTTACGGACGCGCGTCTTCATCCCGGTTCACGAGTTGCTGGGCGGCATCGCCTTGATGCGCCTCCTCGCGCGAACGGGACTCTTCGACGATCTCGGGGGGCTTACCTGGCCTGCGGGACGCATGCTGCTTGGTATCGACAAGCCACGCGCACGCGACAAAGGCGAGCCAGAAATCTTGTTCTACCTCGACATATCGGCCGATCTCGAATTCGAGGTGATGATGAAACGCGCCGTGCTCGCCGAAGCGATCCGCGAAGTGCGCTCCAAGGGACATCACATCGACGACCCAATTCCGCTCGACGCCATCACCGACGTGAACCCAGAGTTCAAGCCCCTCGCGGAGTTCCCAGCGCGACTCGGATTCCTCATCGACAACCCGGGGGGCGGTCTCACGTGGGTCGGCACGTACGGCCCGATGAGCCGCCTGCCCGAGGGCGCGAAGCATGGACTCGAGATCATGGAGAAGCACGGCTTTCCGCCGCTTATCGTGACGCGCCCCATGAAGGGCGGGCATTATTGCGTCTTGCGTTTCGTGATCACTTTCGCAAAGCGGAACGCCGCTGAGGTTGAACGCGTGCGCGCTTGCAACCGCGAGCTCATCCAGGTCGCGCTCGACCACGGGTTCATGACGTACAAACTCCCGCCGTGGGCGGCGCCGGAGCTCGCCGCGCGAATTCACCCGGGGACGCGTGCGCTCATCGCGCGCGTGCGACAAATGATGGACCCGAATCGAATCCTCGCGCCCGATAATCTGCGATTCGATTGACGCGCTGACTTTCGCAGAGAGTCCGCAATTCCGGTTTGAAGAAGCGGGATCGGATCGTCATACTGTTTGTTGGCAGACGACGCGAACGTGGAGGCGGGCCGATGCGAAGGTTTGTTGTTGCGGCTGTGGCGACGGCCCTCTTGGCAGGGTGCAAATTCAAATCGAAGGAGCTCGTTTTTATTTATTTGGACGCGGGTGCGGGAGCGGGAGCGGGTGCGGATGCGGGAGCGGGTGCGGATGCGGGAGCGGGAGCGGGTGCGGACGCGGGTGCGGGAGCGGACGCGGGTGCGGATGCGGGAGCGGACGCGGGAGTGGACGCAGGAGCGTCGTGCGCTGATGACAACGGGTGCGGAGCGGGCGCGTGGTGCGACGATGCGGGCGCGTGCCTCTGGAAAAAAGACGCGGGCGCTCTCTGCGTCGCGACGAATGAGTGCGCAACGTCGTACTGCGTAAGCGGGGTTTGCTGCACAACGTCTTGCAATGCGACGGCGCCCGAGGCGTGCGGCCAAACCGGGTCGTGCGGAACGGGGACGTGCGAGGTGTACGCGGCATCGACGCGGTGCGTGGCGCCTGGCTGCGTCGCGGAGAATATTGCGCGCCCCGCGTCGACCTGCTCGGGCGCGGGCACTTGCCTTGACGCGGGGACAGTGGGGTGCGGCCTCGGGCGTTGCGACGCCGATGCGGGGAATTGCCCCGCGTGCACGAGTGACCCGGGCTGCATTTCGGGTGCCTGGTGCGATGCGGGCGGCTGCGCGCCGAAGAAGGACGCGGGGGCGACATGCGCAGCGCCAAACGAGTGCAGGACGACGTACTGCGTGAGCGGAAGCTGCTGCACGTCGCTTTGTCCCCCAACGGCCCCTGAGATTTGTGGAAACACCGGCTCGTGCGCGACGGGAATCTGCGCGTCGTGGAGCGCGTCGACCGAATGCGTGGCGCCCGCGTGCCTTGCGGGAAATATCGCGCGGCTCCGGTCGCTCTGCAGCGGCGCGGGAAGCTGCCTCGACGCGGGCTCGATCGCGTGCGGGCTCGTGCGGTGCGATGCCGGGACTTGCCCAGCGTGTGCCGTGGATAGCCATTGCGTTGTCGGGACCCATTGCGACGCGGGGACTTGCGAATGGATGTCGTGGCGGCCGTCACAGCAGTTTCTTGAGAACAGCACGACGACGGCCATATCTCCCGAAATCGCCGTCGACACAGCGGGAAACGCTCTCGCCGTTTGGGAGGAGAGTGGAACCATTTTCGCCACGAAATACGCGTTTTCCAGCAGCCAGTGGGTGAGTCTGAATAACATCGCCGTTGGTTCCAAACCCCACGTTGCGGTGAACGCGTCGGGTGCGGCGTTTGTTTCGTGGGAGAACGGAGGTTATTGGGCGCGGCGCTACCCATTGCCCGACGGGCCGTGGGGGGGAACGGAGTTCGTCGCGGAGGGAGGCGAAGGAGTCTTCATGAACAACAAAACGCCGTTCCTCGCCGCCAACGCGACCGGGGACGTCATGTCGCTCATGCCATACAGAACAACGATCCCAGGATTTCCCGACACCGCTTCAAGTCGCATTTCCGTGAACTGGTGGCGTCCTGCGACGTCACGATGGGAAGATGCGGGGGTTCTGTTGACCAACGCGGACTCGCCGCACGCGGCGTTTGACAGTTACGGAAACGCGGTTGTCGCGTTTGTCGAATCGTCGGGATCCAGCTGGACTGTCAAGAGCAGGCGTTTCCAATCGGTTCCGGGATGGAGCGCCGTGGTTCCGGTTGAGGTGAATACAACGAGCGCGATGCCGGTGCCCAGGGTCGCTGTCGACACGGCCGGGAATGCGATCGCCGTTTGGGCGAAGACGATTGCGAGCGACACGAACATCTGGTGGAACCGTTTCTCGGTCGCGAGTGGGCTCTGGGCCGACGCGGGGAAACTCGAAACCGACGCGGGTTCTGAGGCGCCGCACGTTGCGGTTGACCCGGCTGGGAACGGTATCGCTGTTTGGAGTCAAATGCAGGCGTCACTGAAGACGATCATGGCGAGTCGTTTCGCGTCCGACACGCTGTCGTGGTCAGCCCCGCGAGACGTCGGCTATTCGTCGCTCAGCGATTCTCGAAACCCGTGGGTTTGCTTCGATGCGGCGGGAAACGCCAGCGTTGTATGGTGGTCAGAGGATTTCTATCTCTTCGGGTACTACGGCGACTCGTATTACGCCAACCGCTATCGACCAGACGGCGGATGGGTTGGCGTTGATCTCGGATCGCTTACTCCGATTGGCGAAACCGACGCCGGGGCAGTGTCGTCATTCCCGCGCGTGGCTTGCGCACCGGGCGGTACCGCGGTTTCCGTCTGGGACCAGTGGGATGGCACGCGGTACAACATCGGCGCGAACGTTTATCGGTGAGTTGAACCGCCGCGCGCCCTCCGCTAGAAGGTTTCTCCATGTACACAATTACATCCCGATCGCGTTTCAACCCGACAAATTTCGCGGCCGCCGTTTTTCTTTTTGCGTCCAACGCACTTGCCGCGGGCGCCAATTCACCGACCAACGGCGCACGCCCGCTGACGCAGGTCGCGGCCGACATCGACGACGCGCTTGCGCTTGAGTGGAACGCGGGCGCGATTGGGCTTTTTCCGGCGGCGCACGGCGTCGGCTTCATCACGGTCCCCGCGCAGCAAGGGCCCGGCGGCTCGGGTGGCGTTTTCTTTGGTGGAAAAATCCTCGGGCGCATCGGCTACGGGCTTGGTGCGCAGTTTCTTCCGGGCGCCGTCACTTATCGCGATAAAGAGTTTCGCGACTACGCCAAGTTGTCGATGGGGCTTGGCTTCGAGCTTTGGCGCGGGTTGTCGCTTGGCGTCGCGGGGCACTTTTTCGTTGGCGACGATTCGCTTCGGTCGGTGTCGAGTGTCGACGCGGGGATCACGTGGCGCGTTGCGCCGTTTCTCGCGTTCGCGATTGCGTCGCGCGATTTGAACGAGCCGTTCCTCGATGGCAAACGCTTGAACCGCGTCTGGATTGCGGGCGCGGCGTTTCGACCGTGGACGCACAAACTCACGATCGCCGGCGAAGCGCGCATCGAAGAGAACACCGCGACGGTCGATTGGGCAACGCGGCTGCGCGCGCAGTTCATTCGTGGCGTCGATTTCACTGTGGGCGCGGAGATTTTGCCGCGCTCGTCGTCGACGTCGTTTAACTTGACCTTCGGCGCCGAGATTTCCGTCGGGCAATTTGGGCTCGGATTTGGCCCGCAGTTTGGCGGCTCGACCGATTCGCTCAGCTCGACCGGCTTCACGATGCTCGCGCGACTTCAACGCGACCGAACGCCGGAGTTCGTGAAACCGATCGACGACCTCGTCGAGATCGCGTTCGATGGGCCGATCGCCGAGCAACCGCGCCCCGCGCTTTTTGGCCGTGGCCCGGCGACGCTGCTCGACGTTGTGCGCCTCCTCGAGCGGATTGAGCGCGACGACGATGTTCGCGGTGTTCTCGTACGCCTTGAGCGTGCCCGCTTTAACTTCGCCCAGGCGCAGGAGATCCGTGCGCGGTTGAAAGCTATTCGCGCGAAGGGGAAGCGCCTTTTCGCGTACGTTTCTGGCGAAGGGAACGACGTTTTCCTCGTCGCGTCGGCCGCCGAAAAAATCTTCGTGGAGCCGTCGAGCTACCCGCACCTCATTGGACTCCGCGGCGAGTTCATTTTCTTCAAAGGCTTGCTCGACAAGATCGGCGTCAAGATCGAGGCGTTTCGGGTCGGCAAATACAAGTCGGCCGTTGAGCCGTTCACGCGCACCGGAATGAGCGACCCGATGCGGGAGGCGTACGGCGCGTTTATGGACGATGTGTACGCGGAACTCGTCGGGGCGGTGGCCGAGGGTCGCGGAATGACCGTCGATCAAGTGAAAGCGATCATCGACCGCGGGCCGCTCTCGGCGGTTGGGGCTGTGAAGGAGCGTCTCGTCGACGCGGTTCTCGCGTACGAAGACTTGCCGAAGGCGCTCGAGAAGGAATGGGGACGCAAAGTGCGGATCGTGCGCGACTACGCGGCACGCTGGTATCGCAATCTCGCGTGGGGCGTGGAGCCGGGGATCGCGGTCATATTGGCGTCGGGCAACATCGACCGTGGCGATTCCGGGGATGGTGGGGCGTTTGGCGGCCCAACAATCGGCGACCGCACGCTCGCGAAGCTGCTCGATGCGGCGGTGCGCGACCGTTCAATTCGTGCGATCGTGATTCGGCTCGACACGGGTGGCGGTTCGGCGCACGCGTCGGATCGGATGTGGCGCGCGGTTTGGGCGGCGCGCAAAGTGAAGCCCGTTGTCGTGTCGATGGGGCGCGTGGCGGCGTCGGGTGGCTACTACCTCGCGTCGGCCGCGAATGCGATTGTCGCGGAGCCGACGACGCTCACGGGGTCGATCGGCATTTTGACGCTGAAGCCGGACGTCACGGGGTTGCGCAATTGGGCGGGCATCAGCGTCGAAACGTTGACGCGCGGTAAGGCGGCGGACCTCTATTCGATTCACCGCAGCTTGACGGACAATGAGCGTACGCTCGCGCAATCGCTTATCCAGGCTGGCTACGACCAATTCCTGAAACGGATCGCCGAAGGGCGGAAGATGAAAGTCGAGGAGATCGACAAGATCGGGCAGGGGCGCGTCTGGTCGGGGCGCCGCGCGTTTGAGTTGAAGCTCGTCGACAAACTCGGTGGGCTTCACGAGGCGATTACGCACGCGAAGTCGCTCGCGAAGATGCCGCCCGATCGCCCGACGCGGATTGTTGCGTATCCGCGCGCGGGGCTCATCGAGCGCGTGCTTCGCCAAATTCGAAAGTTTGGTGTCGACGCGGAGATCCCGGAAGAGGTCGCGCGCGCGCTCCGCGGTGTCGTCGACCGTGTCGCGCCACGGGATGCGGGCCCGCGACTCGAGTTGCCGTGCGAGTTTGAACTGAGGTAGGAGGCTCTCTGACGCGCGCGGACGCCTTGTTTGTGGTTTACGGGACGTCGGCTATAATGATTTTGAGAGAAGAGTCGAATGCCGAGTTACGGAAGCGAAGATCACCTGTACTGCTCCTTTTGCGGCAAGAAGCGTCGCGAAGTGAAGAAGCTCATTGCGGGGCCGAAGGTCTACATTTGCAATGAGTGTATTTTGCTGTGCAACAAGATCATCGACCGCGAGGGCGAGCGGCCGGAGGCGCCGCGGCGAGACTTGGTGCGGCCGCACGAGATCAACGCGTTTCTCGATCGCTATGTCGTCGGGCAGGATCGCGCGAAGAAGGTGCTGTCGGTTGCGGCGTACAACCATTACAAGCGCGTAGGGCCGCGGACGCACGACGACGGCGTCGAGCTGACAAAGGGGAATATCCTTCTCATCGGGCCGACGGGCGCCGGGAAAACCTTTCTCGCCGAGACGCTCGCGCGGAAGCTCGATGTTCCGTTTGCGATCGCCGACGCAACGACGCTGACCGAGGCCGGGTATGTGGGCGAGGACGTCGAGAGCGTTATCAAGTCGCTTTTGCGCGTCGCCGATTGGGACCGGCAAAAGGCGGCGCGCGGAATTATCTGCATCGACGAGATCGACAAGATTGCGCGAAAGAGCGACAAGCCGTCGCCAACGCGCGATGTGTCGGGCGAGGGCGTGCAGCAGGCGCTTCTTAAGATGATGGAGGGGAAGCTCTCGACGATTCCGATGGAAGGGAATCAGCGGCAGCGTGAGCCGATTCAGATCGACACGACCGATATTCTGTTCATCTGTTGCGGCGCGTTCAGCGGGATTGAGAAGATCATCGAGCGGCGCGTCGGGCAGAGTCGGCTTGGGTTTGAGAAGGGCGGGCACACCGGGAAGAAAGACAAAACTTATAACGAGCTCGTGCAAGAGGTGCAGCCCGAGGACCTCATCAGGTACGGAATGATTCCAGAGTTTGTGGGGCGATTGCCGATCGTCGTCGGGCTTGAGGAGCTGTCGGAGGAGCATCTCGTCGAGATTTTGTGGAAGCCGAAGAATGCGCTCGTCAAGCAGTATCAAAAGCTGTTCGAGATTGAGAAGGTGCGGCTCCGATTTACCGACGACGCGCTTCGCGTGATGGCGCGAGATGCGATCGGGCGCAAGAGTGGTGCGCGGGGGTTGCGCGCGGTGCTTGAGGAGTGCCTCCTCGAGACGATGTATGAGCTGCCGTCGATCAGCGACGAAGTGCGCGAGGTCGTTGTCAACGAAGCGGTCGCGATGAAGCGCGAGCCGCCGCTGCGCGTGCTTGAAAAGAAGACAGCGTAATCCAGCGAGCAATTTGCGCGAATGCTTAGGGTACGCTCGCGGAGCTTGCCGCTTCGAAATCGAGGAGACTCCCCGCGTTGACACGACCCGCGCTGCCGCCAGGAGCCGTCGACGTGCGATACGTCGTCGCGATTCGCCCGTTCGCACCGCGCCTATCGACGCGCTCAACCGACAGGCCCTTCACGGCGCCAAGGTCCGTCGCGACCGACCATCGGTCGAGAACTCGCCCGCGCGGCGTTTCGAGGGTGATCGTTTCATTCGCCGCAATCCCGGTCCCGCAGATCGCCGACGTCGACACCGTCAAAACCGCCGTCCCCTCTGGAATCGCCGGCGACCCCTTCCACTGCTTGTCGACGACCACCGCAAAGGCGCCCGGCTCAACCACCGTCGCTCCACCGGCCCGCGCCATAAGGCGACTCTTCTTCGTCCCGTCGTTCAAAAACAGCCCTTCGAGATTCGCGGGCTCCGCGCCGAAGTTGTAGATTTCGATAAACTCGCCCGTTCCATCGTCGTCTGGCGTCGACATCACCTCCGTGATGCGAAGCGCTTTCGCTCCTTCCGGGTTATTCCCCGCGTCGACGAGAAACCAAATCTTCTCAAAGTCGAGCGCGTATCGCTTCGCGACTTGCCGGTTCCGCACGATGATCACGCTCTCGTCGTTCGTGTCGGCGCGCGACCCGCTCCAATTGTACGATCCCGTCACGACGACCGGCTCGTCGCCCTCTCCGTCGATGATCGCGAGCTTGTTGTGCATCTGCATTCCACTCGGCGTCACGCGAAAGTCGACGTTTGGGTTCGTGAGCGACTCTTGATGCAACGCCTGGTACTGGCTGCCCGGGTACATCGCCTGGATGTGGTCCATGACCCCGCGCAACTTGACGGGCGCGATACCCGCCGTCGCGTCGCCGCGCACTTTTTTCATGACCGCCGCGCCGATGACCGGGTCGTTAAAGCTGAACATTTCGATCTGGATCGACTTCTTCGCGCCCTCGATCGCCTTGACGATCTGTTCGCGCACGCCATCCGTTGGCGCAAAGTAAACACCAACCCGTTGCCCCGCGACTTCGAACTCATGCGCGGTGTTGTCGCTTTTCTTTTTTCCAAATCGCGGCACGACGCCCTGAGCCGGGTCTCCCCACATCTCGGCGAATTCACCGGCAAACGCCGCCGCGACGGCCGGTGAGTCGAAAACGAGAACGTTGTTAAACGCCTTTTCGCCGGTCGGATTGTACGACCCGACCCAAACACGCGCGCGGTCCGCGACGAGGAACTTGTTGTGGGCGCGCGACGACCTTCCGTCGAACGCAACCTCCACGGCGTACGTTTCACCTTGCGAATCAACGGGGGCGGCGAGATCTTGGTAGCCCTCGAGGTAACCGTTACGCGCCCTGTAATCGGTGTCGGCGATAAGGCGCACGCGGCCTTTCGTTCGCACGGCGGCGCGTTTCAGCGCGGCCGCGATCTCGGCGTGGCGAAACTGAAAGAGCTGCGCGTCGATCGACTCTTTCGCGGAATCGATGAAGTCGACCATTCCAGCGACAAGCGCGTCCTCTGTCGTTTGGTCGCCGAAGACGGTGCGGATGCCGAAGGGCGGCGTCGTCGCGTTGAGACGGCCGGGTGATCCACGCTCGGTTTTGGACCAATTGCCGGCGGTCGATGGCGCGTAGAAGTCGCGGCGCTCAAACGATGTGCCGCGCGCGACGGTGTATCCGGGTGGCGAGAAATGGTCGACCTCCGCGCCCGCTTCGTCGAGAAGCTGGATGCTGTGTGAAGCCGCGATTCCGATGCCAATCGCGTGGTCGGGTGTCGTGAGGAGCGTGACGCCTTCGGGGAGCGCGAAGTCGTTCGCGAAGTCGCGGTCGATGACGAGGGCCAGCGAGCGCGGTGGAATCACCGGCGCTGCGTTTTCACGATACGCGACGAGTCGATCGCCCGAGGTGCCAACGACGAGGCGCCACTTCGAGACGTCGATCGGTTCGCCCGTGACATTCGCGAGTTCAATGAATTCGCCGGATCGCTCGTTCACCGGGCTCGCCATCACCTCGCTGATGACGAGGCGCGCGCGGAAATAGGTGGTGAGCGTGCTCGAGCTGCCCGCTTCGGCCGTCTCGTTTGGTGTGCACGCGGCGACCGACGCGAGGGCGAAAAGGAGTGGTGCTAAAACCGATGGGCGAGTCTGCGCTATCATAGTGGCCGGGTCTCATTACAACGTGCGTGCCGATTCCGACCTGGCGGAATCATTGTGGAAGTGGGCGGCTGATGCGTCTAGTTTTTGTACGCGACACTCGTAAATCTGTTCAAAAAGCCACACTTCGTCGCGTTTTCAGAGAGTTGCGTAGCCGTCAATAAACTGAACGATCGGGATACCGGAACGCCTGCTTCTGCGAACCGGCCGAGAAGGTGGCCGGAGGAGATTATAAATAAATATCGATCTCGAGAATAAACATAATATCGATTCTAAAAACTATCTGCCTCGCCTATTCCTGGTTGCGACTTCAAGGAGGGTTCTATGTCGCATTGGGTTACTCTTGTCATGCGCTGCCGAAGGGGGCGGCTTGCCTCGGTTCTAATCGTCGCATCGGCCGCGTGTGGGACGACGGAACTTGAGTCCGATCGTGAACCGTTTCGTCCGTCGGCGTCTGTTGAGGGCAAGTGGACGCGCGAAGCGATCGGAGCCGGCACAAATCTCCTCTCCGTTGCCGGGCTTGAGGGCCCTGGCGCCACAAACGTTTTTGTCGGGGGAGCCGACGGCTCTATCTTTCGTTTAGACGGAAATCGGTGGACACAAACAGAGTTTGCGTCATCCGCGGCTCCTTCCACGCGAGCGCGCGCGGCGATAACCGGACTTTGGGCGAGTGACGCGGCCAGAGTCTTTGCCGTGGGAGGCGGGGATCAGGGTTTCGTCCTGCGGTTCGACGGCGCGAGGTGGCAGATCCACGAATCGATACCGCGGATGGGAGTCACCACGGTTTGGGGTTCGAATCGGGTTCTCTACGTTGGCGGGCGAAGCTTTGTTCGGGCGAATGCTGTCGACGATTTGTCGATCGAGTCTGGGTCTCGTCGATCGGTAGATCTGTTCGGCATCGGGCTCGAGATTCGCGCCGGGTGGACAACAAGGAATGCTGACGCGGCCCGCGAAACTTGGCTGGTTGGTCCGTCGGATGTTGGAACAGGTGCGACGAAGGTTTTGCATCGGCATGACGATCGTTCTGAAGGGTTTGTGGAAACCAATCTCCAGTACCTTTTGGGCTACTTCCCGTCAGAGGAGGCCGGTCGGGAGATCGCGGGGGCGACGTTCACCACGATTTGGGGACGCGACGCAAATAACGTCTGGGTGGCTGGCGACCGTGGCATCGCCAGATGGAGCGGCCGTCTCGGCGCACACTGGCGCGCGGAGCTGTGGTCGTCGGGTTCCCCGGCTCCCGGCGAGAGGGAGCGTGAGGCGTGGCCGAACATTCGCGCTCTTTATGGCGATAGTCACGAAACCGTCTATGCGGTCGGAAAAAAGGGGCGCATCCTTCGACGGGACTCGAGCGTCGAGAGCGCGACCGTCCCCGAGCAGCCGACCAAATGGAAGGAGATCCCGCGATTGACCAACGAGGACTTGAACGCGGTCTGGGTCAGCGCGCGCGGCGACGTTTTCGCTGTCGGTAACCGCGGGGTTGTCGTGCGATACATGGCGCCCGACCAAGAACTCTGAACGGCGCCGTTACTCGACGCGAACGATCTTTTCCGCGCCGAACGCGCGAACCAGCTCGTCGCAAACCACGTCAACTTCGCCCTTGTCTTTCGACTCGAGAGTGACCTTCACGCGGTATTCGGCGTTTGAAAGTCGCGGGTACGACCCGATCGCGACGCTCGGGTGCGCCGCCTGCGCGCGCGTCATGGCGTCGGCGATGAGCCCCTCGTCAGCGTCGACGAAGATTTGCCGCAAGTGAAACGGTAGGGCGCGGAACCGCTCGCGCACCGTCGCGAATTTCATTCGGCAGAGTTCGGGGATGCCGGGCAAGACGTAAACGTTTTCGAGGCGAAGCGTCGGAATTTTGATGCCGTCGTCATAAACGAGCTCGGCGCCCTCCGGGACGTCGGCCATGCGAAGGTGCGCGTCGGTCAGGTGGTCCTGGTAAAACCAGCGGAGCGCCTTTTCGAGCGACGGTTCGCGTACGATGCGGCGACCGAACGCGCGCGCGACCGCCTCAATCGTGATGTCATCGTGCGTCGGGCCGACGCCACCCGATGTGAAGACGAAGTCGACCTTTGCCGCGAGCCGAGTGACCGTCTCGGCGATCGTTTCGTGGATGTCCGGGACAACCGCGATTTCACGAAGGTCGACGCCCAGCGCCTTGAGCTCGCCGATAAGGTACGGGCCGTTCGTGTCTTGCGTTTTGCCCGAGAGGATTTCGTTGCCGATGATGACGATGGCGGCGGTTGGTGTTCGTGCGGACATGGCGTCACGGTAACACGCGAGCCGCGCCGGCTAAAGCTGCGCTCTGCCCCGCTCTTCCACCTCGATCCCCGGATAAGCGGCCAGTTTGCGTCTGTGCGTTGGGTCGGCAGGTGCCGCTTCGGCGCGCCGACGTCCTCGGGTCTGAACTGACTCGCGCGACAGAGCCGCTGTTCAGAGGCAAGCGAAAGCCGCCGATCCCAGCCGATATCGCGCTGCAGACCCTGCGGATGCGCGCCTTTGCGGGCCCCTGCCGACCCTACGCAATTCCGAGCGGACCGCTTTCCGGGGACGTATTCTTTAGGTTTGAGGGCGGTACGAAGGGTTCACCCGTTGGGTGTCGGCCAGCGTTCGATCGACGCCCAAGTCTCTCAACCGCCGTTCCAGGGAAACGGCTGGTTTCTGGTTGGATGGGCGGGGTCTGGGCAAGCGGAGGCTCGCGTCCGCAGGGGATGAGGTGCCGATGGGGCGTGGGATTGCCGTTATCGTGATGTTTGATTCATTTCGCGCATACTCACATTTCATGTCAGACCCGAGGACTTCCGCGAGCCGGAGCAAGCCCAGACCCCGCCCGTCCCACGCTAATCTTGCCCGTTATCCGGGAATCAGGGTCTTCCACTCGTGCGTCTGAGTGCTATAGTCATGGGCGATGAGCGGCGACATGAGGCCGGCCCTCGACGCGGCGTCGCGGATCGCGGCCTTTGCTGCCGCGATCGCCGATTCGTGTGATGCGTCACCCTTGCTCGCTGCCCGCGCGCGCGCGGTGGCTGAATTCTTGGGTGCTGTGGATCTCGTTGTCTGTCGCCGAGATCCCGCGGCGGGCGCGCGTGTGCTCCATTCACTTTTGGCCGAGCCGAGCGAGTCTTTCGATGCCGCGCGGTTGGACGACGCATTCTGGCGACAATACGAAGGCGAGGCGTCGCTTGATCTCGCGGCGCAAAGTGACTTCCCAGAATCGCTTCGCGCGCACGGCTCTGTCAGGGCCGTCGCGATTCCGTGTCAAGGTGATGGCGCTCCCGCGTGGTTCGGCGCGTTTTTTCGCGATCGACCCGGCGACGGATGCGTTCGGCTTGTTCGCGCATTGGCTGAGATTTTCGCGCATGCCCTGTCGACGCGCTATGCACACGCGAATCATGGCGTTCGCGACGACGTTGCAAAAGTCCTTGTGTCGCCTGGCCCCGCCCAAGAAAAGTATCGGGCGGTCGCGGCGGCCCTTCGTCGTCTGATCTCGTTTGAGCGGTTCGGCGTCATCACGAAAGATCGAGCGGTGGACCTTTTTCGTGTTGCGTACGTTGAGGGCGTCGCCGTTGCCGAGCTCGACAATTGGACGGGCAAGACCCCGGCCTCGGCAGAGTTGACGCGGCAGCTGGCGGCGACGCGACGGGGGGCTCTTGTTGATTTCGCCGCGGGCGATGCGGCCCTCTCCGCGGCCTACGCGGCGGGTCTTCGGTCGGGCGTGGCTTGGCCGCTCTTGAAGGACGACGAGTTTTTGGGGATTCTGGTTGTCTCGTCGCGGCGATCCGGCGCTTACATCGATTCGGATGTTGAGCGGATTGGGCCTGTCGTTGAGACGATATCGCAATGGGTTTCGGCGGCTCTTGACCAGGAGCAACATCGCGAAACGCAGCATCGCTTTAGCGATTTGTACGAACGCGCGCCCGATCCATACCAATCCCTTGACGGCGCGGGACGCCTGCTGGACGCAAATCTCGCCGCGCTCGACGTGATTGGGCGACCGCGCGAAGCTGTGTTGGGGAAGCCCTTTCGGGATCTTCTCTCCGAAGAGTCGCGGCCCATTTTTGACGAGGCGTTTTCGCGCCTCAAGCGCACGGGACAGATTGCCAACATCGACCTCACGGTCGTGCGTCCCGATGATTCAAGGCGCGAGGTGATTTGGAATTCAACCGCGGCGACCGGGCGCGACGGCGCCTTTTCGTATTCGCGCGACACGACGCGAGACGTCACCCATTTGCGGCGCTTGTGGCGCGAGCGCAGTGTTCGGTCGGCCGTCATCGCGAGCCTCATTCGGGCGCGGTCGGTGCGTGACGTGGCGCAAAATGCGCTGCGCGCGCTGGTCGATGGGCATGACATTATTGCGGGGCGCATCGATGCGTGGGACCACGGGGCGTCGATGTTTCGATGGTGCGCGGGCGTTGGGTTAACCGGGTGGAAAATCGAGCCGTCCGCGCCGATTCCGTTGGCCCAGCATGTGGCGCGCGAAGCGATCGAGGCACGCGAAACCGTCAAGATTCCGCTGGGCGCGTCGTCGAGTCGCGTGATTGAGCCGGCGCTTCGCGATGTCAAGGGAACGCTCCTTCTTTTTCCACTCGCCATGCGCGGTCGCACGCTCGGCGTGTTGTCGCTTGTGCATCAACGAACGGGAACGTCGGTTGATGACGATGTGCGTGTGCTTGGCGCGGTCGCGGGCGATGTCTCGGTTGTGCTCGACAACGCGCGGTTGTACGACGACCTCGACGAAACGAATCGGCAGCTCATGCGACGCCAGAGCGAGGAGATTCACCGAGAGAAACTCGCCGCGGTTGGGCAGCTCGCCGCAGGGATCGCACACGAGATCAACAACCCGCTCATGTTTATTCTGGGAAATCTGAACCTCGTGCAAGAGCAGCTCGACGCGACTGGGACCGCGCTTCGGGCGTATCGCGAAGCGGTGACGGACTCGGGCGCGCGAACGCGGCTCGCCGATCTCGAGCAAGGCCTTGGCGTTGGCGAGGCGCTCGGCGGAACGGAGCTTGAGGCGCGGCGGCTCGTGGGCGATTCGCTCGAGGGTGTGCGACGAATTCGCGATGTGGTTGGGACGCTGCTTCGATTTGCGAAGGGCTCGCCCGAGGAGACGTCGGTGTGCGACCTTCACCTTGTGATTCGGCGCGCGGTCGCCGTCGTTCACAACGAGGTGGCGCATCGCGCGACGCTCGTCACGAAGTTCGGCGATGTGCCGCTCTTGCGCTGTGTCACCGGCAACATCGAACAGGCGATCGTTAATCTGCTCCTGAATGCCGCGCAGGCGATCGAGCCCGGGCGCGCCGGCAAGAACGCGGTAACGATCGAGACGTGGGTCGATGACAACCGTGCGAAGGTGCGGGTATCCGATACGGGGTGTGGGATAGCGGTCGCCGATCTCGCGCGCGTAACGGAGCCGTTTTTCACGACGAAGCCGCTCGGCGAAGGGACTGGGCTCGGGCTTACGCTTGTGCATGAAATCTTGCGAAATGCGGGCGGCGAGGTTTCGATTAAGAGCGAGGAGGGCAAGGGGACGAGCGTCACGCTGGCGCTGCCTCTCCAGAGTCGCACCGACCGGAAGATGGTGGTTTCGCCGGAGGATGCGCAGAAGAGTCGAGAGCGCGAGAAAGCGCGCCCGCCCGCGCCGCTTCAGGTCGAGTCGTTGGGCGGGCCTTCCCGAGCGCCGACCATCCGTTTGAAGGCGCCCGCCACAAGTGCGCCGACGCCGCCACCGATGCGGCACCGCATCCTCATCATCGACGACGAAGAATTAACGTTGAAGCTGCTCTCGCGCATTTTCGGGAAGACGTACGATCTTCTCGTCGCCGCGTCGGGTTCGCAAGCGCTGTCGCTTCTCGAGGGCGAGACAGCGCGTCCGCCCGATTTTATTTTGTGCGACCTCATGATGCCCGACCTCACGGGGATGGCGTTTTACGCGGCGATCGAGAAGCGTTACCCCAAGCTCGCCGAGCGGACGTTTTTTTTGACGGGTGGCGCGTTTACCGACGAGGCGCGCAGCTTCGTCGACCGGATGGGGCCGCGGGTGTTTTTCAAGCCGCTTGAGGTTCAGCAGATTCGAAAACTTCTTGACGATCATTTGAGAACCCGGGACGGAGCGTCGGCGTGAGCGGGTTGGGTTCGCGGAACAAGATTGCTACGCGCGGCGAGATGCGCGCGATCGACGAGGCGACGTCGCGCGACTTTGGCGTGCCGTCGATTTTGCTCATGGAGCTTGCGGGGAAATGCGTGGGCGACGAGGTGTGGCGGCTACTTGGTGACGAGGCGCGCAAGAAGCGACCACGCGTTGCGGTTGTCTGTGGAGGCGGGGCGAACGGCGGCGACGGATACTCTGCGGCGCGCCACCTGTTGAATGCGGGCGCCGACGTGACTGTTTTTCGGGTTTCGAAAGAGCCCGCGGTTGGAAGCGACAGCCGACTTGAATTCGACGCGCTCAGGAAGTTGGCGGTCTCCGTCATTGACGCGTCGAATGGCGACGTGACGCCACACGAGGCGTGGCTTCGAACCGCCGACGTTGTTGTCGATGCGATTTTTGGGACGGGTCTCACGCGCGACGTTGAAGGTGCGCATCTAACGACGATCGACCTTTTGAACGCACTCGGCGCGAAGCGGCTGGCCGTTGATGTGCCGTCCGGGCTCGACGCCGACACTGGGCAACCGCAGGGCGCGACCGTGCGGGCCGACGTGACGGTGACGATGGGGCTGCCGAAGCGCGGGCTTCTTTTGTACCCGGGCGCAGAGTTTGTTGGCGAGCTGGTGGTCGCGGACATCGGAATCCCACGCGCGCTGCTCGAATCCGACGCGATTAAGGCGCATTCTTTGACGCTTGCCGATGCGGCGGCGCCGATCGGACGACGCGATCGCGACACAAACAAAGGGGCTTATGGGCACGCGCTTGTTGTCGCTGGCTCACTCGGGAAAACGGGCGCGGCGATTCTTTGCTGCAACGCCGCGATGCGGTCGGGCGCGGGGCTGGTGACGCTCGCGACGGACCTTGAAGCCGTGCGCATCGTCGCGACGAGCGCGGTCGAGACGATGTGCGCGACGCTGACGGAATGTAACGATGCGTCGAGCGCGGAGCGCGTGTTTGCGCGGCTCGTCGAACTTTGCGAAGGGAAACGCGTGCTCGCGATTGGGCCGGGCATCCCGACGAGTTCCGGGATGGCCCTCGTCGTGCGTCGCGTTGCGGCTGAAATTCCGCTCCCGGTTGTCATCGATGCGGATGGCCTGAACCTTCTCGTGGGGAACGTCGACGCAATTCGCTGCGCGAAAGGACCGCGCGTCCTAACGCCGCATCCGGGCGAAATGGCGCGGTTGACGGGGCTTCGCACAGCCGAGATTGCCCGCGATCGAATCGGCGTCGCGCAAAAGTTTGCGGCCGATGTTCGTGCGCACGTCGTGCTGAAAGGCGCGCGTTCCGTGGTTGCCGCGCCCGATGGCCGCGTGTGGGTGAACCCAACGGGGAATCCTGGGATGGCAACGGGCGGAACGGGCGACGTGCTTTGCGGCGTTTTGACGGCTCTCATCGCGCAAGGAATCGAAGCGGGTCAAGCCGCGCGCACGGCGGTTTATTTGCATGGGGAAGCCGGCGATCGGGCGGCGGCTCGCGTTGGTGAGAGGGGACTCGTCGCAAGCGATCTGATTGATGAGGTGCCACGCGTGCTCAAAGAGTGGGAGTCGCAGCGGTAGTCGCTTTACGCCATGAGCGCCGCGACACAATCGCATCGAATCGTTTCGGACTCTGCCGAGGCGACGCGGGCGCACGGTGAGGCGCTTGGTCGGCGGCTCCGCGCGGGCGATCGCGTCAACCTCGTTGGGCCGCTGGGCGCCGGAAAGACGGTGTTCGTGCAGGGGATCGCCCGTGGAATGGGTCTCGCCGCCGATTTTCCAGTGACGAGCCCAACCTATGCGCGCATGAACCTCTACCCGACCGACCCGCCTCTTTACCACTGGGACCTTTATCGTGTTTCGGACGGCGCCGCGGCTGACGCGGAGCTTTCAGCGCTGGGGTTTGGCGATGAGGTCGCTGGCCCCGGCGTTGTCGTCGTCGAGTGGGCGGATCGCGGCGAGCAGGCGACGTCGGACGATGTCGCCATTCTGGTCCGCCTTTCATACGGTGAGACGCCCGACGAACGGATCATCGAGATCACGACGTGACGCCACCGTCCGCCGAAAGAGACAGCGATCGCCGAATGCGCGTGCTCGCGATAGGTTGTGCGCTCTTCGCATTTGCCGGCCTTGCCGTGTTGACGTACGACGGGTGGGCGCGCGGCGCCGCGATGCGCTTCGAGGTGTCGGGGGCGTTGGCGTTCGTTGTTGTTGGCGCAGTTTTATTTGGGGCACGGATTCGGGCAACGGGCGTCGCGCTCTTGGGCGGCACCGCGCTCCTCGCGCTCGTTGTCGTTGCGGAGTTTCGTGCGTTTCCGCCGGAGGTCGTGCCGTTTGCTTTGTTCGGCGTGCCGGCGCAACGGCTCACGGGCGCCCTTTTTCTCGTCGCGATCGCGCTGACCGAGATCGTTTTGTTTGCGGTGGCGCCGCGCTGGGTTGCCATCCTGTCGACCGTCCTTCTTCTACCCGGCGCGATTTTTTTGGCGCTCAATTTGGGCCGTCCCTTTGCGGTATCGCTCGATGGTCCAGGTTTTCTCGCAACGCTGCCGCCGCCCATAAAACCCGTCGCAGCGTCGCTCGTTTTCGTTTTGCCGGCGATATGGCTCGGCCTCGCGATTTCTTTCGCCATCAAGGGACGATTCAGCGCGGCGGCCGCGCTCGTTATTCTCGCCACCGGCCCGCCGACGCTTGTCATTTTCGCTTACGGTTTCCGTTGGTCGGGCGGCGTGCAAACCAAACCTTCCGCAACAATCGCCGACGGAGGAGGTCGGGCCGAGGGCCTCACCATGCGGATTTACGAGGGCCGCACGTACGGCGGGCTTCGGACGACGCGCATCGATCGTCGGGTTTTCGTTGATGGGGCCGCGTCTTTGCGGGACCCTGATTTGCCAAGCGGGGAGTTTTGGATTGAATGGCTGGGCGATCTGCGTGTTCCCGTGGCGGAACGCGGTCCGGCGACGTTGGCGGTTGAGTGTACGGGGCGCGCGATCGTGCAGATCGACGGGAAGAAAATCATTGGCGGTTGTGACGGGACGGGCGCGCGCGGGACCGTTCATCTCAAGGACGAACACGACATTCGGGTCGTTTATATCAGCCCCGCTCTGGGCGCCGCGCGAATGCGTCTCGTGTGGCGTCGCAAAGACACAGAGCCGCTTCTGCCCGTGCCGGCACGCTGGCTTGCCGCTCGGCGCGGCGAACGGCAGCCGACCGATGCGGCGCAACTCGGGCTTGATTGGCTTTCGCAAGCCGCGGTCGCGTGGCAGTCGGACAAAAAATGTTTCGGGTGTCACGTCCAGGCGAAGGCGATTCTCGGAATGTCGGTGGGCCGTCGGATGGGGTATCGCGTCGATGGCGCCGCGTTTGAAACGCTCGCCGGTGGAATCCGGGCAGAAAAGGCGTTGAGCACGGGAAGCGGGGGCCCGCGGGCTGGCTATTATTCCTTTGCGGCGCTGGCGCTCGATGAGGCGGGGCGGTCGTCGGGCGAGACGGCCGCCGCGTCGCGCAAGGCGCTTCTCGATGCCGCACGAGGTCTCAAGGCGCGGGTGCGGCCGGACGGCTCGTTCGAAATGTTCAGCGAGCCGCCGATTCAAGAGAGCGACGAGAAGGCGACGACGTACGCGGTGCGCGGGCTTTTGGGCGCGTATGAAGCGTCGGGGGATGCGGCGTGGCTCGATGTGGCTGAGAAGGCGCAGCGGTACCTCGCGACCCGAAAAGGCGCGACGACGACGATTCGGAACATGCAGCTCATCGGGCTCGCGGGTGCGACGGATGAGGCCGCGCACGACGCGAGACGGGCGACGGTTGCGGCGGTTTGGGCGGCGCAGCGCGCGGACGGAGGGTGGAGCGAGACCGATGCGCTGCCGTCGAACTCGTTTGCGACAGGCCAGACGCTTTACGCGCTCAAGCAGGCGCGCGTACGGACCGACGACCCGCGGTTTTTGCGGGGAATCAAGTGGCTCATGGATCGGCAGGAGATTGACGGGAACTGGCGGATCGAGTCGCGCGTTGACAGCCAGTCGGGTCGGCCGTCGAACTTTGCGGCGTCGATGTGGGCGGCGATTGGGCTTGCGGGGGCGTTTGGGCCGCTTGAGGTGCTGATCGATGTGCCGGTGGACGGCGCCGTGGTCGCGCGGCGGGAAGAGGTTCGGGCGAGCGTCGTGAATCGAAGCGGCAGCCCGATCGAGGTCGTTGTGCTCTCGGCGGGCGGCGTGGAGATCGGGCGGTGCGTGGAGGCCGCGTGCGTGGTGACGTGGGATGTGCGCGCGGAGCCGGGCGAGAGCGTGGCGATCGAGGTGACGGCGAGGACGCGCGCGGGGATCGTCGCGCACGATCGGATTCGCGTGAAGCTCGCACCGCGGCCGATTGACCCGCGGCTCGCGGTGAAGTTCGTGCAACCGCCCGCGAACGCGGTTGTCGCGGGGCGTGTTGAGATTGCGGCGCGTGTTGACGCGGTTGGGGCGAGGCTTTCGCGTGTGCGGTTTTTTGTGCGCGAGCGGGAGTTGGGGGTGTGGGGGGGAGGCGCGGGAGCGGGAGCGGATGCAGATGCGGGAGCGGAGGCGGATGCGGGCGTGGGAGCGGGTGCGAGCGGGGTTCGAGAACGGGTGACGATGGCCGATGCGGGGTCCGATGCGGGCGCGGTGTTCCTCGTGCCGTGGGATACGACGCGTGACGAGGCGGGTCCGGCGGCGCTCAGCGTCGAAGCCGAGAATCGACTCGGTGCCGTTGCGCGCGACGTGCGCCCCGTACGAATCGCCGCGGGAACGCTTCAAGTGACGAGCCCCGACGATCGGTTTCCGCCGGCGGTCGAGATTCTCCTCGACATGTCGGGTTCGATGCGCGAGCGAATCTCCGACGGCAACCGCAAGCGGCGCAAAGTCGAAATCGCGCGCGACGTGCTTCGTGATTTCGTGCGCAGCGTTCCCGATGGTCGGCGCATCGGCCTACGCGTCTACGGCCACGACTCGCCTGTTCGCGACCGAAACTGCCGCGATTCGCGCCTCCTCTTTCCACTGGACGCGCCACTCGACCGCAGCCGCCGCGAGTACCTGTCAAACTTGCTGAACAACCTTCACCCTTCGGGGTGGACGCCGATCGCGTTCGCCCTTCGCGCGGCACAAAGCGACATCCCGATTCAAAAGGGCCGCCGCGCGGGTGTCATCGTCCTCGTTTCAGACGGCGACGAGACGTGCGGCGGCGACCCGTGCGCCGCGGCACGCGCGCTCGCACACGAGACGGGCGGCGATGTTCGCGTCCACGTCGTTGGTTTTCGTCTCGCCCGCAAAGAAAAGGCGCGGGGCGCGCTTCGCTGCATTGCCGACGCGACAAATGGTGTTCTCATGCACGCCGACGATGGCACCGCGCTCGACGCCGCCATTCGCTCGGCCGTGCGCGTTCCTTACCGCGTCGTATCCCGCGACGGGAATCGCACGATGGGCGCCGGATTTGTCAATGGACCGGCGATTTCAGTCCCCCCGGGCGATTGGCGCGTCGTCACGTCGACAGTGCCGCCTGTCACCCAAGACGTTCGGCTGGCCCGCGATCGTCCCACGCGTCTCGAACTTCGTCTGCCCTAGCGTTGTAGGATTTTGAGGCCGCTCCGCTTTTCAATCTCCTCCGCCATGGCGACCGAGTTTTCGATGGCGTGCGCGGGGATTGGCCTCCAACCCCACTTGCCTTTCAACTTGAATTCGAGCGGACCCTTGAGGCCCGCGGTTTTTGACTCGATCGCGGACGATACCGCGGCTCCAACGAGGGCCCCGACGACGCCACCGCCAATATTCATGTGGAGCCCCGCGGGTCGAAACTCTTGGATGTCGGCATACGCGAATGCAGATGTGCCGAACCATTTGATCGCGAACCCTTCTTTGCCGATGCCGAGCCGCGCCGATCGAGGAATGAGCAGGAACCAAATTCCAAGCGGAATCGTTATCACGAGAAGGCACATCAGGATTCCCGAGAAAACGAAATATTTTCGCCAACCCGGCTTCATCCGATAAACGAGCCCTTCCTTTTCAGCTTCTTCAAGAATCGCCGCACCGTTCAGTTTTGCCATTTCCGTTCTCCTTGCTTGACCGGTTTGATCGCGACCTGCGCGACAAGGAGAAATCGAAAACCACGTCGAGTCAACCGGCGCCTTGATCCCGCGCAGCCGTGTCATGTCGGGTCGTTGACGACTCTCGCGACCGTCGCTCATAATGGCGCGCTGTGAAAACCCACGATGACTTAAGGCGCGAGCTGACAGATCTCGGAGAACGTGCGACTCAGGGCGGCGGCGCCGACCGGATCGCGAAGCAACACGCGCAGGGGAAATTGACGGCGCGCGAACGGATTAATCTTCTCCTCGACCGCGGTTCGTTTGTTGAGATGGACCGGTTCGTTACGCATCGCTGCAGCGACTTCGGAATGGCCGACCAAAAGATCCTCGGCGATGGCGTCGTGACCGGTTACGGAAACGTCGATGGGCGCCAAGTCTTTGTGTTTGCGCAGGATTTTACAGTCTTTGGCGGTTCACTGTCGGAAGCGTACGCGCGAAAAATATGCAAAGTGATGGATCTCGCGATGAAAGTCGGGTGCCCGGTTGTTGGCCTCAACGACTCGGGCGGTGCGCGAATTCAAGAAGGCGTCGTGTCGCTTGGCGGCTACGCCGACATCTTTTTGCGGAACACGCTCGCGTCGGGTGTCGTCCCGCAAATCAGCGCGGTGCTTGGCCCCTGCGCGGGCGGCGCCGTTTACTCGCCCGCCATCACCGATTTCATTGTGATGGTGAAGGGCAGCTCGTACATGTTCATCACGGGACCCGACGTCATCAAGGCCGTCACGCACGAGGAGGTCTCGAAGGATGACCTCGGCGGCGCGGTCGCGCACGCTACGCGAAGCGGGGTCGCGCATTTCGCGGCAACCGACGAGCCGAGCGCGCTCACGCTGATCCGCGAGCTCTTGTCGTTCATTCCGTCGAACAACTTGGACGATGCGCCACGTGTCGAGGCGCGCGACGATCCGGCGCGGCGCGACGAATCGCTGAAGACGATCGTGCCGACGAATCCGAACAAGCCGTACGACATGAAAGACGTCATCCGCGCGATTGCCGACGAGCGGTACCTTTTCGAAGTCCAGGAGAGTTTCGCGCAAAACATGATCGTCGGGTTTGTTCGCTTGAACGGCGCGAGCGTGGGCGTTGTTGCGAACCAGCCGGCCGTATTGGCGGGTTGCCTCGACATCAACGCGAGCATTAAAGCAGCGCGGTTTGTGCGCTTTTGTGACGCGTTCAACATCCCGCTTCTGACGCTCGTCGATGTTCCGGGGTTTTTGCCGGGCACCGATCAGGAGTACGGCGGGATCATTAAGCACGGCGCGAAGCTCTTGTACGCCTTCGCGGAGGCGACGGTGCCGAAGGTGACACTCATTACGCGCAAAGCGTACGGTGGTGCGTACGACGTCATGAGCTCGAAACACATCCGGGGCGATATCAACTTCGCGTTCCCGACGGCTGAGATCGCGGTGATGGGGCCGGAGGGTGCCGTCAACATCGTGTTTCGCGATGAAGTCGCGAAGGCGAGCGCGGCCGAGCGGGACCGCCTCATCGCCGATTACCGCGAGACGTTTGCGAATCCTTATAAGGCGGCGGCGCTCGGGTACCTCGACGAAGTGATTATGCCTGAAGAGACGCGACCGGCGGTGATTCGAGCGTTTGAGATGTTGCGGGATAAGCGCGATGTGAACCCGCGAAAGAAGCACGGGAACATTCCGCTCTGAGGCGGTGCGATGAAGGACGGGTGGGCGTGAGGCGCGAGGGGGAACATTTGGCGGGAGTGGGGGATGCGGAGAATCGTGAACGTGATCGTGGACGTGATCGATTCGGTCAATCCGTTCACGATCACGATCACGACGACGACCACGATGACGAAAGTGCGGAGGCGGGGGCGGAAGCGGGTGCGGAAGCGGAAGCGGGGGCGGGTGCGGTCGCGGGTGCGGGCGTGGGATGGCGGCGACACGCGGCGTATCTGCCTGCGGGTGCAGCGGCCGGATTCGCGATCGGAATTATCGAGGGGCTTAGCGCCGCGAATGGCGAGGTCGCGGCGACGTTCGGTGAGGCGGCGCGCTTCGTTGCAAACACCGGCGCGCTGGCAGCCGTGGTCGGCGTGGCGGTGGGTTTTCTGTGTGCGGTGCTATCGCTCGTAACGCCAGATTCGGCGCGGATTTCATCGCTGTGGCGCCGGCTGCGCGCAGCGGACCCAATGCGAGTTTCGGCGGGAATATTTGCGGTCGCGACGGGGCTCGCGGTTTTGTTTGTCGCGACCTACGCCGTCTCGAAAACGATCGTCGATCTCTCGCGCCATCAGTCGGCCGTGGCGCTCGCTCTCGCGGGGGCGTTTCTCATCTGGTTCGCGTCGACAGGTGTCGTGGCTCTCCAGGGCGCACTCATGCGATGGCGCTTGCCCCGGCCGTCGGTTGCGCTCGTTACGGTATTGGCGCCCGCTTTGGTGCTTGCGGCGCTCGTCATTCGCGCAGAACGGGATCGGGTGGAGGCGATGCCGCTTGGCGCCTATGCGGAGATGGCGCTCATTTTCGCACTGCCCTTGATTTTCGTCGCTGCGCGGCGCTGGCATGTTTTCAAGGTCACCACGATCGCGATGGCGTCGCTCGCGGGGGCCGCTGTTGTACATTTCGCCTTTTCCTTTACGCCGACCGAGGCGCTTCACCTTGATTTTCATGGAAAGCTCGCACGCGAGGTTCTCCAGCGCGTGGCGTTTTTGCGACCGGGCGAGGCGGTGGGAGCGGGAGCGGGAGACAGTTTTCAACGCAAAGGCGCAGAGACGCAAAGCAAGGAGGCCTCTTTCTTGGCGCCTTCGCGCCTTGGCGTCTTGGCGTTGAATCCGGGATCGGGATCGGGAGCGGGAATGGGAGCTGCGGCGAATGCGGCGCCTCTGCGCGTCAAGATTCCTGAGGGTCAGAGCGTCGTTCTCATCACCGTCGACACGCTTCGTGCCGATCGCCTCGGCTGTTACGGCCATGGGCGCCCGACGTCGCCGCAGATCGATCGCCTCGCCGCGTCCGGGGTGCGATTTGAGCGCGCTTACTCGACGGCGAGCCTCACGTCGCAAGCGATCCCGCCGATGCTGACGTCGCGGTACATCTCGGAGATGAATCGGACGTTTGAGCACTTCATCAAGTTCGCGTCGAACGGCACGGGGTTTCCTTCGCTCTTGCAGAAGGCGGGCGTGCGCACCGTGGGGCTCGCGTCGCACTGGTATGTCGCGGGTAAGCCGTTTGGTTTTGCGACGGGCTTCGACGTGTGGGACTCGTCGGCCGTGCCTGGAAAGGCGTATGAAGTCGACGAGATGTCGACGTCGGAGCCGCTCACGAGGGCCGCGCAAAAGCAACTCGACGCGATCGAGCCGGGCAAGCGTTTCTTGCTGTGGATTCACTATCTCGACCCGCACAAGAGTTTTCTGGAGCATCCGGGCTTCCCGTCGTTTGGAAAAACCGACGCCGATCGCTACGACGGCGAAATCGTCTACATGGATCACTTCATCGGGCAGCTCCTCGACACGCTTGCAAAGCGTTCCGACGCGCGAAAGATCGCGGTTATTTTTCTGTCGGACCATGGCGAAGGGCTCGGCAACCACAACCATATGCACCACGGCTGGAATGCATTCGAGGAGCTCGTTCGAATTCCGCTCGTTATCACGGGGCCGGGAGTCGCGCCGCGCGTGCTGCCGGGGCCCGTTTCAATTCTCGATGTGGCGCCGACCATTCTGGATATTTTTGGCGTGGCGGTTCCCAAGGAGTTCCGGGGACGAAGTCTCGCGCCGGTTTTGTGGGGAAAAGCGGAGACGCCGGCCGATCGGCCCATCCTGATTGACATGCCGAAAGGGCCGACGAATCCGTTCATTCGCGGGCTCGTGCAGAGCGACGACCGCGGGGATTGGAAGCTCATTTACTGGGGCGATCGGAAAGTGTACCAACTTTTTAATTTGCGCGACGATCCGAAAGAGCTGCAAAATCTCACGCGCAAAGAGAAGGAGAAGTTCGCGGCTCTCCGGGCTGAACTCGAACGATGGTTCACGAAGGAGCTTCAGATCAAGAAGGCGCGAGGTGTGGAAGATGACGAAGAAGCAGAGCCATAATTTGGCGCGGCCGAGTGATTCAGCGCGACTTCGGGTTGCCTTCGCCGCGATGGCTGTTGTTTTCGCGTGCAAGGAGGGTGGCGGCGACTTGTCGGTCCCGACGCCGTCGACGTCGGTCGGCGAGCTGATGGGCCAAGTCGTGTCGGCCGACGATGGCGGAGCGCTCGGCGCCGTGCGGGTTGAGGTCGCGGATGCGGGCGTGACGTATACAAACGCCGCGGGGCAGTTCGTGCTGCACAACGTTCCGATGGGCGACAGTGTCCCCGTCGTTTGCAGGTTGTCGGGACGGGTGAGCTACGCGCGAAGCATTCGCGTTGCGGGCGGTGCGATGACAACGTTTCATGGGTGGATGCCGACGCTCGATGCCATCTTCCCGATTACGGCTGAAGCGCCCGCGCCCATTGACCTCGCGGGAACGGGATCGACGAAAGGGTTTCGGTTCGAGCCGTCTCCATCGGCCTTCGTGTTTGATGGCGGCGTCGTGAGCGGAACGGTAAACGTCGAATTCAAGGTGTTTGATCCCACGGGTGAGTCGATGCGAATCGCTTACCCTGGGACGTTTGAGATGGTTGATGACGGCGGCCGATTCATGACGCGGAGCACGTCGGCGGTTTTCGTCCGCGTCATGCAGGGGGCGAATGAGCTGTCGGTCGCGGCCGACGCGTCGATCGTCATTGACGCGCCGATTCCGCAGGGGCTGGCTGGGACGGCGGCCGATGCGTCGGCGCTTCTCGCGTACGATGTTGCGGGAGGGGCGTGGAGGAACGCTGGGGTTGCTTCGCGTGTTGAAAAGTCGGGTGCGTCGGTTTACCGGTTCGTCGTGAACTCGCTCGCGTGGTTCAACGTCGGCGAGACGCTGGCGCAGCCGGTGTGTGTTGTGGGGTGCGTGGTGGATCAGCGCGATGCGGGGCTTTCGGATGTTCCAGTGCAAATCGTGTCGGCCGATTCGAGTCGGTTCTCGACGGTGGCGGTGACGCGCGACGGCGGGTGTTACGAGACGACACTGCCGAGGGGCGCGGCGGTTACGGTGAAGGCGCTCGATGAGCTGGCGCTGTCGGCGCAAGTTGTAAACTTTACGGTTCCTTACGATGCCGGGGGCACGTGTGCGGTCATTCCGGCCGTGGCGGAGACGGCCCCGGATTTCGTTGTGATGTTGACGTGGGATGCGGGAACAAATCTCGACCTGCATCTGACGGGGCCGCTCGTGAATGGAACGACGTTCCACGTTTGTGACGCGAAAACGGCGGTGACCGATTCCCAAGGTGCGTCGGGCGCGATGACCGCCACTCTGAAAACCAATGAAACCGAAAATGCACCCGAGTTTGCGACCGTCTTCAATCCTAACGCTGGAACGTACCGCGCTTACGTTATCAAGGACGACATCGACCAATCGAAGGCGAACCTGCAATTAACGGGCGCTGCGGTGATGGCGTGGTCGCGCGCGGGTGGCGTCAAAAGATGGGCGCTCGTGGCGCCGGCGTTTGCGCAGTCGGGCGTCAACTTATGGAATGTGTTCGATGTGAGTTTCACGTCGGCCGTGGCGGCGCCGACGTTTACGACGCTTGATGAGGTGCGGAGCGTTGGTGGATCGACGGACACGACGAGTCCGGCGTATTGCGCGCCGTAGCGGGATGCTGGAGGGAACGAGATGGCACGAGGAAAATCGGGCGACGACCAAGGCCGGAACGGCGGCGATGATAAGCCGTCGTGGCGCGAGATCGACAAGGCGCGAGACAAGAGCCGGCACGGATCGCGTGAGGCGCCATCGGGTGGGCGCGTTGGGCGCGCGCGGACGTCGGCGTCGAAAGGGTATCGGCAAAAGCTGGATCGGTTGTTCAAGGAGGGGACGCTGGGCGCTGCGGTCGCGAAGTTGCTCGATGCCGAGGAGGGCGATGCGGCGATTCCGATTCGCGCCGAGGAGAGTCCGGCGAATACAACGCACGCAGAACTTCTTAAGATTGCGCGAAAGAGCGAAGAGCATGTGGCGCGCTTGAATGCCGTGAAACGGCTGGTGACGGAGTTCGAGTTGCCGGGGGACTTCGATGTGTTGGGGCTCGCGCTTGAACACGCGGAGGGGCGGGTGAGATGCGCGTCGCTCGAACGGCTGGAAAAGCTCATTGCGGAGGGTCCGCCCGCGCGGAAGGCGTCGTTGCTTCAGCGGCTTCGGATGGTCGAAGAGACGAGCGACGATGTTGAGGAGCGGAAGCTGGTTGAAAAGGTCCGCGCGCTCCTTCAGTGACGCGTGTCGCGCGGCGGGAATCGTTTTTTTGAACGAGCGGTTAAGGCCGGCGTCTTGTCGGTCGTGTTGGGGTCGACTATAGGTGTCGCCGGTGATTGAAGGTGCGTCGCAGCGTTGCGTGCTCACCGGGCTTGACCGCGTCGTGGCTTCGGGCGGCGCACCGTTTCGTGGACAACGTGTGGGGTTGCTCGTCAATCAGGCGTCGGTCGATGCGGCGCTCGTTCACGCGGTCGATCGTTTTCAGGCGTTTCGCGGCGACGTGCGGCTCGTCGCGCTTTTTGGGCCGGAGCACGGCGTTTTCGGCGACGCGCAAGATATGGAAGCAGTGACCGATGCGCGAGACGTACGGACGGGAATCGCGCTCCACAGTCTTTACGGTGCGACGGAGGTAACGCTCCGGCCGCGGCCCGAGGCGTTGCGCGGGCTCGACGTGGTCGTTTGCGATCTCCCCGACATCGGCTGTCGCCATTACACGTTTGCCGCGACCGCCGCGATAATGCTTGAAGTGTGCGTTGCCACGGGCGTTCGTTTCGTCGTTCTCGATCGCCCGAATCCGCTGGGCGGTGTCGCGGTCGAGGGGCCGCTCGTCGATATACGCTTTCGCACGTTCATGAACTATCTCAACGTTCCGATTCGACATGGCCGCACGCTCGGTGAACTGATGGCGGCTCACGACGCACGCGCCGAGGTCATCGCGTGCGAAGGCTGGTTGCGCGACGCGGACTTCGACGAAACGGGACTCCCGTGGGTTACGCCGTCGCCGAATTTGCCGACGCTTGACGCAGCCTTCGTCTATCCGGGCGCTTGTTTCATCGAAGCGACGAATCTTTCCGAAGGTCGCGGGACGACGCGCCCCTTCGAGCTCATTGGCGCGCCATTCCTCGACCCGTGGCGATTCGCCGAGGCGCTCGCCGCGCTTGAGCTCCCGGGCGTTTTCTTTCGGCCGACTTTCTTCGTGCCGAGATTTCACAAGTGGGCCGGCCAGCGATGTGGCGCCATCCAGCTCCATGTCACCAACCGCGCCACGTTTCGCCCGGTGCTGACGGGGGTCGCCCTTTTGGTGGTCGCCCGCGCGCAAGGCGGTGCAGCCTTCGCATGGCGCACTGAGCCGTACGAATTTGCGCCTCACATTCATGCGCTCGATCAACTCGCGGGCAGCGATGCGCTTCGGCTCGCCGTCGAAGCGGGCCAGTCCCCACGCGACATCGCGGCGACGTGGCCGCAGGAAGCGTGACCATGGATCGCGAACAACGCCGCACCGAAATCCTCAAAGCCGCCGAAGACGTCTTCGCGCGCCTCGGCTATCACGGCGCCGGCATCGCTGACATCATCGACCGCGCCGGCGTTGCGCGCGGCACATTTTATCTTTACTTCGAAAGCAAGCGCCACGTCTTCGAGCAGCTTCTCGATAAATTCTTCGAAATCATCCGGTCGCAGGTGCGCCGCATCGACGTCTCGCGCGGCCCCGACGCCGTTCTCGAACAGATTCGCGGCAACGCCACGCGCGTCATCGATGCGATTTTGCTCCACCGCAGCCTCGGCAAAATCTTGCTCAGCGAAGCCGTCGGCCTCGACGAAGAGTGCGACGAAAAGCTGCTCTCGTTTTACGCACGCCTCCTCGCGCTCATCGAAGGCGCGCTAAGACTCGGCATCGACGGCGGCATCGTGCGCCCGTGCGATCCGCGCGTCGTCGCACTTTGCATCTTGGGGACGATGAAAGAAGTCCTCTACCACGGCATCATGAAGCCAAACGACTTGCCGCGCGAAACACTCGCCGAGGAAATCCTCCAGTACAATTTGCGCGGACTCTTGCGGCCCGGCGGCGTTTCCCAAACGCGCGATGGCGGCCTATAGTCGCGCACAATGAAAAAAGAAGCGATCCGGCGCCCGCCGTTTATTATTTCGGCCCGCGACGTTCCCGAGAAAGCGGGAAGCTATCCGAACAGCGACGAGGTGCTGTCGCATGGCCGCGCCATCGGCCGCGTCGCAGGGCTCCTCCGCATCGGGCTCCACGTCGAGCGCCTCGAGCCGGGCCAACGAACATCATGGCCTCACGCGGAGGAAAACGAAGAGGAGTTCGTCTATGTGCTGCAAGGCGAGGTCGATGCGTGGATCGACGGCGAGCTCCACCGCATGGAGGTCGGCGACCTCGCAGCATTTCCAGCTGGCACCGGGATTTCACACACCTTCTTGAACAACAGCGGAGCAGAGGCGCTTCTCCTCGTCGGGGGCGAGAGCGGCAAGTGCGACAGCCGCATCTTTTATCCGCTTCATCCAAGCCGTGAACAAGATCTCCCGTGGAGCCGATGGTGGCGCGATGTTCCGCGTCGGCCGCTGGGATCTCATGACGGCTGTCCGTATAAGAAATCGCATCGCGGCTAAAGCTGTGACGGCGCGCTGACGGTATCCTTACAGGACGTCGAGACCGCTCGTGGTCGCGAGTGCCCGCTGATCGTCGTCGAATGTGGCGAAGCGAACGGTGCGGCCGGTTTCCTCTTGTAAGAGCAGCGCAGACGCAACATGAATGGCGTCGAGCGCGCGGCATTGCGCGAATCGAGGGTCGGCGCGAACTCGCGCTGCGATCTCAGGCAAGTTTGAAACCAACGCCATTCCCTCAAGGACTGAATCGAACGAAGAGAGCGCCGATATGAGCCTGGTTTCTTCTTGGGAACCGAGCGATCGCCGCAAGACGATTGGAACTTCTATGGCGAGGAGCCACGAAGAGCTCTTTGCGTCGGCCGAAGCGATTATCCCGCGCGCGCGGTCGGCTTCGGATTGCGAGAGGTAGACTGACAGAAAGAGGCTTGAATCGAAATAAATCAAATCTTGTCGCGGCGTACGTCTCGCAGCGCCTTGGCGAGGTCGACGGGCGCCTTGAGCGGCGGAAAGCGCGGCAGGACGAACTTGACGCCCGGGCGCGCGAGGCGAACCTTCCCGAGACGCGCGAGTCGCTGGAGGGCCTCCAGGTCGGTTTCGGCGGCCTGGGCCGAAAACACTGGCGGTGGAGCGAGCTGCGCGACGACGTTTCCACGATCGGTGACGAGAACGATTTCACCGTCCGCAACGAGCCGGAGGTACTTGCTCAGTTGATTCTTGACCTCGCGAATGCCCGCGGTTTTCATGTATCTATTATGTAGCTACCGTGGCTACATTACAAGCGGTCGGGTGATGCGGCAGAGGTCGATTGATCGCGGCCGAAATTCCTTGACATGGACGCGCTGTCGCGAGTCAAATGCCGCGATGTCCGCCCGTGCAAAAGTGGCCGTTTCCGACGAGACACGCCTTCGTCGCCGCTTGGCGCGTGAACTTGCGCGTGACGACGACGACGAAATCAACCTGGCGCGCGTGGCGCTCATCATCGCCGCCGAGGAGTATCCGAATCTCGATATCACCGGCACGATACGCCAACTCGACGACATGGCCCTCGAAATCGCTGACCGTGTGGCGGAAGAATCGGATCCGCACGCCATCATTGGGATTCTGAACTGGTACCTGTTTGAAGTGCAGGGATTCGAGGGAAACGAGTCGGACTATTTCGACCCGCGCAACAATTACCTGAACGAGGTGCTTGCGCGCCACACGGGGATTCCGCTCACGCTGTCGATCGCGTACATGGAAGTCGCCGCGCGCGTCGGATTTCAGGTTGAGGGAGTTGGGTTTCCGGGGCATTTTCTTGTGAAGCATGAAACGGAGGATGGCGACATCCTCATCGACCCGTTCAACAAGGGCGAGTTGCTCGACGAGGACGACTGCCGAAAACGTCTCGAGTCGATGTTCGGTGGGAACGTCGAATACACACCGCGCATGCTCGAATCGGCGACGCGGCGGTCGATGGTCGCGCGATTGTTGCTCAACCTGAAAGAAATTTACTTGAAGGCGAACGATTTTCCACGCGCGCTCGCGCAAGTTGCGCGACTTCTTCTCGTGACGCCCGACGACGCAGAAGAGGTGCGCGACCGCGGCATGATTTCGTATCGCCTCGAGTGCTATTCGGCGGCCGTTGCCGATCTGTCGCGTTACCTCGAAATGCAGCCGCAAGCGGGCGATGCGAAGGAGATTCGCGAGACGCTGCGCGTTTTGTGGCAGCTCGAGTCACGGCTGAACTAGTCGACAGTCATCAGCTCACAGTTGACAGTTAAGAGTTCGGAACCTTGGTCGTTCGTCGGGACTTCGTGTTTCTCATAACTGTTGACTATTAACTATTGGCTGTCAGCTCTTCCGGTTTTGGCGTTGCTGACATTATCTGCGAGGCGCCGTCCTGGGGCCGCTACAGCCCAAGCAGCGCCCGGGCAAGCTTGCGTGCCGACCCCGCCTCCACGTTTCCGTCGCGCAGGAGCTGGTGGATGACGAGGGCGGCGAGCAGTCTGGGATTCGGGGCGGCCTCGAGTTCCGCCCGGGTCGCGAACGCCGTTCCGCGCTCCAGCTTGCAGGCCGCGAGCAGGGCCTTCGACTTGTCTTCGGGCGGCGACGCGGCGACGCTTTCGAACGCCCGCGTCCCTCCGGGACACGCCACGTTCCACACGGCGACATTGCCCGCGACGCCTTGAGCGACGACCGCGAACATGTGGGCTGGGTCGCCGCCATTCGCGAGCGCGTCGAGCACGCGCGATGCGGCCGTCGGCAGCGCCGGGCAGGCCTCCGCGAGCCCGGCCGCAGCGAGGGCAGAGCGCTGGCGGCGGTCGACCTTCTCGAGCGCCTGGTCCGCCTTCCTGAGGCCCGCGAGGTCGCACACCGGGGGCGGCGCGGCCGGCGACCCCTTGCAGGCCGGCTGGCCAGCCACAACCAGGAGCGTCGCGAGCACTGGCCCCGGCCTCGTGAGCGTCATCATCTCCAGGCTCCTCCTAACCTCGGCGCGAGACGCTATCAAGTCTCGGGGTGGGCGGAAAGGGAAATGGGCGCAGCGACCGCCGCCGCCGATTGACAGCCGCCCGGCCGCCAGCTATGGTTAACTTAATGGTTAACTATAATCAGCGGCACTTGGATCTTGCGTTTGGCGCTCTTTCCCACCCGATCCGCCGCGGCATCCTCGCGCGCCTGGCAACCGGCGAGGCCACGGTTTCTGAGCTGGGGAAGCCGTACAAGGTCTCCGCGCCGGCCATTTCAAAGCACATGCGCATCCTCGAAAAGGCGGGCCTGCTCTCGCGCAAGAAGGAGGGGCGAGAACATCATTGCCGCCTAGAGGAGAAGCGGATACGCGAGGCGCAGTTGTGGATCGAGCATCACCGCAAGTTTTGGAACGAGAGGCTCGACGCTCTCGAGCGCTTTCTAAAGGAGAACCCGTGAGCCTGATTACCGCGCGCCCACGCCGAATCGTCGTGGACCACATCGAAAGGAGATCAAACACATGAACGACATAAAGAAGACCGAAGCCGCCTCCGACAGCGAGTTCGTCATCACCCGCCTTATCGACGCGCCGCGGGAGCGTGTGTGGAAGGCCTGGACCGACGAGGAGCAGCTCAAGGCCTGGTTCGGGCCGAAGGGGTCCGAGTCGATCCACGCTCGGCTCGACCTGCGCCCGAGCGGTATCTACCATTACGGAATGCGCTATGCCGGCGTCGAGGTGTGGGGCAAGTGGACCTTGCGCGAGATCGTGGCGCCCGAACGTCTCGTCTTCATCAGCGCCTTCTCCGATAAGGAGGGCGGTTTGGGGCGCCATCCTCTGGCGCCCACCTGGCCGCAGCAGATGCTCTCGACCGTGCTCTTCACCGATGTCGGCGGCAAGACTCTGATCACCCTGAAGTGGAGCGCGTTCGAGGCCACGGAGGCTGAGGCCAAGACGTTCCGGGATGGCTTCGATAGCATGCGTCAGGGTTGGGGCGGAACTTTCGAGCGGCTTGATGCGCATCTAAAGGAAGGAACATCGACAGGCGAAGGATAAGAGACGTAACCCCTCGACACAGAATCAGCGAATCCACCGCGCTGCTAAGTGGACTCGTAAACCTCGCGACGGTGTCCGATTTTGACGATGAGCACGACATCGGACGGTTCGATCTTGTAGACGACGCGGTAATCGCCGACCCTGAGACTCCGCGCGCCTTTGAGGCTGTACCGAAGCGGTTTCCCGAATTCGATCGGGTGTGATGTGAGCTTGGATTCAATCGCTTTTCGGATTTGGATCCTCGCCGCGTGCGAGAGCTTAGGGATGTCATCACGAACGACGCTCTCAAGGTATTCGATTCGGTGGATCAATCCCAAGCGTCTTTGTGCGGGATTCTCTTTTCTTGTCGGCCAAGTCGGTCATCGGCGACCCGCGAAAAAAACCGGTCCTCCTCAAACTCAAGCGACTGCTCGATGAGGCTTAACCCAACTCCCGCAACCGGTTTGTCGCGCGTTTTCGCAAGGCGCTTTAGCGCTTCGTAAACCTCTTCGTTTACAGTGATGTTGATTCGTTTCTTCGCTGTTGGCATTGCGCCCACCCTTCGAGGACGAGTGTATCACCGGTGTAGCACCCATCGCAAGGCACCGGCAGCTGATTGGTTCTGGTGCGAAGTTTGCTCACATTTGACCACAAGGGGCGTGGCTGGGGCTCAATTAGCTGGTCCCGTGCTGGGAATGGAGGATTCGCAGGCCCAATGAACTGTGCGTTTCCTAACGATTCGGTGTGGCGAGTGTTGCTATTGACGACTTCGCGTCGTTCTGGCAATCTGGCGGGCTCATTTTCGCCACATTGGTGCGAAGCCCAGTGGGCTAAGCGCGTGGCGAAAATGGGGAGCGCCTGCTTGCAGAGCGCGACCCCACCAATTCTTGGGGTCAAAAGACCCCATTTTCTGATGGGCGGCGAGGGAATGCGATGAAACACTTCTTGGTTGCCACGGCGCTGTGGGGACTCTCGATTCCAGCGGCAGTTGCCGGTGAGGATACGGCTGCGGGAGCGGGCGCAGCGGCCACGGCAAAGAAAAAAGCGGTTACGGCCGAAGACCTTGTTAAAGGGTACGCGTTTCGGGGATCGACGGTCGCGTGGTCGCACGGGCTCTCGGTGACGTCGCTGAATCAGGGCGCCGAGCCGACGTACAACCCGAATTACAACTGGCTCTTCCGATTCTCGCCGCGGCTTTACCTCGCCGATAAGTTTTCGCTGCGCCTCAAGGTCGACCTCGCGGTCGAAATGACGGACTCCGACGACACGAACACGTACCGAGAGCCGCAGCTCGCCGACATTCAGTTCGACGCGGTTTATGGCGCGATCAAAGAGAAGGCGACGGGGCTCACGTTCACGCCGTCGATTCGCTTCGTGCTCCCAACGAGCAAGGCGTCGCAAGCGCGCTCCTTATATATGGGTGTGAGCCCGGGGCTCACGATTGGGCGGAACATCAAGTTCGGCAAGGCCGTTGAGCTCGATTTGGGTTACGCGTTTCGCTACACCAAGAGCCTCAACAAATACACGACGGTGCAGTACGAATCGCCGACGATTGCGAACTGCGGCGCGGCGGGCGGCGATTGTGCGCAGTACCTGCACACAGGCGTTCGGAATCCGAGCCACGCGATTTCAAACGCGTTCACCGCGGATCTTTCGCTCGGCTCGAAGCTGAAACTCGGGCTCCTTGTCGCAGTTTACAACTCGTTCCTTTACGACTTGACGCCGGCCACCGCGACACTCTCCGGTGGAGCCACGGTCGCGGTCGGCACGAACGGCAACGATGTCTCGCACCGCGCGTCGATGCTTTACGGCATCGAACTTTCGTACGACTTCCATCCGTCGTTTTCGCTGGCGCTCGGGATCTCGACGTTCAACCCGCAGCTCGCGACGGACGGCACGTACTACACGCCGTTTATCAACCGGTTTTCGGAGATTTCGCTCTCGACCACAGTTGCTCTCGATCATTTGGTCGCCCTCTTTGATGGGCGGCGGACTCGCTAAGCAAGGAGATGCAGATGAGAACATCGACAAAGACTCTGACGCTCAGGTTGGTTGTGGTGGCCGCGCTGGCAAGTTGTGCGGAGCAGCGGCCAGCGATTAACCGCGTGCAGGTCGCCGCGCTCGAAAAATCGTTTTTTGTTGGCGCCGATTTGCGCGACACGGGCGATGATCCCGAGTTCTTTATGCGGGGCGTTGTCGTCGACGTTGGGTACGGCGCGGCGCAGGACGGGCTTTTCACGTCGACCTACGCGCAGCCGGTTTCGCGCATCAAGTGGGAAATCACGGAGACGTACTTGAACGCGCGACTCGCGTACGAACGGATTCAGGGGACCGACGGCAAGGGCAACGCGATGAACGGCCTCAAGAAGAAGGCGTCGAACGACGGGCAGATCGTCGCGAGCTATCGCATCACGTCGCACTTCGATATTCGCCGCGCGTACAACTCGACGACTGGCGAGGCGTACAACGTCCTCGAAGAGAATTCGAGCGACCGCCCGTGGTACGAGCGCGCGAACATGCGCGTCGACTGGTCGCAGAACTTGGCGACCGACACGTACGATTTCGACACGCTGTCGATGATGGGGATCTATGGTGGGATTTCGTACGAGTCGATTCCGTACGCGATCACCGACGACAAACACCCCGACGCGCCGCACTTCGACCTCGACAAGAGCTACTTCGATGTGACGGTCAAGGCGTTTGCGAAGCCGCAGACGATCGACTTGTCGGCGCTCGGTTGGGGCATCGAGCGATTCCCGTCGTGCTATTTGCCGGCCGAATTCGCGGGCGGAACGGCGCCGTACGGGAATTGCAACCCGGTTGAACTGACGCTGCGCTACTCGTTCCGCAAGGTCGTTGACAACGACTACGAGCCGGCCGATTGGGACGGTTATCGATTCCAGGCGCACGGGCTTTTCACGCAGGACTACTACGGCTACGACCGCAAATACGGCATGGTCGACAATAAGTGGTTCCGGTTTGCCAGCCGCTACAACTTGTGGGA
This sequence comes from Deltaproteobacteria bacterium, assembly GCA_016192705.1. GTDB lineage: Bacteria > Myxococcota > JACPTQ01 > JACPTQ01 > JACPTQ01 > JACPTQ01. Next base: position 64,115 of record JACPTQ010000057.1, on the reverse strand, counting down.
GCGGAGCCACTACTACGCCGACCCGGTCGCGATGACGGGCGAAGTGGCCTGCGCAACCCGCGGAAGCACGGTCGCGCCGACGGGAAATCCAAGCGCCGACCCGAATCGCGACGTGAACCCGAAGAACGGCACGGCGGATGAGTGCGAGGCGGTGACAGCGGCGGTCGGAATTGGCGGGTCGCGCTGCGACGTGTTCAAGGGGAAGTGCACGTTGCCGACGCGCGCGCGGACGCAAAAGACGATCCCTTGGTACATCAACGGCAACACGACCGACGAGGACTTGTTTGAGGCGACGAATTGGGCGGTGCAGGAGTGGGACATCGCGATGCGGGCGGCGGTGCAGGTGTCGCGGCTTGTCGAGTGTCGGCGTGCGGGCGGAAGCGATTGCGACAACAGCTTCCCGATGTGGTCGGGGCAGCAGGACGATTACGACGACGCGGTGCAGGTCGCGCGCAATTTGGACGCGTGCAATCGGAAGACGGGTTGGTCGGATGCGTGCAAGGCGGGCGTCGATGCCGATGTCGCGAAGCTCGCGACGGAGCGAGGGAAGCCGGCGACCGACCCGAACTTGAAGGCGATTGCGGCGCTCTTGAAGGCGCCGGCGGTCATCGTGCTTTGCCACAACCCGGTCATCGAGGCGGATGGCCCGGCGTGCGGCGAGCGAGGGCTCGCGCCGCGGCAGGGCGATTTGCGGTATCACACGGTCTTGAACATCGATAAGCCGCAGACGCCGTCGGCGTGGGGAATCATGGTCGATGCGGACGATCCGATCTCGGGCGAGAAGATCGCGGCGAGCATCAACATCTGGACGCACGTGACCGACCTTGCGGTGCAGGGGCTCGCGGACCTCGTGCGCTACATGAACGGCGAGCTGTCGGTCGAGTCGATCACGAATGGAAAATATATTCACGACTGGGTTGAGGCCGAGAAGGTGAGCGGCGGAACGGTCGCGGCGCTCCCGACGATGACGAAGGCCGATGTTGCGAAGCGGCTTGCGGCGGCGACGAAGCTCGCGCCGGAGGCGTTTACGCAGGTGGTCGAGCGCGGATTGTCGGCCGAGGTTAAGGAGAAGATGCAGGAGGCGAAGAAGCAGGTGCTCGATATCGCGGCGCATGTCGATGTGCCGTCGCCGATGCAGGCGGCGATCGATGCCCGGCTGAACATGGCGCGCGGAACGCCGGTTGAGGCGAAACTCTTGAACGCGCCGATGTTGCAGCTCGCGGGCGTGCCGGGGAACTTGCCGGTCACGGGCACGGTGAAGCAGCTCGCTTCGCCGCTCCAGCTCAACAACCCGAAGCTCTTGTCGCAGCTGCGAAACGCGCGCGAGAATTCGCTGGCGAAGCGCGGCGCGTGCATCGTGCGTGAGGCGCCCGAAGCGTCGGCGCTGACGGGCATCGCGGACGCGATGAAGAAGAAGTTCCCGGTGGCGCAGGGTGAAAACGCGGACCAGGCGCGCGCACGGACTGAGAATATGATTCGTTACCTCAAGCGGCGGTTCCATTACGCGGTCATCGCGCACGAGATGGGGCACTCGATCGGGATGCGGCACAACTTCGTGAGCTCGTATGGCGCGCTCCACTATCGCCCGCAGTACTGGCAGCTCCGCACGAAGAACGGCGCCGTGACGACACCGTGCACCGATGCGTCGGATGGCGCGTCGTGCGTGGGCCCGCGCTACTACGACCCGGTCACGCCCGAGGAACAGAACCAACTCATTTGGATGTTCATGCAGTCGTCGGTCATGGATTATCCGGGCGATTTGTCGCAAGACATGATCGGCCTCGGGATTTGGGATTTCGCGTCGGCGCGGCTTTCGTACGGCGATACGGTCGCGGTTTACAAGAGCCCGGATATCGTTGCGGGGAGCCGGATCGGCGTTGGTGTGACGAATGTCACCGACACGTTCGGTGGGCTCATCGGGCTGCGTTATTCGGTCGCTGGGTTCCAGGGCCCGGATGAATTCCATTACTCGCAACTTCAAAAGGAGTACGGCCTCATCTCGGATTGTTACCCGATCGCGGCGCAAGCGCCGTCGTGGTGGCGCGAGGACGTCGACGGAAAATGGGACGCGGTGCTCGACGGGAAAGTTGTCGCGGTCGATGGCGCGTACAAGAAGTGCCGGCAGATGCCGGTCGATTACGTTGCGTGGGAAGACCTGCGCATGCCGACGGCTGCGGAAAAGGGCGGTGGTTACTACCGCGGCGGGCCGAGCGTTGAGAAAGCGACGGCGCAGCGGCTTCGCGTCCCGTATCACTTTGCGACCGATCACTGGGCCGACACCGGCAACGTTTCGGCGTTCCGGCACGACAACGGCGCCGACCCGTACGAGCAGGCGATGTTCCTCATTACGACACAAGAGAACCGCCACATCTTCGATAACTTCCGGCGGAACCGAACGACGTTCAGCGTGCGTGGGGCGGCCGACCGGTCGTTTGGGCGCTACAACGAGAAGCTCGTCAATATCTCGGGCGGCATCGCGTTCTTGAGTAACATCTACAAGAACTTTGCGGCCGCGGCCGGGTATTCGTGGGACACGCTCTGGCCGTCGATCATCAATGAGACGGCGAAGGAGCAGGTCTTGGCGGCGAGCATCGCGTTTGACCACCTGACGCGGCAACTCGCGCGCCCGGAAGACGGCCCGCACTTTCAGCGTGCGGCTGGGTTTGCGGACCCGGTGCTGCGATCGACGAAAGACCCGGATGGGCCGTCGGGGCGAAGCGTGGTCACGGTTCCAAACGGCACGACCGGGTATTTGCGCGACGTCGGTATCGGCGGGCGACCGATCGAGAATTCGCTGTCCGACGAGCACGGCGATTACGATTCGCGTTACGTACAAAACGCGGGGAGCTACTACGACAAGATCAATTCGATCTTCCACTTGTCGATTTCGGAAGACCGGTTTATCAGCCAGAGCCGCGGCGATTTCGTCGATGCGCGTGCGCGCGCGAACGGTATGGCCGACATTTTCCCGGACGGGTGGCGGCGCGTTGTGGCGAATTCGCTCACGGGCGACAAGGCGGCGATGGCGCCGTTCGTTGCGGCCGACATGGGGAACCGACCGCTCGCTGACATCAGCGGTTTCCCGTCGCGACCGATGGGTTGGACGAGCTGGTGGCCGGGAAATGGGCCGGAGGTTTGTTTCGCGAGCAACGGTCGGAACGCGTGCGCGGCACCTGAAGGGAGCGGGCTTGCCTTGCACCCGGACGCGCCAGCGAAGATGTTGCCGGTCGATCCCGAGATCGGTTGGGAAGTTCAAAAGTTCGTCATCGTGTACTCGCTTGCGCTCGTGCTCGCGAATGAGCATGCGCAGTGGAAAGACATGATGGAACTTTACAAGCTTGGCGCGAACACCGACCCGGGGATCGCGAATCGGATCGAGTGGCAGGACCCGGTGTCGGGCACGGTTTATTTCGCGCGGACGTACGGCACGGAGTGCTTGTTTGGCGCGGGCGCGGCCTGCACGGGCGGCAAAATCGTGCAGAAGGGGATTGCGGCGCGCGTCGTCGAGTGGGCGAACACGCTGACGGCGAAGGCGTACAAGCTGAACACGACGGTGTTCCCGGCGCGGCCGGGCTTCGTCGCGGGGCACAACGATTTTGGACGGCCGATGGTTGTGCGGCACCCCGACGGGACGCCGGTTATCGTGAGCGACCCGGCGATGAAGCAGATTACGCCGGAAGGTGGCGTCGGGACGCCGAAGCCCGATTGCGACCAGAACGTGGCGCCGACCTGCGATCCGCTTTCGAAGTACGACAACCGCTGGGCGGTTGAGCTCGACAGCTATAAATCAGTCCCCGATTTCTTGTGGGAGGTCGGACAGGTGTTTGGCATCGGCCACCTGCATCAGCTCGGACTTTATCCTTAGCAGGTTGCTGAAAAACGCCTTGAAGCCCATGAGGGGTGACTAAAACGCCCGCCGCGCGCACGGTTGGTGCAGCAGCGACTCTGAGGGCGCATCTGAAACGCGTGGGTTTCCGCTGGCTTATGGAAACGCCCGAAGAGCGAGCAGACCCAAAGGTCTGCGAGCGCGGAGCTGCGGAGCCAACCGGAGCGCGCGGCGGGCGTTTTTCAGCAACCTGAAAAACCGACCTTTTTCCGCACCCTTCTAAAACCGGTAGGTCACTTCATAGTCGGTGCAGCGGTTTTCGGTTTGCTCGAGGCGCATGAACACCGTCGCTGATTCGTCGGTCGTCCCGACACAATTGAAGTTGACCGAGAGCTGCCCCGGCTTGTCGCGGCAGCAGCCCTTACCCATGCCGACAAAAGCGCCTTTGACTCGCGTTCCCGCGGGACAGCCGACGAGCTGCGTCACGCCCTTCTTGCAAACGACGAACATGCAATAATCAACGCCAGCCGTTTTTATCGTGGCTGTCGGAATCGGCTGGTGTAGCGGGACTTGGGTGCCGTCGAAACGAAACACATCCATGTCGATGTTTCCGCGCAGCGTCCCTTTCAGCGTCTGATCGACCCGAGGGTACGACTTGAGCGCAGGCAGCTCGATCGCTTGTCGCATACTCCCGTTCGGTTCCCGGTCTTTTTCAGAACAAGTCGTCACCGGCGGCGTCGTTGATGCTGCGCCGACCCCGGGATCGTTTTCGCGACACCATTTTTCCTGCGCGGGATCGATCGGGGAGGCTGGCAGCGCCGGCGGCGTCAGGTGCGGCGGATTTTTGAAGTCAAACATGTCGAGGAGCGGCCACGCGTTGGCGTCGCGCTTCGTGAGCGCGCCCAGGCCGAATCGGTTTTCGATGAAACGCACGATGCTCGCGTGGTCAGTGACCCTATGACTCACGTAGTGCTTCTTGGCGAACGGAGAAACGACGATGAGCGGGATTCGAACGCCGTAACGGTCGAAGCTTTTTCCCGATGAGTTCGGCCCTCGGGGATCGCACGCCGGCGGCGGCGCGACGTGGTCGTACAGTCCACCGTGCTCGTCGTACGTGATGAAAAGGACGGTCTTTTTCCAAACCTTCGGGGTGCTCATCAGCGTCGCGACGATCCCGCGAATAAACGCTTGCCCCTTTTGAATGTTGGCCGGAGGGTGTTCGTCGCTGTCGAGCGCGTTGGAGGGGAGACCGTGGGGGCTCAGCATGAAGTTTGGGTCGATGTACGTCAGGTTGGCGAGGCGATCGTTCGCCACGTCGCTCGCGAATTGGCTCGCCGGAACGCCGTTCATCGTCAGATCCGCAAACCCCGCCGTCGGCCACATGATCGCCCCGTCGCGATAGAACTTCACCGTTCGACCGGAATCCCTCATGCGCTTTACGATGTGCGGGCTTCGTCGCAGCTCATCGCCAGCCACCGGTTCGTCGGGCGTTTTGGTGCGCCCCCACGCGGTCGCGCCGTAAACGAACCATCGATTCGGCCACGTTGGACCGAGGACCGACGAGAAGTAGCGGTCGCTGATCGAGAACGTGTTCGAGAGCCAGTAATAAAACGGGAGATCGGCATCGGTGTAGTAACCGAGTGCGCGGGCGCCGTTGGGATTCGCCGCTTTCAGAAAGCCGTCCATTGCGCCCTGGTTCCACGAATCGTGAACCGGGTCCCAGTTGTGCGGCGTGTCCTTGATGCAGTAACGCGATTCGCGGTACCGGTTTACTCGGGCGCCAGTCGTCGGGTCGGGATTTGAGAACGTGTCATCGGCGACGTCGATTTGATTTCCGTAGAACTCAGGCTTCGAGAGGGCGGAGTAATAATGATCGAAGCTCCGATTCTCCATCATGAGGACGATGATGTGGTTGAAGGGAAGCGCGTTTCCTGAAGGAACTTTGGGGCCGATCGTTGTGGTCGTTTTGGCGCCGGGGCCATAGTTGCAGGCTTGCCGAAATTGGCTCTTCACGTCGTAGGACGGCGTTGGCGTCGTAAACGTTCCGTGGGCCCAAGCGTTTGCGGAGACGCCGACTGTTGCGGCGGCGACCACCAGACGGATTCCAGATTTCATCGGGCCTCCCTTTTTTTCAATTAGACGTAGCCAATGTCAACTTTATTCAAAGCGGGACGGGCGTCGCACGGCGACGTCGCGCGACGTTACGCGGGCGTTTTCTACGGCGGATTCCCGAGGCCGCTCGCCTCGTGTGATTGGTGCGGTGTTTGCTCTTATTGTGCAAAGGCGGCAAAATCAGAAATGGAGGACGATTCATGGTGGCTAAAATCTTGAGTTTGGTGACAGCAGTTGTTGTTGCGTTCGGTGGTCTGCTCGGGCTCCGTGGCGATGCGGCGGCGGCGCCGCCGGAGTGCGAGCGCGTGAAAGTCGCGCCGGCGAAGCAAACGGGCGGACCGACGCTCAAGAATGTAGCGTTCGGGAGTTGCGTGGCGGAGACGCTTTGCGGCGATGCGGGGCGCGTCTGCACGTGGACGTTTGGGGCAACAGGAAAGAAGCTGCCGTCGACGAAGCACGACGCGTACAAGCGGACATTTCTGGTGCTTGCGGGCGGAACGTCGGTTGCGCCTTACGACAACGCGGCGCCAAACAAAGGCACGTACACCGTCAAGGGCTGTTTCATGCAAACGAGCGGCGCTGTCGAATCGGCGGTCTACCTCAAGAATACCGACGGCAAACGGTCGGCCGCGGTTTGTCTTAAGGGATCGATTGAAGGTGCGACCCAATCTGGCGGGGCTACCACAACGCCGCCGCCGCCCGTGCCGCCGGCGCCTGAAGCTTTGCCGAACGACGCGGACCGACAGAAGTGGATCATCCTGAATGCGTTTACGAACGGCGTGAAGAATTACATTATCAAGTACCCGTCGGCGGTCGCGGATTACTACAGCAACGGGTCGCTTTCGAATCTGAACGAGAGCTTCAAGGCGCTGTTCCAGTATGGCAAGGCGCTCGGTGAGGGCGAAAACTACGAGCGCGGGTGCGTGGCGATGCAGGGCGCGACGATGTCGGCGATCAACGACACGATGAAGCGGCCGGGGATTCTATGGACCGCGAAGAGGCTCGTTGTCGGAAACGTGTTTGAGCACCACGCGGTCGCGCTTTTCCTTACGGGCAAAACGAAGGAGTCCGGTTTCGTGATCGACCCGTGGGTGGCGCAGACGCACGAAATCACGAAAGCGTTTTTTACGTGGGACGAGTGGCTCTCGAAGATGTGGAAGCTTAAGGTCTTGAAGGGGCCGCGGTTCGAGGATTAAGGGCCTGTGGAAATCATGAAATGATTCGCGTGGCGCGCGCGAGCGTGGCGCGAACGCGGAGCACGATCCCGATGGCGACAAACGCGAGGCCGATCGAGATGCCCCACCAAAGTGCCTGCGGGCCGCCGCGCGCGTGAAACGTCCAGACGTACGCGATGGGAAGGCCGATCACCCAATAGCCGAAGATGTTGAAAAGAAATGGGAGGCGCGTGTCGCCGGCGCCGCGAAGGATGCCGAAGCCGACCGATTGGACACCGTCCGCGAACTGCGAGAGCGCGGCGAGCGGGATGAGCGCCATCGCCATGTCGATGACGTGCGCGTTGGGTGTGTAAAGGCGTGCGATGGGACCGGGGAGGAGCGCGAACAGGGTCGCTGACACGGTCGCCGTGCAAAGGACGAGAACGAGCGCGGCTTTGGCGGCGCGCTGCGCACCCGGGCGATCGTGGCGACCGATCGCGTGACCGACGCTGACCGATGCTGCGTTCGCGATTCCGACGGGAACCATGAACGCGAGTGCGAGAAGGTTGAGTGTGATTTGGTGTCCGGCGAGTTCGGTTTCGCCGAGCCAGCCCATCATGACGGTGACCGCGGAAAATGCCCAGACCTCGATGCCGTATTGGACGCCCACCGTGAACGAGCCGCGGAGTAGCGCGTAGAGCGGGCGCACGGCGAAGGCGGCGCGCGTGAGGCGCCACGGGTACGGCTTGAGCGCGGGCGAGCGCGCGATAAACATGAGAATCGCGGCCGCAAGGAAGAGGCGCGCAAACGATGTGGCGATGCCTGACCCCGTCGAGCCGAGAGCGGGAAAGCCGAGGTGGCCCCAAATGAGAACCCAGTTGGCGCCGGCGTTGACGATGTTGGCGGCGATTGCGACGACCATTGCGGGGCGCATCATGCCGAGCCCTTGCAGGAATTGGCGCGTTGCGACGAACACGAAAAATGGAAGGATTCCCGGCATAAGGGCGTAAACGTAAAGCGCGCCTCGTTCGGCGATCGCTGGTGGTTGACCAAAGAGGCGGAGCATTGGTTCCGCGATGGCGAACACGGCGAGCATCGGCAGCGTGAGAAGTCCGGCGACAACGAGACCGCGTTGGTAGGTCTCGCCGCAATCGCGCGGACGTCCGGCGCCAAACGCTTGCGAGACGAGTGGATCGAGGCCGATGAGCGTGCCGAGTCCCAAGATGAGAAAGGCGAAAGCGTACGTGTTCCCGATGGCGACGGCGTCGAGATCGAGCGTGCTCACGTGGCCGACCATGATCGTGTCGACGAAGCCCATCAGCATCATGCCGACCTGCGAGACGACGACCGGCGCGGCCATGACTGCGACGCGACGCTGTTCGGTCGCGAGACGAATGGGGGCGGGGTCGGGGGCGGGCAGAGAACGCATCGCCGCGGATCTTTATCAGTCGGCTGGCGCAAAGGTCACGCGCGGATGGCGCCTCCGTGTTCAGTTCGGCTCAGAGATTTGGCTCGACGCGATCCGGACGGCCATCGGGGCGCGACGGATCCCTATTTTCTTGGATCGACGAATTTGCGATAGCGGTCGATAAAGGCTTTGGCGGGAACGCGTCGGATCGCGTCGCCAATGATATCGAGCGGCAGGTCGTCGAGTTTCTTAAAGCGGATACACGACTTGCCGACGTCGAGACGTTTCCCGGTTTTTGCCCATGCCGATTTGAACCACGCGACCTCGTCAGGGTTGCCGTATATCGACATCAAATAAATCGCCATGTGGTTTTTTTGAGACGCCAAACTCGCGAATGGAACGGGCTGCTTGGGATCGCAGTGATACCCGGCTGGGAAGATGCGATGCGGAACGTAGTATCCGATCATTCCGTACTGGATCCCCTCTTCGTACCCAGCGTCGAGGTTCTTGACGATAATGTTTCGCACAGCGCTCAACGCTTTGCGTCGATCGTCGGGGAGTTCGGAAAGGTATTCCTTAACAGTCGTTGCTTTGTTTTTCATCTGGCGAGCGTATCAGCGATTTGGATTTCTTGGCAACGACGGCCCGCGGCACCGGTCAAGCGCGCAAGAGTGTGGCTTTGCATTGTGCGCACGCCGTACGCGGAACTTGGCTAGCGCGATGGAGGCGAGGTGAGGCGCGCGAGGAGTGTCGCGGTTGCTTCGTCGACAAGCGCGGCCGGGTCGACGGCGCGCGGATCAAAATGGGTCTGCGCGACGACGCCAATTACGATGCCGACAATGAGTGCGGCCATGTGGTCGACGTCGACATCGCGGAAGGCGCCGGCGGCGTGCCCGAGTCGAAGCAGGCTCGCGGTGCGCGCGCGGTAGGTTGCGTAGAGGTCGCGGTTCAGTTTGCGAAAGCGACGATCGATCGCGAGGCGTCCCCAGAACGAGAGGAGGATTCGCGTGGCCTCGATGTGGGTGAGGAAGCCGTTGACATTGGCGTGGACGATGGCGCGGAGGGCGCCAGCGGGAGACGCGCTCGCTTCGACCTCGGCCGACGTTGCCGCGTCGATCTCGTCGATGGCGCTTCGGAAGACCGCCGCGACGACTTCATCCATGTTGCGAAAATGATACGTGATGACCCCACGTGTGTAGTGGAGGCGCGCTTCGAGCTCGCTCACCGTCAGGGCTTCGACGCCGCGCTTGGCGACAATGCGCCGTGCGGCTGCGATGATCTCAGTTCGTCGTTGCGCGCGCCGTGGATTGCCCGTCGCGGGCGGCTTACGCACTCGCGCGGAGCTCCATCTCGAGGTCAAGTGGCGTGCTCTTTTCATCCGGCGCATCGGACAACCGCGTAACAAGCGCTGGACCATGTTGTTGGAGTAATTCGTCCGTCCTGCAGCGCAAAATCGAGCGCGCCGTGATGAGGCCCGAAATCATGACGCCCATGACACCGTGTGCGACGGTACTTGCGCCGGTGAGCCAGAGCCCCGGGATTTCCGTTTTGACTTGATACGCGAATGGGCCAACATGCGACAGCGTCTTCGCGGTGCCGTAAAGATTTCCCTCGGTGGCTGCAACGTAGTGCAGATTGGTAAGCGGCGTTGCGACGTCCGCGAACACAACGCGCTTTTCGACACCCGGAATGATCTTGCCGACCGCGCGCAACATTCGCTCCTGAACAATCGCTTTGACCTTTTTGTAGCCTTCCGGTCGGTCGCCGAACTTGCTTGTCGCCCACTCGCGAAACATCGTCCAGTTAACAAACGAAAACGCCTCCATGGTGTGTGTTCGCCCGTAATCTTTCGATCGACGTCGGCGGCGAGAAAGAGACTGATGGCCGAAATGGAGTAGCTTGTTTTCGCCAGCTTGGAACGAAGCCGGCGCGATAGGTGTTCGCGTCCGACGAGGCGCTCGAACGTCATGTGTGGGTCGGCGTTTGAGATGACGTTTGTCGCGCGAAGCAAGGTGCCGTCCGCGAGGCGAACGCCGACCGCGCGGCGTCCCTCCATGACGATGCTCGAAACCGGCGTCCGGACGCGGATTTCGCCACCGGCCCGCCGCAGCGCACGGATGAATGCGCGCGGAATCGCACCGCCGCCGCCCTTCGGGTAAAAGCCACCGCCGAAGTAGTGCGACGAAACGGCTGCGTGGAGTGGCGCGGGCGCCATCGACGGCGGGAGGCCATGGTCGCCGCATTGCGACGCGAAGACCGCACGAAGCTTTGGGTCGCGCACGTGGCTGTTGATAAGCGACTGCGTTGAGAAGAGGCCCCAACGCATGAGCTTGGGCGCGCGAAACGGGAGGAGCAGCGCGTCGCGCCACGACTGGATATCCATCGCCGTCGCAAGCTCGCGACCGAGTCGCTCCGTGGTGGTGAGGTAGCCGTCGATTCCTCGGGCCTCGCGCGGGAAGCGTGACTTCAGGCGTTCGGCGAAGGCGGCGCGACCTTTAGGGATGTCGAAGCGTTCGCCACCGATGAGGATGTGGTCGAAGCCGTCGGGGTTGAGTTCGTAAAACGAGATGTCCTGCGAAAGCCCAAGCCCCTCGAAGATCGCGCGCATTTGGCCGCCGGGACCGATTTCGCCGATGTAATGAACGCCGGGGCTGAACTTGTAACCCTCAAGCGCGAAGGTTTGGCACCAGCCTCCGGGAAGGTAATGTTGCTCGAGGACGAGAACCTTTTGGCCCGACTGCGCGAGCGCGAGAGCTGCGGTGAGTCCGCCGGCGCCGGAACCGATGACGATGGTGTCGAAATCATTCATGCGTGTTACCTCAGTGTCTTGAGCCTTTGAGCGATGGAATATTATAACGATCGTTATAAAAAAGCAACAGATTTTCTTGGGGGGTTAAACTGCGACCGGGCAACTTGAATTAACGAGTCTGAATTGTCACCATGATTATGAAGCGGGGAGCGACGAAAAGCGATGAGCGGGCGAGTCACAGGTGTGGTGTTCTTATGCGGTTTAGCTTGCACCGGGCTTAAATCAAGGGTTCCGCTGGGCGATGCGGGAACTTCGCCGGATGCCTCTGTTGGAGACGGTGGCGCGGACGGCGGACTTGATGGCGGGGACGGTGGTGTTGCGGAGCACGAAGACGGCGGTGATGGTGGGCTGGCGAACGCAGACGGCGGCGCTGATGGTGGCGGCGCGGATGGCGGGATGGATGGCGGGATGGACGGAGGACTCGACGGCGGAGCGCGGCCGCACGGCGCGGGCTGTGACGGTGGAGGCGAATGCCAGTCGGGGTTTTGCATTGACGATGTTTGCTGCTCGATCGGGGATTGCAGCGGATGTCGAGCGTGCAACCTCGATGGTTCCGTTGGGAACTGTGCCTTTGTTCCGTCGGGCGTAGACCCGCATGGTTCCTGCACGCTCGACGCAGGAAGTTGTTCGGACGACTCCTGCAATGGGATTGGGAACTGCCGCGTATTAGACGCGGGGACGCCATGCGGCAATCCGTTAAGCTGCGTCAACAACCCGCCGTGTGACGGACAGTGCATGAGTGGCTTGTTGACTCCGCAGCCGCTGTGCGACGGATTCTCCCCGACGTGCATCCCCACGAGCGCGTGGCCGTGCGATGGCGGCCTCATCTGCGAAAGCGCGCTCGCGTGCTGGGGAGGTTGCGATACGACCTCACAGTGTTCAGCGGGCAATTACTGCGCGGACGGCGGCGTTTGCGCACCGAAGATTTCGAATGGCGATGCGTGCACTTCGGACATATCGTGCGACTCGGGCGTTTGTGACGGGGGTTGCGTAGAGTGCGGCCAAGGCTCGGACTGCACCCCGACAATGGCGAAATGTGATAGCGGGGTTTGCGTCCCGTGCGGCGTTTTGGTCGATTGCGGATCCGCAGGATTTGGTAGCAGCTGTGACGTGTCGAGTGGCAGTGGCATGTGCCGGTGTAGTCTTTCAGCCGAGTGTCGAAATCCGCGTGCGCCGAGTTGCATGGGCGTTTGCACGTGCGGGACGAGCGGAGTCTGTTCGCGAGCCGAAGGGCGGACGTGCACTTCAGTTGACGCCGGCGTTTGTAGGTTCGCGCCGGGTTGGCCGTGCCAGCAGGGGGCCGATTGTGCCGGAGGCGAATGCGACGGCGGCGTCTGCGGCAAGCTGAAACTCGAACAGCCGTGCGGACAGAACTCGGACTGCAAGTCGAACAACTGTACCGTTGCGATCTGTGGCCCTTAAATCGAACGAGGTTTGCAAGATCTCCGATATGGAGTTGACCCGCAGAGACGAGCCCCTTTCCTCGCCGCGCGCGGTGTCGTATAGATCGAAATAATTTTGCCGAAACCGGCGAGAGGAACGAACGTTGGCAGCACTCTCCGCGCGAGTTGCAATTCTGGTCTTTATCGGATCGATTGTTGTCGCGGCCCCAGCATCACGCGCGCAAAGCCCCGTTGGCGCCGAGAAATGTCGCGCGTGTCACGTTAAGTCGTACGATTCGTGGATGAAGTCGCGTCATGCACGGGCGCACCTCGTGTTGCCGCCGAATCGGCGCGCCGACACCCAGTGCCTGCGGTGTCACTCGCCCGCAGAGACTGAAAGCGCCGGCCTTCACGTCGGGGTGACGTGCGAATCGTGCCATGGAAACGGCGAGTGGTATTCGCTGCGGTTCATCATGCGGGACAAGGAGTTGGCGCGTGACCTCGGCCTTGAGAACGTCGGCGAGGCAACGTGCAAGAGGTGCCACGCCGCGACGACGGTTCGCGGGGCCAAGTTCTCCTTCATCGAGTGGATGAAGCGAATCGCCCACTCGGATAAGTGAGCCGTGGCGATTGCGTCAGCCGAATTTGAACGCGCCGCCTTGAACCCCGACGATTGGCCGCGGTGGGCGCTCGCCGAAGTCGCGTTCGCCGGGCGTTCCAACGTGGGAAAATCGTCGCTCCTCAATCGCCTCGCGGGGCGTCGATCCCTCGCCCGCGTTTCAAAGACGCCGGGCCGCACCCGCGAAATCCACTTTTACCGACTGCGCGACGATCGCCGCGAGTTTTCGTTCGTGGATCTCCCCGGCTACGGGTTTGCCAAGGTGGCCCAAAGCGTTCAAGCCGAATGGGGAGGCGCCATCGAGCGGTATCTGCGCGAACGGGCGAACCTTCGTGGCGTTGTGGTTCTCGTCGACGCGCGTCGCGATCCGGACGCTCGCGATATCGACCTCGTTGATTGGTTGCGCAAGACCGGCCGACGCACGCTCGTTGTGGCAACGAAGGCCGACAAGCTTGGACGGGCTGCGCTTTTGTCGGCGCAGGCGAGGCTCGATAAAGCGGTGGGTGAGTCGGTTGTCGTCAGTTCTGTGGAAACGGGCGTCGGTCTTGAGGCGATTGGACGTGTGATGCGCGCCTGGACAACTCACCGGGAGGCGTCGTGATCGCATCTGGTCTTCTCGTCGCGCTCGTTATCGCTTCACCGTCCGAGCCTGTTCGCGGCGTTCTTGTCGACCGCGTCGTGGCGCTTGTGGCTGGGGCTCCGATTTTTTTGTCTGAGCTTCGCGAAGAGGCGGTGCTCGCACGCGCGATCGGCGAGCCGCCGTGCGCAAAAGAAGTGACGCCCACGGGCGGGTGCTGGTCGACGCTGCTCGAGGCTGTGATAACCCAGCGGCTCATTGATGAAGAGGCGCGGCGACTGCAAATCGCGCTCGGGCCGGTGCCACCTGCGGCGGCGGCTTTGAAGCGGATTGTCGTGGCCCTGGGGGGTGCCGACGCGCTCCGCTCGTTTCAAAATCGATTCAGCCGCGAGGAAAAGGAGCTTGTTGATTGGCTGCGCCGGTCGTTGCGCGCGGCGAAGATGAAGGCGGAGCAGGGCGGCCGCGTCAAGCGGTGGCTGCGTGACCTCAGTGCGCGAATCCCCGTCAGCCGCCTCGTCGACCTCGCGAAAGATCCGCCTTGAACCGAGCCCATCCGCGTAATTTGCTGTGACCGCGCCCGGCGGCTAAGATTTGCATCGGATGCCCTTGGTTTTTCTCGCGCTCCTTGCCTTTCAAGCGGTCGCCTGTTCGCACGACGGGAAATTTGCAAACGGCGTTTACTCAAATCGGGAAGCACGGTTTCGAATTGGGGCGGCGCCCAGCGGATTCAAACTCATCGCCGTCCAGGAGGCTGGGCTTTCGTTTTACAATGCGCCCCGCGGCGCCACGATTGGCGTAAATGTCACCTGTCGCGAGGCCGATGATGTTCCACTCGCGGCGCTTCGCGATCACCTCGTGTTTGGCTTCACGGAGCGAAAGCAACTTTCGGAGGAAGTGATTTCGCTCGATGGCCGCGAAGCACTCGTGACGCGGCTCGACGGCAAGCTCGACGGCGTCCCGGTTCGACTGACGTCAGCGGTCCTCAAGAAGGACGCATGCGTCTACGACTTCACCTTTGCGGCGCGCCCCGCGGCTCACGGTGGCGACGACGCGGCCTTTTTGTCGTTTGTTCGTGGCTTTGCGACGCTCACACCACCGCGCGGTCGGGGACGCTGATGACGCTCACGCGCTCGTTGGAACAAGTTGGCGCGTCGGTTCGCCGCATGATCGAATTCCTAGGTGGCACCGCGACAATGGCGGGCCGTGCGGTCGTGGCGATCTTCACGCCGCCTTGGGATTTCCGCGCGCTCGCGTACCAGATTGAGGCGCTTGGCCTGAAGTCTGTCGGCATCGCGTCGGTCACCGCGCTCGCCGTCGGCATGGTCATGGGTGTTCAGTTTGCGTTCGGCCTCATGCGGTTCGGCTCGGTGATGTACGTCGGCAAAGTTGTTTCGATCGCCATCGTTCGCGAGCTTGGTCCCGTGCTGACGGCGCTGATGGTCGGCGGGCGGATCGGCAGCGGCATGGCCGCAGAGCTCGGCTCCATGCGCGTCACCGAACAACTCGACGCGATACGGTCGATGGGAGCCGACCCCATTCGCAAACTCGTTGCGCCGCGCGTCCTCGCAACGCTCATTATTCTACCGCTGCTCACCATCCTCGCCGACGTCCTTGCCGTGCTCGGTTCGATGTTCATCATTTGCCTTGAACATTCGGATGTGACGCCTGCCTTTTATATCAATTCGGTGTTCGAGACGATTCGGATGAGCGACGTCATTTCTGGGACCGGGAAAACGTTTTTCTTCGCCATGTTCATCGCGATCATCGGTTGTTATCAGGGTTTCAGCGCTGAGGGTGGCACCGAGGGCGTTGGAAACGCAACAACGCGCACCGTGGTTGTGACATCCACGTCGATTCTGGTTTCGGATTTCTTTTTGACGAAACTGTTCATGGCGTTTTGATGGAGACGTTTATTCGTTTCATCGACATCTGGAAGGCGTTTGGCCCGAAACGCATCTATGATGGGCTCAACCTCGACATCGTGCGCGGCGAAACCATCACCATCATCGGCGGCAGCGGGACCGGGAAGAGTGTCCTTCTCAAGTTGCTCATTGGTTTACTCACGCCGAACAGAGGGAAGATCTTTTTCGACGGCCGCGAGGTGACCGGGAGTCGCGAGAGCGATTTGCGGGCCGTGCGCCAACGCATCGCCATGTTGTTCCAAAGCGCGGCGCTCTTTGATTCGCTCTCGGTGGGCGACAACGTCGCGTACCCGATCCTCGAACGTGACCCCAAAGTTGCGCGCGGCGAGCTTAAGGTGCGCGTGGCCGAGAAACTCGCGCTTGTCGACCTCGCCGGGAGCGAGCAATTGAAACCGGCCGAGCTGTCGGGGGGAATGCGAAAACGCGTCGGACTTGCGCGCGCTCTTGCCATGGAGCCGGACGTCATTCTGTACGACGAGCCGACGACAGGGCTCGACCCGATCAACACGATGCGCGTCAATCAGCTGATCGTCGCGCTGAACGAAAAGTTGCACGTGACGAGCATTGTCGTCACGCACGACATGGAATCGGCGTATTACGTCTCCGATCGAATCGCCATGCTCGCCCATCGCCAAATCGTTGCCGTGGGGACGGTCCGCGAGATTCGCGAGTCAACGAACCCCGATGTGCAACGCTTTATTCGCGGCGGCGCGTGACGCGGAAAACCTCGGATCATCAGGAACGCAGGAAGGCAGAAACGGAAGCGAATTTCGCTACAGCGTCGCTTGACCCTTTTTCCAGTTGCAGGGCGTCAATTTCTCCGTCTGGAGAGCGTCGAGCACGCGGACGACTTCGTCGACGTTTCGGCCGACCGAGAGGTCGTTCACGCTGGCGTATCGAATAACGCCGTTCGGGTCCACAATGTAGGTCGCGCGAAGATCGACGCCCTTGTCTTTGTGGAGAATGCCAAGCGCGGTCGACAGGTCACGCTTCGTGTCAGCGAGCATCGGGAATGGCAGGTCGCGGAGATCCGCATGGGCCTTGCGCCAATTCAAATGAACGTAGTGCGAGTCGGTGCTCCCACCGAGAACTTGCGCGTTCCGCTCCGTGAAGTCTTTGTTGCGGCGCCCAAACTCTGCGATCTCCGTTGGGCAAACAAACGTAAAGTCCATCGGCCAGAAAAACGCGACCAGCCATTTTCCCGGGTACGTCGCGTTTGTAATCTCCTTGAACTCTTTTCCGACATCGAGGCTCACCGCGGCCTGAAGCTTGAACTCAGGGAACTTGTCACCAATCGTCAACATCTCTCGTCCTCCTATGCGTTTAAACGCGTCCATTGATAGAATTAGTCTAATGTCTCATCAAAAAAAGAGTCGCGCTCGGTCCCCGTCCTTTCACCCGCGGCGACGCCCTTTCAAAACCACATGAAACTTCCTCACGTCAAACCCCTTCAAGCGGTCAACGCGCTTTACCTCGATCGCGTCCCAGGGAATATCGTGAATCTTCCCAGTTGCCTCGTCGATGAAGTGGTGATGGTCCTCGACCCACGGATCAAAAACGACGCGCCCACCCGTCAGGACGAGCTGTTGTACGAGTCCCTTTTCAACGAAGAGGTTGAGTGTGTTGTAAACCGTCGCGCGCGAAACCATCGGAAAGCGGCGCTTCACGCGGGCGAGGACGCGCTCGGCCGACGGATGCTCGTCCGTCGCGAGGATGTACTCCGCGACCGCGACGCGCTGCGCCGACGGCTGAATTCCGTGGCCGCGCAGCTTTTCCACGATTTCAGCGTTCATTAAGTTTTAGACTAAGTCTAAAGTAATAACTTGTCAACCCCGGCTTAAGCGCGCCTTCTTCGGGTTGCGGAGTCGGCCAACCTTTGGTACATGAGGACTGGGTGTCCCGCAACTGAGGGCTGCGAACCCCGCCAGGTCCGGAAGGAAGCAACGGTAGCGGACCTCTCGGTGTGTGGGACGCCCGTTGTTTTTGAGGCGATATGGGTTATCTCGTCCTCGCGCGCAAATACAGACCGCAGACGTTCGCCGAGCTCGTCGGCCAGGAGCATGTGGCGCGCACGCTGTCGAACGCGATTGCGCAGCAGCGCATCCCTCAAGCGATTCTTCTGACCGGAATTCGGGGCGTTGGCAAGACAAGCATCGCGCGGATCTTCGCGCGGGCGCTCAACTGCAAGTTGGGACCGACGGTGAACCCGTGCCCGCCCGGCGGTGGCGGGGAGATTTGCGGGGCGTGCGCGGAGATGCTCGCGGGGCGTGCGATTGACGTCATTGAAATCGATGGTGCGTCGAACAACGGCGTCGACCAAGTTCGTGACCTTCGGGAAAACGTGAAGTACTTGCCGCAAAGCGGACGCTATAAGGTCTACATTGTCGACGAAGTTCACATGCTGACGCAGGCTGCGTTTAATGCGCTGTTAAAGACGCTCGAGGAGCCACCGGCGCACGTTGTCTTCGTGTTCGCGACGACCGAGGTACACCGCATTCCGGCGACCATTCTGTCGCGGTGTCAGCGGTTTGATTTGCGAAAGATTCGAACCGACATCTTGGTTGAGCGTCTGCGCGAGATTTGCCGCGCCGAGGCGCTCGCGGCGGACGATGACGCCCTCCTCGTGATTGCGCGCGAGGGAGCGGGGAGCTTGCGCGACGCGGTTTCACTTCTCGACCAGGTGATTTCTTACGGTGGGGCTGCGCGCATCACCGCCCGCGAAGTCGTCGACCTTCTCGGGGTTCTCGATCGACGGGCGCTTCTCGATCTCGCTCGGGCCATTGCCGCGCGGGATTGTGACAAAGCGATCGTCGGGCTTCGCGCGCTCTTCGATCATGGGTACGAAGTGAGACCGATTCTCGAGGCTTGGCTTGTGATGGCACGGAATTTGGCGATCGCGTCGTGGTCCAAGAGCCGCGAGTTGCTTCCAGATTTGTCGATCGATGAGGCCGCCGAGATTTCAGAACTCGCCGCGGCCTTGTCGCCAGGCCTTGCGGAACGTTGGTACGCGATGTCCGAGCGCTCGTTTGGAGATATTGTTCATGCGAGTGATCCTGCGGTCTCGCTTGAAGTTCTTCTTCTAAAGTTGCTTCGCGCCGAGGCGTTGAGATCGGTGGATGATCTCCTGGTTGAACTTAAGTCGATCGAGGCGCGGCTCGGGACACCCGCTGGGACTGCGAATTCTGCGCGCTCATCATCGACGCCGCCGAAAGCGGTCGCTTCGTATGCGACGGAGGCGCCCGCACGGTGGGGGAATACGGTGGAAGGCGGTTTGCCAGAGCTGCGTGAAATCAACGCCGCGACCGCGAGGCCGCAGCCGACACCCGCAGCCGGAGCCGTGCGCAGAACGTCACCCGCGCCTCCGCGTCCAGCGGCCGCAAACCCAATGAATTCGTCGTCGGCGCCGGTTGATTTTGCGAAATGGGGCGCGATCGTCGATTCCGTGCGGTCCACGCTTCCACAAATCGCCGCCATTCTCGATCAGGCGCAAGTTGCGCGCTGCGACGCTGAAGCGATTCTTGTTAACTTTGAGAAGAAGTTGTTCCTCGCCGATAAGGTTGATGAAGCGACCTCGCAAAGTGTGATCGCCGAAGCGATCCGACGTGCGTGGGGGACCGACGTTCCCTTTTCAACCGGACGGGTTGATCGCGTTGCGGCAGGACAAACTCTCGCGGCGCAGCGCGGGGAGGCGCGCGCGGCGGCGGATGCGAAGGCGCGATCGGACCTGCTTGGGAATCCAGTCGTGTCGGCGGTCAAGTCGATATTTGAGGCGGAGGTGCGTGAAGTCCGCGCCGTGAAGGGGTCGGAGATCGTGGGCGACGCGCGGCGGTCGCGCGAAACGGAGTAAATCGTATACGAGGATCTGGAAAAAGTGGATTCTGTAGGCTGAAGGGAGGCGGTGATGCCTGGACTAGCTGATTTGATGCGAGAAGCTCAGAAGATGCAGCGCGAGCTCCAGAAGGTACAAGAGCGAATCGGCGCCGAATCGGTCGAAGGGAACGCGGGGGGCGGAATGGTCATGGTGGCGGTGGCGGCCAATCGCGAGAAGGTCGTCCGTGTCACGATCGATCCACAGGTTTTCGATAAGAACGAGATCGAAATGCTGCAAGACCTTATCGCCGCAGCGACGGAGCAAGCGCTCGTGAAGGCAAAAGAGCGAATGGAAACAGAGATGAAGGCGGTAACGGGCGGGATGAAAATCCCGGGGATGATGTGAAGGCGTCGGGGGACGATCCCCTTTCGAATCTCATTCGAGCGCTTCGGCATTTGCCCGGGGTTGGCGAGAAAACCGCGACGCGGTTTGCGTTTTTTCTATTGCGTGAGCCGCCGTCGGTTGCGAACGACGTAGCCGCGGCGCTCGCGGATGCGCGGGCTCGGATCGCGCCGTGTGAGCGGTGCGGGCATTTGACCGAGAGAAACCCGTGCACCATTTGCGTGTCGCCAACGCGTGACGACGCAACGCTGTGTGTTGTCGAGACATCGCAGGATTTGCTTGCGATCGAGCGGACGGGTGCGTATCGCGGGCGATACCATGTGCTGCATGGCGCCATTGCGCCTGTCGACGGCGTCGGGCCCGAGGACCTTACGTTTGGGGCGCTTCTGGCACGGGTCAAAGAAGGTTCCATTCGCGAAATGATTCTGGCGACGAGCCCGTCGGTTGAAGGCGAGGCGACGGCGCTCTACGCCGAGCGTCTCCTTGCGCCAACGGGTGTCGCCATCTCGCGCATCGCAAGCGGGGTTCCGGTGGGTGCGAGCCTTGAATACACGGATCCGACAACCCTCGAGCAGTCGCTCGCGGCGCGCACGCGTCGAAGCTCGGACAGGCGCTAACGCGCGTCGCCCGCGCATCGTGGGAAAGCGTCGCTTTCCGCGCGCACCTTGGCAGATGAGCTCGCCGATTCGGGTCTGATACCATAAGGGACGTGGCGCGCGGCTCAGTCGTATCAGCTCTTTTCGGTGTTTTCGCGGCGATTCTTGCGTGTGGTCCCGGACGCGGTGGCGACGATGGTGGAGCCTCAACGAACATCGCCGTCACGAGCGTCGACCCAAGCGCAGGCTCGGAACGCGGCGGTACGACGGTTTCGATCTTTGGGAGCGGATTCGTTGCTGGCGTTCGCGTGGCGTTCGGTGGTGTGGCGGCACGGACGACGACATTCATGAGCTCCACGCGAATCGATGCGGTTACGCCGCCTGGACTTGGTCGCGTCGACGTCTCCGTCACGGCGCCCCGCGGGAATGGCGACACGCGGCGACGGGCGTTCATTTACTCGGCCGACACGCCGCCCATCTTCACGAGCGGCGCGGGGCCATTCAAGCTCGATGAAGGCGCCGCGCGTGACGTCCTCGTGACCGCGTACGACATCGATAACCAGCCGGTTTCGATCACCGTGCTCCAGTCGCCCGACGGCGGAACCGTGGTCGATGCAGGATTAGGCTCGCTCGTCTTTCGCTTCGCGCCGAGCGAAACGCAGGCCGGCGTTCAAACGGTCACGGTTCGTGCATCGGATGGAGTGGGCGCGCGCGCGCAAGCGCTAACGTTCGACGTTGCCAACGTGCGCGACCGATTGGCGCCGCCGAATCCGACGGGTGCTGACGCATTCGGCGCCGCGGTTGCGCATGTGGGAGACGTGGACGGTGACGGATACCCCGACGTTGTTGTCGGTGCGCCCGAGACGCGCGTGGCGGCACTTGCAAGCGCTGGCGCCGTGTATGTCTTTTACGGCGGGCCGTACGGCGTCGCGCGATCGCGGCAGATCGTTTCGCCAAACGTTTCACAGAACGAGCGATTCGGCGCCGCCGTTGTCGGCCTAGAGGCAAACGGCGACGCGCTTGGCGATTTCGCAGTTGGCGCACCTGGCGACCTAAACGATCCGACACTGGGTGCGGTTTATCTGTACATCGGTGCCGCGGGCTCCGGCCCTGACCCGAATCCAATCGTCGTCTCGCCGCTGGCGCCGATTGCGCTCGCAGCTGGCTTCGGGACCAGTCTCGCGCGCGTGCGCGCAGATGGCGATGCGTACGATGACTTGGTGATTGGCGCGCCGTTTTCTGCGTTCGGTTTTGGGCGGCCTTGGAATTCCGGGCTCGCGGTGCTCGCGTGGGGTGGTCCAAGCGGGATCGACACAGCGCGGGCGCCCGGGACGTTGCCAGCGGCGGTTCCGGCTGAAGGGTCGTTTACGGGGCTGGCAGCTGTGGCGTTGCGTCAGGGGCGCATCGCGATTGGCGAGCCCGGTGTAAGTGGCGATGCGGGCGCGGTGTGGGTCGTCGATTTCGACGGCGGTGGCTCGACGATTGCGGGCGCCGGCGGCGTCTCGGAGCGGTTCGGGGCTGCGCTTGCGGCTGGTGACTTGCGCGACGCGGGACTCGACGACCTCGTGGTTGGCGCGCCCAAGGCGAGTGGTGGCGGCCGGGCATATATCTTCCCGGGCGTTGCATCGGGGTTGGGCGCTTACACAACGGTGCTTGCGCCGCCAACAAACAATTCGAGTGCGGGGTTTGGGTGGTCGGTCGCAACCTCCGGTGTTCGCGATGCGGGCGTCGTTGATGTCGTTGTTGGCGCGCCGTTTACTGATGTGGCGCACGCGGGGGAGGTGTCGATTTTTTGGGGGCCGACTTTCGCGTCGTCGAAACTGCTGTCTGGCGCGGCTTACAGCGATCGATTCGGTTTCGCCATCGCAGCCGGCGGCGATCTCGATCGCGACGGGTTACCCGATCTCGTCGTTGGCGCGCCGGGCGCAAATGGAAATCAGGGCGAAATTTGGATCTACTATGGTCGGGGCTTAACGCCGTAACGCGCCTGGCGAGCGACGCGGTGCCTCCGACGCGCGACGACCAACGAGACAAGCGCGATCGCGAGCATCGGCGCTATGGGAGATGCGGCGCCTGCTGTGGTGACCGCGCAACTGGCGCATCCGCGTGCAATGTCGGCGGAGGCGACGCATTGACCCGAGACACACACCGAACCAGATGCGCAATCGAGGTCGGCTTGGCAGACCGAAGTGGCGGCGACATTGACCGACGCCGTCGTTGTTGCCAGAACGCAAACTCCGACGGACAAGTTACACGTTTCGCCGGCCCCGCAGTCCGCATCCGCGTCACACCGTGCGCTCGTGGCAACCGTCGCCGTCCCGGCGTCGTACGCCTCGCTCGATGTTCCAGTTGGCGCGAATGACGTAAATCCGCCGTCGGTGCCGGCGTCATCCGCGACGGCGCCAGAACTCCCTGCGTCGCCATTCGACGAGCCACCCCCAGCCGTTTGTGGCGTTACCCCTGCGTCCGCCGACGCGCGCGTACCCGACGCCCCCGCATCCGAGTCGCTCTCGCCCGGCGCGGGTGGTGCCGCGGCGCCGCCGCTGCCTCCGCTTCCCGATCCGCCGCCCCCAGCGGTCGCGTCGCCCGTTCCGCCCCCAGAAGCCGTCGCTGACGCAAGACTTACGGTTGCAACGCGCATCGTTGAACCCGCACTCCATGCCGCCGCCAGGCCATTCGCTCCCGAAACGGCAGCCGACGGCGCCCCTGCACCTGAGCCACCGTAAACGTATTCGTAACCTTGCCACGCCGAGCCACTGAATCGGTTGACGTAAAAATCGCTTCCACGATAGACGACCCATGCAACCCCGTCTGAAGCAACCGCGAGATCGAAGGCGCTGGTGTCGCTTGGGCCATCGACAGCCGTCGGCGTGCTCCACGCGGTGCCGCTCCACTGCGACGCACGAAGGACCGTGCGCCCGAGCGTCGTCTCGAGAAAAGCGAGGAGTGCCGTGCCATTGGTTGCGACGCCAACACGCGGCACCCTGAGAATATCGCCCGACGCGATGATTGCGGCTCCGGCCCAACCTGCGACGTATCTCGCGGCTGCGACCGTCGACGACGAACCGATCGAGAGCCGAACAGCCGCAACGCCGTCTCCCGCGCTGTTCATCGCGACCGCAGCGCCCGCAAGCGATCCCGCGCCCGCCGCTCCGTCAATTTGCGTTGCCGCGCCCCACGAGCCGTTCCAGCGGGCCGCGTGCGCTCGAAGCGTCGTCGTGCCGCTCCCCGTTGTTGCGACGAAAGTTGCGACCGCCTTTGGAAAAACGGCGATGGCTGCGCCGCCGCCCGACGCGAGCTCAACCGTCGTTGCGCCGACTGCGCCTGACGTTCCGAGATCCGCGACGGCCGTCGTCGAATTCCACGCCCCCAGCCGATACTCCGCGCTGTACAGCGTTTGCGAGCCCCCCTGCGTTTGAACGAAGGTCGCGACAGCTCCGCCCGACCCGACGGCCGCGACCCGTGGAATCAAAGCCGACGACCCCGACGCGACGTCGATCCGCGTTGGTGCGCTGAACGAACCGTTGCTCACGACGGCGACATAAAGGCGCGCAGGCGAATACGAACGGCGTTCGTATGCAACGACGATCTTTCCGTCGGTTGTCATCGCTGCGTCAAACGCCGAACTCATTTCGAGCGCGCCGAGGTCAAGCGTTGCCGGACTTGCGCCAGGAAGGCCGACGAGGAGCGATGTTTTGAATGTCGAAAGGTCGTGGGCGAACGTCACGTAGTTGGTTGAGGATCCGTTCGTGACGACAAGCGGCGCCGCCAGAGTTGAGGAGCTTGAAGCGCTGTACGAACTAACGTTGGCCGTGTAGGCGGCCGCGGCGCGGCTTGGGAGAGCAGCAACTAACGCGAATGCCGCGACGAACCTGAGCCCACGAGCCGCACGCACCATTGTTGACACTCTTCCCACGCTCCCGTGAAAACTGCAAGCCATCGGCCAGACCCAAGAGCGATTAGGGGTTTGGAATCATAGAGGAATTCGAGCGTATCCCACATGTCGCCTGGAGGTTTCTGGGGTCATCGTTGGGCACCCGTTGACACTCGTTGACACTGTCGGTTCTACTGGCGCTACGGTGGCAAAACCCCTCGACAGTCGCGAACACGCAAAGGCGCTGGCAACGCTCGCTGAAAAACGCCTCGCCTCTCTCGTCGAGGTGACGCATGCGCTCGTTGCGGTTTCAGAGCCCGACGCGCTTTTGAATCGTCTCATCGACACCGCGATCAGCTTGGTGCACGCCGATTCGGGGTTTCTCATTCTGTTTCCGCCGGGCGCGCCGGCGGACCGGCCGCCGCGTGATCTCGATGTGCGCGTTGCACGCAACTTTGATCGCGAGACGCTCTCGAGCGATGCGTTCGCCGTGAGTCGCGGCATCATCGAGCGCGTCATCCGGACGAAGTCGCCCGTGCTCGTTGAGGACGCGCAGCGCGAACACGGACTTGCGGGGCGCGAGAGCATCATGTTGTACAACGTGCGAGCGGCGATTGCGGCGCCACTCCTTGCGAACGACCAGCTCGCGGGGCTCATTTATCTCGACAACCGCCTCCTCTCGAATGCGTTTACGCGCGAAGACCTGACGATTGTAACGGCGCTCGCGAACGTAACGGCGACGCTGCTTGAGCGGGCGCGGGCGTTTGCGACGATCGAGAGCCTTAACGTTGAGCTCCGCGCGCGGCTTGCGACCATCGTTGAGCAAGAGGCGAAACTTCGGCACGCCGAGAAGCTTGCCGCGGTGGGCCGGCTTGCCGCGGGCGTTGCACACGAAATCAACAACCCGCTGTCGGTGATTCAAGGGTCGATCGAACTCCTGTTGCCGCGCGTCGCCGAAAACGAAACGCGCGACGATTTGTTGTCGATGAAGCGCGAGACGGCGCAGATCGCGCGGATTGTCGCGGCGCTTCTCGATTACTCGCGTCCGCGGCGATTGTCACGCGCGCCGGTCGACTTGCGTGATTTTTTGATCGAGGTTGCGGATCCGGGGCGGTTTGGCATTGAAGGGTTGGTTGTCGATGCGCCGCCTGGAGTCGATGTGTTGATTGATGTTGCGGCGATGCGGCAGGTCGTTGACAACCTGATTCGAAACGCGGTCGATGCGATACTCGGGACGCCCAAGATCGAAGTTCGGGTCGATCTGCTCGAGTACGAAATGGCGCGACGCGTGGCCGAGCTCGTTGCGCCGGCGCGTCGAACCGTCGTGTGCGATGAGCTGGCGCTCGCGGCGCGCTGGGTTGTCGTGCGGGTGGTCGATAACGGTGCTGGGATTGAGGCGGCCAATCTCGAGCGTATCTTTGAGCCGTTTTTTACGACGAAAGTTGTTGGGCGCGGGACAGGGCTTGGGCTCGCCATCTCGCGCGAAATCGTGCGCGCGCACGGCGGGATGCTCGAGGTTGCGAGCGAAGTCGGGCGCGGCACGACGTTTCTGTTGTTTTTGCGGGGTGACGAACCATGCGAACCATCTTAGTGGCCGACGACAACGAGGGGCAGCGGCGGCTCATCGCGCGCGCGTTGCAAGCGAAGGGGCACGTCGTGCGCGAAGCGGTCGATGGAACGGCGGCGCTCGTCGCGTTGTCGGACGCCGACTTTGACCTCGTGATCACCGACGTCAAGATGCCGGGCGTCACGGGGATCGAGCTCTTGCAGTCGTTGCGCCGCCAAGAGAACGCGACGCCGGTCATCGTGATGACGGCGTACGGAAGCATCGAGTCGGCGGTTGAGGCGATGAAGCTCGGCGCGTCGGATTACCTCACGAAGCCACTGTCGCTTGAGGAACTCGCGATTCGCGTCGAGCGGCTCTTCAACGAGGAGAGCGTGGTCGAGGAAAACCGCTATCTGCGCGAGGCGGCGCGGGGTGCGACGGGGCTGCTTGGGAAAAGCGCGTCGATGGGGCTCGTGCGCGATCTGATTTCGCGCGTGGCCGGGAGCGACGCGACGGTTCTCATCACGGGCGAGAGTGGGACGGGGAAGGAGCTGGTTGCGCGGGCGCTTCACGATGCGAGCGCGCGGGCCAAGGGTCCGCTCGTCGCCATTAATTGCGCGGCGATTCCCGAGACGCTGCTTGAGAGCGAGCTTTTTGGGCATGAGCGTGGGGCGTTCACGGGTGCGGTGCGACGGGTGCGCGGGCGATTTGAGGTGGCGCACAAAGGGACACTGTTTTTGGATGAAATCGGCGAAGTCCCGCTCATGATGCAGGTGAAACTGTTGCGGGCGGTCCAAGAGAAAACGTTTGAACGCGTGGGCGGCGAGCAGCCGATATCGATCGACGTGAGGATCATCGCGGCGACAAACCGCGAACTCGCGCGCGCTGTGGCGGAGGGAAAATTCCGCGAGGACCTTTACTACCGGTTGCGCGTGATTGAAGTGGCGTTGCCCCCGCTGCGCGAACGGCGCGAGGACATCATGCTGCTCGCGAACCACTTCGCGGAGAGTTTCGCGCGAAAGTTTGGGCGCGCAGTCGAAGGGTTTGAGCCGGCGGCGGCAGCGGCGCTTGAGGCTTATGCGTGGCCAGGGAATGTGCGCGAGCTGTTGCACGCCGTTGAGCGCGCCGTGGTCATGGGCGCTGACCAAGTGATTCGCGCGCCGGATTTGCCGGCCGAGGTAAGGATGGGGACCGGATTGCGTGGGGTGGGTGGGCCGCTGGCCCGCGGCGTGGGGGCTGCAGGTCTCGGCGCTGGTGCGGCGACAGGCGGTGGCGGTGTTCGGGGAGTTGCCGAAGTTGAGCGCGCGCTCGAAGACGACATGAAAGCGCGGCTCATTGCGGCGCTCGAGGAGGCGCGGGGGAACAAGGCAAGGGCGGCGGAAATTCTTGGCATGAAGCGAAGCACGTACTATTTCAATCTCAAAAAGTACGGTCTCTTGTAACGGAGGGGGACGTTGAACTCCGCACGGAACGTCGCGCTCTCGTGGGTTGTGGCGGCGGCGACGGTGTGGGGAGACTGGCGTCGCGCAGAGGCACAAGCGATCGATCTCGACCCGCCGGAAGTTGTCGTCGTGCGGGACGCGGGTAGAACGGCGGAAGCGGAAGACAGGTTCGTTCNGTTCGTTCAGAGTTTTATAGCAGCATCGCCGATTTTTCGGGCGCCGGTGCGGATGGGAACCGTTCAAAAGGAGCTGGACGGTGAGGGTGTAAGGACCGGGGCGATGGCGCTTGGGCGGCGTGCGCTGGACGAGGCGATTGAGGCGTATGGGCGGCTTGACGCGAAAGCCGGTTTTGCAGAGCTCGAACGCGCGCGCGAGGCGTTTACGCGGGCGCTCGGGGCACGGGCCGAGGCGACGCGTGCGGTTGCTGAGCTTGCACGGGTTCATTTGACGGCGGCGGCGTTTCATGTCGCGGTTGGGAACCTTAAGGGTGCCGAGGTTGGGTTTGAGGCGGCTCTTGGGATTGACCCGACGGTGCGGTTCGACGCGGCCCGTTTTTCGCCGACGATGGCGCGGGCCCTCGACGAGGCGCGCGGGCGTTTCCTGCGGCGCGTGCCGGTCGTGACGCTTGTGACGTCGCAGCCCGAGGGCGCGACGGTTGAGCTTGCGGGGGCGGTTGTCGGAGTGACGCCGCTCAAGGTGCGCGTTCGGCCCGGGCACCGCACGCTCGTGCTTCGGCGCCCTGGGTTTGAAGCGGCGCTGATTCCAATTACGGGCGCGGTGCCGCCGGAGGTGAGCGCGACGCTCGCGCGGACGCGGCTTGCGGCGGAGTGGGCCGGGTGGTGCCGGGGGGGTGTCGGGGGAAGAAAAGAAGAAAAGGAAAGCACAAACGCCGTTCCGGTTTCGCTCAACGAGAAGCGGGGACGGCGGTCGCTCATTGTTGTCGAGGCGGATGGTGGCGGTGGATTCGCAGTGTGTGGGCTTGTGGGGAGCGACGCGCCCGGTTTCGGTATACGAATGAGTGGGGTTTCGCCGGCTGATGAGACGGCTTTGTTTTGGCGCGAACACGATCGCGTGCACCGCCGATTTGTTTTGAAACGATTGTCTGATCGCGACGCGCTCGACGTGAGTTCCATCACCAACATCCCGCTGAAAAAGGATCTCGTCGTGGCGCGACGATGGTACGAGCGGTGGTGGGTGTGGGCCGCCGTGGGTGCAGCGGTTGTTGCCGGGAGTTCCGTTGGGATCTTTTTGGGCACGAAGGGGCCAACGACGAGTGGTGTGTCGATTCGGTTTTGAGCGCGACGCCATGCGGTCGTCGGTTGCCGTCTGCGCGGCGGCGGCTGTGGTGAGCGGTATGCTTGGCGCGTGTCGTGGACTCCGCGTGGCGGGGGATGACTCGGCGCGGCTGACATTCGACGAGCGGGCCGTCAGCGACGCGGGTGAAGAGTGCGTGCGATCGTCGACGGGCGCGCTGCCGCCGGGGATTTCGTCGGTGCGGGTCTCCGTTTTCGACGGCGCGGGAGCGGCGCTCGTGACTGTGACGAAATCGATTTTGGATACGGCGGGCGGCATCGACGTCGTTGATCTTCCAGCGGGAAGCGACCGGACGATTCGGTTTGAAGGGCTGAGCGCGCAGGAGCCACCGGAAATTGTTTGGCGCGCGGAGGCGCGTGGTGTCACAACTGGCGCTGGAGAACTGGTGCGCGTGCCGCTTTACGCGACGCGTGTTGGCGCCGAGACTCTCGTCTGCGCGCGAATGAACCGCGGGACTTTCGCGCATACGGCGACGGCGCTCGACGATGGACGTGTGCTGATCGCCGGCGGCTTTTCCGCGCTGTCGGTTGTTGGGAGTTGCGGAGCGAATTGCCAACTGTTGGTCGCGACGGCGCGGGCCGAAGCGTACGACCCAACGCGCGGGACGTTTACGGTTCTTCCGTCGATGACGGCGCAGCGCGCGCTGCACGCCGCGACACGGCTCGCCGACGGGCGTGTGCTGGTCGCGGGTGGAACGTCGTCGGGGCGGTTGACGACCTTGGCGCCGACACTTCGTGAGGCGATTGTTGGAGCGGATGGCGGCGTGGGGGGCGCGACGGGGACAGCGTTTGCTGAAGTGTACGACCCGGTTGCGAATCGGT
Organism: Deltaproteobacteria bacterium; assembly: GCA_016192705.1. Taxonomy (GTDB): domain Bacteria; phylum Myxococcota; class JACPTQ01; order JACPTQ01; family JACPTQ01; genus JACPTQ01. Next base: position 34,500 of record JACPTQ010000057.1, on the reverse strand, counting down.
GGAGCGCCGTACCCCTCGATGTGTCGCTGGGATCGCAACCATCGGCGGTTTTGCCCGTGGCGGTGGCGCTCAGCGCGGGCGCAGTGATTGCGGGCGGGCAAGACGCGCTCGGGGCGGCGAGCGCCGCGCGGTACCTCTTTACGCCGGCTGGCGCTCTGTCGCTCGCGTCATCGATGGTCGTCGCGAGAGCGGAGTTTGTGGCGGTGCGCGTGGTGACCGATGGAGGTGAGTTCCTTGCGTCCATCGGTGGGACAGAATCGGTCGATGCGCCGGAAATCGAAGGGACGATCGTCGGCGCCGACGGGGCACCCGATGGCGGCACGCCGCTCGATGCGTCGGTTCCCGAGCTGCTTCACGGCGCGTCCAGCGTCGCACAATCGGTTCGCGTTTTTGACATCGCGGGTGGCTCCGTCGCTTCGCTCGCTTCGACCGCCCTTGCGATCGCGCTCCGATTCGATTTCGCAGACGCGTTGGGCGCCGCGCCGCGCGTTGTCGACGCCGGACTTTCGGCCCCCCGTGCGTTCACCGCCGCGGCCCGCCTGCCGGACGGTGGCTTATTGGTCGCGGGGGGTGTCTCGGACACGACGCTTGTGCCGCTCGCCTCGATGGACGCGCTCTTTGGTGCGCTCGAATCGCCGCCTGCCCTTGTTCGGGCGCGGTTTTCTCACACGGCGACGACGCTCCACGACGGGACGATCCTTTTCATTGGCGGCCTGACCGTCGATGGGGGCGCCTTCCTCATCTCAGACGAGGCTGAGGTCTACAATTCGACGCGGTGACGATTGGGAGCGTCATGGCGAAACAACGTTGAGCCGCCGGGTCGTCGATGGGGTTTCGTTATGGCGCGCCGCAATCGATCCAGCGAAGAATCCTCTGTTTCAGATCCGCTGCGAGCGCTTGTCGAGGCGGCATCGATCCCGACGAGATTCTCTGGCGGATTGACGCGAGGCGCCGGTTTGTCCAATTGCGGTCGCGCTCCCAGGCGTGACATCCCTCGCAGTTTGCGCGGAAAAACGGCTGCGCGAAACTCTGCCACGTATCGGCGCACGGCGATGTTCCGGCATCGAGCGGAATGGCGTTCCCTGCGTCGATCATTTTGCCGCCATCAACGAGATTCCCTGCGTCGATCGTTTCGCCGCCATCAACGAGGTTGTAAACAGTTGGTGGTTCCTCATTGGCTCCGTCGAGGCTTGGCAATTGGCCGCCGCACGCAAAGTGGAAGACGAGAAAGTGTATGGGGACGCCCCGGAGAAGCAGGCCCTTAATTCTTTTGTCGAGCAACATCGTCATCGGTCACGATAACGGACCGCACATGATGTCGAGAAGAATTATTGTTTATATAGTATTATAAAGTAGGTATTTATAATTGTGGAGCGTCAGGAGCGAGCCTAGATGTTGACGTCTGAAGTTACGGGGTCGAGCCGTGCACGGTCGCGCTTACCTCGTTGGAGTATGCGCTTGTCTCGGAGCCGCGTTTCGCGGCAACGACGAAAACGTAGGTCTGTGACCCGGAAATTGCGATGGTCATGCCGAGTGTCGTGCTTGAACCAGCGGACCCAGCCTGCAAATAGCCGCTGCCTGGCGTTCGGCTGATGAAAACCACGTATTCGGTTGCGCCCGCAACGGCGTTCCAATTCAGCGTGACGCTGTTCCCACTCGCCGTGGCGGTAAGACCTGTCGGCGCAGCGAGCGGGGCCGGCGTCGTCGCTTGAGGGGTCGCGCTCACTTCCGTGGAGTTACGGCTCGGCTGCGCGCCATTGAGCGCAACCACGACGTAGAAGTAAGCGGTTCCATTGGCGGCGGGGAGATCGGTGAACGACGTGCCGATCGCGCGTCCGCGACTTGCGTAACCACTTCCCGATGTCGTGCTTCGAAGGATTTCGTAAGCGTTCGCAAAGGTCGACGCTGTCCAACGGAGCTCAACGCGTCCATCGCCCGGAGTTGCCGTAACGGCGGTTGGTGGGTCGGGCGTCGAGGAGATTGACGGAAGCGGCGTTGCGCTCGCTTCATTGGAGTACGCACTCGTCTCGGAGCCGCGTTTCGCCGCGACAACAAAGTAACGTCGATACGATGCGGTCGAGCCGAAAGCGAGCGTCGTGCCCGAGACCGGACCAAAAACAGATTGAAACCCACTCCCCGACGTATCACTCAGGTAGACTTGGTACGACGTCGCACCAGATACAGCGTCCCAGGCCAGGTCGATGCCGCCCGCGCGGGGAGTTGCGGTGAGGTTTGCCGGCGCCGCAAGCGGGGCCGGCGTCGACGGTGCGGTCGGTATTGCACTGACTTCGTTCGAATACGCGCTTGTCTGCACGCCTGTTCTCGCGACGACGACGAAGTAGTATGTTCTGCCAATTACCAGGGTCCGAGCGGTGTACGTCGTGGCGTTCAGCCCCCAGAACTCCAATCGGTAGCCGCTGCCGCTCCAACTGCTCACCAAGATATCGTAGCTCGTCGCTCCCGTTACCGAATTCCAAGTCAACGTCACCGATTGGTCTCCAGGCGTCGCCGTAAGGCCAGTCGGCGCGGCGAGAGTTGGTGTTGGCGTCGGTGCGGTCGGCGAGGCGCTGATTTCGGTCGAATAGGCGCTTGTGAGGGAGAGGGACTTCGCGACGACGACGTAATAGTAGGTCGTTCCGTTTGTGACGCCCATGTCCGCGTACGAAGTGCCCACCGCGGTCGCAACCTTGGTATAGCCCGATCCGCTAGACCGACTTCGCCGAACTTCGTAGTCCGTGGCCCCAGGCGACGCCGTCCAGCGGAGATCAACGCGGCCATCGCCCGGCGTCGCGGCGAGTCCGGTTGGCGCGGCGAGCGGAACATCGAGCGTCGCGGTTGCGGCGGCCGACGACCCTGCCGCGTTCTTCGCGCTGACTCGGAACTCATACCGGTAGTTGGTTGCGACATGCGGCCACGAGAGCGTTGTGATATTCGCGCCGACCCGCTGCGTCGACGAGAAGAGGCCGCTCGGCCGTTGCTCTGCGATTGTGACGACAAACTCTGATTCATTGTCTGCGTTATCTCGCCACGTAAGGTTGATGCTTCCGATGTTCAGCGTTGCAATGAGGATTGATGGCGCCCGTGGTGGCGTTTGTGTTGGTGACGGTGGTGGCTCCGCGCGGTCGGTCGTCACCGTCGCTTCGTTGGACGGTTCCGATTGCGCGAACGGTGTTGTTGCGCGAACGCGGTAGACATAAATCGTAGCGGCCGATAGCGCGCTGTCGATGAACGTCGTCGCGCCGGCCGGTGCGGCGCCGACCGTCGAGAACGATGCGCTCGCCACCGTTTTGCGCTCGACAACGACGGCGGTTTCCGTCGTTGAGTTGTCTTGCCACGTAAGCCTCACAGTGGACCCTGAGGTTACCTGCGCGCGAAGGTTAGTCGGTGCGACAAGGCGCTCGGTCGTCGCCGGGCCCGCGTCATCTGGTGTTGTTGGAACCGGCGGTGTTCCCGCATAGTCAACGGGACGGGCAGGACCGCCCGCGTCGAATGGCCCTTCGTAGACGGGGCCATCGGCGCCCATCGTTCCGCCGCACGCGGTCGCCGGCACAACGAGCACGAGACCCTTTGTTATCCATGCCTTCGCGAATTTCATTTTCGAACCCTCCATTCCATTTCATCTGCGTCGCGGACATTGAGCTGTCGCGCGTGAATGCCATCATGCCGAAGGGCGACCGGCGAAACGACCAAAGTCTGGTAAGGCCTGGTAACCCAAGTTTTGAGGCGCTGGGGTGTAGAGTCCCCAGTTCATGCGGCCTTCCGAAGTTCTATGGGAATCCAAGCAGACAGGCTCAGGTCTCAATCAGCTTACCAGACCTTACCAGACTTTACTGGCCGAACTTATGTGAACGTCGCAAACTTCGTCCCTCAATCGTGGGAGGGCCACGACGAATGAACAAGGGAATAAGAGAATGAAGACACGACCTGGAAAGCACTGGCTCAAGAGACGATGTCGTTGGTTTATCGCGTCGATTGTTCTGTTCGCGGCGTGCGGGGGCGATGGCGCAAGCGCGCCCGGCGGATCAAACACAAGCTCGCCACCTTCATCGAATCGGCCGGGAAAGGGAAAGACGGGAGACGACTGTCAGCGACTGTCTGACTGCGATGAATCGACCGAGGACACGTGCCTCAAGGTGGGATCGACCGGCTTTTGCACGCACTCATGCACGCGCGACAGCCAGTGTCCGTCTGGTTTTGAGTGCAACATTTCGCCGTACACGGCGTGTGTTCCGAAGCGGTAACCGAGCAATTGGAAGGAGAAGAAAATGAAGAACCATCTGAGAAAAGGCATTTTTGCGTTGGCTTTCGCGCTTCTTGGTGCGTGCGGGGGATCGGAAAGCGGTGGGGGCAGTCCCTCGCCCGCGCCTGCGCCTGCGACGCCCACTCCGACACCGACGCCGACCGAGGAGAACAATCCCGATGCAAGAACGTATTGTGGGAAAACGAGCAGCAAAAAGTGTAGCGTCGACGCCGATTGCGGCCTCCTCTACCACTGCACACACGGCAGATGTTGGCGCAGCATGAGAGGTTACCCATGTTTCTATGGCAAAGACTGTGGCCCTGGGTCGGCGAGTTGCAGCTTCGACGGTTGTTGCCAATAAGTCTCGCGCGCGGTTCGGGCCTTATCGAGCTTTCGCAGGTTGGCGTCGAACGATTCGCACCGGCTCTCGGTCCCCAAAGGCGTAGCCGTCCGAGGAGGTGATGACGCGCGTTGGGGCGTTCGCGTCGTCTTCGATGAGCATGCGGAGGTTTCGAACCGCGACCTGCACGCGTTTGTCGTCGCGAAGCGGGTGGTAGTCGGTTGCCCTCCAAGCCTCGCGAACGAGTGACTCTTTTGAAATCGCGCCGCCCGCGTTCGCAAGGACGACGAGGATTTGCCACGCAAGCGGACGACTCGCGAAATCGATGGTGCGTTCGCCGGGAAGCCACGCGCGGTGGTTCCGCTCATCGAGCCCCCAGCCCACGCGCCACGCGGTCGTCGAGTCCGTGGCCCAAACGCTCGCGACACGCACGTTCCCTGCACGCGCGCGCACGGCCTCGACGATCAAACGGTCGATGCGATCGAGCGTCCGTTCGGCGCCGAGGAGTGACTGCGACCACCGTGCTGCCCGCGGAGACGAATTCCATGACGCGGCCAGCCTCTCAAAGACGGGCGGCGCAAACGCACCGCGTTCTGCCACGCTCGCGAAAAAGCGACCTTCGTTCGCGACGAGCGGCGACGGGCGCGTCTCGCCCATCCGAATAAGCTCCATCGCTGTTTCGGCGACCGGCGAATCGTTGCCCGCAACCAAATGAACTGCGCAAAGCGTACTTCGTGCGGCGGCCTCAACGGCGGCGTCGCCGGATTCAATCGCCGTACGAATCGCGACCTGCAGGAGATCGATCGCGTGCGCCATGTCGCCCGCGAGGAGGCGATCTTCGGCTGCGACGGCACGCCAAAGCGCCTGCGCGTTCATCAGCTCAAAGGGGGGAGACGAAATGGGTCGTGCCGCGACGCTCTGCGCTCCTCGACGAAGCGCAAGTTGCCGCTCGATGATGGGTATAAGGATTGCTTCGGGACCCGTCGGCGACGGCAGTTCGCTGGGCCACTCCGTGTCGATCGTCTCGTCGGCCGCGAGGATCGCGTACCAGGTGCGCAAGGCGACGAGACGCGCAACGAGAAATGTGTTCCCGGCGCTGCGCGCGAGAAAAAAGAGATCGTCGAGCCTTTGACGAAGGCCGTCAAAGTCGCCGTGCATCAGCCGATAGCAAACATCGAGAGCGCGCACGAACGGTGTCTGAACCGAGAAGCCACGCGCGAACGGCTCCAGTCGATCGAGCATCTGCCGAGCCTCGTCGACTCGCCCAAGAAAGATTGCCGTGAGCGTGAGCCAGCCAAGCGTGAGACGCGATCGGAAGAGCGTCGCCGCGGAGTCCTCGCGTCCGTGAAAAGCGCGCCGCAATACATCGGCCGCTTCGCGAATTCGTCCGAGTCCGTAGAGCACGAAGGCGGTTGCCTGGACGACTTCGAAGCGCGCGTCATCGTCTAGCGACAAGGCGCGCTTTGGGAGCGAGCGCACGAGTTCGAGCGCGGCGCCGAATTCCCCCAAGAGGCAAAGCCACTGCGAGCGGAGCGCGTCGGCCCGAACCGTCGCGGCGTCAGAGAGCTCGCGAATGCCGTCGAGTGCCGAAACCGCGTCACGGAGCGCACCGGCGTACCCGAGCGCCTGCGATCGAATGAGCGCCGCCTCGATCGCGACGTCCTGGTTGCCCTCGCGTTCCGCGGCGTCGACCGCCCCTTTCGCAGAAACCGCCGCTTCGTGAAAACGGGCGGTCAAGAAGAGAGCGCGCGCCCAATGGGTTTGTGCTTCGGCGGAACAGTCCACGGGCGGTGCGAGGGCGAGCAAAACCGTGGGGTCTGCGAGATCGACCGCGAGGCGAAGGCGGAAGCGTTCGAGTCGAGGGTCGCCGAGTGGCTCAACGATTTTCCAGAGCTCCGCCTCGTGCCCCTCGCGAACCATATCGTCGCCGCGCGCGTCCAGGGTTCGCACGACACCATCGATGTCGTCGAGACGCGCCGAGAGGCGAACCGCCTCGACAACCAGATCGAGGTCGCTTGCGGTGCAGAGTTCATTCGCGAGGCGGCGGGACCAGCGCGTTTTCTCGCTGTCGTGGATTTCGGTCGCGAGAATGGCCCGGGCGACATCATGTAGGCGCAAGTCGCGACCGCGCGCCTCCAGGATTCCCATTTGCGCGAGCGTCCGAATCGTCGCGTCCGATGGGACCGCGACCATCGATGCGAGCGCGCCGGGCGGACACGGCTTCTCGAGAACTGAAAGCAGCTCGACGAGCGGCAATGCGTCGTCAGGAAGTTGCGCGCGGAGCGAGCGGCCATCGCGTGGAGCGCCGGGTCGATGTCCGGCCCGTCCGCATCGGGCTTTCCACGGTGACCCGGCCGATTGGTCAACCGCACGAGCGACCTCGTCGTCCGAGAGAGACGGCGCAAGGGAGCGGACGAGCGCCTTGACCGCCTCGGCGTCGAGCGCACCGAGTTGGAGCGTCTGCTCGGCGATGTCGGCTAACGCCGGATCGGAGCGGCTGGTGACGATCCATCGCGCGTCACGCGCGAACTTCGCGATGTGCGAGACAATGAACGGCATCTGCTCGGGACCCGCGAGGTGGAGGTCGTCGAGTATGACCCACAGGCCTGCCGATTCCGCGACGTCGATCGCGAGCTCGAGAAGACCGTCGCGGTCGCCCGTGAGGCGCGACCAGTCGCGTGTTGCCAGGCCGGCGGCGGAAACGAGCGCACGGGCGATGTCGAGCGGGACTTGCTCGGGACTCCCACTTGCGCCGAGAGAAACCATGACGGTCGACCCGACGCGGTCTTTGAACGCCGCGTGAATCGTATGAACGGCGAGCGACGTCTTGCCGAGCCCGCCAAGGCCCCAAATTATGGCGACCGGCGCGCGGCAGATCGCGTTGACGAGGCACTTCGTTTCACCCTCGCGGCCGACGAAGACCGCGGGCTCATTCGGCAGCCTCAGCTTCAGGGGGATTTTCACCGCACGCGCCGCTGTTTTGCGACCGCGCCTCAGAGACCTCCGTCCCCCGTCGTTCGCCATTTGCGAAGAAGAGTAGTCGGCGCCCTCCGCGTTATCAAATGCGCGTCGCGAGACCGCGGCTCACGTGCTGACGCGGTTTCGCCCCGCCTGCTTCGCGCGGTACATCGCCTGGTCGGCGCTTTCGATAAGCTCCGTCGCGAGCCCCGTCACTTCGGTCTCTTGCGCAAACCGCTTGAACGACAACGCCACGACGCCAACGCTCGCCGTGACGCACATGCTCGCTTCGTTGTTCGATGTTGGCGTCACCGCATTTTCGATCGACATCCGAATTTTCTCTGCAACAACCGTCGCGCCAAGCTCATTTGTGTCGGGGAGCATCACGACAAACTCATCGCCGCCCGCACGCGCAACGATATCGGTATGTCGCACGGCGTTCTGAATGTCCGATGCGACCGTGCGCAGAACCGCGTCCCCCGCTGAATGCCCCCATCGATCGTTCACATTCTTGAACGTATCGAGGTCGATGAAGATGCACGCGATGCTGGCGCCGGTGTTGCGTCGGAGGCGCCGAATCTGGTGGTTCATCGATTCGTGCAAGTACCGCCGCGAGAAAAGGCCCGTCAGACCATCGCGGATCGCCATCTCCTCGATCACCCGATAGAGGCGTGCGTTTTCGAGTGCGAGCGAAACGTGCGACGCGATGTTGACGGCACGCCGAAAATCGGACGCACGAAACAGCGGCTCCTTCCGGTGTCGAAAGACGAGGAGCGAGCCGAGCGCGCGTTCGCCAATATGCAGCGGGCAGACGATCGCTCCCCCGAGCGTCGTCGTCTCAGCGAACCCGCGAAGCTGTTCGTCCGCCGCGAGATCCCCGGTGAGAATAATCGGTCTATGGGTCTCCTCCACACGATTCGCGAGGGTGAGCACGAAGGTGTCCGAAATCCCCGGCGACATTTCGAACGCGTGACGCTTCAAGCCGCCGCCATTTGGTTCACGGATCATGAGAATGACCGGCTCTGCGGCAAACAGTTTGTGGCACTCTTCGAGCACGGAGCGGATGAGATCCGGCTGGTTCAGCGTTGAGGTGAGCTTTTGCGAGGCGTCGTTGAGCCTTGCGAATCCTCGCAAGAATCTTTTGTTGAGGGCACGCTCGAGGTGAATGTTGAGCACTTCTGACTTATACGGTTTCCGCACGCACTCGAACGCGCCGTTCTTGAGGCACGCGACTTCGGCTTCGTCCGAGATGTAGCCGGAAACGACGATCACCTCGAGGTCGTTGTCGAATTCTTTCATTTTTCGGAGCACTTCGATCCCGTCTGTCCCCGGCATTCGAATGTCGGTCAGAACGAGGTCGAATCGATGATCCTTGAGCTCCCGAAACGCCCTTTCCGCGCTCTCGACGGTCGTAACGGTGTATCCACCAAGCTCCAGTTCCATTTCGAGGATGTCGCGAATCACCGGCTCATCGTCAATGACGAGCACATTCGCTTTTACTTTTTCCAACACCGCAGCCCCCTCTTCGTTGACAGCTAAATCAATCCCCGCTACGCACAAAACTTCTTAGTCGGTTTTATGTGCTAAGTCGACCCTATGCGTCAAGTCAAGCTGTATGGCCACATATTCGCCAAGATTACTTGCTGACGCGGTTTCGCCCGCACTGCTTCGCGCGATACATCGCCTTGTCCGCGCTTTCGATAAGGTTTGCTGATAACCCCGAGACCTCGGTTTCTTGCGCGAACCCTTTTACCGACAACGCCACGACGCCGACGCTCGCCGTGACCCTCGCCCCAGCTTGTGCGGTGCCATCCGCAGCGGCCGACGACTCGATCGATTGTCGAATCTTTTCGCCGACGACCGTTGCGCCGAGTTCGTTCGTGTCGGGGAGCACCACCACGAATTCATCGCCGCCGACGCGCGCGACGACGTCGCTTTGACGCACCGCGCTCTTGATGGCGTCCGCCGTGGCGCAAAGGAGCGCATCGCCCTCGGCATGCCCAACGCGATCGTTGACCTCCTTGAAGTGGTCGAGATCGACGAAGAGGCACGCAACGCTCGCACCTGGGTTTCGGCGCAGCCGCCGGATTTGGTGGTTGAGCGATTCGTGGAGGTAGCGTCGCGAAAAGAGCCCGGTGAGTTCATCGCGAACCGCCATCTCTTCGACGACCTGGTACAGCCGCGCGTTTTCGAGCGCGAGCGCCGCATGCGCGGCGAAATTCACCGCGCGCCGAAACTCGGCGACGAGGAACGGTGGTTCGTCCAGACGCCGGAGAATGAGCAGCGATCCGAGCGAGCGGTTGCCGACGAGCAGCGGACACAGAATCGCCGCGGAAATTTTCGCCGCCTCGCCAAAGCCCGCCCATTCAGCGTCAGACGCGAGCTCGCTCGAAAGGAGCTCGGGGCGCCGCGCGTTTTCCGCACGTCGTGCGAGCGCGCGCGCGAAGTCGTCCGAAACGCCTGGTGACATCTCGAAAGCGTGGCGGTCAAAGTCGCCGCCGTTCGCGCCGCGCAGCATGAGAAGAATGGGCTCCGCGACAAACAGTTTGTGGCCAAGCTCAAGCACAACGCGGATGAGGTCGGGCTGATGAAGCGTTGACATCAACTTTCGTGACGCCTCGTTCAGTCCCGCGAGCCCCTGCAAGTAACTCCGCTTGAGCGCCCGCTCGAGGTGCATGTTGAGCACCTCCGACTTGTATGGCTTTCGAACGCACTCGAACGCGCCGTTCTTGAGGCACGCGATCTCCGCCTCCTCGGAGATGTAACCTGAGAGGACGATCACCTCGAGGTCGTTGTCGAACTCCTTCATCTTACGAAGCACCTCGAACCCGTCGGTTTCGGGCATTCGAATGTCAGTCAGCACAATATCGAATCGGTGATCCTTGAGCGCCCGAAACGCCATTGACGCACTCTCAGCGGTCTTCACCGCGTACCCTTCGAGCTCAAGATCCATCTCCAGCACATCGCGGATCCCCGGTTCATCGTCGATGACCAGAACGCTCGCCTTCGCCTCATCCATCATATTCAACACTCCTTGCTCTTAATGTTCCCTTTGCGATCACTGGGAAGCCACATAAAGAACTTCGTGCCAAGCCCCGGAAGACTTTCGACGCGCAGATTCCCCTCGTGCGCTTCAACGATGCGGTGCGTGAGGCTAAGCCCCAGCCCCGTGCCTTTCCCAACCGGCTTCGTCGTGAAGAACGGCTCGAAGATGCGCGGCAGCACGTCGGCCGGAATTCCCGAGCCTCGATCCGACACGCTCACTTCAACGCCGCGCGCGCCTTCCCATTCCGACTCGCGCGCACCGACCTCCACCACGCCCGCCTGGGGACTCGCATCGATCGCGTTGTGAATGAGGTTGAGGATCGCCGATTCGATTTCGGCGGGAACGACCTCCAGTTCGGGGAGCGTTTCGGGAAGCGTCGAGACAACGAGCGAAACGCCTCGGTTCTTGGCCTCTGCGGCCGCTATTTGCTTGGCGTGCTGGACGAGGTCTTTGGGTAACACGGCTGTTCGTCGAACGCGGTCGTGCCGCGAATAGTTGAGGAGGGCCGTCACGAGATCCCCACATCGCTCCGACTCGCGAACGATCGCCGACAGACCTTTTGCGAACGGGGTTCCGGCGGTCGTCTGTTTGAGAAGCGTTTCCGCGAATCCGTGGATAATGCCGATCGGGTTGTTGAGCTCGTGTGAAAGGCCGGCGACAAGCGTTCCGACCGCCGCGAGTTTTCCCGCATGAAACAGCTCCTCTTGCGTTTCGTGCAAACTCTTCAAGCTCGCCTCGAGCTCGCGGTTTGAGACCCGCAGTTCGCGCGTGCGTTCTTCGACAAGCTGCTCAACCGACTTATAAAGTTCTTCGAGCTCGGCGAATCCTTCAGCATTTTCGAGCGCGGCCCCTGCAAGCGTCGCGATGAACGCCGCGATCCGTTCCTCTTCCGCCCCGAAGAACGCTTCAACCTCGCGATGGGTCACGTAAAAGCAGCCGCCGACTTTGCCGCGAACGAGGATCGGCGCGCAGAGTGCCGACCGCGCGCGCGACAAGACAACGCTGTCGGTGAGCGCCTCTGCGCCGAGGTGGGTGAGTGTGACCGGGCGTCGCTCGGCGATCGCTTGGTCGACGAGCGCTTGGCTGTGGGTCGGGAACCCTTGGGCGTCCGGCCCAAACGTCAGCACCCGGTCGAGGACAAAACGTGGATCGTCGCTCGTGTCGCGGGGTTGCTTGTCGAAGACGACGACGCAGTGGTCGCCGCGAAGAAGGAGCAGCGCCGCGTCGCGCGTGGCGGCCCAGATCGCGGGGCGCGTGATGGCCGAAGCGATGCGACGACCCGCATCGACAATCGTGTCGAATCGGTCCGTGAGCGAAATCGTTGGGACGGCGGCGGCCGCGCCGGCTTCGGTGACGTCGAGCATTGCCGAGGACCACATCTCCTCGAGCTCGGCGCGCCGTCGGAGGCGTCGCTCGTCGGCTCCCTGGACGCCGCGCGACGCAGAAATATCTGCCTCGAGGGCGCGCGTCAGCGCCAGTTCGTATCGCGCCCCCTGCGCGGTTGCGACCCGTCGGCTCTCGGCGAACAGTTCGTCGGCGTTCTCCGCGTGATCCCTGAGGACTTCGATGGCGGCGCACTCTCGGAGCGCGTGCGGCAAGTTGTTTTGAAACGATTGGGCGAGCCGGAGCGCCCGTCGCGCGATTCTCCACGCCCGCGTTAACGTTTTGCGCTTCAGCTCGGGCTGATACTCGGGAATCGTCTCGAGCAGTTTTCTGAGCGCCGTCGCTAGCCATGGCAAGACCGGTGCAACGTATTCCTGCTTTAGCCCCTTTTTTTCGATGAGGGCCTGTGCGCGGTCGAGACACGCGACGGCCTTCGCGGGCGTTCCGGCGACGATGAGGCGAACCGCATCGGCTTGAAGAAGCTCGGCCATCGTGTGGACGTCGTCACTCGGCTTTGCAAGCTCGGCGGCGACGAGCGCCCTCGGCACGCGGCCGTTTGACGCCTTCGACCAGATCCCGAGCGCAATCCCAGCGGCTTGGCGGTCTCCAATCTCTTTTCCCGCCGCGTGGACTTTTTGCGCCATTTCAACCGCTTCGCGCAGATTCCCCATCCGATAGTGGCAAAGCGCGATGTGCCACGACGCCGTGTTGACCTCCCAGCGATCGCCCATCCGATCGAGGATGCGCGCAGCCTCAGTGCATTTTGCGAGGCTCTCCGAAAAGCGCGACTCAGCGTAAAGCACGACACCGTTGAAGTGGAGCGACTGCCCCTGTCCCCAGGCGTCTCCGAGGGATTTTCGAATAGAGAACGAACGTTCGACGTACGCGCGACCACGGCGAAACCATGGAATCATTGTCATCGCGGGTGCGTGCTCCGAGTAAGATTGCGCGAGCTCAAGCGACGGCGCGTAAACCTCAGCGAGGTTCATGCCACGAAGGTGTGACCAGAGGCACGCGACCTTTCCACTTTGAAACCAATAGACATGCGCAAGTCGGCTGTAGATGCGCATCGCGAGGACGTCTCGGCTCGCGCCGCTGCGTTGTCGTCGCGCGACGAACCATCGCGGAAAGAGCGTGTGCGCGGTCTGTACGACGACCTCCCAGAGGAAGCGGATTGCGAGCGCGAACGGCGAACGCGGCACCCTGCGCCCAAGTTCCCCGAGCGCCGATTCGAGCGCGACGCCAGAGAGCTTGACGTCACCGCGCTTGAACGCCAAGTCGCCGAGCTTGAATGCGGAGCGTGCGCGACTTTCAGGCGACGTCGCAAGCGTGCGCGCGGTCTTGAGGTAAAGCTCCGCTTCGTCGTAGCGCCCTCGGAGTGTGAGCACATCGCCAAGCCCCTCGTTTACGCGAAGTTGTGTTTCCGCATCGGCATCGGCGGCGCCAAGGGCGGCCATGCGGTAATAGCGCTCAGCGGTTTCAAGGGCATATTTCGCGCGCGATTTTTTGGCGGCTGCGACGGCGTACGGCAGCGCGTTGGTCGATTCGCCCGCGCTATACCAATGATACGCGAGCTCAAAATCGCGGTCCGATTCGGCGAAGGTGAGCTGCAGAGCGGCGCGTCGATGGATGTTGGTTCGCGTTCTTGGCGGCATTCGCTCGAGGAGCGCTTCGCGAATTTTGTCGTGTGCGAACGTGAAACGCGTCGGCACAGCGCGGTCGCGCCAGACGATGTGACGGCGCCGGCAATTCTCGATGCGGGCCACGACCTCTCGACGCGGAAGAGCGCCGAGCTCCGCGACGTGATCGATCGAAAATGTTTTTCCGAGGACCGCAGCCAAGCTGATGGTCTCAACGAGATCATCGCCCAGGTGCTCGAGTCGCCGCCGCAAAAAGGCCGCCGCGCGTCGTGACGTTCGCGATTCCTTGAAAGCGGCCGCGTCGATCGACCAGCCGGCCGGGGTTTTGTAGAGCGCTCCACTCTCGACAAGGCCGCCGACAAGGGCGACCGCAAAAAACGGGTTCCCCTCCGACAGGTCGGCGACGAACGACAGCGCCTCGTCCGGCACGGGCCCAGCCATTGAAACCACCAGGACCTTGGTGTCGTTTGCGGAGAGGCGCGCGACACAGAGCCGTGTCGCCGACTCCATTTCACGGAGAGCATGGTCCGCGGGAACTTCTTCGGTGCGATACGCGACGACGATCATAACGCGACTTTGTTGTGGTGCGCGCTCATGCCACGCGCGAAGAAGTCCGAACGACTGAGAATCACCCCACTGCGCGTCATCGACAAAAACGATGGCGGGTTCGTCGGGTCGTCCGAGTGCGTCGAGCAACTTGACGAGTGCCCCGGTGGTGCGCGCTTCGCCGAACGCTTCCGGGGTGGCGTCGGGTGAAGAGTCCTGTGCAAGCGGCGCGGCCAACTCCGGGAACGCCGCGACGACAGGCGCCGCGTCTTCGCCCAGTGCCACCGCCACATGATGCGCGAAATCGCCGTCGTCGCAGAGCGTCGATGTGATTCCCGAGATGACGCCGTCAAGGAGCTGGTACGGACGCGCGGCGGACTGGTCGACACCTTGGCCCCAAAACGTTACGGCGCGTTGAGTTGAGGGATGGCGCGAGAACTCGTGCAGAAGGCGCGACTTCCCCGAGCCCGATTCGCCCTCAACAAAAACGAGGGCCGCTCGGCCCGCCTCGGCTTCTGCCAACGCATCGGCGAGGGCCGATAGCGAATCGCTGCGCCCGACGAAGGCCGGCTCAGCGAGAGTTGTGCGGCGATCGCGCGTTCCGATGACAAGAGCGGGTTCCCTTTCGCCGGCTGCGAGTCGCGCGGCCAGCTGTTCAAGGTCGTAAGTGACCGCATCCGCACTCTGATATCGATCACACGGGTCCTTGCGAAGAAGACGCCGGATGATCTCAGAGAGCGCAGACGGAATCGGCTCGTTGGGCGACTCGATCGGCGGAACATCGGCGCTTGCGTGTTTTCGAAGGAGGTCGTTGACGGTTGTCGCGGCGAACGGGGGATGACCCGTCACGCACTCGAAGAGGACGATGCCGAGCGCATAGAGGTCCGCGCGGGCATCGACAGCGCGTGGAATAAGCCCCGCGACCTCCGGCGCCATATACCGTACGGTCCCGACGGGCTCTTCGCGCGCTTCGTGTTGCTGGAGGAGGTTTGTTGCCAACCCAAAGTCGATGAGCGTCGATCCTTGGATGGGCGCGGTTTTGTTCACGATGATGTTGGAGGGTTTGAGATCGCGGTGGACAACACCCTGGTCGTGGACGGAGCGCAGCGCCTCGCAAAGTGAACGCGCGACGGCGACAACTTCCGGGACCGAGAGCGGGCCAAAGCCGATGCGATCCGCGAGGGAGATTCCTGGGATTCGCGGGGTTACAAGGTAGAGCGACTCGCGATCGCGGCCGTACGCAAGAAGGGGTGCGATGTGGGGGCTTCGAATGGTGGCGAGAAGGGCGGCTTCGTGAAGCAGTCGCCGCGAACGGGCGCTTTGGAGTTGCGAGAGAGCGACCGTTTTGACGACCACGTCGGCGCCAGACGCCAACTCTTTGCCGACGTAGACAGACACCGGGCCGCCGCCCTTAATCATGGCGACGGTTTGGAATCGTTCACCGAAGACGCGACCGTACTCTCCAGCGGTCGGCATTCGCGTTCACCCCCCAGCGATTCGGCCTTTACGGTTTTCGCCGTCGAACGGGCTCGAATCGCATTTGCGAACCAATTTTATTCTATGCGCATCGATCGCGGATGGCGAGCGCGGACCCGAGAACGTCATGAAACGTAGGTCTTGATGCGCTTAGAAGGAGAGCGAAAACGTTAGGGGCGACGCCCGAAAACCGCTGTCGGGAGGTGACCAAGATTGGGTGTGGCCCCAGATCGTGAGGGCGAGGGTGGCTGCCCCGACAGCGGTTTGTGCGATACCCATGAGGAGAAGTAAGCCGCGACTCCGGCGTTCCGTGCTCGGGACGTTCGTGAGCCACGACAATCCGATCGCGAGACTAAGGCCGCCAGAGATGTAACCGCCAACGATCGCCCAAGTTCGACTTTCGCGGCTCCCCCAATCGAGTCGCCCGTTCGTGACCGCCAAGTAGATGTCGAGGGGCGCGGTGAAAATGAAAACGAATGCGCTGGCGCCAGCCGCGTCGATCCAAGAGACGGGGCCCGTCGCGCGCGCGGGCGCGCTTGATCCCACGCACGCTGCGACGGTCAGGGCAAAAAGAAGACGCCGGCGCGCATTCATGGGTTACAAACAGAGTCCGAGGATGGACCGCGCGTCAACTGCGCGGCGGACGCGGTCATGGGGGCAGATTTGGGCGCGGGTGCACGTCCGAGCGGTTTACCGGTTGAGCCGCGCACGGATCTGAGCCCGTTCATCGGTCGCCGACTCTGGAAGGAGGTCGAGCGCTCGCGTCCAGGCCGCGCGAGCCCGGACCCGGTCGCCGATTTCGTCCCAAATTCGGGCGGCCTCCATTGCGGTTTCAGGATCTCGTGCCCGCGACGCCATCGCGGCATCGATATGTGTCGCGGCGCCGCGGACGTCACGCGCTTCTTTTAGTCGCCGGTGGAGGAGGAGCCGCGCGACCAGAAAGTGATGTTGCGCGGAGGGTTCGCGGTTGACGAGCTCGCGGGCGGCTCGTGTCACCTCCAGCAGGTCGTCGGTTTCCGCGCGCACGAGCAAGGCGATGGCGCGCGCGTCGGGTAGGTCAGGGTCAAGCGCGATCGCGGCGGTTACGCGACGCATTGCGGCCTTCGCGTTTCCAAGACGCAACTCGGCGAGGCCCGCAAATAGAAGCGCTGGCGCAAACGCGTCGTTGCGTTTCAGCGCATCATCAAAGAGTTCGATGGCTTCGTCGTGGCGCCCCGCGCGCAGCCGTAAGAGTCCGAGCAAGAAGTACGGTTTTTCAAACATCGGATCAAACTGAATGGCGGACCGGAATTCAAGCTCAGCGCTTCGGGTGTCGTGCGAGAAGGCGTAGAGGTTCCCGAGGGCAATTCGCATCGACGTGAGGCTCGAGCTCCCGTCACGTCCACGCCGGTCTCTGATCAGCGTCGGCAGGCCGACCGGGTCTCCAGCTTCCCAAAGGGCCTCCGCGGCTCGCACGCGAACGGGGAGCGTCGCGTTTGCGTAGAGCCATCGAAGCATCCCAAGTCCGCCCGGGTCGCCAAAGCGGTGCAACGTGAGCGCCGCAAAGACCCGCTCTGAGGGCGGCAAGTGAAGCGCGTTTTGGCGAAGCACCGCGAGCGTCGCGGCCGTCTCTGGGTTCGCGGGATCGCTCATGCGCGCGATCAATCGCGCCGCGCGTGCGCGGATCGCCGGGTCCGAATCGCCAAGCAGTGGTTTGACCAACGGCATATCGTCGCGGGTCAGGTCGGGCTCGAGCGCCGCCAGCGAATCGGCCCGATCGGTCGCATCGGTCGAGCGGAGCCTCATTTCGATCCCATCGCGCGCCCGATGTTCGCCTGTTCGCAGCCAAGCACGGAGGGCTGCTGCTTTGACCGCGGGGCGCGAATCCGAACGCGCGATCGCCCAAAAATCGATCTGGGCCGCCGCACTTCCACTTCGTTCGAGACGAAGAAGCGCGTCCTCGATCTTGCTGTCGGTCGCCGATTTGTCGCTGAGGATGAGCGAAAGCAAAACGGCATCGAGCGGTGCGAACGCCTCAGGGCTCGATGACTCGACGCGCGAACGAAGGGCCATCAGTTTGTCGTACAGATTCTTCCGCTCAACGGGATTCGCGGGGTTCGCTTGCTGCGCGAAAAGTTGGAGAAGCCGCGAAACGCGATGCGGTCCGCGCGGGCTAAGTTGGTAGAAACACGACGCCCATCGAAGCAGTTCCGCTTTGTCGGGAGTCTTCTGGACGATCTGAGCGAGTGCGAGACAGATGTCGCGGTGCTCCGAGTCCTTGGTGTCAACAATGGCGCGAAGGTAATCGGCCTCTCGGCCCGGATTATGCGACTCACGGATTTGACGCGCGACGGCGAGCAACTTGGAGATATTGGTTGTCGCCCACGGTCGAATCGCGTATTCCGTCGCTCGGTCATCGCGAAGAACGGGTTCCAGAAACGCCGTTGAATCGAGCGGGATCGCGGCGCTGGCTAAGCTGTCATATCGGCGCACCGCGCGGAGCACGCCGTTTCGGTCAAGGAGAGAAACCGTGTTCCCGGACCCCGGAATTGCGACGCCGTCGAGCGCCGCCACGGGCGCCCCCGTTGGTTCGGTTGCGAGGCGAGACGCCCAAGCGAGTCGGCCCGTGCTTTTTTCAACGGCAAATACGCGTCCATTTTTTTCCGCGGCGACAACGAGCCGATCGAGAACCAGGGGTGAATGTGGGACGTTGGCGGTGCGTCGCCACGCGGTACGCCCGTCGCCATCGAGCGCCACGAGCTGTCGGTTGCGCGTCGTGACAAATAGGTTTGCGGCACCGGGAGCTGGAGCGGGTGTGCGGTCCACGACGAGCGATCGTATTGCGCCATCGAGCTTTGCCGACCAAACGATCTTTTGGGTTTGCGCGTTGATCGCGAGAATTCGACCGGCCGGTCCCCCAACGACAAACCGTGTTCCGGTGGCGTGGGGAAGCGCGACGGGAGCGGCGGAGCTGCGATCACCAAACAGCCACCCGTATCGCCAGCCCCCGCTCGCGCGGCGCGCCAGGACGTCGCCGGTCGCAAGGCTGAGCACGCGTGTGATCGAACCGACAACGGCGAGGGAGGTGTCTCCGATCGCCACGCCCGACGCGAAATCGCCGGTCAACGTACGTTCCCAGGCGAGGCGGGCGCGCGAACCCGAAGGACCGCGAGAAACGTCAATGCGCTGAACCACGGTTCCCGTGACGCGCCCGGTTGTGAGGCCGCGAACGATTTCGTGCTGTTCGATGTTCAGGACAACAACAAGCGTTGAGTCATGTACCGCGCGGACAACCTGGAACGCGACGGGCCGATATCGCCATCGCACGCTCAAGTTCTTCCTTTCAACGTGTGCCGGCAGACGCGGCAGCGCGATGCTCCACGTCGGCTCGCCGGTTACGCCCGTCCGCCCGACAATCCGACTTCCGGCGCAATCGACGTGAACGAACTGAGAATCGACCGTTGCAACGGCGGTGCAACCGTCCTCGAGCCGAAGATTTCGGGCATTGCGAAGGAGCGGATTCTCTTGGCGGGCCGTGGCGAGTCGCCGTGACCACGCGTCGCGTTCCGCGATGGGGAGGGGCGATGCTCGCGTTGTGATTTCCACAATGCGTTCGGCCGTTGCCCAATCTCCGAACCGCAGAGCCTCTTCCGCCGCGCCCAACGCCACCGCGCGATCGGTCGGCGCGAGGAACGCCGCGCGCTCAAGTTCTCGAGCGGCGATGGCACGAAGCCCTTGGGCTGAAAGCAATTGTGCTAAATCGAGACGCCGCTTGGCTCGGGTCGCGCCGAGGCCGAGCTCTTCAAGATAGGCCTCGTCCGCGAGCGCGTCGTTACCTGATCGCCGGAGGATTTCGATGAGTCGGAGTCGCGAGGCGCGGTTGCTGCTGACGCCGACGGTTGCCCGCTCGAGCGCGCGCCGCATCGCTTCCACGGCGTCGCGAAGGCGGCCCGCACGAACGAACCACTCTGCGAAGCGGGGCAACTCGGTCGCGGGCGTCGAGTCGTTCAGCTCCAGCGTGCGGTAGGCCGTTTCGAGAAGCTTTCGTTGGCTTTGCCGTCGCCGCGACCGACACCTTTCCTCAATTCGCTCTGCGAGCGTAATGTCCGATCGCATTCGCGTGAGCGCGCGAAGCAGCACATCGTCCGCTTCGTCCTCACGGCCATTCTGGTCCAAGAGGAGCACGAAGTGCTGGACCGTTGCGGCCGACATGGAGCGTTCCGCGGCGCGGCGGAAAAATCGCATCGCGGTGTCGTTCTTCTTGAGCCGCATAAAAAAATCGCCGGCGCTGATGAGCAAACCGGCGTTCGATGGATTTTGGTCGACGACGCGTTCGTAAAGGGTCACGAGCATCGGCGACGATCCGGGCCGTCGAATGAGGTCCTGGAGATTGGTCAGGAATTCGGTGCCGACGCCCTTCTCGAAGGCCTTTGCGAACGCGGCGGTCGCTTGGTCCGTGCGGCCCAAGTAAGAAAGTCGCGTCCCGACGGTCCCGTGGAATAGGTAGAGGAAATGCGGGCCGAGCGAGGGCACTGCGTTTCGGTCGACGAGGTTGCTGAGCGTGCGGATTTCTGCGATGGCCGCGTACCCATACGGGACCAAGCGTTCCATGATTCCGTACTGGACCGAGCGGTTTGTGGCGCGCGAAAATTCACGTGCCGCGAGGCGAAGCGCATCGACGGGCCGACGACGCGCCCGATAAAAGCGGAAGACGCGATCGAGTCGCGAGATTTCAATGGTGGGCGACGCGCTCAAACCTTCGAGGAACGCGGCCTCGGCGTCTTCGAGCAGTCCGTTCTGATCAAAAATCTCGGCCAACGCGAACGCCCGGTTGACGCGGGCGTGGAGGCCACTCACAAACGGGTACTGGCGCTCGACCATGCGTGTCCACGCTTGTTTCGCTTCGGCGGTTTTTCTCAGCCGCAGATACAGGGTGCCGAGGTCGCGAAGCGAGTTGACGTCGCTGGACATCCCCGAGAGGCGTTCAAGGTATTCGAGTGCGCGCGCAACTTCGCCGCGACTCGCGTGAAACGCGGCAAGCTCTCGGACGGCGCGGGCGTCGCCTGGGCGCAGCGAGATTATGGTCGTCAGGGCCTGCACACGGGCCGGACTGTCGCCGCGACGTATGGCGATTTGGTACAGCACTTCATGTGGGAACGTATCGCGGGGGTGGCGTTTCGCTTCCTCGAGGAAATGTCCGATCTTTTTCTCGAGAAGGTTTTGGCTCCACCAGTGGTAAACAGCTTTGCGAACCACATCTTTTCGCTCCTCGGATTCTGGGGAGAGCGTGCTGACGCGTTCGACGACGCGATCGAGGAGCGACAACGCGCGGCCGACTTGGCCGAGGTCGACCAAGAGAAAATCGGCGAGCTCGAGGTCGACGCGAATCTGCAAAGTTCTCGGATCGGGGTATCGAGCCGAGAGGGTGCGCGACAGAAGGCGGCGTTGCGCCTTCACCGCTTCGTCGACGCGTCCCGCAGCGCGCAATTCACCCACAAGCCGGCGGAGCGCATGAACGTCTCCCCACTGCAGCGCCAGCTCGCGTCCGACCGTCGCAGCGCGGCGACGATTGCGGGTCGCCTCGTAGCAGCGCAAGAGCGCCTCGAGGATCGGTTTTCGAGGGGCCCCCGCGAGTCCGAGCGCGCGTTCATAGAGCTCAATGGCCGTGTGGTAATTGAAACGTTCGCGATACCGGTCTGCAAGGACGGTGACAGCTTCGGCGTCGGTGGGACGGGCGCGAACGAGTCGCTCAAGCACCGAGAGGGCGTGCCCGCGGTTTCCGCGAATCGTGTGAAGGGCGGCAAGGTCGTAAGCCGTGTTGGGATTCGTCGGATCTTTGCTGTGGCGATCGGTGAGGCGCTTGACGTAATCGGCGATGAGGCCGGCCCGAGAGTAAAGGAGAAGCTCTTGGCGAACGCGGATTTGAGCGGCCGCAAATCGATCGCGGGCGGCAGACGTCGCGCGGTGCGGGATTGCGAGGCCGAGGTCGAGCGACTTTCGAAACACCTCGCGCGCTTTCTCTCGCTGGCCGGCGCGCTCGTAGAGCCGCGCGAGAACGTCGTAAAGCGAGGCATCAGATGGGGCCATGGCCCGTGCGCGCTCGCCAAGTTCAATCGCGCGTGCAAGGTCGTGCCACACGGTGAGCGCGTCGATGGCGATTCGGAGATCGCTGACGGTGGGGAGACCGGCCAGAATATCGGAAATCAGCGCACCGGCGAGGGGATTTCCCGGATTCCATCCGAGGCGCGCAATTTCGGCGAGAAGCGATTGCGCAACGAGGCGTCGAAGGCCAACGTCGGTGGCTTTGTCGCGAAGTTGAGTCAGGGCGCGGGTGAGCTCCGAGTGACGCTGGTGGGCGATGAGGCGTTCGACGGCGACGCGAAGGAGGGCGCGATCGCGCGGCAAGAGGACAACGAGTCGCGGGAGTGGAACCACCTCGAGGTTTACGTTTTGCGAGAGTTTTCCGGCCAGGTGCAGATCTAGGTTCGCGTAAAGATCCGACGGGTTCTTTTTGACCCGCGATTCAGAGGACGAAATAAATGACGCAAGTCCCGGTGCATCGAGAAGTTTCAAGAGTTGGGCCACCGATTTTTCCCGTCGGAGGTAAACGCGCGCGGGGTCGGCCGGCGCCCGAAGGGCTTCGTCGTTCATCGATTCAAGAACGGCGCGTGCGGCATCGGCGTATCGCCCCGACGCGGTGTAAAGGCGTACCCGGTGCGGCCGAAGCGCGGCCCAAGCGATGGAAGCCGGATCGCGGTCCGCTCTGGCGAAGCGATCGAGGAATGTCGCGCCACGCTGAACGTCACCCCGATCGGCGAAAACATCGGCAACCTTCGCGGCAAAGCCGGTCGCGCCGGGTTCGCGCGCAAGGAAGTCGAGCGCGGCTTTCAAGGCCAATTCGCCCTGTCCTGCCTCAAGGAGGAGTTGGATGCGGCGCAACCGGAAGTCGCGGAGGCGAGACGGGTCGAGCGATTCGGCCGATTCGTAGAGTCGTGCGGCGCGCTCCGACCGGCCTCGCTCGCGGAGGATTTCGGCAAGAACGATGTGCCAAAGCGGCTCGCGCGGGTCTTCGGCCAAAGTTTTCTCGAGGAGTTGCAGTGCGCGATCGTCTTGGCCGCGCTCTCGAAGAATGGTGACGAGGTCGATGAGGATGCGGACGCGATCTTTCGCGGCCTTTGCGCGGCGCTCAAGGGATCGCACAAGGACGTCGGAATCACCACGTCGTTCGTAAAGTGAAACAAGCAGGGAGAGCGCCTCACGACGAGGGTCGCGACCCGCGGAGGCGGTCGCGGTACCCGGGGCGGGTTGCGCGGAGGATCGTGTGAGGCCAAGGAGCGAAGTCGGATCGATGGGGGATCCAAGATCGATGCGGGGCGACGGCGAGCGCTCAACCACGAATTTGAGGTGACGCTCCGCAACCGTCATCTGCTCTGCGCGGATTAATGTTCGCGCGAGCTCGAGTCGAGCGGCGAGATCGTTGGGATTCGTTTCGACCTGTTTCTCAAGCGCGTGCGTGGCCTGAAGAAGCATCCCGAACTTTCGGAAGAGGACCGCCGCCGCGCGCCACGCCACGGCCGGATCCGCGGCGCGTGCCACCATTTCACGGACGGTGGCCTCGGCCGCGGCCGTCTCGCCGCGTTCAAAATGGAGTTCCGCGAGCGTTTTAAAGTGCGCGGGCTTCGCCGCAGACGTTGATGAGCGCGTCAGCTCGCGAAGGTGGGCGATCGCCGCGCTGGTGTCACCCGCTTCGCGGGCGCGCTCCGCAAGGAGTTCGAGGGCGCGCGGTGCAGAGACCGACCCTTTGGTTGCGGACTGCATGAGCGCGGTGTACGCGTCGGACTTTCCGGATTGCTTGTAGACCTCGGCCAACGCGAGACGTTGCGGGAATCCGTTCGGATTCTTCCGAACCATCGCCTCGAGCCCCGCCTCAAGGTCACCCTGGCGGCTGCTTGCTTGTGCGATTCGAATCGCGCGCTTGAGCGGATCCGCGACTTGGTCTTCAGACTTGGCCTCACGGATGAAATCAAGAAGGGCGCGAACCGCACCACGCGCGTCGCCGGCGTCGTTCAGGGCGTCGGCGAGCCCGATGGCATAGGGCGCGTGGTCCGGCTGGAGTTCGAGGGCGCGGCGCTAGTGCTCTTTCGCGCGCGAGGCCATCCCGTTCGCGAGCGCGACGGCGCCAGCAATCGCCTGAACCTCTGCGTCGTCTGGGAATCCTCGCGCAAGTCCGCGCGCGGTCTCGCCGGCGGCATCGGCTTGGCCCGCCTTCTGAAGCGCGTCGATGAGGCGTTTCGTGAGGGCCTTCGTGCGACGCGGTACGGCGGCGATCGCGGTCCGCAGGACGCGAATGGAGCGATCCGTTTCCCCGCGTGCCTCCAGGCTCCTCTCGAGGTCGAGCATCGATTGAATATCTTTGGGATCCGAGGCGATGAGCTTTCCCCAAATCTCCTCGGCGCGATCGGGACGCTGTGACCTCTGGTAAAGTTCAGCGAGGAATCTCCAGGCGTCGCGGTCCTTCGGGTTTGCGCGAAGGTTTTTCTCGACGGTGCCGATCGCTTCGGCGAGCGTGCCGTTGTCGCGGAGCAGGTCGACAAGTTGCGCGCGCGCCCGTGCGCGTTGTGGCGGCGACGTGCCGACGGCAAGGACGCGCTCGAGCATCCGAATGGCACCGGAAAGATCCTTTGCACGAATGTAGGCTGCGGCGAGATCTTCGGCGACGTTCGCGTTCGACGGGGCGAGGCGCGCAGCCTCCTCGAGGGCGGCGATCGCGCGCTCGGGCAATTCGTGCGCGCGAAAAATCCGCGAAAGCTCGACGAGTCCATCGGCGCGGTCGCGGAAGAGCGAAACCGCGCGCCGCCATTCGGTCTCGGCCTCGCGCGGTTTTCCTTGCCGGAAGTAAGCGTCGCCGAGTTTTCGGAGCGGCTCGGGATCTCGTGGATCCGTCGCGGCGAGCCGTTTGAGCGTCGCGACCGCATCGGCCGATGCCGAGAGTCGCACGAAGGCGTCTGCCGCCTGTGAGAGAAGTGCCCCGTCGCGCGTTGCGCGGGCGGCGATGCTGCGCCACGCGGCGAGCGCACGCGGTTTATCGCGCATTCGCTCCAAGAGAAGTGCGCGATTCTGCGCGTGACTGGGCTCGTTCGGAAAACGCCGCACGACTTCATCCCATTCGAGAAGCGCTTCTTTGTTGCGCTGGGCATTCTCGAGAAGGCGCGCGAGCGCGAGATGGGGCGCGGGTTCCCCGGGCTTTTGTGCGATGGCGGCGCGCCACGCGGCGATCGCTTCGGGCTCTTTCCCCATCGCCTCTCGAATTCGCGCAAGCTCAGCGGCGTCGCTTGCACCTTTGCGCTTTTCATAGACGGCCTCGAGCAACGCGAGCTTTCCCTGCTGCTTGTAAGTGTTTCGAATTCGATCGCGCAGCTCGCGCGCAAGCCAGTGCTTCGGCACCACAAGTCCAAGCGCGCGCCGATACGACGCGACCGCCGCTTCCCACGCCCCCGCGCCCTCCTCCGCGCGACCGAGCTCACGCAGCGTCTCGGCCGTCTTCGCTGTATCGCCTTGCCGCGCGGCGAGGATCGCCTTCCACTCACGAATCGCGTCGTCGTGAAGGCCATGGGTCGTGAGGGTTTGCGCAAGCTCTTCGCGCGCGAAAAGATTGCCGGGCTCGAGGTCAACGAGCGAACGCCAATAGCCAAGGGCCTTCGCGACGTCACGCCCGCGCACGGCGAGCGCGGCGAGTCGCTTGTAGCAAAAGCGTTTTTCATCCTTCTTTTTCGCAACCTGCAATGCAGCTTCGAACGCACGCGTCGCATCGTCAGCGGATTCGGCGTTCGAATCGGCGATCGCTTCCGCGAGCAGGCGGCGCGCGAGAAATGAGTCGGGACGCTCTTTGACCGACGTTCGAAACGACGCGAGGGCGTTTTCGGTGCGACCGGCCCGCTGCTCGAGGCGGCCCAAGATGACACGCAGCGAGAAGCTTCTCGGGCTCGCTTTCACTTTCGCCTCGTATTCGGCGAGGAGCGGCGCGAGTCCAACGCCGTCGATGAGCCGCTTCAGCGCAAAGTCGCGACCGGGGTCCGACTCGAGCATTCGCTTGAATCGCGTCAACAGCGCCGCATCGCCGCGCGCTTCGGGACGCCAGTCGTCACCGCGGTCGGCGCGAACAAGTGAAGGAAGCGCAAAGATTGAGAACAGGGCCATCTGAAACGAACGGCCGAGTCGCGGTGTCACAGGCGAACCTCCCGCGCGCGTCCCAATCGAATTCGGCGCAAGAAGACGTCGATGAGAAAAAGGGCGAGCGCAGCCGCCACGATGAATGGCCACAGCTCTTCGCGACGGCGCTCTCCGGGCTCGCCTTGCCATTTGAGCAGGACATCGCTTGACGGCGCGACGAGCCCGCCCGTCGTTGAAGCCACCGATGCGAGCAGGGCGGTGTCGCTTCCCGTCTCAGAGAATTCGCGCGGATACGGCTTCACGACACCGGTGTCGGAGATGCCGACGACGGCGCCGGCCGCCCCGCGAAACTCCGCGTGAAGGGCGTACGATCCAAATTGCGTGAGCGGGATTTTGGCCTCGTATTGTCCGGGCGCCGATTGTTGAAGCGGGGCCTTCGTTCGCGCGCCCTTCGGGTCGACGATGTCGAGCGTAGCGGTGAGGCCGTTGAGATAACGTTCGCTGTCGTCGACGGCGATGGCGACGACGCGGGCGTTGTCTTCGTCCGGAACGGCGCGCATGTCGAATCGCCGGTAAAATCGTTGTCGCATCGTGTCGCGTGCGAGCTGCGCCCAGAACTTTGGATAGGCGCTCCAGCCGAGCCATTCGGCGCCCCAGCGATTCTTGACGTCGCTGGTAAACGCCGCGACTTTGCCGAGCCCATATCGCCATCGCGCGAGGATCGGCTCGCGGAAATCCGAGACGAGCACCACCTCGGCTTGCGAGCGCGGCTTTGTCGACACGTATCCCGTCAAGACCGGCGCCGAGGCCATGTCAATCCCCTTCAGGAACTGCGCATGTGCGACGACGCGCGCGTTGGTCGCCAGGTCGACGACAGCGGTGCGCGTAAGCGTCGACGTTTCTTTTGCAAAAATCTTTGGGATGTTGTGGGCGTCTTCGGTGAAATACCAGCGACCGCCGCCTCGCTCGGCGATCATGCGCAACGTCTTCATGTCGGTGTCGGCCCCGACGCCGACGGTCGACACAGTGATCTGCTCGGCCTGCATGTTGTCGACCAGCTCGGCGATTCCTTGCGATGGCGCTTGTCCGTCCGACAGGAGAATCGCGTGTTTGTGGCGGGCGCGGGTGGCGGCGAGTTCTTGGTAGGCGAGTTCGAGCGCCGGATAAAAATTCGTGCCGCCGGACGCGTAGAGGCGCGAGATGTCGGCGATGAGGCGCGAGCGATTCGAAGCCGGCTGCAGCGGAACGAGGGCGTGCGCGGCGCTGTCAAAGGGAATGATCGAAATTTGGTCTTCGTTCCCAAGGAGTTCGACAACAGCCTTGGCCGCGTCTTTCGCCATTTCGATTTTCGGTCCCTGCATGCTGCCCGATTTGTCGATGAGAAGGGCGATGGCAACCGTCGGCGCTTCACGTCGACGTTCAACGTCGAGTCGGACCGGCAGCATCGCCTCAACGCGCGTGCGGTGATATCCACCTGGGCCAAAACTGTTGACGCCCCCGGCCATGAGGAAGCCGCCCCCGTGCGTCGAGACGTACGACTCGAGCGCGCGCATTTGGCCGGACGACAAGTAGAGCGCGGCGACGTCGGAGAGCACAACCAAGTCAAAACGAAGCAGATCGGTTGTGGTCATCGGAAACCCGCTTGGGCCGCGGACTTGAACGTCGAGCTCCTGGCGGCGGAGCGCGTTCGCCAGGTAGTGCGCGAAACGATCTTCGCCCTCGATGTAGAGAATGCGGGGACGCTCCTCGACGAAAACAGCTTCCGAAATGGTGTTGTTCTCGCGAATCGTGTCTTTTGCGGCGGTCAGCTGAACGCGAAACGTCGTGAGGCCCGGGTCGCTCACTTTGACACGGAATGCGACCTCCTGCGCGCCGGGCTTCAACTTGACGGCGCGCCGTGCACTTTCCCGGTACCCATCGCGTTCGAGCGTGACCGTCGCGTCGGTTTCAAGGCTTGACCAGACCTCGGCGCGAACGTCGAACGGCTTTCCGAGCGGGACCTTGTCGGGCGTTTGCAGCGTGCGCACGAGCGCTTCGGGGCGCTCCTTGATGGTGAGCGGCACGACGTGGAGCCGCACCCCGAGCGCGGCGAGCTCCGTTGCGGCGGCAAGGGCACTGCCCCGGGTTTCGCGGCCGTCCGAGAGGAGAGCGATCCGGCGAATGGTTCCGGTCGGAAAGAGACCAACGGCCATACGCAGCGCGGCCGCGAGATCCGATTCACGACCGCCGCCTTGTGCCGCGGTGTGCCGGGCGAGGCGGGGGGCGCCTTGGAGCTTGGGATCGGTTGCGGTAGCGGTAGCGGAAGCGGGTGCGGTTGCGGACGCGGGCGCGGAAGCGGGAACGAGGTGCGGTCGCGCGCCAAAACTGACGACGTGAATCTCCGCATCACCGCGCGCCGCCCAAGCGGTATCGATGAACGCCTGCGCCTCTTTGAGCGCCTCGTCGGGAATGCTCTCCGAGACATCGGCGAGGACCGCGACGGCGATCTTGTGCGTCGTTTCAAAACGGTGCGGGCGAACGAGGCCCACGACGAGCGCGGCGACGATGACGGCGCGCACGAGGAGCGACAACGCAAGCTGCCATGCGGGCAAGTCGGCGAGCGAACGCCAAAGCACTATCACGAGAACCGGCACCACAAGAAGGAGCCACAGAAGGTCGGGGTGATCAAAGTGCAGTTGCGCCAACATGGTGATTCCCTAAACCGTCAACCTCCGGTGGTAGCTCACCCACTCGAGCGTCGTGAGTGCGAGCGCGATCGCAACGAGAATGAACCAGATGTCGAAACTCGCCCGTTCAACGAGCTTGGCGCGCGGCTCGATGCGGGTTGCGGCGCGCGCGTCGGCCGGCGGCGAAAAATGCGAATCGGCGGATTCGGGGAGATTCGCCGCGACGGTCGCGAGTTCACGGTCGCCGTCACGAAGAACATAGAAGCCGACTTGGTTGGGTGCGAAGCTCGCGACGCCGCCGACCACACCCGTTCGGGCTTTGCTGCCGCTCGGTGTTTCAATCGTGAGCGAGCGACTTTCACGCGGAACATTGACACGCTGCGCGATCCCTGTGCCGTACGTCGCCGTGTCAGAATCCGATTGTCCTTGAAACCAATGGATCGTGTTGATGATGAGAAGGGGGAAAGAGACGCGAAGGGCGAAGTCGCTTCGTCGGACATCGAAGGCGATCGCGAGCGCGCGCGGTTGAACGTGGCCGGGGCCGCCACTCGAGCGTGTTCCGGGAGCCGCGATGGCGCCGTCGCGCGCAACGACAAGTGGAACGTCGCCACCCGTCGCCGAGATTCCGCGCACGAGAACGGTGTCGCCGGCGCGGGGCTTGAGCGGAAACGCCGACGCAATATTAACGTCCTTGAGCGCCAGCCAACGTGTGATCGGGTGCTTCTTGGAGACATCGGTCACGAGCGGCAGTTTGACTTCGGGTGCGCTCGCAAACGGCGCGTCGTTCCCGCTGGGCGCGAAGACGACGTAAGGTACGCGGGGAATTTCGGTGGGGACAAAGTCTTCGAAGAGGATGACGTCGTGCGCGGGCAACGAGTTCGCTTTCGACTTGAATCGATCGGGCGTCATCTCGGTCACGTCGAACTGCTCGGGCGCGAGAGCGAAAAGCCCCTTCAAGTAGAGATTTCCGTTCGTGACATGGAGCACACGCGTGAGCGGACGCGGGGGGAGCGTTGCGGTTGCGACATTGTCGGTCGGGAAATCGTCGCTCGTCGACCCGGGCGATGCCGCGAGGGTGGCGACAAACCGACCGGCCGCGGACGATTCGCCAGTGAACGTTCGGATCACGCGTTCGCCGGGCTTGAGCGGAACGCGTGTCGTTTCTTGAACGGTGCCGCAGAGGGACGCCTCCGTCACGCATTCGCCGGCCCCAACGCAATCGAGGTTCGAGGCGCACCGTTTCCCCGTAACGGCGTAAATCGAAAGTTCCGAGGAGGTTTCGGCTTCGTTGAAATTGCGGAGGCTCGCAAAGAGCTCGTAGATTCGCGGATCCGCGAGGCTTCGTCGCGCGGACAGCGATGTGATGCCGATGTTTGCGGCGCGCTCGCCGACGCCGTGCGCTTCGAAGTGGAGCGCAGCGGGTAACGCGTTTCGCCACTTCTTTTCGACGAGGGGTGTGACGAAGTCTGTGATGACGGTCAATCGTGGCGACGGTCGGTTGAGCAAGAAATCAGCGCCACGGCGGAGGGCCTCGTCAAGCGTGGCGTGGACGTCGGTCGGCGCCGCACGCGAAATCGATTCGACGATCGTGGTCGCGTCGCGCGAAAACGGTGAAAGCGGGGTGGGGTGTGCGGACGAGACAACGATCATCGCGTCTTCTGCCGAGGGTTTTCGCTCGGCGAGCTGTCGTGCAAGGGCTTTCGCCCGGTCGAAGCGCGTTTCGGTGGTTCCCGCGAGGCGTGTGCGCATGGTCGCGGTGCCGTCGATGATGATGACGTGCGATCGCGCATCAACCGGGTCGATGATGCGCTGAGGATCGGCAATGGCAAACGCGAGGAGCGTTACGAAGGCGGCCTGCAAGAGGAACGAGAAGAACCGGCGCAAGTGCTGCCAGAGCGTTCGCGCCTCGCGGCGGCGCGCCGCAAACTGCCACAGCTCGATGTGGGGAACGACGACACGCCGTCGCCGAACCTTCAAGATGTACAGAATGACCATGACACCGATGCCGGCGCCGAGGATCGCCGCGAAGAGTTGCATGTCGAGGCGCGCGAAGTTCATTTGAGGAATCTCCCCGCGCGAAACAGTCGGAGAACGACGTCTTGAAACGGCTGCTGCACCGGCGCGCGAAAGTAGAGGACGTTGTTTTCCGTGCAGAAGCGTTCGAGGTTGTGCTCGTGGGTTGTAATCGAGTCGCGGTATTCGCGGTGCACGGTGGGAGACAGCGTCGCGGCCAAGGTGCGACCCGATTCGCAGTCGACGAGCTCGACGTCGCCGCGCAGTGTCGTCGTGGTGGGCGCGTCGTCGACGATCTGAATAACGATGGGAGAGTAACGCCGGTACACGAGCCAGCGGATCGCGTTTTCGTAACCGTGTGCGTCGAAGAAATCGCTGAGGAGTACGGCCATGCCGCGGCGTTCCGCGCCATGAACGGTGTTCTTGACGGCAGTTGCGAGATCGGTGCCGGCGCCGGGTTCGAGCCCCGATAAAAAATCGAACAGGTGAAAAATGTGCGACCGGCCGCGGCTTGCGGGCGAGCGCGCGCGAACGGCGTCGTCGACGCATGTGACGCCGACGCGGTCGAGGTTGGCGAGAGCGATGTAGCCGAGTGCTGCGGCGAGGCGCCGTGCCGTGTCGAACTTCGTCGGGTGGCCAGCGGCCATCGACGCGCTGCCGTCGACGATCAAATTGACGTGAAGATCTTCTTCCTCCTGGAAGAGGCGAAGGAGCATGCGGTCGCTGCGGCCGTACGCGTTCCAATCGAGGTAGCGGAGATCGTCGCCGAGAACATATTCGCGGTGGTCGGCGAATTCGACGCCGCTGCCAATTCGCTTCGCTTTGCGCTCCGCGCGCTCGCGGCCGACGACGATTTTCTTTGAGATGATGTGAAGCAATTCGAGCTGTTTCAAAAAATCGCCGTCGAAGTATTGGAGCCGCTTATTCACCGCTCGGGCACCTCGAGGATCAGTTTTTCGATGATAGCGTCGGTGTCGACGCCTTCGGCTTCGCCTTCGAAGTTTAGAATGATGCGATGTCGGAGCGCAGCTTTCGCGGCCGCGCGCACGTCGTCGATCCCAACGGAGTAGCGCCCGCCGAGGAGGGCGTTGACTTTGCCCGCCAGCATGAGGGCCTGACCGCCGCGCGGGCTCGCGCCGTAACGAACGAACTTTCGCGTTGAGTCGGGCGCGTCCTTCGACGGGTGCGTCGCGAGGACGAGGCGAATCGCATAGTCCTGCACGTAGCGCGCGACGGGCACGGCCAGAAGCGTGTCCCGCATCGCGAGGACTTCATCGCGGCTGACGGTCGCGGCAACGGTTGGCTCGTCGGATTGCGTTGTGCGGTCAAGAATCGCGTGGAGCTCGTCTCGCGATGGGAAGCCAACCTTCAGCTTAAAAAAGAAGCGGTCGAGCTGCGCTTCGGGCAGTGGGTACGTGCCTTCCATTTCGAGCGGGTTCTGCGTGGCAAGCACGAAAAACGGCGGGTCGAGCTTTGTCGTGGTTTTCGCGACCGTGACGCTTCGCTCCTGCATCGCCTCGAGGAGCGCCGACTGCGTTTTGGGGGTCGCGCGGTTGATTTCGTCGGCGAGCACAAGGTTCGCGAAGACCGGGCCGCGCTGAAACTCAAAACGGCGCTCGCCGCCGCGCTCCGCGATGATGTTGGTGCCGACGATGTCCGCGGGCATGAGGTCGGGTGTAAATTGGATCCGCGAGAACGTGAGATGCATCGTGTCGCCGAGCGTTTTTACGAGCCGCGTTTTTCCCAGCCCGGGGACGCCCTCGAGGAGCGCGTGCCCCTGCGCGACGAGGCACGTCAGCACCCCTTCAATGATGTCGCGCTGCCCGACGATAACTTTCGCGGTCTCCTCGGCGACGCGCAAAAACGTGCGCCGAAACTGTTCAGCCTGCGCATCGATCGCTCGCGTGTCTGTGCCTGTTTTGTTTTCCATTCCCTCTCCTAACGTGGTCGAATGAGCTCCATGTATCGTTGAATGAGTCGCTTAAATGAGTGCGGAATGCGGCGGTCGTTCTCCATGACCTCTTCCGCAACGCGCCGATACGCCGCGTAGACGTTCCGGTATCGACGCGATGTAAACCCCTTTTGCGCGCCGCCCGCGATCACCTCCGACACCGTTTCGCCGCGCCCCTCGGTCGCGCCGAGACGCTCTTCTTTGCGCGTCGACTTCAGTTCCGTCGATTCGCCCAAGAGGGCCTCATCGCTTCCCGCGCCCGCGCCGCCCGACGGCTTCCCTCCCTTTGGCGTGTCCGCGCCCTGCCCCGGTTTCCCGCCTCGCTCGCCGTCACCGCCCTTCTCGCCGGGCTTCGACGCCCGCCCCTCGCGCGCGAGCCGCTCGCCCCGTCGCCCCGCTTGCGACTTTCCGTCGCTGCCACCTTTTTGCCCGTGACACGCGGGGCACTCCTTGCCCTCGCGGTGATCGTGTCCCGCTGCGCGCTGCTTGAAATCATCGACCGATTTGGGTCGATTCCCACCCTGCCGCAGCGCCTCCTTCGCCTCGCCGATCGCCCCGCTCGCCCGCTGCCGCAACGCTTGCTCTCCAGCGCGTCGCTCCGCCTCGCCAAGCTTTTCGGCCGCGCGCTCGAGACTCTTCGACGCGCCTTGTCGGTCCCCCTTCGCGAGCTGGTCCGCCGCGCGCTGCATCTCCTTCGACATCTGTCCCGGCGCACCGTTTTCGCGCCGCTCGCGCTCTCGCTCAAGCTGCTCGCGCTTGCGTTCGCGCTCTCGTTTCGCATCGGCCCCAGCCGCGCCCTTCGATTCCGCTTCCGACGCCTTTTTCTTTAGGCTCTCCGCCTCAGCCTTCATTCGCTCGACCGCCTTCGACTCGGTCTTTGCCATCTCGCGCATCAGCTGCTCGAGCTTTCGTTCGGTCGCTTTGTCGGGCGGCTTGTCGCGAAGTTGCTTCGCGAGCTTTTCGAGCTCCTCTCGCGCCTTCGCGAGGTTCCCTTCCTTGAGCGCCTTCGCGAGTTCTTTGGTCAACCGGTTTCCAAGCAGCTTCTTCGAAATCGCTGCGAGCGCTTTCAGCTCCGGGTCGAGCGCCGCACGCCGTGCCTCGTTCATTCGTCTCTCCAGCTCGTTGACGCGCGCAAGCAAATCGCGCCGCGACAAGTTTCCGCGCTCGGCATCGCGGTAAATTCGTTCGAGCTCACGCGCGACCGCTTTCAACTCCTCAGATTTGAGCACCTCGGCTTCTCGCGCGATTTCGTTTGTTTCTGTTTGCCCTTCGGCGATCACGTCGCGGGGAAGCGAGGGTGGCAAAGTTTTTTCTTCAGCGATCGGGTCCGGGGTCGGGGGCTTTGAGAAATCGGCCAGCGACGCGAGGACCGCCGCGACCCCCGCGAAGATGGCCCAGACGAACGCTTCGGGTGTTTTGAACCGCACGACGCTCCGCGCCCGAAACGAGGTGAGGTGACGGGCGGCATCGTCAAGCTGCGCGCGTTGAAAGTCGGTGAGCGGGCCCGCTTGCATGAACTCAAAGGCCGAACCAGCGCGATCGGTCAGTTTGCCCGCGCGATCAATGCGCTCGAGCGCTGTCGGGACGGGAACCGGGAGTGCGAGCGCAAAAACGGCCGCGACGAAAACGGCGGCACCGAGTGCGGGTGTGGCAATATAGAGGAGGTCGCCCTCCGTGAGCCACTCGAGCCGCCAGGCGAAAACGAGCCCAACCGCCGCAACGCCCGCACCCACGAGCGCCCAGGCCAGCGTATCGATCGCACGCTGTGTTGCGAGACGGAGGCGCACCCTCTGGATTGCGCCAAAGACGGGGTGGTGTCGGGCCGCGCGCAACGCTTTCATCAAAGCGGAATCTCCCTTCGATCCCTTGTTACGACGGCTCCGGCGCACCAAGGATCTCTTCTTTCTTCCATTATTCTAAGGCAAGGTGGACGTGGGTGCTATGGGCACCCCGATTCCCGGATAACGGGAAAGATTAGCGTGGGACGGGCGGGGTCTGGGCTTGCTCCGGCTCGCGGAAGTCCTCGGGTCTGACATGAAATGTGAGTCTGCACGAAATGAATCAAACATCACGAGAACGGCAATCCCACGCC
>JACPTQ010000003.1 GCA_016192705.1 Deltaproteobacteria bacterium | reverse complement strand
TCAAACATCATGAGAACGGCAATTCCACGCCCCATCGGCACCTCATCCCCTGCGGATGCGACCCGAAGCAAGCCCAATTCCCGCCCGCCGAACCAGAACCCGGCCGTTTTCCTGAAACGGCGGCTAAGGGACTTGGGGGTCGATCGATCGTCAGCCGACACCCAGCGGGTGAACTCGTCGTACCGCCCTCAAGCCAAGAAAACACGTCTCCGGAAAGCGGTCCACCCGGATTTGCGTGGGGTCGGCAGGGGCGCCGCGAAGGCGCGCATCCGCAGGGTCTGCAGCGCGATATCGGATGGGAATCCCCGAGATTTCACACGCCTCCAAACAGTGGCTCGAGCGCTCGTTCGCGTCCAGATCCGAGGACGTCGGCGCGCCGTAGCGGGCGCCTGTCGACCCTCACGCTCATGAGCGTACGAACCGCCTATCCGGGGATTGGGGCTGAAATCCCGGTTGACGGACGACCATAATTCTGGTCATATTGTCTTCACGAGGTGGGAGATGGCGAAGACGTTGCCGTTATCCGAGGTGAAGACGCGGTTGCCAGAGTTGGTGAAAGGCGTCGATGAGCGTGAGGAAGAGGTCGTTGTCACGAAGAACGGACGCCCGGCGGCGATCATCGTCAACATTCAAGAGTACGAGCGCCTCAAAGAGACTCTCGAAATCCTGAGCGACCCCGACTTGATGAAGCAGATTCGCAAGAGCGAGGCGTTTTATCGAGCCGGAAAGGCGGGGCTCACCTTTGAAGACGTTTTCGGCGAGCCGCTCGTACCCGTCAAGAAGAGACGCCGTGCGTGACGTTCTTTCGGCTCGACATACCGAGACACGTCGCGGCGAGTATTCGCCAACTTCATCCAGATCTGCGGCGGTCCATCAAGGCTGCCCTTCTGGATCTCGCGACTCGACCCGACAGCGGTGAACCTCTCCTTCGAGAACTCGAGGGGTTTCGCAAGTTTCGAGTTCGTCGCTATCGCATCGTTTACGCCGTTGACAGCAAGTCGCGCTTGGTCCGCGTAATGGCCGTGGGTCATCGTCGCAACATCTACGAGGAGCCGAAGTCTCAGCTGTCGCGAAAAAACAAACCGCCAAGACGCCAAGGGCGCCAAGATCGGAGCTGAGGGTGTTTGTTCCTTGGCGTTCTTTGCGCCTTGGCGGTTAAACTCCTGCTTGGGGTTGACGAAACGCGCGAAATAGGCGATAAAGATCGGTTCAGTTCGCAGAGCCGGGAGGAAACAACTGAGACAAATCGCCGCTGCCTTTATTGTTTTCTTCTGCATCTTCGCGGATGTCGCACGCGCCGGGAACGCAGACGACGCGCTCGCGCATTTCGGTGAGCGCCCCTTTGTGTTGCCCGACGACGAACTCACGCTCCGCAAACGCTTTCTTTACTCGCCGCCCGATCGCAAGCCGCTCACGCGAAAGGTGTTTGCGTACTACCCGTATTGGGCGGGCGATTGGCGCGAAACGCGTTTCGATCTTTTGACGTCGCTTTCGTATTTCGCGATCGCCATGGACCGCGCGGGAAACATCGTTGACCGGAACGGCTACGGCACGCCGACGGCGCAGGCCCTCATCGACGAAGCGAAGCGCTGGGGCATCAAGACGTCGGTCAGCGTCACGAATTTTAGCAACTCGCAAATCGCCGAAATCGTCGGCTCGGCGGCAATACGCGCGAACGCGATTGAAAACCTGGTCGCGGAGGTGCGGCGCGGCGCGGTTGAGGGCGTGAGCATCGATTTTGAGTCGGTCCCGCGCTCGGCAAAGGCCGACTTCGTGACGTTCATGCGAGAACTCACAACGCGGATGCACGCGGAGTTCCCGGGGTCGGAGGTGTCGATCGCGATGCCGTCGGTCGATTGGTCGGGGGCGTACGATTACGACCAGCTTGTCGCGAACGCCGACCTGCTTTTCATTATGTGCTACGGCTATCATTGGAGCGGCGGCGCGCCAGGACCACTTGCGCAAAAGTTGACGTCGACGAAGTGGGGCGAAAAGAGTCTCAAGTGGACGATCGACGACTACGTGCGCTGGGGTGGGCCAAACGTGCGCGAGAAGGTGATCCTCGGGCTGCCATGGTACGGCTACAATTGGTCGGCAGCGTCGAACGCGGTGCCGGGAGCGCGCGGAAGCGGCGGCGCGACGGCGGTTTTCTTTCGCGGGATGGAGCCGTACATCGCGGCCCACGGGCGACTCTGGGACGTCGAATCGGACACGCCCTATATGATGTGGCAAGAGAACGGCGCGTGGCGGCAGCTTTGGTATGACGATGGCGATAGTTTTTCGTCGAAGCTCGACCTTGTGAACGCGGAGAATCTCGGTGGCGTCGGAATGTGGGCGCTCGGGTATGAGCGCGGGACGACGGAGATGTGGGCGGCGATCGACGCGAAGCTCGTCGCCGATGGTGGAGTAGACGGGGGGGCGGTTGTGGACGCGGGCGCGGTAGTGGAAACGGATGCGGGAGCGGTAACGGACGCGGGTGCGGAGGCGGATTCGGGAGCGGTCGTGGTAGCCGATGCGGATGCGGGCGCTCCGTCACCACCGCTACAACACCCCAGCGCTTCAGTCACCGACGGGAAAACCCCACCTGAGGGCGGTTGCGCGTGCGCGCTTGAAGGCGCGATGCCGACGAGCTCGTTCGTTCCAATCGTCGCCTTCTTAGGTCTCTTTCTCATTCGTCGCCGCCAAACGCGGGCGTGAATCCCCCGCGCATTTCGATCGTTTGATCCCCGTTCATTCAACTACAATCAAACGGATTGCGCGGCCTGCGGCGGTGATTGGCTTTGCAAGGCGTACGGGTCGTGGGGATGCCGAAAGTACGGGTGCGCGTGCGGTCCGAAGTATTTCTGCGACTAGAGGCGGCGCCACGCATAGACAAATGTCGACAAGTGGCGTATATTCACGCCTCAACTTTGATAGCTTGCATTGATTGATACCGGTTCGCCTTTCGACGTTCGTTAACGCATCGGCTCGTTATCACTCTCGCGACACTATCTAAACGACGAACCCACGAAGGGTCGAAAGGATCTCTCTATGCGTTTTGACGAATTGAAACTCCATCCATTGCTACTCGAAGCTGTTCAGAGGGAAGGGTACGCGGAACCGACGCCGATCCAGGCGCAGGCAATTCCGGTTGTGCTCGCTGGGCGCGATTTACTCGCATGCGCGCAGACCGGGACCGGAAAGACGGCCGCGTTCGCGCTGCCCATTTTGCAACGGCTCGGCTCGACGCCCAAAAATGTCCGCGGGCCGCGCGCGCTTGTGCTCGTGCCGACGCGCGAACTGGCGACACAAGTCGTCGAGAGCTTTGCGACTTACAGCGGTCGCGCCGATTTTCGGTTTGCCGTGGTGTTCGGCGGTGTCAGTCAGCACCCTCAAGTGCGTGCGCTTCGAGCGGGAGTCGATGTGCTCGTTGCAGCGCCTGGGCGGCTCCTCGACCTCATGCAGCAGCGCGCCGTGTCGCTCGCAGACGTCGAAGTCTTGGTGCTCGACGAAGCCGACCGGATGCTCGACATGGGGTTCATCCAGCCGATCCGCCGCATTGTGCAGACGCTTCCGAAGACGCGCCAGAACCTCATGTTTTCGGCGACGATGCCATCCGACATTCGCACGCTCGCGGGAAGTCTGCTTCGTGATCCAGCCCACGTCGCCGTCGCACCGGCCGCAACAACGATCGCGTGTGTCGAGCAGCAGGTTTTTCATGTTG
This sequence comes from Deltaproteobacteria bacterium, assembly GCA_016192705.1. Taxonomy (GTDB): domain Bacteria; phylum Myxococcota; class JACPTQ01; order JACPTQ01; family JACPTQ01; genus JACPTQ01. The sequence goes on along the minus strand of JACPTQ010000003.1, from coordinate 9,563 downwards.
ACCAGGCGCAGAAGCAGGACCTCCTTCATCATGTCCTCTCACAACCAGCGGCGGCGCGCGTTCTCGTTTTCACGCGAACCAAGCACGGTGCCGATCGTGTTGTCAAAAGGCTTGGGCATGCCCGGGTCGAAGCGGCGGTCATCCATGGCAACAAGTCGCAGAACGCCCGGCAAAGGGCGCTCGAGGCCTTCAAGGATGGACGCGTGCAAGTGCTGGTCGCGACCGATGTGGCGGCGCGCGGGATCGATGTCGACGGCGTGAGTCACGTCGTGAACTTCGACATTCCGAAAGACCCTGAGAGCTACGTGCATCGCATCGGGCGGACGGGGCGCGCGGGCGCTGGCGGTGTGGCGTTGTCGTTTTGTGATCGCGGCGAGCGCGGAAGCGTGCGCGACATCGAGCGCCTGATTCGGCGCGAGCTGACCGTCGTCGGCCAGCATCCGTTTTCAAACGACGCGCGCGTCACTCGCTGAGGACGACAACGCACGAGACGGCGCCGGGGCCGCCAACGTTGTGCGCGAGTCCGATGCGCGACTTCGCGACCTGGCGCGCCTCTCCGCGTCGCTGAATCTGCCGCGTGACCTCGTAGATCATCCGCACGCCCGACGCGCCGATCGGGTGCCCAAACGATTTTAAGCCGCCCGACGGGTTCACGGGTTTGTCGCCGCCAAGCGCCGTGCGCCCCTCCATGATGAGGCGCCACCCTTCCCCGCGCACCGCGAACCCGAGGTCTTCGTAGTTCAAGATTTCGGTCATCGTGAAGCAGTCGTGCACTTCGGCGAAATCGATGTCGCGCGCCGGGTCCTTGATGCCCGCTTGGGTGTAGGCCTGCGCTGCGGCCGCCGCCGTCGCCGGAAAACCGAGGTAGTCGAACGTCGGGTCGAGAAACGGCCGGCCATTCGTGACCGCGAGCCCCGTTCCGCGAACCGCGACGGGCTTATCCGAAAACTCGCGCGCGCGATCCGCGCGGCACAAAACCGCCGCTGCCGCACCATCGGTCGTCGGGCAGCAATCGTAAAGACCGAACGGCCACGCAATCATCGGCGCCTTCAAAACCGCGTCCGCCGTGACCGCCTTCTGCAGATGTGCAAGCGGGTTCTTCGCGCCGTTCTCGTGGTTCTTCACGGCAACCGCCGCGAGCACTTCGCGCCCGATTTTTCGCTCATGCATATATCGCGTCGCCGCAAGCGCGAACTGTCCCGGCGCCGACGACCCGCGTCCAACGATCGGATGTCGCCCCTCGAGCGGCAAGCCGCGCCCCGGCCGGTCTTTCATCTTCTCGACGCCGACGACGAGCGCGACATCGTACGCCCCGGCCTGAATCGCAAGCGCCGCGTGCCGAAACGCGTCGGTCCCCGTCGCGCAGTAGTTTTCGACACGCGAAATCGGGATGCCGTAGAGCCGCAGCGGATCCGCGAGCGCCGTCCCCGACTTACCGCCGTGCGCGCCCGGCAAATACGTTCCAACCCACGCCGCCTCTATCTGCTCACGCGCGCACCCTGCATCGCCAAGCGCTTCGTCGACCGCCGCCGTCGCAAGCGCCTCGTAGCTCGTATCGAGCCGCTCGCCAAACTTCACGCACCCCGTCCCAACGACTGCGACATTTGGATTCACTCGGGCCTCGCTTTCCAATAGTAGAGCGGCTTGCCGTCCGCGTGATGAAGCCGCCGATAGGTGAGCCGAACGCGCAGCCCGACCGCGACCTCGCTGGGCGTGACGTCCGTTATTTGGACGTAGACCCGCGCGCCATCGTCGAGATCGACGACCGCCATCACCGTCTCTTTTTCCCAACCGTCGAAGAGCGAATCGACCGTGTACGTGAACACGCGACCTTCGCGCGCGACGCGTGCCGCATCCTGCGTTGCGAGCGCGTGGCACTTCACGCAGCGCACGGAGCGAGGATACTGCGTCTGGCCGCACGAGCGGCACCGGCCACCCGCGAGTGAGATAAGCGACGCCGCCTCTTGGCGCTCAAGCACCGACGACACCACCGGACCCACGAGCGCCGTGCCGATGAGGCCGCGCCGACGCGCATAATCGTTGTAATCGGTGAGCGGCTTTGGTGACCGCAGCGCCGAAAGCGGAAGCGGCTTGACCGACTCAAGAACGACAACCGTCGCGCCATCGCCCGTCGCAACGGCCGCGACCGTCTCTCCGCGCTCAGCTCGTGCAAGCCAAGCTGGCAGCTCCGTCCAACCAATCGTTTTCACGCTCCCGACGCCCGCGAGCTTCAGCGCCGCCTGCGTCGCCGACTTCAGCGCATCGCTCCCCGCGCGCGATTCATCGCTCGTCACAAAGCGCTCACCATCGGCGCGCCACGCGACCGCGACCGGATCGCTCACCGAAGCCATCGCGACCACACGGGCCGCAATTCCAGCATTTGCCTCGACACGAAACGCGAGCGCACCGTCGTTCCACGTCGGCTCAAAGCGCGATCCCGGTTCCGCGATCCGCGTATCCGACGCGACGACGACGATCGGACCACGACCCGCACGAACGGCATCAACCGCAAGAATGGCGGCGTCCCCCGCCGCACGCTGCGAACCCCCAAAATCGACCGTGTGAACCTCGTCAAGCCCGAGCGCCCCGGCCACGCGCGCCGCCGGTGAACCCTCGATAAGCGGTGCCGACGTCGATGCGAGAAAAATCGCGCGCGCACCGTCCGCGATCGGCGACGCCGCATCAACCGCCATCGTCAGCGCGTCTTCGTCGAAATTCGCGACCGCGCGACTTGTGACACCCTCTTTCGCACGTTCCCCCCACGCGCGAGCCCAAACCGCGTGCGGCAACGTGAGCCAGGGGACGTAACGATTGACGCGCGAGATTCCGACATCCATAGAGTGTGGAAGTAGCGCTTTGCGGGGCGTGATTCAAGGGGGCCGCGTCGGCATCCGCACCCGCTCCCGCAACCGCATCCGTCCCCGCGCCCGCATCCGTCCCCGCACCCGCTTCCGCTCCCGCTTTACCTCCGTTCGCGCCTCCTTCCTTCGCCCACCCCTCGCGAACCCCATCCAGTGGGTGAGGGCCCGCTCGGGGCGGGCTACGGAAGGAGGTTCTAATGTCTCATCGGTTCATCGCCTTCGATGTCGCGCTTGAGTTCGCGGAGCGGCTCGCGCCGGTGCTCACGGTTCTTCGTAGACGGGATCGTTCACTCGAAGATCAGCTTCGCCGCGGGCGATTGCGTAGCACCGGCGCTTATCGGCACGAGCCACGCGACCCGCGCCTTCGGCAACGTTTGTCAGTACCGAAAGCGACGCTCGCCGAAATTGATCGCGCAAGACCTGATTCGCGATCGGCAACCGCTGTGCGAGTCGAGCAAAGTCGCGAGCGACGCGATAGCAGTCGAGACGTTCGAGCGAGGCGGTCGTGGGAACGGAGTAACGATTCATCGGGAACCTCCTTTGGAGCCCATGTTCGAGTGGGCTCCTGCCCGAAAGGCGCGCAAGCGCCGGGGCGAGCCCACGAGAACGCGGGCGAAAAAGGAGGTCGTGAAGAGGCAACCCCGCTCCCGCCACCGCACCCGCAACCGATCATTTTCTGATCTTCGAAATATCCCTTCGCCCGCCTGAGCCGGAAAATCGATATTTCGAAATATCCGATTTCCGCCCCAACCCCGAAAAATGATATTTCCAAATATCCCCGGCTCCGGTCGAGGCGAAAAAAAGATATTTCGAAATATGCCCCGGCGCCGCCGCACCCGAAATTCGATATTTCCAAATATCTTTCGGCGCTGGCCAAACCCGCGTCCGCCAGCAAGTTGCTACCTGTCACAAGTGCTCATTGCCAATTCCTGAAAGAATCCGGCAGGGTCATCTTTTCGTCGACGGATCCGATGAGTCTTTTGGGCATAGTCGAACACGGCAAGTGCCCAGGAATCGTCTGGCCACAGGCCAACCACTGGATCGACGGTGAGACGAACCAACGCAAATGCTCTGCCGTATAAGGTAATGACGACGACTGGCACGTCTTGGCACGAGCACATTAGCATCGTGTGACGTCCCCTTCTTGCCAACGAGCGACCGAACTCCGAGAGGGAGTCGTTAGAAACTTGGCCCCATAATTCCTGAACGTGGTCTTCCGGCTGCGGGCCGCCACGAAGGCAGAAATCGCGCAACGGATCGAGGCTGTTGTGGCGGGCCACCTCCGGACCAGCAGTAACGCATACGAAGTTCAGCGCGGTTTTTGCGATCGCACGATGAATGTCACCGATCTCGATTGACAGTCGCTTCTCAATGTACGGCTGCTTCGACTGGGACTCCGGTCCGTGCTCCTGAGTCCAACCAGCGACCAGGGTTCCATCCCGAAGCCGTCTTTCCAGATTGTCCGCGTCGTCTGAATCTGGCGCTCGAAGAAGGTACTTGAAAGCATTGCTGCGAATGAATGCAGGCTGGATTTCCGGGCGCAAATCGTCGTGGTCCTTTGAGATGATCAACCGTTCGAGGTCGATCCTGTTCGGCTGGTTCAACTCGTCTCTCAGCCGATCCCAGGTGCCACGGCCGTTGGCGTCGAGGGAAACCAGAATCTTGCCCTGAGGCATAAAAACAATTTGATCGAAAACGATCGGTTTGTGCTGACAATCAAAGCGCGTGTGAAACCACGCGCCAGAGCCCTCGTCGAAGAAAAGGCTGTGGCCGTCGTGGAGGATTCTTTGGCAGCAACGATCGTCCCAGCCGAGAAACGATCTTACGAAATCCACAAGCCTCTTATCCGGCGTTGAGAAAACCGTGCTGTTACACCTTTCACACACGTCCTCCGGGAGAGTGACGTTTGCGCCAAACCCATCCTGAAGAACATGCTCGCGCGTGCGTTTGCCTCCGTCAGTGCGGCAGTACAAGCACGGGAAAAGCGCGTTTGCCATCAGCGAAAGAGTAACACTACTTCCCGTTGCTCTGCTTACGCCCCGGCGACGCGAATGTTCAATTCGAGGAGGTGTCGCAGCGTTTCGCGGTCGTCGCGCCAGATGCCGGCGGGGAAGCCGTAGCTGGCGGTGACGGCGTCGTTGAGTTCGTCGTAGGCGGCGCGGAGGTCGGGGAGCTTGCCGGCTTCGATCTGGTTATGGATTTTCGTGAGGCCGAGCTTTTGCGCGCGGCAAGTCGCCGTGCGGAGCTTATCGAACGTCTCGGCGGCTTCGGCAACGCGGTCGGCCTCGGTTGTGCGCGGGCGCTTTCGCGGGTCGTAGGTGCCGCCCTGCAGCGGCGGAAACGGGAAGGTCTCGAAGATGGTGGTGTTGGTGTAGCGAAGGTCGCCCTTGAGCGTCGAGCCGCGGGCGCGCGCCCAGATTGCGTGAATGCGCGACTGCAAGATGCCGAAGTGGTAGCGGTCGCGTAGCGCGATAACCATGAGCGCGTGATCGAAGCACGCATCGTTACGTTGCCGCGAGACGATGACGCGCGGAGAAACGCACGGGATGACGAGCACGTGGCTCTTTCCCTCGATCGCCTCGCGGAGTTCGGGGCGAGGCCGGACGAACTGCCACCAGCGCGTCTTCTCGGAGTCTGTCTTGCGATCGGTGGCTCCGTGCTTGATACCGTAGACGTGCTTTCTCACGTGGCGCATCGCACCCTTGAACTGCTCCGCTTCCTCTTTCTCCATCATCGCGAAGTCGATGATCCAGCGCGTCGGGCTCTGGTCGATCTCGCGATTGACGTCGCGGCCGATGAGGTACGGCCGGATCACCTCGGCGGATCTTGGATCGGCGGCGAGGATCTCCGCGCGCGCTTCGTCGGTCAGCACGAATTCGTTGTTGCCGGGCGTGACGTCCATGAAGCAGAGACCTTCGTTGGCGGCCAGGTGCTGCGCGGCGGTGACGTCGACCGAGGAGGTGAGGCTCGGCGATATCGTGGCGACTTCCGCGCCGTCGAGCATCTTGATGCCGTCGTACGGCGCCATCACCCAGTTGACGATGCCGATGTGGACTGCGGCCTCGCCGGGCCATAGGTACGATTTCCAGGCGTCGGTGATCGTCCCGCCTTTCGCAAGCACTTGATCGATGCTTGCTTCGCGGCTCTCGTTTTGCGCGACCGAGTTGGTGCAAACGTAGCCAGCTCGTTCGCCGGGTCGCAGCACCTCGAGCGCGCGCGAGAACCAGTAGGTGACGTAGTCGGCGGCGCGGTTCTCGGGGAAGCAAGCGAAGAGGTCGTCGACGTATTTATCGCCCAGCTCGCTTCGCATCTTCCGCACGCCCAGGTACGGCGGGTTCGAGACGATCGACAGCTCGCCCTCGGGGCGCGGCCACGGAACCGTGAGGGCGTCGGCTTTGCGGATGTTGTCGTCGAGGCTCTTGAGCGGGAGCGTCTCCTCGCCGAGGCCCAACTCGCGGTTGGCGAGATGCTCGCCGATCCAAAGCACGACGCGCGAGAGAAAGGCGGCGAAGGAGTTCAACTCGATGCCGTGGAGCTGCTGGATCGTGAAGTAGGGTCGCGGCGGTGGCGGCCGAGCGGCTGAGGCCCGCTTCACGAACTTGAGCTCGATAGAGGTCCACTTTCTTGCGATCGCCGCCTCGAGCCGCTTCATCTCGCGGTAAACGACGTAGAGGAAGTTGCCACAACCGCAGGCTGGGTCGAGAACGTGAAAAGTCTTCATCGCCTCGATCGTGCGCTCGATCTCCTTGGAGGTTCGCAGCTCGGCGATCCGCGCTTGCCACGGTGCGATGATCGTCGGTTCGACGACCCGCAGAATGTCCCTCTCGCGCGTGAAGTGGGCGCCGAGTTCGTGTCGCAGCGCCGGATTGAGTGCCTGCTCGAAGATCGATCCAAAGATTTCTGGTCGGACGTCTTGCCAGTCGAAGTTTCGCGCGGCGCAGGTGATGTCGTGGACCTGCCCGGGGGTGAGCGGGATGCGCGGCTGACGCCGATCGAAGAGTGGCCCATTCACGTACGGGGCAAATGGGTGACTTTTCGCGCCGCCCTCGCGGGAGAAATCGTCGAAGAGCGCCCAAACGGGGTCGATCTTCCCCAGGTCGTCGGCGCGCCGCGCCGCGTTCGTGAAGAGGCCCGACGGGATGAGGTCGGTGTCCTCGGCGAACATCGCGAAGACGCACTCGAGGATGAAGCGGGCGATCCGGTCGCGGTCTCGATCGACGTCGGACGACGTCTCGACCACCTCGCGGACGATCCGCCCGAGCATGCCGGCGACCTCGGAGGTGACGCGCTCGGAGCGGCTCGCGAGATCGGGTTCTTCGCCGCGAAGGAAGAGGAGCCTGTCGGCGTTCGCCGGAAGCTCCTCGAGCGTGAACTTGAGTTTCGGCGTGAGTTGCCCGTTTTCGTCGCTGGTGTCGTAAATCCAGAACTCGTGGAAGTTGCAAAGGACCATGTAGCGCGTGCGCGTGCGCGACCAGTAGCCGAGGAGCTGCGCGTGGTGCTTCTGGAGGTCTTTTTCTAATGCCGACTTCATCTCCCAGACGCAGACTTTCGGCAGGTACATGTCCATGCGGAGCGTGGTGTACCGCGGGAAATCGTCACGCTCGACGCCGAAGAGGTCGCCCTGCGCGACGCGGGCCGGCACCATGAGCGGGTGCTGCTCGAAGATGGTGCCCGGCGTGTAGCTGACGTCGTACATCTCGAGGAGCGTGGCGAGAAACTCCTGCGCCCCGGCGCGTTCGTCGCCCTGGAACGACCGCCAGGTGTTGACGAAGGCGCCGAGCTGGTCGAAGAGCCGGGTTCCGTCGATCGCGCGCGCCTTTGACATGCGCGGATGCTACCAAGATTGACGGGCACCTGGTAGCGCAGTTGCGGCAGCGGTGGCGGTGGCGGAGGCCGGAGCGGTCGCGGGTGCGGGTGCGGAGGCGGCAGCGGTAACGGGCGCGGGTGCGGGTGCCGCGACGAAAAACGCTTGCTCTCCCCCGCCATATCGCGATACGCCACTCGTCACAACGCGGCCAACGAATGAGCACGGGGGACATTGGGTCCCGCACCGATTGAGGCCACGCAACCGCACGAGGGGAACAAGATGACAAAGACAAACGAAACGACCGAACAGGCGACGCACGCCGCAACCGACGCGATCACGCTTTCTGGCGGCGACGAGGCGCTCACGAAGCTCCGCGCGACGCTCGACGCGATCCCCGCGCACGCCGTGACGCCGTTTCGCGCGCAGGTCCCCGAGGCCGTCGCAGCGATTATCCAGAACGCGCAAAGCTACGCCGCCGACCGCGCCCGCTTCGTCGCGACGTTTGCCGCCGCCGCGTTCGACCCGGCCGCGCACGACAACCTCGTCGTTCGCGCGCAGGCGCTCTGGCAAGCGGACCTCCTCTACCGCCGCGCCACCGACCCCGAGGGGCTCGCGGCCGAGCTTATCGCCACCGCAAAACCGCTTCGCCAGCGCATCCTCCGCGCCGCGAGTTACCTCTGGGGCCACGACGACGTGATCGCGCCGCAGCTCGCCCATATCCGCGAGGGGCAAGGCCACCTCGACACCGCCGACGACTTGGCCGCGCTCGCCGGCCTCTTCACGGCGAACTGGAGTGGCGCGAAGGGCCGCTCTGAAATCACCGAAGCCGACGTCACACAGGCGCAAAACATCTCGGTGAAGCTCGTGAACGCCCTCGCCGCGAAGTCGGACGACCGCGAAGTGACGAAGGCGCGCGACCTTCGCGACCGGGCCGCCACGTATGCGCGCCACGGCGTCGATACGATTCGCGCCGCCGCCGGCTTCGTCTTCCGCGACGACGAAGCGGCCCTCGATCGCTATCCGACGATTTTTGTCGCGCGCGGCCGGAGACGCCCGACCGCACCGAAGTCGGCGCCAACAACCATCGCGCCTGCGACGCCCGCTCCAGTCGCGCCGACAACACCGCGTTAATTTCCCGCCCCCGCCACCTCCGCACAAACGCCTTCTCTCGCCGCCTTCCGCGCCTTCTCCCGCCCTCATCGCCTCCCGACCCCATGCGCATCCCCCATTTTGCGCGCCTCGTCACGTCACCGCTCGATATCGCCGAAAGCCACGCCTGGTTTCTACCCTTTCTTGGACAGCCGTGATGCGGAATCAAATCTAACCCAATCTAACTCGCTTTCGGCCTTGGTTCGATAGAGAATCCCCGCCTCGTCTCGAAGACGGCATGCAATCGGAGATTTGCATGAAAGGGGAGAATTAAATGACGAAATTTACTCGACTATTCGTGTTGACGGCGGTGGTTCAAGCCGGCTGCCGGGGCGGCTCCGACCTCGTCGTCCTTCTTGACGAAACCGGCGACGGAGGATTCGTTGCGCGGCATTTGCCCGACGCGGGAGGCGGCGCGACGACCGATTCCGGAAGCCACAACGGTTCCGACGGTGGCATCGTTTTCCCGCGTGACGCTGGGCACGGCGCCGCCCGCGACGCCGGATCCACCGGCCGAGTCGATGCTGGAAACGGTGGCCGAACCGATGCCGGGACAACGACGTGGCGCGATGCGGGATCGAACCGCGCACCGGATGCAGGCATCGACGAATCCGACGCATCGGTTGATGTCGGCGTCGACGCGGGCGCCTGTGGCCCCGGCCTCGCCCGTTGCGGGGGTTCCTGCGTCAATCTATCGACGAGCGCGAGTCACTGCGGCCAATGCGACAACCCGTGCGCAACCCCAG
>JACPTQ010000068.1 GCA_016192705.1 Deltaproteobacteria bacterium | reverse complement strand
AACGGCTGGTTTCTAGTTGGGCGGGCGGGGATTGGGCAAGCGGAGGCTCGCGTATTCTGTGAGCAATCGTTGGCAAGCCTGTGGCTTGCCGACGCGAACAGAATCGCGAAGGCGACGGAACACCCGAGACCTTTGCCTGCTCGGAGTTGCAAATGCAGGTTGTGCTCGACCGAACTTGGTGTCGCGGCAGTGCCGCGCAGCCCGCAGCGCACCTTTGCGCAGGGGATGAGGTGCCGATGGGGCGTGGGTTTGCCGTTCTCATGATGCTTGATTCATTTCGTACAGACTCACATTTAATGTCAGACCCGAGGACTTCCGCGAGCCGGAGCGAGCCCAACCCCGACCGCCCCACTGAAGTTTTCTCCGTTATCCGGGGATCAGGGGGTGAGTCGGTGTCGCTGGATTTTTCGGCCGTTGTTATTCGTTTCCCCAGTCGGCTTCGTAGAGAAGATAGTGCCCGGTTTTCATTCCAACCGCCGCGTACGCTTGTTGGGCTTTGGCGTTTGTCGAATCGACGTAGAGCCTCAAGCTGCGCGCGCCCGCGCGTTTCGCTTCGTTGCTGAGTGCGGCGTACATCTTACGAAAAACGCCGCGCCGCCGATGGGCGGGCGCAACATAAACCGACTGAAGCCACCAGATGTCGCCATTTCTCCAGTCGCTCCACTCCTTCGTGATCATGGCTTGACCGATAAAGAAGTCTTGATCGTCGGTCATGACAAAGTAAGTTGCCGAAACCGCGCCGCTCAGAACCGCGCGAACCCCACTCTCGACGACCACTCTATCGAGCGCGAGTCCCTCGCTCTCCGCAGCGAGCGCGATGTTCGAAGCGACGATGACATCAAGGTCAGCGAGCACAGCCTTTCGAAACATTCACCGACCTCCGCACACGCGCACGAATCCGCGAAAGAGGCGTCGCTGTTCGGGCGCGTCCATCCACTCGGGATGCCACTGCACGCCGACGGTGAACCTATCGCGCGGATATTCAATCGCCTCAACGAGTCCATCGGCTGCCCACGCGGTGGCGATGAGTCCGCGACCAAGCCTCTTCACGCCCTGATGGTGAATCGAGTTGATCGTGAGTTCGCCTGCCTTACCAAGAAGTTTTGCCACGCGTGAGCCGGGCGCGACAGAGAGCGTGTGCGAAAGGTCGTCGTAGATCGACGCGTCGCGGTGGACGCGCGATCCATCACGCATCGTGACGACGTCTTGCCAGAGCGATCCACCGAACGCGACGTTTAAGAGCTGATGCCCGCGGCAGATGCCGAGAATGGGTGTGCGACGTTTTCGCGCGGCACGTACGATTGCGAGTTCAAATGCGTCTCGTTCGGGATGCCCGGCCCAAGCGGGTTTCTGCGCGGTCTCGCCATAATTTAAAGGCGAGACGTCGGCGCCGCCTGATAGGACAACGCCGTCGAGTGCTTTGAGCGTGCGACTTACTTCACGCGCGGCTGTGGTGATGCGGATGACAAATGGAATCCCACCTGCGCGTGCAATCGCGTCGAGCATCGCGCGTTCACAGTAAAAAAGATCCATCCCTTTGTAGACGGGGCGATCCTCTGCGGGCATGAGGTTCGCTGTGACGCCGATGAGGGGGGCGCTCAGGGCGCACCCCCCGCGACCTCAACGCCTTCGCCAAGGTACGCTTCCTTGACGCGCGGGTCGCTCTTCACGACGCTGCAAATGCCGTCGAGGAGGACGCGCCCCGTTTCGAGGACATAAGCGCGATCCGACGTGTCAAGCGCGAGGTGCGCGTTTTGCTCGACGAGGAGAACCGTGGTCCCTTCGCGCCTGATGCGGAGGACCGCTTCGAAAATCGCTTGCACGAGGATGGGTGCGATGCCAAGGGACGGCTCGTCGAGGAGGAGCAAGCGCGGCGACGACATGAGCGCTCGCGCAATCGCGAGCATCTGTTGCTCGCCGCCGGAGAGCGTTCCCGCGACTTGTTGCTCCCGCTCTTTGAGGCGTGGGAACAGCGCGAAGTTGTGATCGAGCGCCCGGCGAATCTGAGCGACGTCGCGAACCAGGTAGGCGCCGAGCCTAAGATTCTCTTTGACGGTCAGGTTTCCGAAAATGGCGCGACCTTCAGGCACCATCGCAATTCCGCGCGCGACGATCCGGTCGGCGCGCACGGTGTCGAGGCGATCGCCCGCGTGCCAGACCGACCCCGACACTGGCCGCACGAGGCCCGTGATGGTGCGCAGCGTCGTTGTCTTTCCAGCGCCGTTTGCGCCGATAAGCGTCACCATTTCGCCCGCGCGGACTTCGAGTGAAACACCGTCGAGCGCGCGAATGCCGCCGAACGCGACGCTCACGGCATCGAGTTTGAGAAGCGGTGCGTCCACTGTTCCCGTCGCGCTCATACCGGCTTCCCGAGGTACGCCTCAATGACCTTCGCGTCGCGCCGTACTTCGTCTGGCGATCCGAGCGAGATTGTTTCGCCGTGGTCCATGACTTGAATTCGCTCGCCGATCCCCATGACGACTTTCATGTTGTGCTCGACGAGGAGCACCGTCAGGCTGAACTTCTCGCGCACAAAGCGAATGAGCCGCATGAGGTCGATCGCTTCTTGTGGGTTCATGCCGGCCGCAGGCTCGTCGAGGAGGAGAAGCGTTGGGCCGAGCGCGAGGGCGCGCGCAATCTCGAGCCGTCGCTGACTTCCATAAGGGAGGCTTGTCGCCGGCTCGGCTGCGATCTTGTCGAGCGCGAAGAGCGCCAGCAACGCCATCGCTTTCTCACGGACGTCGCGCTCACACGCGCGCGCGTGGTCCGACTGAAAGAGTGCGCCCGCAAAGCCATACCCCGTGTGGAGATGGTAAGCGAGCACGACGTTCTCGAGAACCGTGATTCCCGGAATGAGGCGAATGTTCTGAAAGGTGCGCGCGACGCCGTGCGCAGCGATCTTGTTGGGGCGCTTCCCGGAAATCGCTTCACCGCGAAATCGGATCTGCCCCGATGTGGGCGTGTAGACGCCGGTGACCATATTGAAAACCGTTGTCTTGCCCGCGCCGTTCGGCCCGATGAGCGCGAAGATCTCACCCGTCTCGAGCGTCATCGAAAAATCCTTGACCGCGACGATGCCGCCAAAGCGCATCGTGCAATTGTCGACGGCGAGGTGGGGCGCGGCTTTCGTCACGCGGTGCCCTTCCCGAATTTACGGCGGAGCCACGCGATTCCTGCCGATGGCGACAGCTCCCGATTTCCAAGAAGCCCCTTGGGACGCACGAGCACAATGACGATAAGGAGCGCCGAATAGATGACCATACGGTACTCCGAGAGGGTCGGGTGAATCTCGCGAAGCAACTCCGGCAACAGCGTGAGGACGATCGCGCCGAAAACCGCGCCCGTTATGCTCCCGAGGCCGCCGACGGTGATCATGATGATGAATTCGATCGACTTCGTGAACTTGAACGTATCGGGGTCGAGGCTTCCGTCGAGGTGTGCGTAAAGCGCGCCCGCGGCACCGGTCATCATGGCGCTCACGACGAAGGCGATGACCTTAACGCGCGTCGTGTTGATGCCGACCGCCTCCGCGGCAACTTCGTCTTCACGCACCGCGACGAGCGCGCGCCCGAACGACGACGTGACGAGGTTTCGCGAGAACCAAATGGCGAGCGCCGCCACGATGATGCACCACGCGGCGTTCGTGTAAACGGGAATTCCGTGATACCCGCGCGGGCCGCCGATGGCGTCGACGTTGACGATCACGTTGCGGATGATTTCGCCGAAGCCGAGCGTCGCGATCGCGAGGTAGTCGCCGCGCAGACGGAGCGACGGAATCCCAACGAGAAGACCGGCCGCCCCAGCGAGGATCGCGGCGATCGCCATGCCGCCAACGAGCAGCAAGATTTCGACGACCGCCGACGGCGTCCCCCATTTCTGTTCGGCGACTGTTAAAAGAACGCCCGACGCGTACGCCCCGATCGCCCAGAACCCCGCGTGGCCGATGCTGAACTGCCCGCAGTATCCGTTGATAAGGTTGAGGCCGACCGCAATCACGACGTGAATCCCCGCGAGCTCGATGAGCCGCAACCAGTGCGGGTTGAAGATTTCACGGAGCGCGAAGTCAATTCCGATCGCCGCACCAACAAGAACAACGAGGAACCCAAGTTTTATCGCCGCGCCGCGCATCAAACCTTCTCCGGCTTGAATTTTCCGAGGAGCCCGGCCGGTCGCACGAGAAGAACCAAGATAAGAATCGAGAAGGTGATCGTGTCGCGAAAGCTCGATGGCAAATACGCGGCGACGAACGTTTCTGCAACGCCGATGAGAAGCCCACCCAGCATCGCGCCGTAAATGCTGCCGATGCCGCCGAGCACCGCCGCGACGAACGCCTTGAGCCCCGGGTAAACGCCCATGAGCGGATCGATGTCGCCTTGCTGGTGAAACGCGACGAGGAGGCCGGCCGCGCCCGCGAGCGCCGAGCCGATGGCGAACGTCAGCCCGATGATAAAGTCGGTGTTAACGCCCATCAGTTTCGCCGCGTCGACGTTTTGCGACACCGCGCGCATCGCTGTTCCGGTGCGCGTTTTGTTGACGAAGAAATGGAGACCGAGCATGAGGACGACCGAGACGCCGAGAATGATGAGCTTGTGAACCGTGAGGTTTAGGTCGCCGAGGACAATCCGTTCATCGGTGATGACATCGGGAACGCGTCGATGTTGCGGCCCAAACACGACTTGCCCACCGTACTCAAGGAGGAGCGACATCCCCATCGCCGCGATGAGGAGCGACAACCGCGACGCGCTGCGAAGCGGTCGATAAACGAGCCGCTCGATGGCGATGCCCAGCGCCGCGGCACCCGCCATCGCCGCGAGAAACGTGATAAGCGCCGACGCGATCGACGGGTCCGGCCCCGCGTTGAGTCCCGTCGCAACGAAAAACGCGACGTACGCGCCCACCATCATCACGTCCGAGTGCGCGAAATTGATGAGCTTCAACACGCCGAAGACCATCGTGTAGCCGAGCGCGATGAGCGCGTAGATCGAGCCCAGCGACACGCCGTTCGCAAGCTGTTGAATGAAGGTGCTCAATTTGATTGCAGAGTTTTTTGCACCGGAAGTCGCTACGGTTGAATTGTCTCAACGTATTGAAACTGTCCCTTTGTCACCTTCAGCACCACGGCCGGTTTCACCGCGTCGCGCTTCTCGTTGATCGTGATGTCGCCCGTCACCCCCGCGTATTTCGTCGTCTTCGCGAGCGCGTCGCGCACCTTCTTGCCGTCCGTCGCACCGGCGCGCGTCATGGCGTCGACCAGCACCTTCGCCGCGTCGTACCCCATCGCCGCGAGCCCATCCGGCGGCTTTTGGTACTTCGTCTTAAACGCCGTGACGAACTTCTGCACGCGCGGACTCTGGTCATCTTTCGAGTAGTGATTCGAAAAGTAAGACCCCTCAAGCGATTCGCCGCCAATCTCCCACAACTTCTCGGAATCCCAGCCGTCGCCGCCGAGCAGCGGCACGCTCAACCCGAGCTTCTTCGCCTGTTGTGCGACGATCGCAACATCCGTGTAATACCCTGGTACAAAAATCCCCTGCGGCGCCGTCGCCTTAATCGCCGTGAGTTGCGCGTTAAAGTCCTTGTCGCCCTCCGAATACGACTTGTCGAGCGTCACGGTTCCACCGAGCGCCTTGAACTGCTCGGTGAAAAAGTTCGCGAGCCCGACGCTGTAGTCGTTTTTCACGTCGCGCAACACCGCGATTTTGTCGAATTTGAGCGTGTTTCGCGCGAACTTCGCCATCACGGTCCCCTGGAACGGATCGATGAAACAGACGCGAAAGATGTAGTCGCCCTTTTCCGTGAGCTCCGGGTTGGTCGACGACGGCGACACCATTGGCACTTTCGCGCGCTGTGCGATCGGCGCCGCCGCAATCGACCGCTTCGACGCGACCTCGCCGAGCACCGCCACGACTTTGTCTTGGTGGATGAGCTTTTTAACCGCGCTCACGGCTTGCGGCGTTTCGCTCTGGTCGTCTTCGAGCAAGACGCGCACCTTGCGCCCCAGCACGCCTCCCGCGGCGTTCACTTCCTCAATCGCGAGCTCTATCCCCCGGTGCGTCATTTCGCCGAACGTCGCCGTCGCCCCCGTCATGGAGCCGAACTCGCCGATGACGATGTCGCCACCGGCCACCGGCCGAGCTGGCGGCGCGCCGACGCCATCGCGCGCAGGCGGAGTTCGCGGCGCGTCTGGGGCCGGATTACTCTTTTTGCATGCGAACGAAGCGAACAGGGCCGAGAAGGCAAGGACAATCGGGAAGCGGCATCGATTCAACATTTTTCACCTCACAATTTGAACGGCGGACTTTATTCGGACGCCGCACGAATGGTCAACACGATCCCGAGTCCCCGGACAAGCGACCAGTCGCTTTCTGCGCATAGGGCCGGCAGGTGCCGCTTCGACGCGCCGACGTCCTCGGGTCTGAATTGAATCGCCTGTGAAAATCCGGGCGGACCGTTTTCCGGGGACGTTTTTCTTAGGCTTGGGGGCGGTACGAAGAGTTCACCGGCTGGGTGTCGGCTGACGATCGATCGACCCCCAAGTCTCTTGACCGGAGTTCCAGGGAAACGGCCGGTTTTTGGTTGGGCGGACGGGGCTGGGCAAGCAAAGGCTCGCGTCCGGAGGGGCTGAGGTGCCGAATAGGCGCGGATTTGCCGTTGCCATGGTGTTTGATAATTCTGCATCTCTCGCATAACGTCAGCCCCGAGGACTTCCGCGAGCCGAAGCGAGCCCAGACCCGACCGCCCTACGCAAATCCTGCCCGTTTTCTGGGAATCAGGGATGGTTGATCGCTCCGGCTTGATGTCGGATAGTAATCGCTGGATGGCTGACAACTCGGGACAGAACCGCCGCGAGTTCGAGCGTGTCGACGCGCGCGTCCGCGTGAAGCTCAAGTTCGACAACGTGAAGAACTTGCGGCAGTTTTACACGAAGGACATCAGCCAAGGCGGGCTCTTTATTGTCGCCGAGAAACCCAAGCCCATCGGAACGCGGGTTGAAATTGTTATTTATCCACCGGGCGTTCCGCTCGGGTTTCCGCTTCAAGGCACCGTCGTTCATATTGTGGATGCCGCAGCGGCAAAGAGTCGTGGAACGGCTCCTGGTATGGGGATTCGCTTCGCGGACCTCACGCCCGACAAGGTCGCGTCGATCAAGGCGTACATCGACTCGATGGCGGAGATTGAGCGCGAGGAGACCGTTGCGGCGACGCCACCGCCGGTTACGACGACTGAGCAGCCGAAGACCGCAGTGCCCGCGCCTGTAGAGGAGGACACGCGACCGGTCGAGCTGCGCCTCAACAATCGCGATCAACTTAAGAAACTGTTCGTTCAAGACTTGGCGAAAGGCACGCTGTTTTTGCGCACCCGCGAGGTGCGGCCCGTCGGGTCCGCGGTCTCCGTTCACCTCATCGTCGAAGGGATGCAGAAGGGCGTTTGGCTTTCCGCGACAGTCGTGCGCGTCGTTATGTCGGCTGAAAAAGGAAAAGACATGTCGGGGATGGGCCTTGAGCTGACCGATTTCTCGGCCGAGAAGCGTAAGGCGATCGATGACTACGTGAAGGGGCGCGCCGCGGATATCGATGTGGCGGGCGCGGAGCAGCCGAGCGAGCCAGCGGCGTCCGAGGCGCCGGAATCTTCGCCGACGACGGAAGCCGCGTCTCCAGCCGAGGAAGCGCCGCCCGAGCTCGAACCGGAACCGCTCGCGGAAGGCGCAAGCGGCAGCGATGCCGAAGCGGCAGTTTGGCCAACGCCGTCGGCGAAAGGGAAGCCTGTCCTCCCCTCGATTTCGGAACTGGATAAGGACAAAAAAGACCAGCGCCCAGCGCTCGCGAATGTCGAGCAACTTGAATCCGCCGTGAAGGAGTTTGAGAACGTCGCGGTGTCGAAGAATTATTTTGACCAACTGGGGCTTCCACCCAACACGCTTCTCGACGAGATCAAGACCGCGTATTTTCAGCTCGTGCGACGGTTTCACCCCGATCCGTGGCAAGGGAAAGTTTCGCCCGAAACGCTCGATCGATTGCAGAAAGTCCAGATGCACCTTCGCACCTTGTACGACACGCTGACGCATCCGCAAAAGCGCGCGACGTACGAGGTGTCGAACGGCATCGAGGCCGACGGCGGCGACGCGATTCTGCAGCAGGCGCGCGAGAAGAAGCGCTCTGAGTATCGCGCGGCGTTTGCGAGAAAATTCGGCGACCATATTTCAAAGGGCGAGAAGCTCATTGACGCGGCGATGGAGGATATTCGCGCCGGCAAAACGAAATCGGCACTTTCGAATATCCGCCTCGCGCTGAGCTTCGACCCGCTGAACGAGAAATACCGAAAGCTCTTGAAGACGGTGCTCGACAAGGGCGGCAAGGCGTAGCCAATTATCGATGGGGTCAAGAGTCACGAGGCGGAAGACCACATTCGCCAAACCTTGACGGGTGATGCGGTCGAGGTCGTTAATAAAACTATGCATTTTGGAGGTCCACCGGGTTGACTTTTGGATGTGGGTGGGTATGCTCTGTGCAGAGATAGTGTAGCGTACAAACACGGAAGCTGCGACTTGTGTCAGACAACGGAGTAGGAAAAGCAGATGCCGCGTGTTAGCCGCTACGCCATCCGCCTCGCGATTTTAATCGCCACCGTTGCAGCTTTGCCTGTCGCTCTGGCCGCCGAAAGGTTTCGTCCCGAGTCGGGGCGCTACCGCATCGAATCAATCGACTCATTCCCGGACTTCGTTCGGGGCTCGGCGACGCTTCAATTGACGCGCGCTGCCGGTCGCGACGACTACAACGGCCACGTCATCGGAATGAAAACGTTTGGCTTTGATTTCCCGGAGATCCCCGAGTCGATTTCGTTGTCGGGCAAAGTATTTGAGGACAAGTGGCTGGGGCGAACGCGCGAGCGACTCGGCCTCGTCGGGATGTTTATCCGCGACGGTCGAAGTTGCTTTTTGCGGTTGTCGGCGCGGCCCATCGAAGGTGGCACGGCGTCGACCAAAGAGATTTTTTTCGCGGGTTGGCTTGACTGCGGGAAGAAGCGCGTCCAGCTTGGGTTTGCGGCAGAACGCGAGACAGCGTTCGCGGGGCTTGTCGCCTCGTCGGGCCGCTAGTTTCGCTTCGCTTGAAAAAGATTGCACTCGCGCTGGTTTTGCGAGAACGGGCAGTTAATCTCTTTAAAGTCTTTCGCGCGTTCCCATTTGAGCGTGTCGATCTTTAGCTTGCACGCGGGAAGGTCGCGGGCGCGCGGTGAGTAGCTTTCGAGATGCGGCGTCCAATCGAGCACCGTGAACTGGCACGGAAAGCCGCGTCGGTTCGGTTTGTCGGGGCGGTTCGGGCGCGCCCCATCGGCGGCGCCGCTTCCAACGCGGACGTGTCCATGCTCAAGGATTTGGAGAAGGCGATAGGCCGGTTCTCGCGGGGCGCCTGTGTCGGTGAACGCCGATTTCAAAAGTTCGCGCACGCATTCGCCGAAATCTTCGTTGACGACGGGATCGAATTCGAGACCCTCGCCCGTCAATTTGTCGCGAAGCCCGCGAAGCCGCTCCACGACGGGCTTTCGGACCTTCGGTGACCAGAGCGTATAAATGATCCGCATCGTGGGGAAGGTTTCCTTCGCGAATTTGATCGCCGAGCGGATCTTATTTTCGAGCGCGCTGTCGGGATCGTCGTACAGGCGCGGGAGCGTTTCGCCGAATTCAATGACGACGTCCGCGAGAAACACCTTTTCGCCGGCCTTGTCGACGGCGACGAGGTCGAGCGGGGGAAACGACTCATTCACGAAAACCTTGGGCGAGATGAGTTGACACCCCTGCACGTTTTGCAGATACGAGTAAACGAGGTTTATGCCGATATCCATCGCAAATGCCTTTCAAGTAGGGAGACAAATCGTACGACTGGTTCCATCGGTAATCAACGACCAATTATCTCGGATGCCCGCGCGGTCTATCTCTGGGCGTTGGTTCGCGCGAGGAGCGCATCGCCGATTTGGCGGCACGCGCGTTCAATCTTCGCGACGTCTTCGACGAACGCGAACCGCACGAAGCCTTCGCCGCCCTCGCCAAACCCGACGCCCGGCGCGACCGCGACTTTCGCCTCGCGAATGAGCCATTTCGCGAACGCCATCGACGACATATCGCGACACGCGTTGGGCACGCGCGTCCAAAGGAACATCGTGCCGCGCGGCTTCGTGACGGGCCATCCGGCGCGGTTAAGGCCCGCGACGAGCGCGTCGCAACGGCTTTCGTAAAGCGCGGCGATTTCTCGTGTGACTGAGCGCGGTGTGGCCAGCGCGCGCGCGGCGCCGAGTTGCAGTGGGCCGAAGCTTCCGTAATCCATGTAGGTCTTGAGGCGTGCGAGTCCGCTCGTCATCTCGCGGCAACCGACGCAGAAGCCGACGCGCCACCCAGGCATGTTGTAACTCTTCGACACCGTAAAGAACTCGACCGCGCGTTCTTTGGCGCCCGCGACCTGAAGAAACGACGGCGGCTCGAATCCCCCAAATGTGATGTCGGCGTACGCAAGGTCACTCACGACCCACATATCTTTGGCGCGTGCGAACGCGAAGATCCGTTCGTACGTTTTAAGGTCGACGGTTTCGGCGGTTGGATTGTGCGGGAAGTTGACAATGAGAAGCATCGGCTTCGTCGCCGCGCGATCGTATCCCGCGACGATTGAATCGCAGATGTCGATGCCCGGCCCGACGGCGTACGTTGCGAGCTCGGCGCCGGCGATCGCGACGCCAAACTGGTGGATGGGGTACGCGGGCGCGGGCGACAAACACGCGCGACCCGGGCCGAGCATGGCGAGCAGGAGGTGCGCGATCCCTTCCTTTGAGCCGATGGTGACGACGGCTTCGGTTGCGGGATCGATCTCGACGGCGAACCGGTTTTTGTACCAACGTGCGATCGCGACGCGCGCCTCGTCGATCCCCTTCGACGGCATGTAGCGATGTTGCCCGCGCGTTGTTGCGCCGTCGACGAGCGTCTTGACGATGTCTGCGGGCGTGTCCTGGTCTGGATTTCCGAGGCCGAAGTCGACGAGCTCCTCGCCCCGCTTTCGTGCGGCGGCCTTCTCTTCCTCAACTTCCGCGAGCACGTATGGGGGCAGCTTTTCAATTCGAAAAAACGACTGCATCGATCACTCCTTCTCGAACCCTGGAACAAACGCGCCGCAGTTTATACATCGATCGTCGTTGGCCGGCATCCCGCACGACGGGCACTTTGGGCCATCGTCGTCCGTCAACGGCCTTTTTTCCACGGCCGCGCGCGGTCGCCCGAAAAATCGGTAGAGGTCACGCCCACACTTGCCGCACAGTCGCCCGCTGTCTTGCTCATTCTTGCAAACGGGGCAGACCACCGGGCGTGCTACTCGTCGAGCTTCTTTTTCATCTTCGCCGTGAGGTGCGCGAACCCATCCGCCTCCGTCGATTTTTCGCGAATGATTTTGTCAAACTGTTCGCGATAGTTTTCGACGAGACTGACGTCGTCGACAAAAAGGTCGTAGACGATCCAGCCGGCTTTTGTGCGCTTGATAAAGCGGTATTCGATTTCGGCGCGGTGTTTCCCGCCGCGCGCCATTGTTTTCACGGCGGCGCGATTTCCGTCGACTTCCTCGGCGAGATACTTCACGGTGAACGACGCGTTCGAGCGCAACTTCGACATGTAGTTTTTCTCGATGAGACGCCGCAGGATCGAAACGAAGTTCGAACGCTCCTTGTCGCTTCGCGGATCCCAGTGCGCATCCAGCGAGCGCCGCGAGAGCTCACGGTAATCGAGAAGCGAATTGACGATCTCTCGGACCTTCGTGCGCTCGCTTCGCGACAGGCGACCCGACAAACGATTCTGGCCGACCATCCCCTGGATGTTTTCAATGTAGCCCTTCAATATTTCTTTCGGCGACTCACCTTCGGCAGCGTTCGCCGCGCCACTTGCCGCAAGAACCGCTATCGCTAACACGACTCGTTTCATTTTCGCTCCGTTGCCGATTTGCCACAGTTGTTGGGCGCGCCATACGAAAAAACGCCCAAACCATCGTGACTCCCAGCCATATTATGTTAAGAGCACCCCACGTGCCAGCCCTGATCCGGCGAGAAGGGCTCGTCTTCTGCGTTGCCTTCGTCGCTCGGACGCTCAACGTATGAAGAATACGCCTCGCGTCCTCGCTCCTCGGCGCCTTGCACCCGAGCCCTTCTCGCCGTCCAGGGTTTCAATGGTGAAATCCAGCTATCGCCGGATTAGGGCCAGGGTAACTCCGTGAAATCTTCGTGCTTCCGTGCCTCCGTGGTTACTCCTACTCTTCCCCCTCTGTCACAAACGCCAAGTTCGCAACACCGACGTTGTGGTCGTGGATCGCGCGGTAGAGCGCCGCCATCGCTTTGAAGTACGCCCCGAGCGCGTCGATGAGGTCGCGCGTCTCGATGAGCCCCGTCTCGAAATTGAGCATCGACGAGATAAGCCACTGGCGCATCGACTTTTTCGCTTTTTGATTGACCGCGAGCTTTGTGCGCTGCTCGGCGAGCTCGTGGTACGCCTGCTTCGCCTCGAACGCGATGGCGCGCGTCGCGAGCTCGAACTGCGTCGTGAGCGACTTGAGTTCCGCCTCGGCCTGCCGAATGCGCGCGAGTTTTTGCGGGATGTCGAGCGTCCATTTCAACCCTGCGAAAACGGCGAAGCCGACCGTGTTCGCAATGCCGTTCACCCACACGTTCGCCGGCGCGTCGGCGACGTTTGAATGCTGGCCGCTAAAGTTAAACGCGATGTAAAGGTCGGGCGCGAGCTGACGTTTTTGGAGCGACACGTGCGCACGCTTCGCCTCGACGGCACTCTTGAGCGCCCGCAAATCGTGACGCCGCGTGACCGCCATTTCACGCACGGTCTCCTCGGATAAGAGCGTCGCTTTCGTCGCCTCGAGTTCGTCGTCGTCGACATCGAGTAAATCGGTTTCGCTGAGTCCCATCGCGAGTTTCAGCGTCGACAGCCCGAGCGCCGTGAACTTTTTCGCCTCCGCGTATTTTCCCTCGGCGTCCGCGCTGAACGCGTCAAATTTATAGAGGTCGGTTTTCGTGTACCCTTTCTCTTTTTTCGCGAGTCGCTCGAGGATCGTTTTGCGACCCGACCGAACCTTGTCCATTCCGTCTTCGAGCAGGTCATCGACGGCCCGCGCGGTTTTAACGGCCCAAAACGCCCGCGTGACATCATAGATGACGCGCCGTCGCGTTCGCTCGCGTTGGTGCGCGACCGCATCAGCCGCGCGCGAGGCGATTTTATCGACCGCCGTAAGTTTCAACGCGACGTCGAGCGGCATCACCAAGTTGAAATCGAATTTTTTGTAAGTGCCATAGCCGCCCGTCACGCGATCGAAGCCGACGTCGGTTGGGTTTGCGCTGCAGACGCCGGCCACTTTGTCGCAAATCGGCGTGCCATCGAGCGGATTCCCACGCATTTCGGGCATCGGCGCGAAGATGAAACCGATTTCCATATAAGGAAACCAGCGCGACCAACGCGCTTCGGACCGGCGTGCGAGCGCCGCACGGTGCTGCCATTCGGCGTCGGCGAGCTGAAAACTCTTTTCAACCCCGACGCGCAGGCAATCGGCAAGCGTCATTTTTTTCGGCGGCGCTCCAGCATCCGCATTCGCGAGTGCGTTCGTCGCGAACGCGAAGGTCGTCGCAATTGCGAATGCGGGTTTAAGGATTCGCCACACGTGTGCCTTATACACCAAAAAGGCTTGAATAATATTCGACTTCGCGAGTCTAATTCTGTGGTAGCATACCCGCTTTCGTGTTGGTGGCGAAAATAAGGAGGGGAAACCGTGAAATATCGATCTGGTTGGCTTGTTTTTTCTGGTCTTTTCGTCCTCGCATGGGCCGGGGTCGCCGGGGCCGCGTCGCTCGACGCACTCAAACCTTTTTGCCCGAGCGCAACCGACGCGAACGGCGTCACGAACGAAAACAAGCTGATCCAGTGTGGCACCGCGAACATCCGCTCGCAGTGCCAGGGGGTCATCGGTGAGGTCGGCCGCAACGAAGGGACGACCGGCGCGGCGACGCAGCATCTCGGAAAGGCGTATTTTCACGCCGACAAGTGCGTCAAACGCTCGGATGTCAACACCGGGAATTTTTCGTGGCTGGAGGCGCTCAACAATCTTTGGGCCGCGCAGTCCGCGTTAAAGAGCGCAAAGGCCGCGGGACTTAAGCCGCGCGTCGCTCGTCACGACGAGGGTGTCGATTTTAAGGACAGCACGGTGCCCATCTTCAAAGACCCAGCGAAACAACTTCAAGCGATGAAGGTGTTTTGTGATGCGCTCCGCGTGCAGCTTTCGGGAGTCGTCACGAACCCCAACTACCCAAAGCTCATCCCCGAGCATCGCGCCGTCGTCGACCAGGCGCGCGCGACAGCCGCCACGCGCCTCGACCAATGCGACAACGCCGTCAAACAGAAGTGGGCCGATGCGATCGGCATGGCGAACGAGGCGGCCTCGGCCGTTGCGACGGCTTTGCGCGCGCTCGTTTCGAAACAGCTGAAGGACGAGAAGAAGGCGAAGGACGATGCGCAAAAACAGGAGCTGGCCGACCTTCGGCGAAAGATCGCGGAGGCGCGCGTGCGCCTGGAGGTCGTTTACACCAGTATCAACACGCTTCGAAACGAGGCGAAAAAATGCATGTTCCTTGCTGGCAACCAGAGGAGTGATTACAACGAAAGCGATTTTTCTTGTGGAGCCGGCACCGATGTAAAGACGGCGACCGGCGAGCTAAGGTGCATCGAAAAACAGATTACGCACGCAGAGGGCCTCGTCGAGGAGACGAAGGAATCGATCCCGAAATCGAAAATGCGTGACATCGACGACGCGAAGAAGAAGGCGGCGTGCGCGATCGACAACCTTATCGGTGCGACGGTCGATAAGGTCTGCGAGGCGTTTGAAACTGTGTGCAAGATCGTGAAGGACGGGAAGGCGTGTTACCGGCAAGCAGGCGATGCGGTCTTTTCGACGGTCAAGGACCTCGAGCGCATCGCTTCGGTGCCGTGGACGCTGAGCGGGCTTCGCGGCCTCGCGGACGACGTTGGAAAACTCGAGAGCGCGGTGAAAGAGTGTTGGGCGTGGGTCAACCGAAGCGTCGATAAGGTCGTGGAAAAGGTCAAGGAGGCGCTGTGCGCCGAACCGCGCGGTTCGCTCGGAAAGACGTGGTGTCCCGTGCTCGAGCAGGCGGCCGAGTGCTATCGCGATGCGATGAATGCCGGCGTTACGAAACACGCGCTTGCGGCGCTCGAGCGGTTCGCATCGGGAGCAGAGAGCGCGACGGAGGCTTTCGTGTCGGCGACCGATGTCGGGTCGGTGAAAAAAGCGATCGCGAGCTGCAAGGATGCGCTCACGAAGGCGAAGAAGGCCGGAAAGAAGACGATCGACGACGCGACCGAATGGGCGGGCAAGATCAGAGAGTGCCTCAAAGACACAGAGAAATGCGGAAAAGATTGGGCATGGCAGGCGCTGCAAGATAACGTTCCAGAGGGGGCGACGCGCACGTTTTCGGTCGAGGGGAGCGGGGTCGGTTCGTTGGACGGCCTCGTCGCTGGCGTCAGGTCGACGGCAACCGGGTCGGCCACTCGGAATGGTGCGGGGTTCACGGTTGAAGTCCGAATCGAAGATGAAATAAAGGGTGGCGTCGGGACGCTCAAAGTCCACGGGAAAGCAGGGTACTCGTCGGCGCGCACATACACGGGGAATTTGTCGAGCCCCGACGATGTCTTTCCGTTCGCCGGACTTTTCGCGCATCTCCTTACAGATCAGGCGGTGTTGACCACGCTGGATCGCCTGGGAATCCCCAGCGAGTTGGCGGCTAAAGTTCTCAACCCCGTTCAGCGCTGGCTCAACATGAGCCCGACGGCGGACGTGATTAAGCGGCTCGTAAAAAGGGGAATCCTGGTCGCGGTAGGCTCCGAGTTTTGTTTGGTCGCCGACGGGTCGGCCGACAGCGAAGTAATCAAGGATGTTTTGTCGCTTTCGGGGGCGGTCGGTGCAGGCCAGTGTGGCAGTTTTTCCGTTGGAGTCGACGGCAAGGTGACGTTCGGTGTCGGACTCAAGCGGAGCGTATCAGGAGGTGTTGGGCTCACCATCGCAAAGGTCCTTGGCGCGTCTGGACAGGTGTCGGTCGAGGGGAGCATCAACGGGAAAATCACGGTCGACTGTGGCATCAAGGCCGACGAGGACTGGAGCACCGTCAAGATGGCGACGGTCGGGCTCAAGAAATGTTTAAAGGCCGATCGGCCGTACACGCTGGGAATCGAGGTGTCCGCTTCTGGAACCGTCGAAGGGGTAGCGGGTCCAACGCTTGAGGCAGGGAAAGCGTCGATTTCCGGGAGCTTGGGTAAGGTTGCCGGCGTCACATTCAAGGCGAGCCTGGCCAGTGGGGTCTCGAAGAAGGGGTTGAAAACGTTGCTCAAGTCACTCGACCCGGAGAAGTTCTTGGGTGCAGGCGGTTGGAGCGGAGCCGGAGCGTGGACCATCGATCTCATGTACGGTTCTAAAGCATCTGGGGGCATCGGCGAAGACGAGAAGGGGGCCGGCTTTAGGCTCGGCATCGCAGGAACCAACACGTTGACGTGCAACGCATTCTGCTCGGGCGGTTTTCAGATCGAAGGGGTAAGGAGCCTTCTCGCGGGGGGGCCGCTCGTGTCGTACACCGGTGGATGCAAACGGCGGTTCGCCGAGGCGTTTGAACAGTGCGGAAAAGGTGGTACCGCGAAGACGGGAGGGGGGCCGCCTGCGGTGACGCCGGTTGGCCCGGTCGAGCCCGTGGAGCCGGTTACGCCAGTGCGGCCGAAGCCGCCGGTCGTCGGTCCTGGTTCGTGTTCGGGGAAGATGAACCCCAATCTGATGTCGGCGATCGAGTGCACGGCGACGGGTTGGGGGAAGAGCGTCTGTACGCGGCTCGTGAAGGAGCGCGAGCGCGGCGCGCGCTATCGCGATCTCGACGACATGACGAAGGTTGTGCGAAAGGCGTTTGGCGCGGACGTTGAGAAGTGCGCCATTAAGAAGGGGCGGACTTTTTTGAATTGGGCGTGGCCCGCCGCGCGATGCGAAAAGGGAAGGGGCCAGCCGAGTTGCAAGAAGCCGGCGGTTCACCTTTGCCAGAACCAGATGTCGCGCGCGACACAGAGTTGCACGGCGCCGAGGCCGCTGACGATTCGGCCGATCGGTGGCGGTCAAACGGGAGCGGGAACCAAAACGACAGATGAGCCGCCCACAACGCCGAGCGGAACCGAGAGCGGTGGCGCGACTGAGACCGCCGGCGAGGTCGGCTATCTCACGGGCGATGGAATCTATTTGCGCAAAGAACCTTCGAAGACGGCTGGAATCCACGTGATGCTTTTCAAGCGTCCGTGCAAAGAGTTCAAGGTGCTTGAGAAGAGCGTCGCGGGCGGCGGGCTCACGTGGACGAAGATCGAGTGGCAAGGGAAAGTTGGCTACATCGCGTCCCAGCACGTCGCGTTCGGCAGTTGCCCAGCCCGATAATCGTACCCTGATTCCCGGATAACGCGAAAGATTTGCGTGGGACGGGCGGGGTCTGGGCTTGCTCCAGCTCGCGAAAGTCCTCGGGTCTGACATGAAATGTGAGTCTGCGCGAAATGAATCAAACATGATCGAACGCTGGCCGACACCCAACGGGTGAACCCTTCGTACCGCCCTCGAGCCTTAGAAAAATGTCTCCGGGAAGCGTTCAGCCCGGATTCGCGTAGGGCCGGCAGGGGCCCGCGTAGGCGCGCCTCCGCAGGGTCTGCAGCGCGGTATCGGCTGGGATCGCCAAGGTTTCGCTTGCCTCTGAACAGCGGCTCTGTCGCGCGAGTGAGTTCAGACCCGAGGACGTCGGCGCGCAGAAGCGGCACCTGCCGACCCTACGTGCGGTAAATGACTGGCCGCTTATCCGGAAATCAGGATTCGGATCGATTGAATAAATGTAGGTTTTGGGCGTCTAATCTCGGTGGCGATTGCGTCGCGCTGTGGGTCCGCGGGGGAAACGCAGGAAATGAGAGGGAAAATCATGAGAATTCAATGGGGTTTCAAAGTCGTTACCAGTCTTTTCGTCCTCGCGTCGTCGGTCGCGGCTCGCGCCCAAGATATGGCGGAGCCGTACAAGTCGTGGGTAGAGCAGTATTGGGGTTGCAAGCAGGACACGCTCACGTTTCGGGTTGTGTGCGCGCGGACGCAGGTTGCGCAGTTCTGTTCCGGCAAATACCTCGCGCAGCTGCAGGCGAAAGGGTGCGGCGCGACCGCGCAAGGCCAGAAGGCGATCAGCGCGGCGATTTCATGCATGAGCGCCGCGAAGATGGACTCGGCACCCGCACAGTTCAAGGGGCCGTACGAAAACGCGCACCGGCTCTATTGGGATATTGCGAACGCCGGGTTTCCGGGGTGCGACGCGTCGAAGCAAGCGGGGACGGTTGTGCAGGCGACCGGTTGCGCGGGGGCGCTCGGCGCGCGGTCGGCGAGCGGGACGCAGCCGTTTATCGCGTCGCTCGCGGGGCAGATCGACGCCTATGCGTGCAAGCCGCCCGACGGCGTGACGATCGGCGCGGCGCAGCAAAGTGCGATCGACGGCGCGATCGGGCGCGCGAAGGCGCTCATCGTGAAGGCGAAGGGGCTCGGGTCGATGTGGCTCGCGGCGTCGGAGACGGCGTGCAAAGCCGAGACGGAGCTTCTTGCGGCGAAGAACATCTGCGCGGGGCGCGTCAAGCAAGGCGAGAAAGAGATCGTTGAGCAGAAGGATCGCGAGAAAATCGCCGAGCTTCGGCGGAAGATTGCGGCGGAGCGCGTCAAGTTGCAAATGGTTATCACCGACAGCAACACGCTTCGAAAGCGCGCGGCCGAGTGTGGCTACGTGGTCGGAAACGAGAAGCAGTTCAGCGAGAGCGAGGAGTGCCAGTACCCGGGAGCGCCGAACGAACAGCGGGCGAAGGCGGAGTACGACTGCGTCGTCAAGGCGATCGCTTTTCACACGGGTGAAATCGTCATCGCAAAATTGGCGATTAAGCGCGGAGGCATTCGAGACAGCGACGACGCGAAGGCGCGTGTCGGGTGCGCGGTCGAAGACCTCGTGAATGCGACGACCGATAAGCTCTGCGAGATGTTTCCGACGGTTTGCAAAATCGTGCGGGATGGAAAGGCGTGTTATCGCCAGGCGGGCGACGCGGTTTTGAGCACGGTCAAGGATTTGGCGCTTGTGACGACCGTGCCGTGGACGCTCGAGGGGCTTCGCGGATTAAAGGACGATGTCAAGAAGCTGCAGGCGGCGGTGCAAGAGTGCTGGGCGTGGGTGAAGCGAAGCGGGAAGGAGATTGCCAAGGAGGCGTTCAGGCTGCTTTGCGAAGAGCCGCGCGGATACTTGGGGCAGAAGTGGTGCCCGGTCCTCGAGCAGGCGGGACAGTGCTTTCGCGACGCGGTGAACGCGGGCGTTGCGCGAACGGCGATCGCGGCACTCGAACGATACGCGGTCGGCACTGGCAGCGCGACCGAGGATCTCGTGTCGGGCGGGGATGTCGGCGCGGTCGAGAACGCGATCGCAAGGCAAAGAGATGATCGACGACGCCGCTCGGTGGGCGAAGAAGATTAAGGAGTGCCTCAAGGACTACGAGAAGTGTGGGAGCGAGTGGGCCTGGAAGGTGATGCAAAACAACGTAGCCGATGGCGTTCGATATACGTTTGCCGTCGAGGCGAGCGCGCTCGGTGCGGTCGAGGGGATCGTTGCGGGGATGAAAGGTAAGGCGACCGGGACGATCGAGCGACAGGGCAGCGGTTTCTTGGTCAGCATTCGGATCGACGACGCGAAGCAGGTCGGAGCGGGGATCATTGAGGCCCACGCGAAGGCGTCGCTTACGTCGGCGCGGGCGTACAAGGGGACGCTGTCGTCGCCGAGCGATGTGTTCCCGTTCGCGAAGTTCATGGGGAAACTGGGCACGGAGGAGGCGATTCTTCACGCGCTCCAGGGTTTTGGAATTCCAGTCGAGGTGGGGCGAGACCTCGTCGCACCGGTTTTGCGCTGGCTGGGGCTTGGGCTCTCGTCGGCGTTTGTGAAGAGCCTCTT
>JACPTQ010000067.1 GCA_016192705.1 Deltaproteobacteria bacterium | reverse complement strand
CCAGCACCGACGACGACACCTGCGCAATCGCCACCCGCACCCGCTCCCGCTCCCGCTCCCGCACCCGCTCCCGCACCCGCGCCCGCTCCCACGGCAACGCCCGCGAAGCCTCCAACGACAACGCCACCGCCCGCGACGCCGCCAACGACGACGACGCCCGCACCGACGACGACACCAGCGCAATCGCCACCCGCGCCCGCTCCCACGGCAACGCCCGCGAAGCCTCCAACGACAACGCCACCGCCCGCCGCAACGCCAACCCAACGGCCACCGATCGTTCAGACACCTGTTACACCGCCTCCGACTCCCGCACGGCCCCCAACCGCAGGCTCGCCGGCCCAGCGCCCTCCTGCGCCCCCGGTGATTCATCCACCGCCGCACCGCAATCACGCAGCGCGCCACGCCGCATTCGTCATCGCCGTTAAACAGCTTCTCGCACAAGTCTACGCACGCGAGTGCCACGAAATCCCGTTCTTCAGACATCTCCTTTGGGACGAGCGTCGACCAGCCTTTCGCATCGCGTGGGACGAATTCCTACGCACACGCATGAACCTCGGCGAACTTCGCGCGCGCATCGAGGGCCGACGCGGTTTCTCGCGCGACTTCTGGATGGCGCGCTTCGGCCTCCTTGACCTCTATCGCCGCGTGGTCGCCGCACGTCTCCGCGCCGAACTCACGCGCCTCCTCCTCGAGGTCTATGCACCCGAACATCGTGAGCACCCAGAACTCGCCGCCTTCCTCGTTGACGAGCGCGGACCAGTCTTCGGACCCCTCCTCACCGAAGCTCTTCACCGTCGCGTCTCGCTCAATGAAATCCGTGCGCGCCTCCACGGCAAGCGCGGACACAAGCGTCACGTTTGGATTTCGCGATTCGGCATCGACAGGGCGATGGAACGCTTCCGCGAGCGCGCGATCCACAACGCACTTTACGACCTTTTCAAAAACGAAATCCGACGGCATCCGGGGCTCATGATCTTCGTCCTTGATCGCCGCGGGCCCGTGTTTGCGCGCGCGAACGGCTACTTACGGACGCCAAACAATCGCTACGGCTCAGGTGTCGCGGGCATGAAACGATGGATTGATGCGACCCGCGTAAAATTCATGAACGACACCGGCATGGCAAAACGGATGTCGCAGACTGTCGCGGCTCGTGTTGTCGCGCCCCCCACAAAACCGACGACGGTTCGAGCGATCGTGAGGCCAACCATTCGCGCGATTCCGCAGCGCGGAACCACCATTCAGGCATTACCCGCCAAACGCTGACGCGCGCGCACCGCCCTCGCGCATCCATCTAGCGCGATCCGAAAAGTTTTCTCCGCGCCGCGATCGCGACTGGTTCGCGAACACCCTGCCCCTTCGCGATGCGCGCCAAGTCGTCGCGCCCAATCTTGTCGAGCAACTGCGTCGCGACCGGCAGCGGCACCTTCGGATTCCGAATGAGGGAAAGCGCGACCGACGCGTTTCGTCCCCAGCGCTCGTCGCGCGAGATCGCCAGGAGAGCGTCGGGCGAAAACGACGCCATGCGCGCCATCGCCGACACCTCTTCGAGCGTCAGCCCAGGGTTCCGTAACAAGAACGCGTGAAGCGAACGGTCCACATCGCGCGCCACAACGCCCCTCATTTCGCGACCGCCCTTGAGCGCCGCCTGAATCTTCTCGGCCTTCGTCATGGCGCGAAACTGCGAAACGACATCGCCCCCCGACGCCCGCTCTGCGTCGCGCCTCGCCTCGATCGCGGCTCCATTCTCTTCAGCCGCGATCTCTCCAGCGTCGACCTCAGCCTTAATGAACTCGTCGTCGCCGCCAACCCGCGCATCAATCTCGCTGTTCATGCGCGCACATCATACCACTTCACTTCACGTTCTCGTCTGTTCACGCGCGAACACAACCTGGGTGCCGGCAAGCAGCGACGTGCCTCAAAATGCGACGCACGCTGCCACATCCTCGTCGGGAGCAGCCTCCTTTCCTAGGTTTCCGCGCAAATCGCGGTGGCACGGCTTGTGTTCCGAAAACAATCGGGAGGTGCTCGACATGTCGGCGCATAGAATGTCCATGGCGACGCAGCTCGAATCCCACTGGCCCACGCTCATTAAGGTTGCGGTCGTTGCGTGGGTCGCCGCGATGATCATCTGGTCCGGCGTTATCTCATCCCGCGCCTTCGCGGCATCGTCAAAACCCTCGACGCTAAATGCACTTCACGCGGCCGCCCAAAAAATCGCCGAAGGGAAAGTCATCGCGCAATCGGTCCGCTGGGAAAACGGACGCATTGTGACGCGGTCGATCGTCTCGATCCGCGAGTGTTTCAAGGGAAAATGCGGGAAAGAGATTGAAATAAAACAGTTCGGCGGCTCGCGCGACGGCCTCACGATGGTCGCGCACGGTGTAACGGTCCTCAAGCAGGGTGAGGCCGCATTCGTCTTCGTAACCGCCGATGGCCCGTCTTCTTACCAACCGGTCGCGATGGGAAATGGCGTTCTACGCTCCGCTTTGCACCGCGACGTTGACACACTTCGCACCACACTTCGAAATCTAAAAAACGCCCGCTAACAAGATCAAATCGGCGAACGAAACAAAACGAAGCGCACCGCTGTGAAACAACCCGAGCGCGGT
>JACPTQ010000066.1 GCA_016192705.1 Deltaproteobacteria bacterium | reverse complement strand
CTCGCGCCGGCCCGGTGTAGACTTCGGGCTCCCATTCGGTCGCCCTTGCCATTTCCGCTGCGCGGACGCTCCACTGGAGCATCCGCAGAAGGCAGCGGGAATAGCCACTGGCTTGCCGACAGACTGCTCGCGGAATATGCGCGCCTGCGCGGCGCCCCTGCCGACCCTACGCAAATCCGGGCGGACCGCATTCCGGGGACGTTTTCTTTAGGCTTGAGGGCGGTACGAAGAGTTCACCCGCTGGGCGTCGGCTGACGATCGATCGACCCCCAAGTTTCTCAGCCGCCGTTACAGGGAAACGGCCGGGCTCTGGTTGGGCGGGCGGGGATTGGGCTTGCTCCGGGTCGCATCCGCAGGGGATGAGGTGCCGATGGGGCGTGGGAATGCCGCTCCCATGATGTTTGATTGATATCGTTCAGACTCACATTTCATGTCAGACCCGAGGACTTTTGCGAGCCGGAGCGAGGCCAGCCCCCGCGCGCCCCACGCAATTGTTGGCCGTGATCCGGGAATTAGGGATAAGGGGAAGCGGGAACAGCAGCGGGCACGGGATCACGCTAGAATGGCCGCGTGGCGGAACTCACCCCGTTTCCCTTTTCGAGGCTTGTGACGCGGATGTTTCGCGAGCTGGAGCGGTCGCGCGCGATTTTCGATTTGCCGGAGCGGAAGTTTGTGCTCGACGGTGCCGGGCGCGACTTGACGGTGCGTTTCCATGGCAAAGTCGCGTCGACGCCGTTTGGCCCGGCGGCCGGACCACAGTCGCAACTCGCGCAAAACTTGGTCCTGTCGTTTCTTGTCGGCGCGCGGATTCTCGAGCTCAAGACGGTCCAGGTGAACGACCGCTTAAAGATCCCGCGACCCTGCATCGACATGCGCAACGTTGGTTACAACGTCGAGTGGTCGCAGGAGCTTCGGCTCCAGGAGTCGCTCGTGGAGTATGTGAAGGGCTCGATGCTGATCGAGATGCTCGTCGCGAGCGGGAAGCTGCCGATCGCGCCCGCGTTCGCGCGAACGATTTTCGACATGAGCGTTGGATACGATTTGGCTGGGATTCAAAGCGAGGCTGTCCAGGCGTTCATTCGTGGGATGAAAGATGCGCGCGCGATTGTCGACCGGCGTCGGCGCGAGATTCCGGACGAGTACAAAGCGTTCCGCGACCTTGACTACACGACGGCACTCTCAAACACGCTGACGCTGTCGACGTTTCACGGGTGCCCGCCCGACGAGATTGAGCGGATCGTCGATTGGCTGTTGCGCGAGCATCAGTTGAATGTCATCGTGAAGTTGAATCCGACGCTGCTCGGGCCGGACGAGGCGCGCGATGTCTTGAACGGCACGCTCGGTTATGCCGATCGAATTCCGGACGACGCATTCTCGAAAGACACGACTTGGCCGCAGGCGGTCGACTTCACGGGGCGCCTCGGCGACACGGCGCGTGCGCTTGGGCTCGGATTCGGGGTGAAGTTTACGAACACGCTCATCGTCGAAAACCGCGGCGACTTTTTACCAGGCAGCGAGAAGACCTCGTACCTTTCGGGCGCGCCGCTGCATGTGCTTGCAATGCGTCTCGTCGCGCGGTTTCGCGAAACGTTCGAAGATCGTTATCCCGTCTCGTTTTCAGCGGGGGTCGACAAACATAATTTCGCCGACGCGGTTGCGCTCGGGCTTGTGCCGGTCACCGTGTGCAGCGACCTCTTGAAGACGGGCGGCTATGGGCGCGCGCAGGCGTACTTCGATGACCTTGGGGCGAGGATGGGAAAGGTCGGCGCGCGAACGATCGATGAGTGGGTGATGAGGAGGGGATCTCAACGCAAAGATGCGGAGGCGCCAAGGGGAGAGTCATCTTCTGCGGCTTTGCGTCTTAGCGCCTTCGCGTTGAATCCGGTTGCAGATACCGTGTCGGCGGCCAAGTTGCGGAACACCGGGGTCTACGTTGAGGCGATCATGCGTGACCGGCGGTACGCGAGCGCGGCAAACATGAAGACGCCGCCAAAACTCGGGACGCGGCTCGAGCTCTTCAACTGCGTGACGTGCGACAAGTGCGTTCCCGTCTGCCCAAATGACGCGAACTTCACGTTCGTCTTGCCGGAAATCGAAATCCCGGTCGTGAAGGTTTGCGCGGATGGAAAGGGTGGCTGGACCGAGACGCGGGCGGCGCCACTCAAATTCACGAAGAAGCATCAGATCGGTAACTTCGCCGACTTCTGCAACGAGTGTGGCAACTGCGACGTTTTTTGCCCAGAGGACGGCGGGCCGTACATTTTGAAGCCGCGGTTCTTCGGAAGCGAGGCGCTCTGGCGCGCGTTTCCGACGCTCGACGGTTTTTTTGTCGAACGCGCACCTTACGGCGATCGCGTACTCGGGCGGTTTGGCGGTACGCCGTTTTCACTTTGCGTCGTGGGGACGCGCGCGACGTTTTCGGGTGATTCGTTTGAGTTCGAGTTCGACGCAAACCAAGTCGTGCGCATCGTGACGGGGCGCGCAAGCGGCGAAGTCGACCTCACGTACTTTCACATCATGCACTGGCTAGGGCGCGCCATCCTCGACGGCGACGACGTCAACTACGTCAACATTTCGTGACAGCGGCCGGGTCGCTCGACCGATGATGGCAACTGGCACTCTCTGACACCTGGCAATAACGGTTGTCAGAAGCGCGGCGAAAAGAGCGAAAAACACGCTAAATCGACCCAAAACGTGGGATGGCACCCGCGCTGCAATTCCACAAGTCGGGCGCGGTGCCCAAGGCAAGACAAGGGATGACAAACATTCATAAAGGAGATCGAAAATGAAAACGACAACGAACGGTTTGTTTGCAGTGGTTTCAAGCGTGGTTTTTTGGGCGGCGTGCGCGACCGACGGTTCGGAAAGCGATAACGCTGCGGCGAACGAGGTGGTGCAGTCGTCGGCCGACGCGCTGACGCAGAGACTCGACCTCTCGACGATCGCGAATTCGGCGCATCCGTTTTTCGCGAATCCATTCGACGGCGTCGTCGTCTGGGATGACCAGGCCGACCGACAGGGTTCGCCGAAGCGGAAGGCGTGTGGTCTCAAGGATGTCGGGACCTGTCCCTCGAAGACGTTCATTTGCGATGGCGACAAGGTGAGAAGCGTGAAGCTCGAGTGGAAGGGCGATGCGAGCGGAAACGTTTGCAAGCAGTCGGGACTCCCGATCGAGGGCGCGCTCATCGCGACGGCGGCCGGCGAACAAACGTTCTCGGCCACCTTCATCGTGCTCAAAAAGGGGACGTGGGTCACCGACGAACAGAACGGGACGGGGTCGCTGTTTAATGGCGACGTGACGTTCAAGCGCGCGAAGGGGATCGGCAACTGGGAGATCTCGATGACGGCGCTCGCGGTCGACGTGAAGCAGAACGGTGACAAGCCGTACCCCGAGTGTCAGTCGTCGTGCATCAGCCGCATCGCGTACAGTCTTTTGATGGGGGTCACGGTTTCGACGCAAGCGCCGCTCATGGTCAACGTTGAGCGGAACGGGAAAAGCGACAAGGACCTCATCGTGACCGGCTCGATTTTTATGACGGGTCGCGTGAGTGGGCACTTCTCGGTGTGGCGCCGCCGTGAGGACGTTACGCCGAATGATGGTCAACCGGGCCGCGAGTACCTGGCGCGCGACGAAGATTTCGCGCGGGACTTCAACGGACGCGAGGTCGCGCTGTCGGCCGTGAAGTACGACCTCCCGATCAATTGCGCGTGCCCGACGGCTGGTACTCTCTCGACAGAGTCGGGAGACGTTTGCGGCCGGCTGACGGTTTTGTTCGCGCCCGAAACGCGCGACGGAAAGTGCGCGGTCGCTGAGGCGGGTTATTACGTCGACGGCGTGCCCAATCGGAGCCTCGCGTGCGAGGAGCTCGCGGAGACAGCCGAGCTTGCGATTAACGACTCGTGCGTGCCGGTTGAAAATCCGCGCCCGCGTTACTAAGAGATCGAGAGGCTAAATGTCGAGGCCGCCTTTCGGGGCGGCCTTTTCTTTGGGGTGGGAATCTGACGCAAAGGCGCGGAGGCGCCAAGGGAAGAGGTTTCTGGCCTTGCCTCTTTGCGGCTTGGCGTCTTGGCGTTGAAATCCCCTGCGGGAGCGGGGGCGGATGCGGGCCCAACGAGGCGCTCTGTGGCGGGGCGGTTGGCGAGGTAGGCGTCGCGGATCGAGCGCGACGAGGCGTTCCCAGAGGAGCGCATTCCGGTGGAAAAGGCCGCCTCAATTTTGAGAGCGCCGGAATGTGGGCTGTGCACGGTGAGACTTCAGCTCACGACTTAGCGAGCCTCGCGGCGAGTGTCTCAATCAGCTGGCTTGCCGCGGGCCTGGGTCTAACGCCCACACGGGTGAGTGCGCGCAGGTCGAACGGCCGGCCTCGAGGCAGTCCGCGAAGGGCTTTCAAACTGCCGTTGCGCAGCTGGGCGGCGATGGTGATCTGCGGAAAATACGCGAGAAATTGGCCCGACAATGCAAGGGACACTCCCATCTGCAACAGCTCAATCGTGGCCCCGACGTGCCGAGGCAGATCGAGAAACTGATCGAGCGGAGGCAGGTGCTCAGCTCCGAGGAAACGCGGTACGACTGATGGAAAGGTCGCCAGCTGTGCTGGTGTGATGCGACCCCGACGGTAAAGCGGGTGGCCGCGACCGCAGACCAGAACGCCTTCCGAGTGCCCGAGCTTCTGGTAGTGAATCTCAGGCCGCGTGCCGCCGCCGATGGTGAGGCCGACATCGAGTCGTCCCTGCGCCAACAGCTCTTCCATTCGCTCGGGAATCATCTCGTACGCCATTGGGCGGACCCGGGGGTGCTTCTTCACCAGCCGGGCGAGCGCATCCGGGAGTAGCTGCGTCGAAAAGACCTCCATCGCTGCGATGTGCAGGTCGCCTCGCACCTCGACCGACCCACCCGCGACTTCCAAACGCAGCTCATCGACGTCGCGAAGAATACGCTCGGCATGAGCGCGCAGCGTCTCACCTCCGGGGGTCAACACCACCCGTCGGGTTGAGCGAACGAAGAGCGCCACGTTGAGATCGCGCTCGAGCCGCTTGATTGCCTTGCTGATTGCCGGCGGAGTGACATGAGCAACCTCGGCGGCACCCAGAAAGCTTCCGACGGTGGCCGCGTGCCAGAAGTATCGAAGGTCGGTGAGCTCCATTGATTCCTAATGGGAATCTATAACATGTAAATTAGTCGCTTGTCATCACCTACGATCACGCGCATGTTGCGTTCATGAAGACACTTTTGGGATGGATGCTGGTGTTGCTGGTGGGATGTTCTGGACCTCTTGTGGCAGCGAACGGCCCCGACGCTGGGTCGGACCTCGCCGTTCATGCGCACTGGGCCGTCGTTGGAACGCAGACAACGAACGCTCACCGGTATAACCAAAGCGCGACCGTACTTTCGGATGGTCGGGTGCTCGTGGCGGGCGGTGAAGCATGGGACCTGTCGGCATCGTCTTCCCCAGGCACAGGTACAGTCCGCGCCGGCGCCGAAACGTTTGATCCAGCGACGCGTGTATGGACACCCACCGGGTCACTTCGGATCGCTCGCGGTTCGCATCGCGCAACTTTGCTCGCAGATGGGCGCGTCCTTGTAACGGGTGGCGAGAACGTGCCGCATTCCTCATGGACCGCACTCGACAGCGCGGAGATTTACGATCCTTCCAATGCGACATGGCGCTTGACGACGCCTATGACCCGCTCGCGCATGAACCATGCACAAGTATTGCTCGCCGACGGCCGGGTTTTGGTCGCAGGCGGGACTCGAGGCGCGGATCGGGTTCCTGTGGTGGACGAATACCTCGCCACTGTCGAAGTTTTTGATCCGGCGACCGAGACATGGACGACCTGGGCATCGCTCTCCGAAATCGAACCGCGTGCCGACGCATTACGGCTTGGCGATGGACGCGTTTTGATCACGGGACTCTTCCACGCCGAGATTTATGATCCATCGATCGGAAGTCAGCCGCCACCGCCGCCGGCGTCCCCTTATTCCGCGCCACGACCCTACCAACCTCAGCAAGAAGTCACCTGCGGTGAGCCAGGCGTCGGGCATGCGACAGGGCTCGAAACCGGAAGCGCGCACATTCTCTCGCTGCAAATGTCGTTCGTTGTTGATCCGACTGACCCAGTGAACTGCCGCTCGTTACTCGGACCACCGGCGGTCATGACGGGCCCACTTGCAAGCGTGGCGCTCCCGAACGGACTCGTCCTATTCACTTTCGGAACTCGAGACGCCTCGCTCCTTGATCCTGAGACAGGCGTTTTCACTTCGATCGCGCCGCGGATCTATCCACGAGGCAGGTCCCACCTCCTCCTACTTCATGACGGCAGAGTGCTCGTGACGGGCGGCGATGACGTGCCGAGCGAGATTCTCGAATGGAGGTAGGTCGCTCTCATCGTGGAGCATCAAGAAACAGTTCGCACCGCCGATCGCAGGCGCGATCTTGATGCCTCCCCTTGGGAGAGCGCCACGGATAGGACGCGCAACGCGGGATGCGGAGGCGGGCGCGGCAGCGGAAAGAGCGGGGCCGGTTACGAAGACCCGGGGGAACTCGCGAATAACCCGGGGGCGGCTCCCCGGAGTGTTTTCTGCAGGGAATACAGGGAGCTACGGGGTCAGCGGTCGCAGTTTGGCGCCGGCGCCGCCGTCGTGTTGGCTGCCGTCGTCGCGACAGCCGAAGCTGGCGTTGTCGTCACCGGTCGCGCGACGATACGCGTTTGCCGCGCCGCCTCGACGCGATCCAGGGCCGCCGCTTCGTCAGCCGCAACGAGCCGGTCGAACAGACGCGCGAGCGCGACCTCGGCCGTGCGCAACTCCTTCGTCGCCGTCTCCTGTTCCGAGCGGGCCGCGGCCGACTCGGCGCGCTCGACGCCGAGATTGTCGAGGAGTTTTCGCCGCAATCTGCAGAGGCTCCAGCGGAGCGTCTGCGCGGCGGAAACGGGGAGGGCGACGGAACGGAGCCCGAACTCTACGCCGGGGCGCGGCCTTCGGTCGCGAGGGCGTCGTTCACGCCGAACGGTGCGAGCACTGTCTTCAGCGCGTCGACCTCGGGGAGCAAGATGCAGAGCTCGTAGGCGACGCCGCGCGCTCGCGACGAGTGCAGCTTGCCAAACCGAAGACGGCCCGCGACGTCGTGCGGGTCGCTCTCCACGGTCGAGAGGTAATGGCGCGCCTTGCCCTGGGCCCTGAGTACGCGAAGGTGGGGTTCGCGCTCTGCAAGCAGGCGCTCCCCATTTTCACCACGCGCTCAGCCCACTGGGCTTCGCGCCATTGTGGTGAAAATACCGGTAACCCGACTCCGCGGCGGCCTGGTCGTCTTTGGCCTCAGCAAGGACCGTCTCCTTGCGGCGCTCTTGCGTCACTTCGAGCTCGGCGGTTGTGCCGTAGGCGCGCTTGAGGTCGGCGACGAAAGTCCCCGTCGCGAGTCCCTGTGCATCGAGCGCCGCGATCGCGTCGGCGTTGGCCGGTGCGGCAAGCTGGTCCAGCGTGATTCGGGCTTGTTCGAGTAGCACCTTGGTCGGAACGTTGTAGCTCGTTTGCTTTGCCATGGTTTCTCCCCTTCTGTGGTTTCGGTCAAACTTGGACGGGGCGACGTGTAGTCGAGAGGTTCTGGTCGAGTCAGTCTGAAGCGGAAGCGGGAGCGGTTGCGGGGGCGGAGGCGGGTTCTGCTTTCTCCGGCTCGCCTCACTTTCGGCCCACCTTCGGTTAGGGGCCGAAAGGTTCGGCTCACCACTTCGAAAGGAGATCCCAATGCCGCTTCCCGATTCCGCAACCGCAACCCCTACCGCATCCGCTACCGCTTCGCTGGAACGTCTCGACTGTTACAGGGTTGCGCGTGACTTTGCTAGACTCGCGCAGCGCTTCCCGATCGCGAGCGCGGTTTTGCGAGACCAGTTCCGCCGCGCTTCGCTGTCGGTACTCACTAATGTCGCAGAGGGTGCTGGGCGCGTGGCTCGAGCCGATAATCGCCGCTGCTATGCCATCGCACGAGGTGAAGCGTGTGAATGCGCGGCGCTCTTGGACCTTCTCGACGATGCGCCGAAAGAAATCGGCTCGCTGCTCTCGCGCGTCATCGCGATGTTAACGAAGCTCGTGCGATGAGCCTTGAAAGCAGCGCGCAAACTCGATCAGCGAGCGCATCGAGTCCGGCGACTTGCCGCTCGTCGACGTAGCCCCAAGTCGCCGCGAGCTTCAGCGCGGCCCGCGCCTCGCGACACGACCCACGCGCGATTTCAAAGAAGCGGGCTTGGTCACGCAGCGAACTTTTCCCGTCACCCTCAGAAATGTTTAGGACGCAACTCGCGACGGCGCGCCGAAGTTGATCTTCGAGAGAACGATCTCGTCGACGAAGAGCAACGAGCACCGGCGCGAGCCGCTCCGCGAACTCAAGCGCGACATCGAAGGCGATGAACCGATGAGACATTAGAACCTCCTTCCGTAGCCCGCCCCGAGCGGGCCCTCACCCACTGGATGGGGTTCGCGGGGGGTGGGCGAAGGAAGGAGGCGCTGAACGGAGGAAAGCGGAGGCGGGCGCGGTTGCGGGGGCGGGCGCGGGAGCGGGCGCGGGAGCGGGAGCGGATGCGGAAGCGGGCGCAGCGGTTGCGGGTGCGGGAGCGGATGCGGGCGCGGGTGCGGAATCTGAAGTGGATGCGGCTGCGCCTACCCGCGAGACGAGTAGATTTCCGGACGCGCGTCGCGAGAGAGATTCCAGCCGGACGGGTCAGTGCCCGCGAGGTCCGCAAGGTCGAGGTCGGCGATGATGAGGTTGGGTTGAGTGCTTGTGTTTGCGATGGGGCCGCTTGGGCCGACGAAGTGCGATTTTCCAAAATACGGCTGGTTCCATGGTGGCTCGACGCCGTTTCGATTTGAACCGCCGATAAAGACGCGATGGCGACAGGCGTCGACAGCGAACTCGAGCGGCCACATCCGCTCGCTTTTTGCACCGAACGTGACGGCGGGCGAGAAGAT
The DNA here is from genome assembly GCA_016192705.1 of Deltaproteobacteria bacterium. Classification (GTDB taxonomy): domain Bacteria; phylum Myxococcota; class JACPTQ01; order JACPTQ01; family JACPTQ01; genus JACPTQ01. The sequence continues at coordinate 113,383 of JACPTQ010000066.1, read as the reverse complement.
GAGCTCGGCGCCCGCGCAGGCGAGCGCGGAGACGACGCCCTCGAAGTGTCGGTCGTAGCAAATGGCGACGCCGATGCGGCCGACCGATGTTTCGAAAACCGGGAAGTAGGGGTTTCGCGAAACGTTCGCGTCGCCGCACGCGTTTTCGCCGTCGCTTTGGTCGTAATAAAAATCTTCGCGGAAGGCGGCCTGTTCGTTTTGGCCGTGCGGGATGTGTGTTTTTCGATATTTGCCGAGGACGTCGCCGCGCTCCGAGATGACGACGGCGGTGTTGAAGCGGCGGCCCGACGGTGCGCGTTCGTAAATCGGTGCGATGACGACGACGCCCTGTTCCCGTGCGGATTCGCGAAGGCGCGTGACGGTGGGACCGGTGGCGGCATCTTCGGCGAGGTTGAGCCAGAGCGGGTCGGTCGAGAGCGCGAAGTAGGGCGCGGTGAAAAGTTCGCCGAAGCAGACGACTTGGACGCCGGCGCCGCGCGCGGCTTTCAGAAGATCGATGTGGTGTGAGACGTTCGCATCGCGGATTTCGTCGAGGTGTCCCGCGAGACCTGAGATGCCAGCGAGCGACGACGGCATGTCGCGAAACGCGTTCACGGTTTCGGTCAGCGCCGCGCGGACGATGCGAGGCGACGTCATGGCGCGCCGCCTTCGTCCGCAAACGACAGGGCGACATCGAAGAGCACGTTGACGCCGTTCGCGCACTGCTCGCGCGTCGAAAACTCGCGCGGGTTGTGGCTGATGCCGTCGTACTCGCCAGGAACAAAGACCATGCCGGCCGTTGTGATATGCGCCATCTCTTGCGCGTCGTGCCCTGCTCCCGAGATGATCGCCGCGCTTGAAAGCCCACGCCTCGCGGCCGCCGCAGCAACGCGCGCTTGCACCGACTTCGAAAAAGGAACGACCGGCGTTCGCGCGGTTTGCCGCCACGTGACTTCGACGCGTTCATCGCGCGCGACGTCTCCATAGAACGTGATGATGTCGGCCTCGGCCCGTTTCATCGCCGCGTCATCCGGGTTTCGAAGGTCGACCGACGCCACGACGCGTCCCGGGACGATGTTCACGAGGCCAGGCGAGGGCGTGATGGCGCCCATCGTCGCGCGCATTTCGGCGCCGTACGCGCCCGACGCGATCATCTCGCGCAGCTTGAGATTGATGCGAGCCGCGGCGACCCCCGCATCCGCGCGCAGGTTCATCGGTGTTGTTCCCGCGTGTGCGCTTTTCCCGACGATCGTGACTTCGTGCCACGAAATCGCCTGGACGCCCTCGACGACGCCGATATCGACTCCCTTCGCGCGCAAAATAGGCCCCTGCTCGATGTGGCATTCGACGTACGCGTGTGGCGGCGCCGTGAGGTGTTCGTTTGCGTCGCCGAGAAAACCGATCTTTGCGAGCTCGTCGCGAACAAGAAAGCCGTCACGATCCTTGAGACCGTACGCGGCGTCGAGCGCGATTCGGCCTGTCGCGACGGCACTTCCGAGCATGTCGGTCCCGAAGCGGCATCCCTCCTCGTCCGTGAAAAAGGCGACGACGAGTGGGCGTCGCGTTGTGAATCCCGCGTCGTTTAAGGCCGCGACGATTTCGAGCCCGCCGAGAACGCCGAGGCAGCCGTCGAATCGGCCCGCCGTCGGAACCGAATCGATGTGTGAGCCGATCATCACGGGACGGAGCGTATCGTCATGCCCGCGTCGACGCGCGTAGACATTTCCAATCCGATCGATCGTCACGGTGAGGCCGAGCGCGCGCATCTTCTCGACGACGTGGCGGCGACCCTCGGCATCGCCTGCGGTGAGCGCGAGACGATTGACGCCGTAGAGCTCTAGCCGCGCATCGTGGTACCGGCCGATGGCGCCGAGCGTGTCGAGCGATTTGTAAAGGCGGTCGGCGTTGATGGAGAGGTTTTGTGTCATGCGATTTCTTTCATGCGGCGCCAAAGATGTTTCGCGGCTTCTTCGGCGTGCGCGCGAATCTCCTGAACGTCCATGGTTGGGGCCGACGGGGCATAAGGCGCGTGACCGAACAGCGAGCGCGCGATATCGCGATTTGTTGCAAGCCGACGCGAGAGCGCATCGCGAGATTCCGGAACGGCGGGCGTCGATCGGGCAGCGCTGTCGAAAAGTGCGGACTCTTCTTTCGCCATATCGGAAGGGAACCCGTCGGTGCCGAGGCCGACGCGATCGCTCGCGGCCAACGCGCGCGGGTAGCCGACGCGATTTGCTTCGTTGGAGCGCGGGTTTTGGACAAGCCAGCAGCCGGCGCTCGTTGCGGCTTCAACTTGAACGCGATCGAGATGCACGCCGTGCGCAACGATGGAGCCTGGGGGCAACGCGTGAAGCGTGAAGAGACGTTCGAGCGGACCGGGATACCCACGCGTACGCGCGTCGTCGACGTCGGCGAAGTCTTCGGCGACGTGAACATGAACGCCAACGCCGAGCTCACGCGCGAGGTCACCCGCCTCGCGAAGTGTTTCGTCGGACACGGTGAACGACGCGTGAAGGCCGACCATCCCGCGCACGTTCGCACGCCGATTCGCGCGAATGAAACGCGCGCACTCTCGAAGTCCGCGCCGCGCCTCTTCGCGCCCGCCGTTCCGCTCCGTCGCGCCGTAACAGGTCACGAGGCGAACGCCGATTCCCTCGGCCGCATTGGCGAGAACGTCAAGCGCGCCGTCGATGAAGTTCGGTGATTCATGATGGTCAATGACCGTTGTCGTCCCGGCTGCGCGCGCCTCGGCCATGTAATAGCGGGCACTCGCGCGAAGCGTTTTCTCGTCGAGCGCGCGGTCGAGTCGCCACCAGATCTTTTGCAAAATCTCGATAAAGTTCCTGGGCGGCGTCGCGAGCGCCGGCATCCCCAGTGGCGCAAGTCCGCTGTAGACGTGCGTATGCGCGTTAACAAAAGACTCTCCTCTGATCTCAACGGCTCTGTGCCTCTGTGGTTTCTCTTCCTCTTTTTTTTCTTTCATCTCCACTTCGCGCGATCCCCCTTCAATCGCCCGACGCTCATCGCGCGCGCCGCCGGCGAGTCTTTCATGGGCAGCGTGAACCGGCGAACGCCGTCAAATGCCGCGAGCGCCCCCGCGACTGCGCCGGCCGTCGGAACGAGTCCAATTTCGCCAACGCCTTTTGCGCCCATCGGCCCTTCGGGTTCAGGCTCTTCGACGAGAATCACATCGACCGCAGGCATATCGCGCGCGCGCAAAACACCGATGTCGCGCAATTTCGCCGAGACCGGCATTCCGTTTTCGCAGGGCAGCTCTTCGGTGAGCGCGTAGCCAAGCCCCATGTGGATCGAGCCTTCGATTTGGCCCGCACAGAGCGCGGGATTCACGGCGCGTCCGACGTCGTGCGCGGCGACAAAACGATCGACGCGTCCTTCGGCATCGAGGATGCAAACCTGCGTCGCGTAACCAAACGCGGTGTGCGTTTTGACCTTCGCGACGTTCGCGCCAAGTGCCGTCGTATCGTTAATGAGCACGTCGGCCGCGTAAACGCGTCCCGTCAAGTCGCGCAGCGTTTTTGACCCGCCCTCGAGGTCGGCGCGCAGTTTCGCCGCGGCTTCAAGGACGGCGCGGCCACTAAAGAGAGTCGCGCGTGAGCCGGTTGTTTGCCCGCAGCCGAGCGCGAACGTCGAATCGACCTTTGGCCGAAAAACGCTCGCGGGAAGTCCCGTCGCTTCGACCGCGAACTGCACGCAGATCGTGAGAAGTCCTTGCCCCATCTCGGTGTAGCCGTTGTAGAGCGAAACCGTTCCGTCGCGCTCGACGACGAGGCGGCACTTGCCGTATTCGGGGACGCCGTTGCCGATTCCCGAGTTCTTGATGCCGCACGCGATGCCGACCGCCCGTCCGGCGCGCCGTGCGTCGTAATAGATGTCCTTTACCGCCTCGAGCGTTTTCCGAGCACCGACCGACTTGTCGAGCACTTGCCCCGTCGAAAAAACATCGCCGACCTCGACGACGTTGCGGTTGCGAATTTCCCACCCGTCGATGCCGACTTTTTCGGCGAGAAGGTCGAGCGCGCCCTCGATTGCAAACGACGCCTGGTTCGCGCCGAAACCTCGCATGGCGCCGCACGGCGGGTTGTTTGTGTAGGCCGCCTTCGCTTCGACGTCGACGTTCGGGACGCGATACGGACCCGTGGCGTGCCCGGCCGCGCGTTCAAGCACTTTGCCGCCAACCGACGCGTACGCGCCTGAATCGCCGACCATCCGCGCTTTCACGGCTGTTAGGCGTCCGCCCGCGTCGCAGCCGACGGTGTACTCCATTCGAATCGGATGGCGCTTCGGGTGAATTCGCACGCTCTCTTCGCGCGAAAGCCGCATGAGGACTGGCCGCCGCGCGAGATGCGCGAGGAGCGCCGTTTGCGCTTGGATCGACATGTCCTCTTTGCCGCCGAAGGCGCCGCCGTTCGGGACGAGTTCGACGTAAATTTGTTCTTCGGCGACGCCCAGAAATTGCGCGACTTGGCGACGGTCGTCAAAAACGCCTTGGCCCTGCGTGAAAAGCGCGAGGCGACCATCGGAGAGAGGCTCGGCGAGCGCAGCCTCGGGTTCGAGGTAAAGGTGTTCGATGCGCTGCGTTTGCCACGTCCCAGAAACAACGTGCGCACTCGCCGCGAGCGCTCGGTCGGCATCACCGCGCCGAATCACTGAGTGGCTAAGGAGATTCGCGTGATGGGGATTCACGTGTGGCGCACCGGGCGCAAGCGACGCGTCCGGGTCGAGAACCGCGGGGCGCAGCTCGTATTCAACCGCGACGAGTTTCGCCGCTTCGCGCGCCGTCCATTCGTCGACCGCGGCAACCGCTGCGACAACATCACCGACGCAGCGAACTTCCTCTCCAACGGCAACGAACCCAGGCCAGTCATTATAGAGGAGGCCGACCCATCGATTCCCTGGCACGTCGGCCGCGGTTGCAACGACCGCGACGCCGGCCATCGCTTTCGCGCGCGAGATGTCGATCCGTTTTACGAGCGCCCGCGCGTGCGGCGACAAGACGACCGCGCCGTAGAGCATTCCCTCGCGCTTCATATCGGCGACGTACGGCCGCGTGCCGAGCGTCATCTCTTCGGCGCCGACGCGAGAGTAGGACGCCCCGACATGTCCGTCGGCACACGGCTCTCTTATCACCTCGCCGCGGCGCGCGCGCGCAATGAGTTCGATGGCGTCGATGATCTTCACGTACCCCGTGCATCGACAGAGATGCCCATCAAGCGCCTTCGCAATTTCGTCGCGCGTCGGGTTTGAGTTGCGGTCGATGAGCGCCTTCGCGCGAAGCGCAATCCCGGGGATGCAAAATCCGCACTGCAATCCCGCCGCCGCCGCAAACGCTCGTGCGGTAAGGGCGCGCTCGTCCTCCGGGATCCCTTCGAGCGTCACGACCTCTTTGCCCTCGCATTTCCCGGTTGAAACAGCGCAGATCGTTTTCGGCTGGCCATCGACGAGGGCCAAGCAGCATCCGCACTGCCCCTGCGGCGAGCAGCCGTCCTTGGGAGACGTAACGCCGCAGCGCTCTCGTATGGTTTCAAGGAGCGACTCGCCGGGCCGCACGTCGGTCGCGCGCCACTCGCCATTTAGGCGGAATCTCACGTCAGCCATGGAAATATCGTAGCACGCAGTTTCGGGGAATCGTTCCTATTTTGCGCCCCAAAGACGATCGCTCGAGAGGACCATCTCGGTCGCCTTCTTGAGAATGTCGGCGAGCGTCGGGACCCTCTTTTTTAGCTCATCGAGAAGCCCGCCGATCACTTCGCGCGCGACCGTGCGAATCATCTCCTTCGCGTTCGCCTTGTCGGACTTCGCGACCCGCTCGGCAAACGCGATGAGGCCGGCCGGATTCTTGAGTGCGTCGGCAAGTCGCTTTACCAGAAACTCAAGGATCTTCTTGCCTGGTCCCGGTTTCATCGGTTCGACCAGAACCGACGTGAGAAACGACTCGGCGATCTTCCCGACGAGCGGGAGGATCGTTTCGGCGGACGGCTTTGAACCCCCACCGCGCGCGGCCAGAGCCATCGCCTGAACGTTTCGCGCGATTGTCCCGAGTGCTTCAAATAGGCCCGCGACGAAACTTCTCGCGGGTTTGTTTCCTATCGCTTGCTCCGCGAACCCCTTCAAGAGATCGACGGCGCCATCGACGAGCGAGCCAACGACCTGTTTGCCGTCGCCGAGTTTCCTTCGGATTTCGTCCGGCTTCTTGAGCGCGTCTTGTGTGAGCGACACGAGTGCATCAAACCCACGCAGGATAAGGGCGCGCGCCGCTCCCCAGCGTTCCGGCAGAACCGCGCCGAGCTTACCCCGCAAGAACGCCGCGAAGTCGGTCGCCACTTGCGAAATCGAATCGCGCACGATCGCCGCGACGTCGGCGCCCCCCGAAAGTCCCTTTTCGACGACCGTAAGGAAGACGCCAACCGCAGCGTCCGCGAGCTTCCGCAAGTCGCTGTCGCGAATAAGCGTGTCGAGAAATCCAGCGACGAGACTCTTCGCGACCGGGAGGAGCTTTGACATCGCCGTCTTCGCGGCTCCGCCAACCAACGCCTTCAGCGAATCCGCCTTGGCTACGGCGCCGACCACGGTCTCGACAATCTCCTTGATCACCTTGGCAACCGGGCTACCGCCCATCACCTTGTCGATGAGAAAATTAATGGTCGTCGCGATCGCCGCCTCATCAAGAACGACCTTCGCCGCCATCGCTTGGACTTCCGCCGCGGGAACGAGGCGACCCACCATTGCCTTGAAGATCGCGCGAACGTTTTCGCCGACCTTCGCGACGAACGCTTGCCATGCGGCCTTCCCGCGCTGCACGAGCTCCGCGGGGTTCTCGAACAGCCTAAAGATCTCATCGAGCACCGCCTTCGCATCCGCCACGAGAGCCGGCGCCACCGTCCCGAGCCCCTCGATCACCTTGTCGACAAACGGCTTCAGCGCATCGCGCGCAATCCGCAAAACCGCCGCGCCCGCGTCTTTCGCAAGCGCCGCGAGTCCTCCAGACTTCTTGAGGGCGTCGCGAATCGCTCCGACGACGCCGCGCGCAACAGAGACGACGGCATCGAGACCGCCGCCCGCCCCGCGCTTCGCGAAGAAGTCGCTCACCACATCGATAATCGTCGCGAGCGCTGCCTCCCCGTTCGTCTTGAGCCACGCGGGGATCCCTTGCAGGAACGCCTCGCCCTTCGCGAATAGCCCCTCTGGCCCGAGGAGCGCGCCGACCGCGAGCTGCGCCGCTTTCTCAAGACCGAGCGGCCTCGCGATCTCACCCAACCGATCACCCAAGTACGGACGAACCATCTCCGCGACCTTCCCGAGAACGGCCTTTGCCTCGGGCGGTTTCCCGGCCTCGCCAAACATCCGTTTTCGCTCGCCGGCTGACGCGAGGATGTCGAGGAACGTGTTCACAGACGTTTCAAGGAAACGCGACTCCGCGGACAGCGCCGGGTTCGCCGGAAGCTCTGCGACGAGCCACTTCACGACGGGCTTGATGCGCGTCACGATCGCCGCGACCACGGCCCACGGGTCTTTCAAGCTCTTCGCGGCTTGATCGATATTCTTAAGAGCCCACGCGATGCCGCCAACAGCGTCCTTGAAGAACGCCTTTAGCTCGTCGGACGCGATCGGGAGCCGATCGATGACAAGCTCAACGATCGTTTCGGCGACGCCAGCGACGGCGCCCATGATTTTCTTCCCGTCGAGATTTCCATCTCGAAGCCCCGTTATCGCGTCCCGCAACCCGCGCGAGATCGCCTTCAAGACGCCGCGCGCAAGGTCGGGCATCTTCACGAACGACGTGATAAGCGGAATCGCAATAGGGAACACCTTCGTCGCGACCAGGTCGACAATGAAGCCGACCGGGTTCTTGAGAATCTCGGCGCCAAGCGCTTTCCCTTTCTCGATCATCGCCTTCAACTCGTCGACACCGGCCTCGAAATCTTTCCGCGCCTCCTCATCCAGCCGCGCGGAGAGGCCCATCTTGAACCCTTCGATGAGCGCGCCGATCATGACTTTGATCTGTTCGCCGATGCTCATCCCTTCTTTAGATTTCTTCACCAGCTCCTTTTTCGCGAACGTCAACGCACGAATCCAGAAGACCGGTGGCGGTTTCATCGCTTGAAGGGCCAATTGAATTCCATCGAGCGCCAGCCCGAACGCGATTTGCGCGGGATCCCTGGCGGAATTTGCCGCCGCCGATTGGATCATGTTGAGGATGAAGCCCATGACCGTCGCGACGATCGGGTTCGAGGCGAGCTTGTCCAGGCCAAGCGTCACGAGTTCCTTGATCTTGAGCCACTTGGGAAGGTTCGCGATGACGACGCCCTTCAAGAGCTGTTTGACGCCGACGTCGAAGACCAGCCACCACGCGACTTCGACCAAAGCGACCAGCACGCCGCCGACGTACGGCACGCTCCCGGCCGCGGTGAGAAGCACTTGCTTCGCCTTGCCGAGGGTCTCGCGAAGGAGGCCCATCACCCAGTCGACGAGTTTCTTCCCCAGCATGACGATGAGCGACTCGAGGACGCTCCCAAAATTTTTCGCGAAGATTTTCCCGAGGCACGCGAGCTTGTTGTCGTTCGCGCCCGAAAGGCCCATCGTCTCCTTTCGGTATTCGGGGTCTTCGCAGTCGACCGTCTGCTCCGGCGAGATCCCAGACGCCTGCGCAATCGTTTTCATCATATCTTCGAGCCCAAGCGCCTTCATGAGGATCCCGAGAACCGTCCCCATGATCGACGAAACGCCGCCCGCGACGGCACTCCCAGCGCCTTCCTTGCTTTTGCTGCCCCCGGCGCGTCGACCCTCCTTCTCGATCTCCTTCGCACCCTTCTTGATGAGCCGGTCCCACGCCCGCTCCGCGCTCTTCGCGATTTCGCTGCACGACACGATGAGCTTCCCGCGCGTTCCCGCGGCATCCTTCTCATCGCAAATCTTCTTCCAGGCGGCGATCCGCGACCCGATATCTTTGCAACCGGGCAGCGGCACCGGCGGCAACATCGGCGGCCTCGGTTTCTTCTTTGCGCACCAATCCTTCCACTTGTTCGCGTGCTTCTCGACGCCTTTGCAACCCTCTATCGGGAGCGCGCCGGCTGTTCCGGGCGATTTGGGCGCGGCCGGCGTCTTGTCGCACGACCGCTTCCAACCGGCGACCGCCTTCCCAATCTCCTCCCCAAGCCGCTCATCCGCGAGAACGAGCTTAAAGAGCGGCGACTTCGCGCGATCGGTCTCCGCCCACTTTCGAACCTTCGCCTCGGGCTTCTTCGGCTTGTCTTCGTCAAAAAGCGCGCACTTCCCGTCCTGGCCGCCGTCCCAGAGGTAGCACTTTTGCCACTGCGAGATCGGCATCTGGTCGAACGCCTTCTTGCCATCGGTCGATAGGCGCTTCCCGCTCTGAACCGACGCAAACGGGAGGAACCACCGCAAGGCGACGCTCCGAATGAGATTCGCGCGGGTCTTCGATTCGCTCGTCATATCGGAACCGCGCATCAGGTCATAGAAATGAAGGTCGGCCATCGATCGAAGGACCATCCAGTTGTAAACCGTGTTCCCGGATTTATACGGGAAGGTCGCGCCTCCTTCGGGCAGGCTCGAATCTTTCACGCTCAGCCGGTCGAGCGCTTTCTCGAGTTTCTTTTCGATCCTCGCCTCTTCTTCGTCCTCCTTTTGGTCCTTTTTCGACTTTTTCTTGTTGTCGTCCTTTTCCGCTGAATCAGGCGGGCCGAGCGATGGTTTGTCCGTGCACCGGCCGCTCTCTTGGCGCCCGTCGATGCAATGCGTGAAGAGAGCCTGGTAGGCGCACCGCACGCACGCCGCACGTTCGACGTCAAGCGCCGGCTTTTCGCAGATGGTTCCGATTTCGTTGCAGTCGTTCCAAAACCTTCTCAGCTCGACCTTCTCGGCGTTCTGATACAGGTCGTTCGCCGTTTTCAACTCCGCGCCCGCGCCCAGGTATTTGGTCGTTTCGCGGTACTCCCACGCATCGGTCCATTGGTCGACCTTGAGGCGCAGCCCCTCACGGTCGGTCTGTTTCGGCGCCGTCGCGTTTTGGTGGTCGACGTCTTCCTTGAGTTCTTTGGGGGCGTTGTCGAGCCGGACGTGGCCCTTTTGCGCATCCTTGGCGTCGTCGAAAACGCGCGCCTTCCCCGCCTTTCGAAAAAACCCGCTGAGGCGGCCCACGATGACCCGAAACGTTTCTCCCTTTAGGTGGGGCTGCCCTTTGACGATGTCGCCGAGATCTTGTTTCAAAAGCTCCTCGGAAACGATAAACCCAAGCGCCGTCGCCTTGATCCGACACTTCACCGTCTTTGTCTTCTCGTTCACCTCCGCGCCCATGTTGATTCCAAGCTTCTTTCCATGTTGCCTCTGGCAGGCGCGCTCGAAATCTGGATTAAAATCGCCCGTGCTCGTCTCGCATTCGAGCGTCCCGGCGACGTGTTTCGCTTTCTCGTGCTGGCACGCTTCGACGATGTCGACGAGGCGTTCGGCATCGACGCCCTTGCCGTCGGCGAGTTTCAGCTTGGAGCGAACGGCGTCAACCGCCTTTTTCGCATCGCCGCCCAAGGCGTTCGTCTTCCCCTGAAGGACCTTCGGATCGTCGCCGACACCGCCGCGTCCGCGCTTTTTGACGAGAAGGCCGAGGTCCTTTTTGAGCGTCTCCTCGAGCTGCAAGTGAGTCACCGCACAGACCTCGACGACCTCGTCCTTCTTGGGTGGCCCCTTGTATTTCGAGGCGTCGCCTTTGGGTTCGTTACGTTTCGCTTGACCCGGTTTTCCGAGCGCGTCCCCGACCTCGTCGATGGGCGCGTCCCAGTCGCCGGCCGTTTGAACGCCGCCGCCCGCGGGAATCGTAACTTTCGTGATCCGCGCGTAGCCGGGCATATGGCGGCTCACCTCGCGGCAACCGAAGTTGTAGAGCACCGCGACCGCCGACTCCGCGTCGCTGATAGCGCCGACGCGCGCCCAAATGTAGTCGATGTAGGCGTCGATGCCGGGCAGAAGGCCTTCGTACTTTGCGACCGGGTGGACGCAGCCGCCGATTTTCGTTTCGCCCGGCTTTGGCGCAGGGCATTTCCATTCGGCGAGGTCGTCGGGACCTTTCTCGCCCGCGGGGAGCGTGCCGGCCGCGATCTTCTTTTCGAGCGTGGCCTTGATCGTCGCGATCGGGACGAGGGCCCCGAGGCCCGGGACCTTCGCGCGAAGCGATGCGAGCGATGGCCGCGCCGCCTGTGCCGACGCGTGCGACGCCGCCGCCGCAAGAACGCAAAGAAGAGCAAGGTTTTGTGGTTTCACGGATTTCCTCCAACTGGGTGACCCTGTTTCGCCGGGCAATTTCCGAGCGTCACGCGGCCGCCTTATTCATCCGTCGCGGGAGCCGGCTCCTCAGTCGCGGGCGCCTGCTTGGCCCTGCACGCCTTAACTGCTTCCGTGCATTCCGTCCTGTCATCGCCCTTCTTGACTCCGTCGCACTTGCTTTTCACATCTGGATCTTTCTTGCAGGCGAGTTTCGCGTCGATTCCTGCTCGCCCCGCCTTATCGCCCGGTCGGGGTCCCTTCGCAGCGCCTCCCACGTGGCCGCCCCTACGTATCTTCACCGCCGCCTTTCCGCCTGGCGCTTTGCCCTCTCGCGCTCCGCCCTTAAGCGCCTTAGCGAGGCAATCCGCGAGACACCCCTTGTTCTTACCCTTCGTCTTCACGCACTTTCTCCTGCACTCCTCGGTCTTCTTGATGCCGCGGAGCCCCGGTTTGTCGGCCCGCCTCGCGGGCGTGCCGCTCGGCTTCCCCGCGCTCGGCTTATCGCTCGCGCCTTCGCTGGGGGTCGCTATCTTGTGCGTCGACGGCGACTCCCTAAAGTTGACGGCCCCACTCTTCACGGAGCCCGGTTTACCGACCGACGTCCGAGGGGCCACCGGCGAATCACTGGCCGAGTGCGCATTGCTGCCCTTGGGCCGGGCTGGCGGCGACTCAGTCTTTGGTCGCCCGCCGCTCGAATGACCGGCGCCCGCCGACTCGTGCTCGCTGCCACCGCCCGCCGCATGTCCACCGCCTCCACACGTGTGAATGATCTCCTGGCCGATCGCCTTGGCCGCGCTCGCCCCCCGCAACAACGAGTTGTTCGTCTCGATCCACGCCCCGATCCTCGCAAGCCACGCGCCCAGCGCCCCGCCCTCCGTCAACGCTACAATCGCCAACTCGAGCGTCACCGCGCCGGCGATTTCGCACACCGCACCCATAATTAGGTTGAACCACTCCTTCGCCTTTAGCTTCGAGAGGCAGCTCGAAATCTCCGCCAGCCCCCGCTGCATCAGCGGCGCCTGCTTTAGAATGTACATACGGAGCCCGCATGAAAATGCAACGATCGGAGCCCAAGTCGGATTCGGCGCGGCCACAAGAAGCGCCTCGATGCCACACGCAACCTTATTGTCCCACGCGGTCCTCACCACATTCGAGAACAGGTTCCACCCCGCTTTTGCGGCGCTCGGAATCTCGCACACGAAGCCCTTCGTGAACTGCACAGAGCACGTCGAGACAAATTCCGGCGCAAACGCCTTCAGCGCCTGGGTCATCGGAGTGGCTTTCGCGGCTGCCCCGACGAACGCGCCGCAGTCGAGATTCTTAGCCGCCTCGCGCAGCTCTCTATCCAACTTCGTCTTCTCATCGATCGCGGTCTCGACCGCCTTTCCGGCGACACGTACCGCGTCCTGACACGCTTTCACCGCCTTCTGAGCCTCGACCACCCGAAATCCGCGCACGATCTCCTTTGTGATCGCAGAAACACCGCCTTGCCACTTTTCGAGCCCGGCCCAGACCTTCGACGGCAGGCGCGCGCGCTTCGCCGCCGCGAAACATTCCGCCGCCGCTTTGACGACCGGGCACACCACCGGCCCTGGGTCGATGGTGCAAAGCTTCTCTCCAACCACCTCAGCCGTCGCCACCGCCCACTTCCCGCACTCAGCGATCGCGCCACGCGCCGCGCTCAAGATTTGGCCCGAGCCCGACACAACCGCCCGACCGAGCGCCGTCACGGCGGCAGCGCTCCATCCGCTTAGAACGATCTGGCCGAGACCCCCCGGCACCGCCTGCCATACGCGCCGAACCGCATCGACCCTGGCTCGATTGACGCTCGCGAGCCGCTCCATGCACGAGCGTCCGTCGCGAATCACCTGGCAAACCGCTGGAAACTCGCCGCAAAACTTCTCGACCGTCCAATCAGCCACCGCTCTCGCCGGCCCGTCCTTGCGTTTCTGCCGTGCATCGGCAGCGCGCGCCCCGAGAGCAAAAATCAGCGCAATCAATCCAATGGCTTTTGCTGTTTTCATCTCATTCTCCCGTCATGCAAATCGAACCCGCCGCCATTCGCGCCTCAAACAACGTGTTTTTCGCACACCTAGTTAGACGGGCGATCCGCCGTTTTATTCATGCGTCACAATGAGTTAGAATGTAGATAACGAAAACACTTTGGTTTTCCAACGCGGACTGCGATGGATACGCCAATGCTCCTCGAATAGGGTGAGGTGGACGAAGGCGCACATTCCCTTGACGGGTGCGGGGATGAACGGTACGGAGTGCGCATGGGTCCGAAAATGAAAGTCACCGCGGAGTTTGTGTTTGGGGCGTCGCATCGACTCCCCTATTACAACGGCAAGTGTTTTAACTTGCACGGACACAATTACCACTTGTTCGTCACCGTCGAAGGCGCGGTCGATGCGAAGTCGGGGATGGTCGTCGATTTCGTACGGCTGAAGGAGATCGTGGGCGACAAGGTTTTGTCGCGCGTTGCGCACGGCGATTTGAACACGGTTCTTGAAAACCCGACGGCTGAGCTGTTTGCGGTGTGGGTGTGGAACGAACTCAAGGCGAGTTTGCCGGGGCTTGCGGAAGTGCGCATCGACGAGACCGAAGATTGCACCGTGGTGTATCGCGGAGAGTGAAGAGGGTGCGCCCATTTTTCCTGGACCTGGACCCGGACTTGGACCTCGACCTGGACTTGGTCGTGAACTCCGAATGGTCCAGGTCCACGACCAGGTTTAGGTTCAGGACCAGGTGAGGACATGGATTCGGGGACGGTAGCGGATGCGAAAGGCGAATAAGGAAGCTGCGAAAAAGGCGGTGCGGGATCTGCTCGTGGCGTTTGGGGAGGATTTGAAATCGCCCGACCTCGAGGGAACGCCGGAACGCGTCGCGGAGTCGTGGCTCGGCGAGTTTTTGACGGGGTATGCGATGGACCCGCGCGAGGCGCTCGGCGAGTCGGTCGACGCGGGCGATTCGGGGCTGACCGTGATTCGCGACATTTCGTTTTTGTCGGTTTGCCCGCATCACCTCCTTCCTTATAGAGGCGTCGCGCACATCGCGTATTACCCCGGCGGGCGGACGATCGGCTTTTCGCGCATCGTGCGACTTCTCGACGGCTACGCGCGGCGGCTGACGCTCCAAGAGCGAATCACACGCGAAGTGCCGGTTGCGCTTTGCCGCCACCTGAAGGCGCGCGCAGCGGCGTGTGTGCTCGTCACCGACCAAACGTGTTTGCAGATGCGCGGTGTTGCGCGCCCCGAAAGCCGCGTCGTGACGACCGAGTTTGTCGGTGAAAAGCGCGACGTCAAGAATTTGCGCGCCGAGCTTGGCGTCATCTTGCGCGACGTTTTTCGATAGGGCGATTAATTCGAAGCGGTGATCGCTGCGAGGCGTTGCCGCGCATGCTTCGCGACGGCTGCGGGAACGGATCCGCCGAACGTTAGGAGCTTTTCGTAGTTCGTCCGCGCGCAAGAGACCTTCTTTAAGGCGTCGCACGTACGTGCGAGCGTGTTCACATACGACGGCCGCTCACCACGAATCGTGATCGCGTCCGCAACGAGGCGTTCGGTTTCTGCCGAAGCGTCGCCGAGCTCGACCATGATGGCGGCGTAGTTGTTTTGGGCATCGGCCCGAAGGAGCGCCTCCTCCGGCGAATAGAGTGCGATCGCTTTGCGATACTCGGTTGCCGCGCGTCGCTTGTCGCCAAGGCGTGACGCGATGACACCGAGGTTGTAGCAACAGTTCGCGCATTTCGGATCGACCTTGAGCGCCGCATCGTACGCCACGCGCGCGCCGGCAAGATCCCCGAGCCTCAATTTTCGCTCGGCATCGGCAAGACGTAGAAGCGCCGGAGGCAATTCCGCTTTGACCGGCGACACCGTCTCAAACTGTGCAAGATCCTTGGCGAGGCTCGAATCACGCGGCAAAAGGCGTTTAGCCATGATGAACGCGGCGGCCGCACGTTGAAACTCCTTCATCTGCCATTCAAAGAGAGCGAGGAGTTGCCACCCGTGGCCGTTCTTGGGGTCGAGCGCAAGCGCGCGTTGAATGTGATTTCGCGCGTCGGGCGTTTCTTTGAGTCCCATGTAGAACCCGGCCAGCATCGAGTGGAGCGCTGGATTGGGCTTGGCCGCAAGGTCCGAAAGGAGTTTCTCCTTGAAAACGAGTCTATCAGGACCCATCGCGAAGGCGGCTCCCGACAAAAAGTACGCATGTAAGTCAGCGGGATTCTGCTCGGTCACTCTTCTCAGGAACCGAAGGGCGGCCAAGGCGTCTTCCCGCTGCAACGCCTGGATTGCGCGGGTTTTCAGGTCAATGAGGGAGCGGGGCGTCGCGTCGTTATTGGGAGCCTGCGCGACGACGCAGGACAACGGAACGAGCACAGTAAAGAACGCCAATTTACTTTTCGCCATATTCAGCTCCTTCTCACATGGTGGCTTTTGAATCCCCACGTGTAGCAGAAAGCGCTGAACGGAGCAACGCGTGAGGGCGGAGGTTTTCAATGCGATGGCGGGTCGCGCGGTGTCCACCAAAAGACAGCAAGCGGAACTTGCTACTTTGTGCGTGTTGAAACGGCGTACAATGGCCGCGAACGCGAGGTGCGGCATGCGCGAATCGGTAGCGGTCATCGGTGGCGGCGTGGCGGGGCTGACGGCGGCGCATTTTCTCCAGAGGCGTTACGACGTCGCGCTTTACGAAAAGAGCGGGCGGCTCGGCGGCAACGCGTACACCTATCGGACGCGCGCCGGCGACGACGTCGACATCGCGGTCGCGGCGTTTGGCAGGGCCGGCTACAAGACGTTTTATCGGTTGCTCGCGTCGCTCGCGATCGAAACGAAAATGTGCGCGGGGTCGTTCATGAGTTTCCATGACCTCGATGCGAACGACGGTCTTTATTTGACGCCGTCGCTTTCGGGACTTATCGCGCAGCGGTTTCGCATCTTTCGCGAGGGGCGCTTGGGTGCGCTCAGGCAGGCGCACCTTGGAATCGAGAAGGCGCTCACGATGCTCGAGCGCGGCGAACTCAAGGGACGCGCGATGCGCGACGTGGTGCGGGAGATCCCTGAGTTTGCGGGCGACGGACGAACCATTTTGCTGTGTGCGCTTTGCCTTATGTCGTCGATGAGTTCCGACGAGATTCTCGAAGCGCCGGCGGAATTCTTTTTTGGAAAACTCGCGACGCATAACGACGTCGTGTCGTGGAAGGCGGTTTACTCGGTGCGTGCGGTCGACGGGCACACGAAGAACTACATTGAGGCGCTCGCGCGGCCGTATCGGGACCGAGTGGTGCTAAACGCAGAAGTCGTGAAAGTCGCGAGGGAAGCGGGTGAGGTAGCCGTTGTGTTTCGGCGCGACGAGCATCGCACGTTTGATCACGTTGTTTTCGCGTGCAACGCGGACCAGGCGCTCGCGCTTCTTGAGGCGCCGACAGACGATGAGCGGCGGCTGCTCGGCGCGTGGCGGTACAAGGAGGGGCGCGTGGTGGTGCACGACGACATCGCGCACTTCCCGGAGCGATCGCTGATGCAGGCGTACACCTTCCTCTATAGAAGGAAGGGCGACGGGATCGAGACGTCGGTGAACGGCAGTTTGTGGCACGAGCCAGGCGTGCCAAAATCGTGTCGTCTCGTGAGTTCGCAGCATCCGAACGTTCCGATTCGCGCGGATCGCATCGAGCTTGAGGCGGTGCTGCGGACACCGATTTTCGATTTCAAGTCGTTTCCGACGATCGCCGAGCTGCCGCGCCTAAATGGTGTTGGGCAGAGTTGGTACTGCGGGAGTCACTTTGGGTACGGGCTTCACGAAGACGCGGTGCGCTCGGCGGTCGATGTCGCTCGGGGCTTGGGTTGTGCGGGGGTTTGAGGCGGCGGATGCGGAAGCGAATTGACGGCGCCCGGGTTTTGATAACCGGGGCTGGTGGCGGGATTGGGGCGAGTCTTGCGCTGGAGTTGGTTGCGCGGGGAGCGCGGAGCCTTGTTCTCGTCGACGTCGACGAAGCGGCGTTGGCGAGAGTTCGCGCGCGGATTGACGGATCGAGCGAGGCTGCAACGCATGTCGTTGACCTGACGGACGGCGCGGCCGTCGCGGCGCTCATCGAGCGGGTCGGAGAAATCGACGTCTTGGTGAATGGCGCGGGGATTTCGGTGCCGGGGCGATTCGCCAACGTTTCGCTCGCGTCGATCGAGCGCACGATCGACATCAATTTGGTTGCGGCGGTCCGGCTCACGCGGCTTGTGCTTCCAAAGATGCGGCGCGGCGGGTGCCTCGTGAACATCGCGTCGGCGTCGGGGCTCATGGCGCCCGGCGGACTCGCGGCGTATGCGGCATCGAAGTTTGGGCTCGTCGGCTTTTCGGAGGCGCTCAGGGTCGAGCTCGCGGAGCGTGACATTGCGGTGATGGTGGTTTGCCCGGCGTTTGTGCGGACCGGCATTCTTGCAAAGAGCGCTGCGCAACTCGGCGATGACGACCAGCGGCGAGCGGAATCCGCGGCTGGCGCGCGACAGGCTGAGATGATGGAGGCATGGGGAATCGATGCGGAGGCGCTCGCGCGCAAAATCGTGACGGGGATTGAGAATGGCGAACGGGTCATCGTGACGAGTCTTTGGGCGAAGGCGCTCATTGCGCTTCGGCGCGTTTCTCCGCGTGTGGCCGAGGCGGTGCTGCGTTTTGGGTGGCGGCGCATGGTGCGGCAAGGGCTCGTCGAGTGATGTTGGGGAGCGGTTTTTTCGACAGTGTCGCTCAGCGCGATATCTCGATTCGCGGCGTGCCGGCCAAGTCGCCGCTCTTTTTTCGCGACGTGGGGATGATGATGGGGCTCTTTTTGGCCAATCGCGACGCGGCCGCTCGGCTCTTGCCGTCGTCCCACCTGCGACCGCTTGCGCCAATTCCGGGGCGCGCGGTTGTCGCGATCACTTGCTTCGAGTACCGCGACACGGACATCGGGCCGTACAACGAAGTCGGGATTTCTGTTGGGGTTCAAGTGGGCCGTCTCCGCTTGCCGGGCGCGCTGGCGATGCTCCGCTCCGCGCTCACGAATCGGTTTCACGGCTACGTCGCAGACTTACCTGTCAACACCGAAGTTGCGCTTCACGGCGGCCTCGACTTTTTCAACTACCCAAAATTCCTCGCCGACATTCGGTTTGAGGAGCGAGGCAGCGCGCGCTCGTGTGTCGTCACCGATCGAGAAAGCCGCGACCTCATTTATGCGTTTC
This sequence comes from Deltaproteobacteria bacterium, assembly GCA_016192705.1. Lineage (GTDB taxonomy): Bacteria > Myxococcota > JACPTQ01 > JACPTQ01 > JACPTQ01 > JACPTQ01. The sequence continues at coordinate 94,904 of JACPTQ010000066.1, read as the reverse complement.
ACGGCTCGCGCCTTGTGACGTCACGCCCGTTCGCACCATTTAAGGAGCGCGGCACCACAACGTTTTTCAGTTATCCCGATTGGAGTGGGGAGATCTGGAAAGCAACAATGCTGGTGAACGAAATCGAGAGAGGAATGAGCTTTCGGCGCGGTGGCTTTCGCGTCGAATGTGGGAGCCACCCGCGTTCCCAGAAACTTGCGGGGCTTAGCCTTGGCCATGTCCTCGCCTATATCTATGTTCCACGCGCGGAGGCAGTTCTCTTCGAGCTTCAGCCGGCGCCCCGATGAAGGGAGGCCGCATCGTTTGCGGTTTTTGATTCGGACGCTACATTATACATATAGGTGCGACTCGAAGGGGGTTACTTGAAGCCACGAATTAGATCGTTTTCCTTGCTTCTCACATCGATGTGCGTTGCGCACCTCGCATGCAGCGCGAAAAAAGCGGCTGACAACGTCGTCGCCAAAGGGACCGTCACGCCCGAAACCGGCGGTACCGTCGCGACGAGTGACGGCAAGTTGTCGCTCACGTTTCCGCCCGGCGCGGTCGACGCTGCGGTGGAAATCTCAATCGTTGCCCTTCCGCCCGACCAGATGCCTTCGGAGAGCGTACCGGGCAGCGCTTATGACCTTCGTCCAAGCGGCCTCGTCTTTAGCGCGCCCGTGCAGATTGAGCAGAGATTCACGTTGGCCGAGATCACCGCGTGGGGAAACGCCCTGACGGATGGCGGGTTTGATGATGGTGGAATCCACATCATTGCGCCGGCGATCTCGGGACCTGATGGCGGGTGGGAGGAAATGGGGGATGCGTCGACCACGGTCTATTTGGATGGCGGAGTTTTTTCAGTCAACGGGTCGACGACGCATTTTAGTCAGACCGCTTGCTGGGGGCCCGGCATCGTGATGTGGGTTGGAACCAAGACGAGTGAGATCATCCCGGTGTACTCATCGCGAAGTTCACAAGTGTTGGTCGCTTCGAGATTGAATGAGCAATTCATAGGGAGTGGCGTTTTCACAGTCGAAGCGTACGACGCTTGGTCTTTGAATTCCTCGTTGGTGACCGTAGACAAGGGGCAGGACCTCGTTGGGACGACGATCAACCAGACGCAAACCACGAGGCAAACGACGCCGGTGTTGACGTGTGGCTCTACGTCTGGCTCGACATCGTGGGGCGCGATGGTGAGTGGGGTGTGGTCTCCTATGCCGACGCTCATCAGCCAACAGAACTGGCCCGCTCGGTTTCGATTTCGAGCGTTCGCGGACGTGACATGCGAGCCTCTGACAGACGATGCGGGAGCGGATGGAGGGGCGGACGCGGGAGCAGATGCGGGGGCCGCGCAAGATGCGTCGGTGACGTTCGACGATTTCAATGTTTACCCGGGCGTCATTCTCTGGACGGGGGACGGAGGTGGCTACTTTCAGACGGTCGATTCATGGAGCGACAACAGCGGGGGAACCGCCGCGGTGTGGACGCAAAACGCGTCGGGAAAATACGACGTTTGGGCGGGGCTGATTTCGACGACGGGCGGAGGCAGCCCCACGACGACAATCGCGCCGTCCATCGTCTCACACGAAGGGTACAACAACTATTTTCCCGACGTGATTGTGAGCGCCGACGGGATGCCGTGGGTTGTCTGGGCGGAAGACGAGGCGTCGCGAACGCCGGCGTTTGTCGCGAAGCGCGATGGCGGCGCTTGGGAAGAGGCGACCGAGGTGGCGCTCGACGCCGGGACCGTCGGCTGGACGGGCCTCGTGGTCGCGAACAGCGTGGTCCACGCGCTTTTCTCGTACGGCAATCCGGCCTACGCATTTGAATCGGCGTTTTCATCGGGCGCGTGGGGCGGCGAAGGGGCCGTCGGGCCGGGGCTCGGGCATTCGTTGCTCGCAACGGGCGGAGGAAGCGGGATCAATTATGTGTCGCAGGTTTCGTCGGGAAGCACGCGAGAGTTGCGAAGCGCGTCGTGGGGCGGGAGCTGGGGCGCGTCGACCGTTCTCATGTCGAACACCGCGAGCGCGTGGTACGGGACCGAGGCTTTTGTGAGTGGAAGCGATGTCATTGTCGTCGTGTGGGCGCCAACGTCGGGGACTTGGGGGTCGGGCGGCAAATTTGGCGAAGTGCGAATCGCGCCGAACGGAGCCGTGACGGCGTTCACCGAGCGACTTGACGTGCCGTCGGGCTACTACGATTCGATGGGCGCCGGGCCGGATGGGATGGGCGGGTTTTATGCTGTTGCGTCGACGTGTCGATCCGGCGCGTCGTGCACGGAGACGGAGCTCGTGGCGTTTGGGTCGAGCGGATCGCCCGCGTCGATTGGAACGGCTGGGCACTCGAGCGGGACTTTTGTGCAGATGATGGCGCGCCCATCGGAAAACCTCATTGCGATGGCGTATATTCACAAGAATTCGGGAATCCGCGAACTTCGCACCTACCGTCGAAACGCAAGCGGTTGGGTTTCTAAGGGAGCTTTGGCGACGTACGTCGAGGGGTTTTCAATCGCCCGTTGCACGTCGTGCCCCGCGCGGCAATTTGACATCGTTGTGCCAATTCTGGCACCAAGCAGTCCCCCACAGGTCAAAGTTTTTCGCGGGTATTGGTAGGCTCGAAGCGCGACGGCTAAACGGCGGTGGCGTTTGACATTTCCGAGACATCACGGTAATTCTCGCCCCCCTATTTATGGATAAGATTCACATAACTCTGCCGGATGGATCCGAGCGCTCGTTCGATCGCGGGGCGTCGGCGCGCGATGTCGCGGCGGCGATTGCGCCCGACACGTGGAAAAAGTCGGCGGCGCTCAAGGTGGGCGCGAAGATCGTCGATTATCACTCGCGCGTTACCGAGGGTGGCGCGGCGCAGCTGGTTGATTTCGAATCGGCGGATGGGCTCGATGTTTTGCGGCATTCCGCGGCGCACATAATGGCCGACGCCGTGAAGCGGCTTTTTCCGAAGGCGCAGATCACGATCGGCCCGGCTGTAGAGAATGGTTTTTATTACGATTTCGGCTGGGATCGGTTTACGCCCGACGACCTTGAGAAGATTGAGGCGGAACTGAATAAGACGATCAAGGCGAACGTGCCGTTTCGGCGCGACGTCGTGACGCGGGCGGCGGCGCTCGAGATGTTTCGTGCGATGGGCGAGACGTACAAATGCGAGATCATCGCGGAAATTCCGGAGGGCGAGGAGATTTCGCTTTATCGGCACGGTGAATTCGTCGATGTGTGCCGCGGGCCTCACGTTTCGTTTACGGGGCAGGTGAAGGCCGTGAAGCTCACGCACGTTGCGGGCGCGTATTGGCGGGGCAGCGAAAAAAACCCGATGCTGCAGCGGATTTACGGCACGGCTTTCGCGAGTAAAGACGCGCTTAAGGCGCACCTCGAGCGGATCGAAGAAGCGAAAAAGCGAGACCATCGAAAGCTGGGGCGCGAGCTTGGGCTTTTTATGTTTCACGAATGGGCCCCGGGCGCGCCGTTTTGGTTGCCGAATGGCACGGTGCTCTACAACACGCTCTCGCAGGTGATGCGAACTTTGTTGCTCGGCGAGGGGTACGTCGAGGTGAAGACGCCGCTTCTCTTTAACAAGGCGCTCTGGGAGCGGTCGGGGCATTGGGAGAAGTATCGCGACAATATGTTTTTGTGTGAGGGGAAGCGGGAAGAAGATGAGAAGAGTAACCACAGAGATGCAGAGCTAGGGAGGTCGGAAGAGAAGAGCCAAGAAGTGTTGGGATTGAAGGCGATGAACTGCCCGTCGCATATGCTTATTTTTGCGTCGGTGCTTCGGTCGTATCGCGAGTTGCCGCTTCGGCTTCACGATCAAGGCGTGCTGCATCGCAACGAAGCGTCGGGCACGCTCGGCGGTCTCGTGCGCGTGCGGCAGTTTCAGCAGGACGACGGGCACATTTTTTTGCCGGAGAGCGAAATCGGCGCCGAGATCGCTCGGCTCTTGAAGCTCGTCGACCGCGTTTATTCGACGTTCGACATGACCTATTCGGCAAAACTGTCGACGCGGCCGGAAAAATTTTTGGGCGACCCGGGGCTTTGGGATCGCGCGGAGGCGGCGCTCAAGGCGGCGCTCGATGCGAGCGGCAAGGCGTACACCGTGAATCCAGGCGATGGCGCATTTTATGGGCCGAAGATCGACTTCGACATCACGGACGCGCTCGGGCGGAAGTGGCAGTGCGCGACCATTCAATGCGATTTTGTGCAGCCGACGCGGTTCGAGCTGAAATATGTCGGCGAGGACGGCAAGGACCACTTGCCGGTCGTCATCCATCGCGCGATTTTCGGGAGCGTGGAGCGGTTCATTGCGATGCTGATCGAACATTACGGTGGCGCGTTTCCAACGTGGCTCGCGCCGGTGCAAGCGGTGGTCATTACGGTTGGCGATCGGCATGAGCCGTTTGCGCGCGAAGTTGAGGCGCGCCTTATGGCGAGTGGCGTTCGCGTCGAAGTCGATGCGCGCCCAGAAAAACTCGGCTATAAGATTCGGCAGGCTCAGCTGATGCAAGTGCCTTATATGCTTGTGATTGGAGATAAGGAAGTCGAGGGGCGTCTGGTTGCGCCGCGTCCCCGACGGGGTGATCCGCTGGCCGCGATGCCGCTCGATGGGTTCGTGGAGAAGATTGCGGAAGAGGCGCGATTGACCGCTGTGTTTAGCGGAGTTGGAGGTAAATGAAAGCACCGTACTTCGGGCCGCCGCGTTTTCCGGGGCAGGTTCCAGGGCAAGGGCCGGGGCAAGGTCAAGGTCAAGAAGGGCAGGAGGCGCGCGACCCGCGCGAGCGGCCGGGCGATCGGCGCGATGATTCGAAGGAACTTCGGACCAATCGGCGCATCCGCGTGCCGGAGGTGCGGGTTATCGGGGCCGACGGCCAACAGCTCGGCGTCATGACGACGTATCAGGCGCAGGCGCTCGCGGAAGAAAGCGGGCTCGACCTTGTCGAGGTGTCGCCGAAAGCTGCGCCGCCTGTATGCAAGATTATGGATTACGGCAAGTTTAAGTATGAGCAGAAGAAGAAGTCGCAGGAGGCGAAGAAGAACCAGACGCAGCAGCTCGTGAAGGAAGTGAAGTTTCGGCCGAAGACGGACGAACACGATTTTCAGACGAAGGTGCGGCATGTGCTCCGGTTTCTAGAGGAAGGGAACAAGGCGAAGGTGAGCGTGTTTTTTAGGGGGCGTGAAATCATGCACTCGGATCGTGGGATGAAGATGCTGAATCGGGTGATGGAGGCCGTGTCGACGAAGGGGCAAGTTGAGGCGTTGCCGAAGCTGGAGGGGCGGAGCATTTCGATGATGATCGCGCCGAAGAGTTGAGCGAGGACGAGGCAAGAAGAAGAGAAACCACGGACGCACTGAGTTAGGGAGATAGGAGGAGAAAGAGTAATGCCAAAGATGAAGACAAAGAAGAGCGCGGCGAAGCGCTTTAAGAAAACGGGAACTGGAAAGATCAAGCGTGGGACGGCGTATCGGCGCCACATCATGGGGCACAAGTCGGTGAAGGCGAAGCGCCACTTGAGATCGCCGATGCTTGTGAACAAGGCGGATCAGAAGAATATTGAGATTCTGATTCCGTATGCATGAGAAGAGAAGACAGAGGTCGGACGAGGAAGAAAAAAAGATAGGAGTGGGTTATGCCAAGGGCAAAACGTGGAGTGAAGCGGCGACGCCGCGTGAAGAAGATTTTGAAGATCGCCAAGGGCGCGATGTTGATGCGCGGCCACAACATGAAGGCGGCGAAGCATACGGCGATGCGGAGCGGTGTTTATGCGTACCGCGATCGTCGGCGGACGAAGCGCGATGCGCGGCGGCTTTGGATCGCGCGAATCAATGCGGCGGTCAGGGCGCTTGGGCTTCGGTACTCGGTCGTGATGAACTGGTTCAAGAAGGCGGCGGTGGCGCTTGACCGCAAGTCGCTCGCTGAGCTTGCGATGAACGACCCGACGGCGTTTGGGAAGGTTGTCGAAGCGGCGCGCGCCAAATCGGCGTAGTGAAGGCGGAGCTGGAACGACTGCGGGGGGAGGCGGAGGCGGCGCTCGCACGGGCGGTGAGCGACCACGAAATCGCCGACATTAAGGCGAGGTTTCTGGGCAAGGCTGGGTCGATTCAGGCGACGCTCAAGGGGCTCGGGAAGCTGCCCGCGGTGGAGCGGCCGGAAGCGGGTCGAATCGCCAACGAGGTACGGCAGGCGGTCGAGGCAGCTGTGGAAGGGGCGCTCACGCGTGTCGCGACCGAGGGCCGGGCGCGAGAGATCGCTACCCGAATCGAAGACGTCACGCTCGTGGGGCGGCGGCCACCGGTGGGTGCGCTCCATCCGCTCACGCAGACCTGGTATGAGATCCGCGCGGTGTTTGCCTCGCTCGGGTTTGCGGTTGTTGACGGTCCGCTCGTCGAGACCGACTGGTACAACTTCGAAGCGCTCGGTGTGCCGGCGGATCACCCGGCGCGCGACATGCAGGACACGTTTTTTGTTGAGGGCGGCGCGTTGTTGCGAACGCACACTTCGCCGACGCAGGTTCGGGTCATGGAGCGCGAGAAGCCCCCGATTCGGATCATCGCGCCGGGTCACGTTTTTCGGCGCGACGATGACGTGACGCACTCACCCGAGTTCCAGCAGGTCGAGGGGCTGTGGGTCGATGAGCACATTACGTTCGGCGATCTCAAGGGCGTGCTGGCTGAATTCGCTCGGCGCATGTTCGGCGCGGCCACGAAGATTCGCTTGCGGCCGAGTTATTTTCCGTTCACGGAGCCGTCCGCGGAGGTTGATGTTTCGTGTCTCATCTGCGGCGGGCGTCGCACCGGTTGTCGCGTGTGCAAGGAGACCGGGTGGCTCGAGATTTTGGGGGCTGGGTCGGTTGATCCGCTCGTTTTCGAGAACGTGAAGTACGACCCGGAACGCGTCACGGGGTTTGCGTTTGGGATGGGGATTGAACGAATCGCCATGCTGACATTTGGAATTTCCGATATCCGGCTTTTCTACCAGAACGACGTTCGTTTTCTGAGGCAATTCGCGTGAAGGTTTCGTTCAACTGGTTGAAGGAATTCATCGAGCTGCCGGAGTCGCCGGACGAAATCGCAGAACGACTCACAATGGCCGGGCTCGAAGCCGAGTCGGTCACGCGCGTCGCGGCGCCATTTCAGGGCGTCGTTGTTGCCGACGTTCGCGAGGTCACGCGGCACCCGAACGCAGAAAAGCTGGTGGTCTGTCGCGTGTTTGATGGACAGGGCGAGCTCCAAGTCGTTTGTGGTGCGCCAAATGTTCGGGCGGGTGCGCAGGTTCCGTTCGTTCGCGTGGGCGGATTTATCGGCGACAAGGAGATTCGCGCCGCGGAGCTTCGAGGTGTCGCGTCACACGGGATGATCTGTTCGGAGCGCGAGCTCGGCCTGTCTGATGAGCATGGCGGAATCCTTATTCTCGACGGTGGCACGGCCCCGGGGAGCGACGTCGCGCCAATGCTCGGGTTTGGCGATTCCATTCTCGAGATGGGGCTCACGCCCAATCGCCCGGATTGCCTTTCACACGTTGGAATTGCGCGCGAGCTCGGCGCCATCTTGGATCGTGAGTTTGTGGTCACACCAGCCGTCTTACGTGAATTTGGCGCGGCGGTTGAGACGCTCACGAACGTGGAGATTGTCGATGTCGCCCGTTGCCCGCGATACGCGGCGCGCGTCATTGCCGATGTTGTCATCGCGCCGTCGCCACTTGCGATGCGGCTCCGGCTTATGCGGCTCGGCGTGCGCGCGATCAACAATGTGGTCGATGCGACGAATTTCGTGCTGCTGGAACGCGGCCATCCCCTCCACGCGTTTGACCTCGACAAGCTCGCGGGGCGCCGAATCGTCGTCCGCACGGCCCGCTCGGGAGAGACGATTCGAACGCTTGACGGTGCGTCGCGCGCGCTCGAGGCCGACGATCTCGTCATCGCCGATTCGGAACGGGCGCAGGCGATTGCCGGCATCATGGGGGGCGGCGACTCCGAGGTCGATCGCGCGACAAAGCGCATTCTCCTTGAAAGCGCTTACTTCGATCCGCGCGCGGTGCGGAAAACCGCACGGCGTCTCGGGATGCACACCGAGGCGTCACACCGGTTCGAGCGCGGCGCGGATCCTGGGGTGGTTGTCAGCGCCCTCGATCGCGTTTCGGGCCTCATCGAATCTCTCGCGAAGGGAACCACGGCGCACGGTGTCATCGACCGGTACCCGAAGGCGATTCATCGTCCGCCGATTCATCTTCGCCCGGTCCGGGTCGCGTTTGTTTTGGGCGCGGCGCCGCAGCCTGACTTTGTAACCAGAAGTTTGCGTCGTCTTGGCGCAGAGGACCTCGGAGACAATCGTTGGGAGCCCCCAACATATCGCCCAGATTTGACGCGCGAAATAGACCTCATCGAAGAAGTCGCGCGGCTCTGGGGATACGACAATATTCCAGAGACCCTGCCGGCGTCGCGACCGCACGGTGGCGCGTGCAGCGATGAATCGGCTGTTGATCAACTTCGCGCGCGGCTCGTGGCTCTCGGATTCATTGAGGCGGTGAATTTCTCATTCACATCGCCCACAACACTCGATCCGTTTGACGGTGGCCGCCCCCGCGTGCGTCTCGTGAATCCGCTCGGGCGCGACTACTCAGAGCTTCGCACGACGCTCTTTCCGGGGCTCTTGCAGAACGTCGCGTTCAACCAGGCCGCCAGTGAAAACGATCTGCGACTCTTCGAGCTTGGTCGGGTGTTCACGCCCGCGGCCGGTTTGCCAATGCCGCGCGAGCGAACGCGGCTCGCGCTTGTGATGACGGGTCGACGCGCGCCGGACGCGTGGGAGAAGAACGCAGCCCCCCTCGATTTGCAGGACCTGCGCGGCGTTGCGGAGTCGCTTCTCTCATTGCTCGGCGCGACCGACGTAGTCGTGCGCCCGTCGGCGCTCGCGACGTTCCATCCGCGCGCTTCGTTCGAATTTGACGGGGGCGCCGGCTGGCTCCTGCGCGGGGGCGAGCTTCACCCTGAAATTGCCGCGCTTTCTGGGTTGCGGTCGAAGGTCTTTCTGCTTGAGATGGAGCTTTCGCGACTCCCCGCACGGGCGCGACCAAAGTATTCAGCGATCCCGCGTTTCCCTGGGGTCACGCGAGACGTCGCGCTCGTCGTCGACGAAGCGGTTCCCGCGGGCCGAGCGGTTGGAATCGCGCGGGCCGAGGGGGGCGGCCTTGTCGAGGCGATTTCGCTTTTTGACGTTTATCGCGGGGAACCAATATCAACCGGGAAAAAGAGTTTGGCCTATCAGATCCGATACCGGGCGATCGACCGAACGCTGACCGACGAAGAGGTGAACGCGCTCCATGCACGCATCGTCAAGAAGTTGCAAATGGAATGTGGCGCAGATATAAGGGGTTAGGTGGGATTCGAGGGGTAATCACATGAACGGAACCATGACGAAGGTCGACATCATTGAACGCGTTTACGAGCGCGTCGGAGGTTTGTCGAAAAAGGACGCGTCGGACCTCGTTGAAATGGTGTTTGACCTTATGAAGGTGACGCTCGAGAACGGGGAGAAGATCAAGCTGTCTGGTTTTGGGAATTTCTTGGTTCGCGACAAGCGTGCGCGGATCGGCCGAAACCCGCAGACAAACGCGGAAATTATTATTCCGGCGCGGCGGGTATTGTCGTTCAAGCCGAGTCAAGTACTTAAGGAGGCGCTGAACAAAGAAACGGGCGGCGCCTAATGGAAGAGCGATTGCACGTTGGCGAGTTTGCGGCGGCAGCGCGCGTGGCGATCGGTTCCGCTGAAGCTGCTGTCGCGGCGGATCGGGCTCACAACGAGGAAACCTTCGACGACGACCTTGCGGAGACGGACGCTGCGTACAGCGGTGTGCCGCGCATTTCGTCGGCCGAGGAGATTCCGGACAAGCTTTACTTCAAAATCGGCGAAGCGAGTCGCCTCTTGGGCGTGAAGCCGCATGTTCTTCGTTATTGGGAAACCGAGTTTCGCGTTGTGCGCCCCTCGAAGACCACGTCGCGGCAGCGGCTTTACAGTCGGCGTGACGTTGAAACGCTTTTGACGATTCGACATCTCCTCTACGACGAGGAGTACACGATCGCTGGCGCCAAGAAGAAACTGCGCGCCGTCATGAGCAAGCAAGTGGAAATGGAGTTTCGCGCACGCGAGGAGCGGCGCGAGATTTCGGCGATCGCGCGCGACCTCGAAGCTCACGTTGCGGCGCTGTACGCGCTTTCGAAGTAATTTTCGCCACACAGGCGCGAAGGCCAGTGGCCTGAGTGCGTGGCGAAAATGGGGAGCGCCTGTTTACAGAGCGCGAACCCCACCTTTTTTTCGCCACACGGGCGCACGGTCTTGACCCGCTTTAACGTACCGCCTACTTTTCTGGGCGGGCCGATCTGCAATCGAGGAGGCGATCATGAAAGGTGCGGTTAACAATGTTCTCGAGGCGATTGGAAACACGCCGCTTGTGAGGCTCAACCGCGTCGCGGCCGGCGTTCCGGCGACGATCTACGCGAAGCTCGAATATATGAACCCGGCTGGATCGATGAAGGATCGGATCACGCTGCGGATGGTTGATGACTTTGAGAAACAGGGGCTCCTCAAACCGGGCGGGACAATCGTCGAAGCGACAAGCGGCAACACCGGCGCTGGTCTCGCGCAAGTCGCCGCGGTGCGTGGGTACACCTGCATCTTCGTGATGCCGGATAAGATGAGCGAGGAAAAGGTCAAAGCGCTTCGGGCGTACGGCGCGAAGGTTGTTGTGTGCCCGACGGCCGTGGAGCCCGAAGACCCGCGAAGTTATTACAGCGTTGCGAAGCGCCTCGCGCGCGAGACGCCGGGGGCCGTGCTCGCGAATCAATATTACAACCCGTCGAACCCTGACGCGCATTACGACTCGACGGGGCCTGAGCTTTGGCGTCAGACCGACGGGCTGATCGACGTTTTCGTTTCTGGGATGGGTACGGGCGGGACGCTGTCCGGGACGGGGAAATTTTTTAAAGAGAAGAACCCGAGCATTCAGATCGTTGGCGTCGATCCAATCGGAAGTGTCTATTACGACTACTTCAAGACGGGGACGCTTGTGCAAGCGAAGACGTACAAGGTCGAGGGGATCGGCGAGGACTTTTTGCCGGGCACGATGAACCTCAAGATTCTCGACGACATCGTGCGCGTGACCGACAAAGAGTGTTTCCATATGACCCGTCGGCTCGTTCGCGAAGAGGGGATTTTTTGCGGTGGGTCGGGCGGCGCGGCCGTTGCGGGCGCGGTGAAATACGCGAAGAAGGTCGGCAAGAAAGCGAACATCGTCGTTCTCTTGCCCGATTCGGCGTCGCGCTATCTGTCGAAGGTGTTCGACGACCACTGGATGCGCGAGTGGGGATTTCTCGATACGGGTCCGGCGTATGGTCTTGTCGGCGACATTCTCAAGGCGCGCCCGGCTCGGAACGTTCTTGTCGCCCAGAAAACAGACCGCGTGACCGCTGTCATTCAGGTCATGCAGCAGCATGGCATTTCGCAAATGCCTGTGATGGACGGTGGACGGCTGGTCGGGCTCATCACCGAAGTCGACTTACTTCACTCGGTTCTTTCTGGAAAGGGGGGCGACGCGACGATCGACGCCGCCATGTCGTTTGATTACGCGACCGCCGATCCAGCCACGAACGCCGATGTGTTGCCCGAGATTTTTGCGCAGGGGAAAGTCGTGGTTGTGCTTTCGGACGGCGAAATCGTTGGCATGATAACGAAGATCGATCTCATCGAATATCTTGCGCGCGCTAAAGCGTGATCGGTCGGTTCGGAGAGATCGCGAGCGAATCCATGCCCCACATGGGTTTGAAAGGACACGCGAGCGAGGGGAAACGACGCTCGCTGCCTTGCGAATCGGCGTCTCGCGATGATATATTCCAAGTCAGAAGGGCGGTTTAGGCGGGCGCGCGATGTTAGACGCTTACATCATCGACCAGCTGAAGAAACGGGAAGAGAAGCACCGGAAAAAGGACGCTGAACGCCCGCGACTCGAAATCCCCGCGGACGATCCGGCGCGGCGTCGAAAGAAAGACGAGCCGCCGACCGACGAGCACAGCGACGAAGGCAACGAGAAAAAGCGCGACCAACCCGAGCGTGGTGTCGTGATCATCGAGGTTCGGTCGTAGCCGTTCAGATTCGAGAGATGCACGCGGATGACCTCGACGAGGTGATCCGTTTCATTCGGTTGTTTGATACCGACGACGCGCGACACGCGAAAAACTATTTCAAATGGTATCTCGCGAAAGCGCGACCGGCCGGCCACCTGAACCTGGTCGCGGAGGAACGAAAAACGCTGCTGGGCGTCGGTGGATTTGAGCCCGCAGATGACGAAGCGGAGAACGTTTATTGGATCAGTTGGTTTTACGTTCACCCGGATCACCATGGGACCGGCGTCGGGACGAAGATCATGCGGGCGGTTTCGCGCGCGGTTGCGGAGGTCGGCGGGCGAAAGCTCTATGTCGATGTGAGCGCGAACGAATCGTACGAAGGCGCGAGACGATTTTATGATCGTCACGGATTTGAGATTGAGGCGACGCTCCGCGATTACTACGCGGAGGGCGAGGATTGCGTCTACATGGCGAAAAAAGTGCGACAACTCGACACACGCCGGTCGGGGCACTGAAAAAGCCATGTAACAACGGATAGATAGACGGCAATATTGTTATTGCCACGATGCGGCATGCGTGCTAATATTCGTCCCCTCGTCGTGCGCCGAGGAATCGTGCGCCCGCTCTACGCGGTTGTCGCTTATAGGTATCGACGAACCGTGGGATGACGAATGGGGAGTGGCGATGAGAAACGTTGGGGACCGAGCCGGAGAATAATTTAGGTGGGCGCGCGTATCATCAACAGCCGAGCGTCGCTTCTTTTTAGTTACGCGACGGGACTCGTTGGCTGGGTTGTTCTTATCTTCTTCACCGCGACGGCCGAGCCGTTTCTTGTCTCGTTGCAGCTGACCCCCGCGTTTGTCATTTACCTCGGCCTCGGACTTTTGACGCGACTTCTCGCGTTCCGAATCCTCCATTCGATTCACATCAGCCTCGATTCGCCGTTTTACATCGCGTCCATTATTACGCTCGGGGCCGTGCCCGCGGCGTGGGTCATCGCGGTTTCGATGACCGTCGACACGGTAAGGCGTTCGCTTTCTTCCGATATGCGCGGGGCGGAAGGCCGTGTTGTTCTCCGTGCTGACCTTGGGAAAGTGCTCTTGAACGGCGGTGGCACCGGGGCGCTCATTCTCGCCATCGCGGCTCTCTTTGGGACCGATTCGTGGCGGGCGGCGTTGCTTGAAGGGAGCAATCGGTACGTCACAATTCTGTGGCTCGTCCCGGTGCTGACGATGGCGTTTCTCTTGTTCCACTACCTCATCACGGGGCTTTCGCTTTGGTTTCAAGGGTTTTCCGGCGCAGAGATCCTTCGGCGCGTGGTTGTTTACGGTACGGCGGCCGAGGCGGCGCTCATTCCGTTGTCGATGGTCGTCGTTCTGGTCGATGATCCCGCGAATCCTGTTGGACTCATCTTGCTGGGCGCGACGCTCGTTCTCGTGAATCTGATTTTCAAGCGGATGAGCGAAGCGGGCGAGAACCTGCGGCAGCGGGTCGCAGAGCTCGAGACGCTGAACTCGGTTGGACGCGTTTTAACCAGCTCGCTCGACTTGTCACAGATCATCGACCGCGTGGCGCGCGAGACGCTGGGTGCTTTGCCGCGCGCGGCGCGTTTTACGATCGCGCTCTGGAACGATCGCGAACGAATCTTCGAAGCGACGGAGTACGATCGGCGAGGGGGAGCGCCCGAAACGAGAACCATTGCGCGGGGCGTTGGCCTCTTGTCGCGCGTGGTGGATGAGCGTCGACCGGTGTTGGTTTCGGACGTTGAGCGCGAACGAGGGAAGCCGAGCGGGGTCGCGCGCGATGGTCAAGCGGCGCTCGCCGACGACGATCGCGACGGACGTGCACGCTCTTGGATGGGCGCGCCCCTTGTTGTTTACGACGAAGTGGTTGGCGTGATTGGGCTGGATGGGTCCCTAGCAAGAGCGTTTGATTCGGCGCAACTTCGCGTCTTATCGGCGATTGCGCTTGAGACGGCGATCGCTGTGCAGAACGCGCGGCTGTACGAGCTCGCAACCGTCGACGGGCTCACGCGATTGTACGTGAGGCGATATTTTGACCAGCGCATCAAAGACGAATGGCGACGAGCGCGACGATATCAGACACAGTTTTCGGTCGTGCTGCTCGACCTCGACGATTTCAAGAGAGTGAACGATGAGTTCGGCCATGCCGTTGGGGACAAGGTTTTGCGGGAGGTTGCGCGCGTTGTTTCGCGTAACTTGCGCGGGATCGACATCGCGGGGCGATTTGGCGGCGAAGAGTTCGCGGTCGTTTTGCCGCGGGCGACGACAGCGCAGGCGAACAAAGTCGCCGAGCGAATCCGGGCGGATGTTGCGCGGGAAACCGTTCGGGCGAATGGGTACAACATCGGCATCACAGCGTCGCTCGGGGTCGCAAGCTTTCCGGATTGTGGCCAGAAATCGGTCGAAGATTTGGTGGAACGCGCGGACATCGCGCTGTACCGCGCGAAGCGAAGTGGGAAAAACCGCGTTGAATGCGCGCCGCCCGAGGGGGGAGGCGGGGTTTCGATTGGGAATCGCCCGGTGGCGGCGATCCCAGATGAGCGACCTGAAACGCGTGTTAGCGCTGCGGACGACAGGCCTCGTCGGCAAGAAGTCTGAACCGGCCGACGATTTTCCAGTTGGTCAGGACGTCGGCTTCCGTCGTGTGCCCGGGGTCTGGGTAGTTATGAATCATGAGCGGGCGCAGGACGCCCCCGTCTGCAACTTCGGTCTGGCGCCGCGAGACGAGGCCGATGTGATCGGGCCAACCGCGGTCGGAAAGATCCCAGATGACGACGTCGCCGGGACACAGGTCGGCGTCGGTCTCGACAACGCGCGCGTGTCGGCGGAGGTACGTGAGAAGGTTGGGTACGCGACGGTGATCGATGCTTCGATCGGGGCGCTTTTGGCGCCAGCGCGAGAGACGATACGCCTTCGGCGCGCGCTTCGCGTCCTCGTGGACAAGTTTCTGGAAGTCGATGCGCGCCGCGCGAAAGGCGCGAACGATTAAATCGGTGCAAACGCCCTTTTGGGGATCGAGGTCGCCGCCTGGGTAAACGGGTCGACCGACAAAGACACCATTCTTGTAGACGAGCTTTCGATATCGTTGCGAAATATCGTAGCGCACACGTCGGGCCACCTCAGCTTCCGCGGCGTCGAGAACTTTTTGGAGGGCATCTTTAGAGGCGGCGCTCGTTGTGAGAACGAGAACGGCCGCGAGGGCGTTCATGGTGCGGAGCGGACGCCAGATTTGGCGAGGGTCGCGAGAGATTCGATCACATCCGCAGCGTTATCGCGCGCGATCCAGAGCCGAATGGGGCGAGCCGGCGGCGCGAGATCGACTCGGACGAAAACGCGTTCTCCGCCGCGAAGAAAGAGCCAATAACAAGCGCCGTCCGTGATGAGGCCGGCCAAAACAATGAGCGAGCCGAACGTGATAATCCCAATGTGCTGTCGCGCGACGCCATCGAAGATTGCGGAGACGCCGAGGAGCGTGAAAACGGCGATCGCCACGAGGCCGACCAGCAGATAAAGAACGCGCCACGCTTTTGAGCCGACAACGCCGCGAACGGCCGTCGCTGGGATACGAATCTCGCGAGAACGAATCTCCCGGCCGAGGAACGATGTGCGCGTCGCAACACGGATTTCACTGGCGTCGATCGTCATCGTGCCGTCGCGTCGGAGTCCAAGGAGCCACAAAATCGCAAAGACGAGGAAGCGCACGACTTCAAGACCCGTGACGAGAAGGAGAAGATCGACGGCGCGGGACCGCACGGCGCCGGCCGTGAAACAACGAGCCTGTTGCGATAGCGCTTCGAGAGGTCGTGCTGCGTCGCGGGTCGGCTGTCGCGCACCGCCGCTCATCACGGGCTCGTGAGCAACCGCGTTGGCCGGACGATCGGCGGAAAGCGTGGTGCGCTTCGCCTCCTCTGCAACCAAGAGGTCGGGCGTGATCTCGCCGGAACGTGAGGCGGCTTCGCCCGGCGCGTGGTCCGTCCCGAGTCGCTCAGCCACCCTCTGCGCAACGCCCGGCTCGCCGAGACGTAGCGCAAGTCGAACCGCGCGGCGCGCCAGAGCGTCTCGACTGCCGTCAGAAAGACCGCGCGCTCTTGACGCAGCGAAAACCTCCTCCGAGCCCGCGACGTCGGCCGAAACACCGGCCGCAACCACCCATTCGACGCGCGACGCAAAGCCGGTCTCGGTGCGGGAGGATTCGTGGTGTGTGGCCGACGCGTGCCCGCGTGCTGCTTCCTGCGCGCGTTTCCAGTCGTCGATGAACGTCGTCTTCCAATTGCCAGTGGGCGCTGCTTGCGCACAGCGTTCTACGAATCGCGCCAGGATTCCACCACGCGCCAACGAGAGCGCCTGAAAAAGACCAGACGATCGTTCTAGCGGATTCGCGTCGCGTGACACGACGGCGAGCGCGACCCGCGGTGCAAGCGCAGGAAAAAGTTCGAGCGCATACAGGGCGATTGCGACAGACTTCGGATCTTCTGCGACCAAATGGCGCGCCAAAATTTTGGGTTCAGAAAACTTAGGTGCCTCAGCGACCAGCGCAAGAAGCGAGCCGTGACGAAGCCGTGATGTGAGCCGCATCACGTCGTCGGGTGGAGCAAACTCGCATAAGCGCGACACACGGTGCACCGCGGTTTCCCATTGTAACGTCGACTCGCCGCCTCCGGGTATCGCATTGCGCAGAAGATCGAGCCAATGTGCAACGGACGCGCTTGGAGCGCTCGTCGCAGCCATCGCGGACGATGCGACCTTTTGCTCGCCTCGATTTTGCTCGCTCTCATCGAGCGAATCGACCTCGTCGATGGTCGCATCAACGTAGCGGGACCAAAAGTCACCGGTTGGCCCGTCGTCGCGCGCCGCCCACGCGGTGAGAAATCGAAACGGCGTAAATCGGTCGAGCCAGTCGACAAGGCGAATCGTGGCTAAATCGAGGTCGCGCTTCGCGTCACCACTCACTTCACGGACCCGCGCGAGATAGCCCAGAACGAGGAGGTCGGAAACCGTGTCCGCAAGACGATGAGCCGTCGCCTCGTCAACGAGCGCGCGCGCCACCGACCCGTGCTCTGTTTCCCAATCCGCGGCGCTGAGGCCCCACCGCTCACACAAGCGTCGAAACCCCTCGCCAACGAGCGCAGCCGCAGAGTTTCGCGACTTCGCGTCAAGGAACTCGAGCGTTGCTCCAGCGAGTCGCTCGCGCGCCGTGCGTTGGTGGATTGGCACGGTTGCGACGGATGGCGTGGGAACGGCTGTCGACGGCATAAGTTCGGGAATCTCTATTCGCAAGTGAATCCCCCGTCAACTCGTCTTGAGAAATCAAATCAATCGGTGTTTGGGTCGTTCAAAGGCCTGATCGATGCGGCGCACGATGGCGAAAACGACGGGCGCGAGGAGGCTCGTGGCGGCAATATGAACGACGACCGCAAGGACCGTTGGGGGCGGGAAGAAGGCGCGCGCCGGGAGCCAAGCGAGAACGAGACTTGCGTAAAGGGAGGAGAGAACCGATACCGCGGTAACGTAGAGCGCTTCGATCGGCGCACCGCGCACGAGAAAACGGCTTGTGAGCGAGTACGACAAGAAGAAGGCGATGGTCGATTGGCCGGTTGCGAGACCTTTGGGGCATCCGGTTGCGAGGTCGGTGATGAGGCCGGAGATGAACGCGGCAATCGAGCCTGCGACCGGCGTGCGCGTGAGGCCCAGGTGGATCGACACGACGAGGTTAATGTCTGATGTCGGCAGCGTGCCGGCCACCCAGGTTCCTTGAACAACCGTTCCGAGGAAACCGACAAAAACCACCAGCACCGTTCTCAAGGCGCGTCCTGCCGAAGTCGACGTTGCGGGCGCAGAGTCATTTGGGCCTTGGCGTTGCGGGCACGGGAACGGTGAGGCCGGCGCTCACGTCAACAAACACGCGCCGCAGCCGATTGAAGTCAACGGCCGGTTGTACGAACGCTTCTTGGCGCTGCTTAAGATTCTGCTCGGAAACGCGCGTGACGCGCCCAATCACGAGACCTGGCGGAAAAACGCGATCGAGCCCACTCGTGGTGACGATGTCGCCCTCGCGCGCGATCGATTCGCCGGCCGTTAGAACCAAATCCCCTTCGACCAGGCGATCCTCGCGCGCGAGAAACTGCATGCGCGTCAGATACGGCTGGTCCTTGCCAAGACCTTCAAGCGTCCCGAAAGCACGCGTGCGCTCAAGAACGACTGCGACCTTACGTTCACGGTCGACGAGGAGAAGCACATCCGCGTAATCCCCAAAAACCTGTCGCACGGTGCCAACGACGCCGTCCGGCGAAATGACGGGCATGCCGTCGCGAAGCTCGGCGCCCCCGACATCAACGCGAATGCGCGTGACCTGGAAGAAGGGCGTAATCGTGCGCGCCACGACGCGTGCGGGAACCAATTTGCGTGGCTCGGAAACCTTTTGAAACTGAAGCGAACGTTCGGCTTCGTCGCGGGCCGCGGCGAGCGGCGTGAGTTCCAGAACGCGCGCGCGCAGTTTTTCGTTCTCCTCGCGCAAGCGATCGAGTTCCTGTTTTTGGTCGTAGAGGTAAATGTAGTCGGTCCATAGGCCCGATAGGCCATCGCCGATCCGTCCCACGAGCGACTGAACGGGCGAGATGACCGCGATGACGGCGCGATCGATGATGTTGCGCTCGTCTTCCGGTTTTCCGCGCGCATAAAGAAAATAGAGCGACAACGCGAGAAACAGGCCAAAGAGGATCGGGACGAATCGTCGTTTATAAAACGTCGCCACTGTTAGGCGTGAATCGTCACTTCGCGGAGGAGGTCAATTTCGTCGAGGGCCTTGCCGCTCCCGAGAACCACCGCCGAAAGCGGATCGTCGCACAGCATGACCGGGAGCCCCGTCTCTTCGCGCAACAAGACGTCGAGATTCGTGAGGAGTGAGCCACCACCCGCGAGGACGATCCCCTTGTCGACGATATCGGACGCGAGTTCGGGCGGCGTTCGCTCGAGCGCAATGCGAACCGCCTCGACGATCGCGTTGATCGGCTCTTGGAGCGCGTCGCGAATTTCGTCGGACGTCACCGCAAACGTTTTCGGCACACCGGCGACGAGGTCGCGCCCCTTGACCTCCATGGTCATCGCTTCGTCGGTCGGGAAGGCCGTGCCCACCGTGCATTTGATGAGTTCCGCTGTGCGTTCGCCGATGAGAAGGTTGTACTTGCGCTTCATGTGCTGGATGATCGCTTCATCCATCTTGTCGCCGCCCACGCGAACCGACTTTGAAAACACGATTCCCGAGAGCGAGATGACCGCGACTTCCGTCGTGCCGCCACCGATGTCGACGATCATGTTGCCCGACGGCTCCGTGATCGGCAGCCCGGCGCCGATCGCCGCCGCCATCGGCTCCTCAATAAGGTAAACCTCGCGCGCGCCCGCACTCTCAGCGCTTTCTTTCACGGCGCGCTTCTCGACCTCGGTGATGCCAAACGGCACGCAGACAATGATGCGCGGCTTCACGAACGTTTTTCGGTTGTGCGCCTTTTGGATGAAGTAGCGAAGCATCGCCTCGCAGATTTCGAAGTCGGCGATAACGCCGTCTTTCATGGGGCGAATGGCGACGATGTTTCCCGGCGTTCGCCCGAGCATGTCCTTCGCCTCTTTGCCAACCGCCAAGACCTTTTTCATTCCGCGGTGGTCGCGGCGAACCGCAACAACGGACGGCTCGCACGCGACGATGCCTTTCCCCTTCACGTAGATGAGTGTATTGGCGGTGCCGAGATCGATCGCAAGATCGTTTGAAAAGAGTCCGTAAAACCAGTCAAGAACCATGGCCGTGGAATCTGTACCAGATGCGCGACCTGCTGTCAGCAAAGTTGTGAGGTGAAATTGACTTGAGGGTCGCCGACGGATACAAAAAGTCATGTGCGCGGGCGTCGCGACTCTTGCCAGAAGCAGTGCGGTCGTGCTTGTTCTCGCGTTTGCCAACCTTGCGCACGCGGAATCGGGAGATTTGACCGACGAGCTGCGCCTCCTCGAGGAAGAGGCGACCGTCGAAATCGCGGCGAAGCGACCGCAGCCGCTTCGTGAGGTGCCGGGCGCCGTGACACTGATCTCGCGCCGCGAAATCGAAGACGCGCCGGCGTTGTCGATCGTCGATCTCTTTCGTTCTGTTCCCGGAATGGACGTTGGGGTGATTACGCCGTTCAGCGTTTCGGTCGGCGTGCGCGCGCTTGCGACGGAGGCAAACAATCTCGTCTTGGTTCTCATCGACGGACGTGAAATGAACCAGGAGCTTTTCGGGACGGCGTTTTGGAGCATGTTCCCGATCAGCATTTTTGATGTCGAGCGGATTGAAGTGATTCGTGGGCCGGGGTCGGCGCTTTATGGTGCGAACGCGTATTCGGGCGTCGTGAACATCGTGACACGGCCGCCGTCGTCGGAGACACGCGTTGAGGCGCGCGGTTACGTGGGCCTGCGCGCCGATATGCAGGATCCACCGGCGTATGGCGCCGTGCGGGGGACGTTCGGTGGCAAGAAGTGGTCGGCGGCGATGTCGGCGTCTTATGAGGCGGAAAACCTTTGGTACGAGTTCGATCGGCTGGGTATGGCATCGACGCGTGGGCGCGGGGCGCTGGAGGTTCGATTCCGCGACGACATGAAGTTGACGATGGAAGGTGGCGGCGCACTCACGAACGGGCGTTATTTTTTGACGATTGGGCGCACGCGATTTCGCGGTGGCGAAGCGTACGCTCGCGCTGATTTTGATTGGAAGCGGTTTCAGGCGCAGCTTTATTTTTCGCACTTCGATGTCACGCTCGTGCCACACGCCGACATCAACCTTGAAGGAACAGAGCTCGCGACGATCAGTGACATTAACGGGATTGGAAACACGCTCGACTTGCAGCTTCAGCATCGGGCGACGCTCGTCCCGGGGTTTGACCTGACGTACGGCGCGCACACGCGGTTCGCGAGTTTCGATTCGGAACAGATGGTGGGGAAGGGCGTGCGCGAGTGGCGGGGTGGCGCCTTTTTTCAGCTCGAGTGGGCGGCGGTTGCCGACAAACTCTGGTTTACCGCCGGAACGCGTATCGACGTCAATTCGAACACGCCGTCGGCGCTCTCGCCGCGTGCGTCGATCGTCGCGTCGCCGGCGCCCGATCATTACATTCGTGGCAGCGTGGGGCTTGCGTTTCGAAAACCGGCGTTTGCGGAGACGAAGCTGCGGCTCAACAACGTGACGTGCGTGCACACGCTCTGCGATCAATATCAGCTCCCGCGCATCTTTTCCGAGGGGATTGCAAACCCGAACCTCGAAAATGAGAAGGTGCGAACATACGAAATCGGGTACTCGGCAAAGCTGTTTAAGGGGCGGCTGCGCGCGTCGATCGATCTGTTTTTCAACCAATACCGCGACTTCATCGAGTTCGACGCGACGGGGTTTGATTTGGCGGCGCTTATCTCCGGGAGGTTCGACTACACATCGATGTCGTTCAAGCAAATCGGCAACGACGTCGATGCATATGGTGGCGAGCTGGCCATCGAGTGGATTCCGACGAGGTGGATGCGGCTCTATGGAAGTTGGGGCCCGCGGCGCGCCTACAAAGCGCGCGACGGCAACTCCTACGCGCATGAGCCGTTCAACACGGTGACGTTTGGATTTCGGATTCGGACATCTTGGAGGCTCAAGGTCGCGGCCAACATTCGGTTCGTGTCACAGCATGAATCGCTGTTGCGCGACCCGAATTCGCTGCTCAAGGGGTTTTCGGCTTATCGCATTGGCAATGACGCCGACTTGCGGTTTCGCGTGACCTACACATTCAAATGGTCAGACGTCGAGATGGATGTTGGATTTGTGGGGCACACACCGGTTACAACGCGCGGCACATACCGTGAGTTTCCGGGGGCGATTACGACAAACCGTTTTGAGAATTATGGCGGCGAGCCGATAGGCTGGCAGGCGCTGGGGCTCCTTGAATTCAGGTACGGACCGAAGAGCAACGACGCTGCGAACTAATTAATTCAAGAAGTTGTACTCGCTTAACCCTTCGCCCGACGCCTTCTTGGTCTCTTTGCCTTGCGTCAATTCGAGCTTCCAGCGCACAAGCTGCCGATATTGAACCGGTTTCTGGAAACGTTCAACGATAAACCTATCAAACTTATTGAGATTTTCGAGCACATCAAATCGATGCACGAGCTTTTTCTGTTCGACGCGCCCCGAGACCGTCATCCCCGTCTTCTTGTCGCTGTACGCAAAGCGAAACCCGCGCGGCACTCGAAACTTCCCCGACGCCAGATTGTCGCGCCGATACCCAAAGTAGCGCACATCGACGCCGTCGACCGCGCCCAAGACGAGCTTCTCGCCGTCGAACACCGCAAGAAACGGAACGACCGCGCTGCCAAGCCCCTTGGGCGTGTGGATCATCGTCAGGTAGAACGTCAAGTTGCGCCAAAGGCCGGTCGTCGTCATCCACGATCGGAAAAGCTTGTGTGTTGGGACCTGCGTGTGGCTGTGTCGCGAAAACCCTTCGCCCGACAACGAGACTTCGTCGCCGTTTACAGGTTTTAAGGTGCCCGTCGCGCGGACCCGTGGCCCCGTGATCGTCAAATCGAAGAAATCGTCGACGGACGAATCGAGCTGCGCGCGCCCGGGTCGAATCGCGTTCACGGCGTTTGAAAGTGTGAGCGAGATTTCGGCGGCTTCGTTTTTCAAGGTGAGCGTCGATCGGGCGGGCGTGCCAGAGAGCCGCGCATCACCGACAGACACGTCGAGCGATTGGCCGGCCGACCAGTCACCCGACTTCCGCCCATGACGAAACGATGTCGTCGAGCCGTTGGGGTTGACAAGGAAGGCGATCAAACCGCCGCGCCCTTTGCTCCCGATGTTCGTGCCCAAAAAACTGACGTACAAAAAGTGATTCGACTTAAATCGGAACGCGAGGTCCCACGACTCGAGGTAAAACGAGCCGCCGAGTGGGTGAGCGCCGTGCGCGTCGGCCGAAATGGCATCGCCTTCCGCGACGGCCGCTGGAAATCCCGAAATGCCGCCGGCGCGCGCGAGGTCGGGCGTCATGAGCGCAAATGCCCCCACGGCGAAAGAGGCGAGAGCTGTGGTTGGTCGCATCAATTGGAACCTCCTTCTATAGACTCTCATTCGGCGTCGAGCGTTACAACCTGCACCGGTGCTGAGAATCCCGGCGTTAGCGCGCCGAGCTCAAACAGAAAGCGATCCTCGAGAATCGTGCGAAACCCGGGCGCTTGAATGGCGAGAATTTTTACATACTCACGAACGGCGTCAGCGAGTCGGTCGGGAACTTCCGCGCGCAGAATCGACAGAACGCCAGGGAAGAGGCTTCGCCCGATGAGTTCGCGCGAGCCTGTCGTCGGGAGCGTGTCGACCGAGACGGTTTGATCGGTTGCGAGAAGTTGCTCGACGGTTGTTCGATCGTCCGTTGAAACGGATATCGCTGGGTCTTGCCGCAATGCGATGACGTGGGAAATGGTCGCGCCCGTGATGAGATTGCCTTGCGTGTCCCGAATCTCGATTCGGACGCCGCGCGCGCGAGGTGGATCCGATGCGCACGATGCGAACACCAAAGCGGACGCGGCGATAAAAGCGGAGAGCGGGCGTCTCTGGTTTAGGCGCAAGACCTCAAGCCTTTCTCAAGTTGAAGACGCCGAACAGCTTGTTTGCGCCTAGAAAAACGCGGAGCTCGACGCGGCTCGACGAAAGATACGAAATGGTGAAGGTTGCGAGTTCACCGGCGAACGATCCACCCGAAACCTTGATGGTGCCGATGAAGCTGAGGAGCGCACCGGTGCGCGTTGTTGCTTCGCCCAAGCGATCGCTTTCAAACGACACGACGCGCTGAAGACTCGCGTTTGAAAACGTCCCATCGGAAACTGTAAGTGTGCCAAAAAGCGCGTCGAGTCGATGAACTTCGACCTTCATTGTCGCGCTGGCCTCGGACGAGAAAGCCACGAGCGGTTGTGCGGCGATTGCGCCACGGTACTCGCCCGAAAGGTCGCCGAGCGACGTGCATCCGATGAGCGAGAGCGGCCATGCGATGAGTGCGCGGAATTGCACGGCGTGAAAGGATAGGGCGATAGACCGTTGATCGTCAATCGTGTCGTGAGCATTGTCGAGATGTGGTGGTTTTGTTAGACTGTGAACGGTTGTCACAGAGGGCGGGGGGCCATTCGGAGGGTGCCGTGATCGTCTGGGAAGATCTTCTGAGCCTCCACGCGATTCGCCGATTGAGCGATATCATCAGGAAACGGTGGAATCTCGGGATTGGGTTTTGTCACGCCAACGGGGAACCGATTTACATACCTGAGGCGAGAAAATTCCGTACGGCGCGGGCACTGTGCGTTGTTGTCCAATCCAATCCGGAGGGGATGGCGGGGTGCCAAAACGTCGGTTTCGCTGTGACACGGCTGCTCCGTGACAAGAGCGCACCGGTCGACAATCGTGTTGAGAGCTCGCCGTTTCGTTGTCATGCGCGGCTCAACGAATTTGCGATGCCGATTGTCGTCGAGGGAGAACCTGTTGGAAATGTTTATACGGGCGGGTTTTTTACGCGCGAGCGTTTCGACGAGGAGCAGGCGGATGTCGTGCAGCGGCTCGAGATTTATGGGTTGGATCGCGCCGATGTCACAGCGGCCTGTGCGCGAATGCCGATTCTCGACGCACGCGAGCGCGATTACTTGAAGGAGCTGCTTGAGTTGGTTGTCGAAGAAATCACCGTTTTCCAGACGGAGATCACGCGGCGCGAGAAGCGGCTCGACCAGCTTCAGAAGGAGCTCATCACGCGGTACTCGTATGACGCGATCATCGGGAAGAGTCGGCCGATGCAGGAGCTGTATCGGATTCTCGACAAGGTGATCGACTCCGATTCGACGGTGCTCGTGCAGGGCGAAAACGGGACGGGCAAGGAGCTTATCGCGCGGGCGATCCACTTTAATTCGCGGCGCAAGGACCAGGCGTTTGTTGTACAGAATTGCAGCGCGTTCAACGACAACTTGCTAGACAGTGAGCTTTTTGGGCATCGGCGCGGGGCGTTTACGGGCGCGGTGACCGACAAAAAGGGGCTGTTCGAAGTGGCCGACGGCGGGACGTTTTTTCTCGACGAAATTGGCGACATGAGTCCCGCGCTGCAGGTGAAGCTCTTGCGCGTTCTGCAAGAGGGAACATTCACGGCGGTTGGCGACACGTTGCCGAAGCGCGTTGACGTGCGGATCATCGCGGCGACGAACCGCGACTTGAAGCGCATGGTTGAGCGGGGCGAGTTTCGCGAGGATTTGTACTACCGCATCAACGTTATCAACATCACGGTGCCGACGTTGCGAGATCGGAAGGAAGATATTCCGGTGCTTGTCGATTCGTTTCTCGCGAATCAGGCGCACGGGCGGCGGTTGGTCGGCAAAAAGATTTCGCGGCGCGCGATGGAGAAGGTGCTTGATTACAACTGGCCCGGGAACGTGCGCGAGTTGGAGAACGAAATCGAGCGACTCGTCGTGTTGTCGGGGGATGAAAAGCTGATTGGCGAAGAGCTTTTGTCGCCGCGGATTCGGCAGCAAGTTCTGCGGGACGAGGTGATGGGTGTGCGCGAACCGATCACGTTGCCCACGGCGCTCGAGACGCTGGAGCGGAATATGATTTACGAGGGGCTCAAGAAGACGCACTGGAACAAAACAAAAACGGCGGTGGAGCTTGGCATCTCGCGGCGAAACCTGATCCGCAAGGTGACGAAGTACAAGCTCGACCAGCGGCGAATGCGCGCGGAGAGAAACTAGACTTTCGTTTTGAGCAGCGCCGTGACGCGGTCGAGGATGCGGTGCGCGACGTCGTCCTTTGAAAGGAGTGGAAGCGCCTCGCTGCCCTTCGCGTCGATGAACGTCACGCGGTTCGTGTCGCCGGCAAATCCCGAGCCCTCTTCGCCGATTTGATTCGCGACGCAGAGGTCGAGCCCTTTGCGATCGAGTTTCGTGCGCGCGTTTTCAACGATGTGATCCGTCTCGGCCGCGAACCCAACGACCACCAACGATTTCTTTTTCGCGGCGCGGATTGCGAGGAGAATGTCAGGATTCTCGGCGAGTGAAAGGTTGAGCGCCGCACCCGTTTTTTTTATCTTCGACGACGGTACCTTTGATGGCGCGTAATCTGTGGGTGCCGCGGCCTTGATGATTGCGTCGACGCTGTCGAGTCGCGCGAGAACGGCGTCGTGCATCTGCTTGGTCGTCGAAACAGAAACGGCGTCGCAACCTGAAGGCGGCGAGAGATGCGTCGGACCGTGGATGAGCACGACATTCGCGCCGCGCCCGACTGCGGCGGCCGCTACGGCAAACCCCATTCGGCCCGTCGATCCGTTTGACAGGAATCGCACCGGATCGATCGGTTCGCGCGTTGGGCCCGCCGTGACGAGGACGCGGCGTCCCAAAAAATCGCGCGGTCCGAGCAGTCGGCGCGTGGCCTCGACGATCGCGGTGGGCTCGGGCAATCGCCCGGGTCCGACGTCGCCGCACGCGAGCTCGCCCGCGGCCGGCTCCATGATCACGACGTTGGCGCGCGCCCGGAGTGTCGCGAGATTTGTTGTCGTCGCGGGGTGCGCGTACATATACGAATTCATCGCGGGGCAAAAAAGCACCGGCGAGCGCGCGGCGAGAAGAAGCGTCGTGACGAGGTCGTCGGCGATGCCGTGCGCCGCTTTGGCGATGATGTTGGCGCTCGCGGGCGCAACGACGACGACGTCGGCGAAGCGAGCGAGGGCGATGTGGTCCATCTCGGCTTCGCGCGCGCGGTCAAATAGGTCGCACGCCGCGGGGTGTCCGGTCAGCGCCTGAAACGTGAGCGGCCCCACGAATTCGCACGCCGCCTTCGTCATGGCCACGCGGACATCGGCGCCGGACTTAACGAAAAGCCGTGCAAGTTCGGCAGCCTTATACGCGGCGATTCCACCGGTCACCGCGAGGAGGATTTTTCGGTCCTTCATTCGCTTGCGATTATACGCCCGACGGAGCCGAGCGTGTCGAGGACCCGAAGGACGTTGCCGCCGAGCATTCCCAGAATCTCGTCGGCCGACCAACCGCGCGCGAGCAGCAACTCCGTGATGACGGGGAGTTTCGCGACGTCTTCAAGCCCAGCGCAAGGCGTAATGAAACCGTCAAAATCGGAACCGAGCGCGACGTGCCGCGCGCCGACGGTTCGGCGCACATGCTCCATGTGATCGATGACGAGGGTCGCGTTGTGTCGTCCTTTTCCAAGAAACGTCGCCGCGAAAATAATCCCGATGACGCCATCGGTTTCAGCCACGGCGCGGATTTGCTCGTCATCGAGGTTTCGCCAATGCGGGAACGCGCCCACGACTCCGGTGTGGCTGACGATGACCGGTCGCTTCGCGAGTTTTACTGAGTCGAAAAACGCGGCGCGCCCGACATGCGCGAGGTCGACGAGAATCCCGAGTCGATTCATCTCGGCAACAACTTCGCGTCCATGCTCGGTAAGCCCAGCCGTTGCGCTCGCGCCAATTCCAAACACGCACGGCGCGACTTTATTCGCCGTGAAATGCGCGAGTCCGATGTAACGCACCCCGCGGGCATGTAGCCGGGCCAAGTGTTTTGTTTCGCCCTCGAGCGCATGGGCGCCCTCGATTCCCATAAACGACGCAAGTTTCCCTTCGCGTTTCGCGCGCCGCAAATCATCGCCGGTCGTCGCGATGAACATCTCCTTCTCATACTCACGCGCCGCGGACTCGAGAATCTCGATCTGTCGATAAGTCGCGTCGGCACAGCCGGCTTCAGGGTAGGGGTTTGTCACGAGGCCAAAAAACTGGCCCGTTGCGCCGCCGTCACGAAAGCGGGGCAGATCGCAATGAAAAAAGAACGGCGACCGCGGGATGCGGTTTTTGTGGCGCAGCCCGATGTCGTACCCCATGGCGCGCATGGGGATAAGGGTGTCGGCGTGCAGATCGATAACGATCGCGGAGCGATGAAGCTCCGACGCCGCGTCGCTCACAACGGATGAAGACTCGCTACGCGATTGAATCTTTGAGAGCCTTGATCGGCGCGGCCTTCACGACGCGACGCGCAGGCTTTGCCTTAAAGACCATCGGCTCGCCCGTTGCCGGGTTTCGCCCCTGGCGCTCCGGCGTCGCCTTCTTGTGAACGACGCGAATCCGAACGAGTCCCGGGATAACAAATTGGCCGGGCCCTTTCTTTCCAAGGTTATCGCGAACGAGGTCGCCAAGAACTTCAAAAAAGTTCCCGACGTCTTTCTTCGCGAGCCCCGTCTTATCTGCCATCGTTCCAACCACTTGAGCTTTCGTCAACTTCGTCCCAGCCATTCGATCTCCTCCAGAATTGTTAGCGTGGATGAATCGGTTCGTAGCAGAAACCGATGAAGAGGGCAAGTGGGTTTAGCTGTTTTTGTTGGGTGGTTCACCGGAGGCGTAATGTGGACCTGTAAGGTCTACCATTGGCAAATCCGCGGTCCCATGGTATGAATGAAGCTGGGTCGATAAACGCACCCGAGGAGGAACGAACGAAATGGCAGGCTGTGGAACGGGGGCGCATGATCACGCTTCGCATGATCATCAACACGGACAAGGCGAAATGTCGGTTCAGGCTCCGACGAACGGCGCGCATTCGGGATTGCTGTTAACACCAAAGGCCGTGGAGATGGTGAAGGAAGCGGTCGCGCGCGAAAACCTTGATGGGTACGGGTTGCGCGTTGCCGTCGTTGGGGGAGGGTGTTCGGGCTATCAATATTCGCTCGACCTCTCTAAAGAAACGGGTCCGCTCGACACGATACTTGAACAAGATGGCGTCAAGGTTTTTGTCGATATGCTCAGCCTGGGGTATCTGGACGGCACGACGATCGATTACGTCGAGACGATGCACGGCGCGGGTTTCAAGTTCGAAAACCCGAAGGCCGTCAAGACCTGCGGGTGCGGGTCTAGCTTCTCGCCTTAACGCTATCGGTCCGAGCGGACCATGACAACCGAACGACATTTCGCGACCGAAAAAGACCTCGACGAATTCATCGATGCGCTCGGGAAGTTTGAGCGCGGCGAGTGGATGCCGGATCAGTGGAAGGCGTTTCGGTTGACGCGTGGGATTTATGGCCAGCGTCAACAGAACACGCAGATGATTCGAATAAAAATACCGCAGGGCGTGTTGTCCGCGCGGCAGCTTCAGCGCCTCGGCGACGTGGCGGGCGAATTTTCGCGCGGCATCGGGCACGTGACGACGCGGCAAAACATTCAGATTCATTTTGTTGCGCTCGCGAACGTGCCGACGGCGATGGAGCGGATACAAGAGGTTGGGCTTACGACGCGCGAGGCGTGCGGGAACACGGTTCGAAACGTTGTTGCGTGTCCGTTCGCGGGGGTGTGCGCCGATGCGCCGTTTGATGTTTCGCCGTACGCGGAAGCGGTGACGCGCCATTTCTTGCGAAACGAGATCTGCCAGACGCTGCCGCGGAAATTCAAGATTACGGTTTCGGGGTGCCCGTGGGATTGCGCGCAGGCGGCGATTAACGATGTGGCGCTTATCGCTAAGACGCGCGGAGCGGCGAGCGGGGCCATTGAGCGCGGGTTTGAGATGCGCGTGGGGGGCGGGCTTTCGACGTCGCCCGAAGATGCGCACAAGATTGAAGATTTCGTGCCGGTGGATGAGCTGCTTGCGCGGGCCGAGGCGGTCGTTCGCGTGTTTAATCGGCTGGGGAATCGAAAGAACAAAGCGCGGGCGCGGCTGAAATACGTCATTCGGACGATTGGGTTCGATGCGGCGCGCGCCGAGTATGAGACTGAGATAGAGGCGCTCAAAGAGAAGGACTTGCTTCGACACGTCCTTACTGACACACCAGCAGACGACGCACCGCAAAACTTGTCTTCGGGAAATGGCGCCGCGCGCGACGCTGTGCCGCTCCCACATTTTTCGGCGTGGCGACGCACCAATGTTCGCGCGCAGAAGCAGCCGGGGTTTTCGGCGGTCATTGTTCGACTGTTTCGCGGCGACATCACGACGTCTCAATTTCACGCGCTTGCGCGGTTGTGCGAAGAGTTTGGCGATGGAACGGTGCGGCTTGGCATCGATCAGAACCTCGTCGTTCGATTCGTGAGGAACGATCGGCTTGCCGCGGTCCATTGCGCCCTTGACGCGATTGGGCTTGGAAAAGCCGGCGCATCGACCATCGTCGACGTGACGGCGTGCCCCGGCGCGGAGACCTGCAATCTTGCGGTTACGGCCTCGCGCGAGCTCGCGCGCGACATTGGCGAACAACTCGAAAACGCCGGTGCGCAGAGCGACCTCGTTCAGCTCGGCGAATCGTTGAAAGTGAAGGTTTCGGGGTGCCCGAATTCATGTGGGCAGCACCACATCGCCGGTTTTGGATTTCATGGCGTCGTTAAGAAGGTCGATGGCCGCGCGGTCCCTTATTACCAGCTTCATTTGGGTGGCGGAATCGAGCCGGATCGGGCCGTCTTTGGGCGACAGGTCGTGAAGATTCCCGCGCGACGCATCTCGGAGGCGATTTTGCGTCTTCTTGCGCTGTACAAAGACAAGCGCGCGCCGGACGAGTCGGCGATCGCGTTTTTCCGGCGCGCGACGGACGACGAAATCCACAGAGCGGTTGGCGACATCGCGGAGGTTACCGCGGCGAATCAACGCCCTGAAGATTTCTGTGACCTTGGATCGGATCAGCCGTTCGTTGTTGAAATGGGCGAGGGCGAGTGCGCCGCCTAGTACGTCGCCGCACCTAATTTCAATCAACCCGCGTCGGGTGTTTCGCCGGCGTCAGCGCTCGATGCCCCGGCATCCGAATCGCCACCCGCATCTTCGGTGGCGCCACCATCAACCGCAACGAC
This sequence comes from Deltaproteobacteria bacterium, assembly GCA_016192705.1. GTDB lineage: Bacteria > Myxococcota > JACPTQ01 > JACPTQ01 > JACPTQ01 > JACPTQ01. Next base: position 63,954 of record JACPTQ010000066.1, on the reverse strand, counting down.
CGGGCAAACCCCGGCATCGTCCGGCATCGGTGCATCGCAACTAAACCACTTCCCCCAGATGCACTTCTCACGGCCCGCGCCGCACGATGTTGCGCACGGCCTGAAAAGGTTTTCGTCGACCTCACCGTTGCAGTTGTTGTCTAGCCCGTCACAAATCTCGACCGTGATCGATCCCGTGATGGCATCAAGCGCCGAGGTCAATCCCGCCGTGTCTTCGGCCTGATAGTAACAGTTGTCCGCCGCCTGCGAGTTGCTCGAGTTGGGGTTGCACCCGGTGCGCGCAGTTCCGCCGACGACCGCAATCTTGTTCAACACGGACGGATCGACGTCACGCCCGAACCCAATGACAAACGTTGAAATCCCCGCGTCGGCGAGCTCGGCTGCGCGCTGGACCGGCACGGTGCGGCGCACTTCGTCGCCCGAGCACGTCTCCTCACCGTCCGTGAGCAACAACAAGAAGCTTCGCCATGGCGTGTAGTGGAGCGTCGACTGCGCTCCGGTAAACTGTAATGCACCAGCGATAGGCGTTGCTCCGTTCGGATCGATTTGATCCAGCGCCGCAACAACCTCGTCAGCGTGGTTAAGCCCCGGATCGACGAAGATGCTTCCCGGCGAACAATAATCCCACGAGCCGCCGGCGCGCGTCCCGTGCGGAAACGACATGAGGCCGAACGACAGCTTGGTCTCACGCGCGCGCACAATCTGTGTGATCGCCTCTTTTGCGATGTCCATTTTGTTCCGGGTCAAACTCGAGACTTGGCCGCCGACAACCGTAATGAGGTCTCCCATGCTCCCCGACTGGTCGAGCATGATCATGACGTTCGGGTATTCGCAGTTGTTGACGCCGGCCGGCACGCAAACGCCGGTCTTGCATTCAAGCCCCGGGTCGCAATCTTCAATGCCCACCCACGACCGGCACCCGGGCGCTATTTCGCGGCACGCCTGAATCGAACGTCCCGAGCACTGACGAAGATTCGGGTCACATTGGAGGCACGGTTCACAGTGGTTGTTCATGCAGACCGCGTTTGCAGCCGCGCAATCCTGGTCAAAAACCCAACCGAAGCAGCCCGACGCCAGAACTTCGCACCTTTCCGTGTTTGAGCCCGTGCAACGCTTTTCGCCTTCGGCGCAAAGTTGCGGGCACGTTCGCGTTGTGCACCCGCCGCCCGCGCACGAAAGTTTCAATCGATAAAACGAATTCTCGTCGGCGCCGACGCAGCGTCGCGGGAGAAGCGTGTAAATGCCCGGCGCTGGAATGGAAAACCGCACGACGACGACCGTTCGGCCGCTCGCCATTTCCTCGACCCCGCGCGCGACAACCTCGGCGATCGACGTCGGGTCGGCCTGGGGCGCGGCGATTTGCGGCGGAAAAAGGTCGAGCGCGCCGCGGGCCGCCTGGTTATTTGGTGTGAGCGTTGCCTCAACCACGTCGCCTGCTTCGGCCGCAAACGACCAGCGCCGCGGGTGTGCAAACGAACCCTGTCGCTCGACGCCGTATGAAATTGTCTCGAGTTCGGCCGCGGTGAGACGCAGTTCAGCCTGCGCGCACGTGTCGTCGTTGTCGGCCGTTTCCGGGGGCGCGGCCGTTTTCTCAGAGCAACCGAGCGCAGCAATCAAGGGGAGCGCCAAAAGGCCCATCGCGCCGTGCGACATCAAGGTGGTGAACGACCGTCGACTTTGGGAACGGCAGACCCCACAAATCGTCAAAGTTGTGACATCTCGGCTCGCGCCTTGTGCAAAAGACTCGATGTTCATCGACGTTTGCTGTTCTCCCAAGGATATACGGAGCACCTTCTATGCCAATTTTCGCCGCAATGGTGAGAAAGCCAGTGGCTTTCGCGCGCGGCGAAAATGGGGAGCCCGACGGAGACGGAGGGCGAACCCCACCTTTATTTTCGCCGCAATGGTGAGAAAGCCAGTGGTGACAAAGCGGACCCCGATCGTTATAATTCGCGGCTTATGTCGCAAACCTCTCACGGGCGCTCTTGGCGCGAATGGTCGAAGTGGGTTTGGGCGGCGATCGTCGTCTGCGCGTTTGTTCTCGTTGCAGCGCTCTCGTCGCTCGGCTGGGTCGTCGCGCGCCTTACGCATGCCCCGTCGCTCTTGGGAATTTTCGCCGACGTCTTCACCTATTCAATGTATGTCGTCGGCGCCGCGCTCGCATCTGCGATGGCCGTCGGCATTTGGCACCTCGTCGACGCACTCATTCGCCTCGCTCGTCGCGCCCCGTACGACGACGAACCGTCACCATGATTCGATTTCTGTGTCTGCCTCTGCGGACCCGCGATACTTATACTCATAAGATGCTATTAAAATTAAACCTCCGCAAAATGGCGATCGAGTCCAGCGCCTTGACGGGCGGGGTTTGGCCAGCCACCTTATAAGGAGGTGTCGATGAAGCGCCGGCTCACGGTTTTCTGGGGGCTTCTTCCCCTCGGGGCCGCCTGTTCTTCGAGCACCGTCGACACGTCGCGGACCCTCTTCATCAATTTCCAACTGCCGACGACGCTCGCAACCAACGTCATCGAGAGAATCGGTCGCGTCGACCTCTATCTCGACGAGCCAGGAACGACGGGCCTTTTCGCAACCGAAACCGCGCTTGCCTTCGGTACGACGGAAGCGGGCCTCGCCTACGAAAGCCAAACAGCCGACGTCGATGGCGACGGGCGCTACGAATTCTTCTTTCGCGTGCGAAGAAATCCGTTTGGGTATGCGCGCTCGTGGATGACGAGTTTTTATGGGCCGTCCGATATCGGGACGTTCAACGCGCGCGCCGCGGTTTTTCTGGGCGACGGAACGGCGCTCCTTGCGACGGCGGTCGCGACCGTTGACGACGCGAACGAGGCGATTCAGTTTGGCCCGCGCGCCCGAAACGTGACGCTCAAATTCACGTGCGAGCCGTCAGTTTGTCCGCCGGCAAGCTATGATGCTGGCGATCCCGACGCGGCGGTTTACGTCGACGTCGTGACGACGGTTCTTGCGTTGCCGACCGACATGACGCAGGCGGCGATCAAGTCTCTCGATCGCGTCGACATCTATCTCGACGAACTTGATGGCGGCGCGGCGCTTTTTTCGGAAGCGTCGGCGACGGTGACCGGCGTCACGAACGATGGCGTGCCGTACGAACGACAAATCGGCGACACCGACCAGGACGGTAAAAACGAATACTTGATTCGGTTGCTCGCGAATCCTTTTGATGGCGGGCAATCGACGTGGCAATCGACGTGGTCGATGAGCGTTGCGGGCGGCTCGTGGATCGGGACGTTCGCGGTGCGTGGGCGGTTGTGGCGCGATGGGGGCACGGTTCTTGTCGGAACAGGACTCGCGTTGACCGATACGGACGGCGGGGCGATTTCGTTTGGGCCATCGGCGCGATCCGTTGCGCTCACGTTTTCGTGCGTGACGCCGGCGCTCTGTGGGAATGTTGACGCGGGAGTCGTTGATGCAGGTCTCGACGCCGGGCCGGATGCGGGGCCCGACGCCGGACCAGATGCAGGGCCTCTCGGCCCAACGTTTCAGTCGGTCGTCATTTCGATCGACGCGGGCGGGCAACCGGTCGCGCACTCGCCCAGCGTCGCCGTTGATCCGGCTGGAAATCTCGTCGCGGTTTACGTGCAGGAGGGGAGTATCTACGCGGCCCGGTTCGTGGATGGCGGCGGCTGGCTGGGATCGCAGCTCGTCGAATTCGCGCCGGGTGACGCAGGTCAGCCGGTGGTCGCCATCGACTCGGCTGGAAACGCGACGGCAGTCTGGTCGCAGCATCAAGGTGGAACGTCAAGCAACCTCCTTTGGGCGAATCGTTACGCTGCGCTCACGGCGCGTTGGGACGACGCGGGGCTCGTTGAGGGCGACACGGCGTATTCGCACGCCAAGCCGCGGGTGGTCGCGACGCCGACGGGCATAATGGTCGTGACCTGGCTCACGTCGTTCAACGAGCTTCGTTCGAGGCGCTACGTTCCTGACAGCGGCACTTGGACGGTATCGACGACGCTCGAGATCTCGTCGGCCGTTGGCCAACGGATGGGAGTTGACGCGGTTGGGAACGTCTTAGTCGCGTGGGCGGGCGGATTCCCTTCGGGTGTATGGGCGAGCCGATTGGCATCCGCGAGTGGCTGGACGGCGAAAAATCAAACTGGGATCGCGGTCCCCGTCGAATCGGGTCAGGGCCCTGGGCTCGCGGTTGATTCGGAAGGGAACGCGTTTGTTGTCGCCGCGGTTTTCGATGGTGGCGGTCGGCAGCGCGTCTGGTCGTCGCGCTTCGTCGCCGATGCCGGCTGGGACGCGGGGTGGCGGCCAGGAGTCCCGATTGAAGATGGTTCGGTCAACATGAGCTCGGCGCTTGCGGCGTTCGACCCTTGGGGGAATGCGTACGCGGCATGGAAGACGCTGGGAGATGCGGGTCTTGGCGATATCGTCGCGTCGCGGACGGTGGGGGACGGAGGAACAACGTGGGGCACCGCGTCGACGATCGACATCACGGGCGCACCGCTCGGTCCTGATCTCGCTGTGTCGACAACGGGTATCGCGTACGTTCTCTGGTGGGAAGTGGGAACGGGATTTTGGGTTTCACGGTACGACGGCGGCGCCGGCTGGGAGAGCCCGGTCAACGTTTTCAGTTCCACGCTGTCGCCGGCCAGTTCCGGCTCGGTCGCGAGCGCGCCCGATGGCCGAATCGTCGTTGCGTTTGAGGTTGGTGGCGAGGTGCGCGTCGGGTTTTTGTCGCCGTAAGAAACGCCCAGTTCCAAATTAACTCGCCGGCTGCCTTGTCGCGGCCGAAGGGCCGTGGTATCCCTCGACGCCTGTTTCGAACCTTAAACCTCAACTCTCGCAAGGAGGAAAAGCGATGACGACACCGAATAGACCGAAGACCGGCCGCTTTGTGTGGAACGATTGTCTTACGACCGATGTGAAGCGCGCGACGGCGTTTTACACGGAGCTTTTTAACTGGAAGGTTGAACAGTTCCCCGTCGGCGGCGGTACGTACAACATGATTAAGCTGGGCAACGAAGGGCTGGGCGGCATCGAAGCGCAAAAGGCGCCGGGCGCGCCGAGCGCGTGGCTGCCGTACTTGGGCGTAGAAAACGTCGATGCGTGGGTGAAGCAGGTGACCGCGGCCAAGGGGACCGTGGTTGTCGCGCCGACGCTGATTTCGAAGGAAGTGGGGCGATTCGCGGTTGTCGCGGATCCGCAGGGCGCGGTGATTGCGGGGTACGAATCGGCCCAGGGGTTTAACTATCCCGAGCCAACGGGGATGCCGGCGACGGGGACGTTTTGCTGGTACGAATTGATGACGACCGACCTCGACGGCGCGACGGAGTTTTACAAGTCGCTGACCGGCTGGGGTTCGAAGGACATGGACATGGGCCCGATGGGAACGTACCGCATCGTTTCGCGTGGCGACCTCGATACCGCGGGGCTTTGCAAGCTGCAGCCGAACTGGGGGAATCGCGCCTACTGGCTGTCGTACGTCAAGGTCGACAACGTTGATGAGAGCAACACGCGCGCGACGAAGCTGGGTGCGACAACGCTCGTGCCGCCGACCGATATCCCGAACGTCGGCCGCTTCGCGATCATCGCTGACCCGACGGGCGCGCCGATCGCGTTCTTCAAAGGGCAGCAAAGCTAGATCAACAGACGGAGAGAAACCACAGAGACACAGAGTTAGCGAGTTAAGAGGAGGGGATTAGTTTATGAAACCTTTTCTCTTCCGAACTCTCGAACTCCGTGACTCTGTGGTTGCTCTGATCTTTTCCCCTTCTTCCCGTTGACTTTTCGAAGATCCGCTGATAATTTTTCGCGTCTTTTCTGGGAGGAAACCGATGGCGCGAATCGTAAAAGGCGGGCTCATTCAAATGTCGACGCCGAAGACCGAAGGGTCGCTCGACGAAATCCGCGAGGCGATGTTCCAAAAACACCTTCCTTATATAGAGGATGCCGGAAAGCGCGGTGTGCAGGTGCTTTGCCTTCAGGAAGTTTTTAACGGGCCGTACTTTTGTCCCGCGCAAGACCCGAAGTGGTACGGGCTCGCCGAGTCGGTGCCAGGGCCGACAACTGAGCGCCTCACGGAGTATGCGCGAAAATACAAGATGGTCATCGTTGTGCCGGTCTACGAACGCGAGATGGCCGGCGTTTTTTACAACACGGCCGCGGTCATCGACGCCGACGGAAAATACCTCGGGAAGTATCGAAAGAATCACATCCCGCACACGTCGGGGTTTTGGGAGAAGTACTACTTTAAGCCAGGGAATCTCGGGTATCCGGTTTTTCAAACGGCGTATGCGAAAGTCGGCGTTTACATCTGTTACGACCGGCATTTCCCCGAGGGTGCGCGAGCGCTGGGATTGAATGGCGCGGAGATTGTTTTCAACCCGAGTGCGACGGTTGCGGGGTTGTCGCAGTATCTCTGGAAGCTCGAGCAGCCGGCGCACGCGGTTGCGAATGGGTTTTTCATGGGGTGCTCGAACCGCGTCGGAACCGAGGCGCCGTGGAACATTGGGCGGTTTTACGGGACGAGTTATTTCGTCGATCCGCGCGGGAGTTTTATCGCGACGGCGAGCGAAGATAAAGATGAGCTGGTTGTCGGCGACATGAACCTCGAGATGATCGATGAGGTGCGAAACGTGTGGCAGTTTTATCGCGACCGGCGGCCCGATTCGTACGACGGGCTTGTGAAGGCGTGGCCATAATAAAGACAAATGCAGCCAACTTCTAACAGGTGGTTTCGTTTCGTGTTCCTGGTCGGGGCGGCATGTCCGGCGAGCAAGGTCGCGGCGCCGGGCGCGGCGGGGCCTGTCTGCAGCGCAAATCTCGAGAGCGCGTCGTGCGCGGCGGTGGAGTTTCGCGCGGCCGATTATGCGTTCAAGAAGCTCGGGCGAAGGTACGTTTACGTTGTGCGGGAGAAAAATAGCGATACGGGCGGCGCCTCCACGGAACTGCGAAAAGCGTTTGTCGTCACGGAGGTGAAGCGGGGCGAGATCGCGCTTGTTGCCGAGAACAGACTCATGGCGCGCGCGGGGTTAAGCGGCGTTTTTTATTCGGCCTCAAAGGGGATTGAGGTGGGCGACCAGCTGTCATGGCCGCGTTACACGATTTTCCCAGCGGTGACGTCGACGCTTTTGGGTGCGGTCGCGATCGTTGAGACGGTGGTTCCGATGGCGAGATTCAGCGTAACGGTCGAACTCTCGTTTCGGCGGGACGAACGCCCCGAGGGCGCCAACCGGATGCGAATCGAGGACCGCATGGTGTTCGCAAAGGGCGTTGGGATCGTGCGTCGCGAGGTCACGGCCTTGCGGCACGGCGTTACGAACACGACCACGTGGGAGCTCGCGGCGATTGAGGAGTCTACGAAGGAGGACGAACGATGAAGAAGATAGCAGGGCTTTGTTTGATGGTCGTTGGGTTGTTCGCAGCGTGCAAGAAGGACGCGCCGCCAGCGGCGCCCACTCCGCGCGTAGATGCGCGACCCGTTGAGCCTGCGCGTCCCGCGGCAGTACCGGCACGGGTAGAACCGACGGCTCAGCCACCAGCGCCCGCGCGGGTTGATGCGCCGGCCGCACCAACGGCGGCATCGCCATCGGGAGCTGCGCGTGGGTCGAAGGCCAAAGGCGACGGCGTTAAGACGTGCCCGGTGAGCGGCGAAGAGATCGGGTCGGGTGGAATGAAGCCCGCGGAGCTTGCGTACAAGGGGAAGACGATTCGATTTTGCTGCAAGGCGTGCATCAAGGATTTTGAGAAAGACCCAGAAGCGTATTTGAAGAACTGAGAGGAAACATGTCGAAGCATCTTTCGCCTGAAGAGATTTTGGCGCTGCGCGAAAAGTACCTTTTGCCGGGAACGTCGACTTATTACGAGAAGCCGCTGCACATCGTAAAGGGGGAGATGCAGTTTGTATTCGACCACACGGGAAAGCGGTACCTCGATGCATTTGGCGCGGTCGTGACGATCAGCGCGGGGCATTGTCATCCGGATATTTTGAAGCGGACGATGGCGCAGTCGGAGCAGCTTCAGCACATCACGTCGCTCTATTTGACGGAGCCGGTTGTTCGCGCGGCCGAGAAGCTTGCGACGATTGCGAAAGATGCGAATCCGAAAATGCAGAAGTGCTTCTTTACGAACAGCGGGACCGAAGCGAACGAGCTCATGGGGATTTTGGCGAAGGCGTACACCAAGTCGCACGAGTTTGTCGCGCTCTACCACTCGTTTCACGGGCGAACGCTGTTTTCAATGGGGCTCACGGGACAATCGACATGGCGACATTCGATGCCGTATTCGTACGGCGCAAAGCTCGTGCCGTCGGCGTATTGTTACCAGTGTCCACTTAAGCTAGAATACCCCACTTGCGGCGTGGCGTGCGCCGACCAAGTGGAGGATGCGGTGAAATATTCGACGGCCGGGAAGATTGCGGCGTACATCGCGGAGCCGATTCAGGGGAATGGCGGCGTCATCGACCCACCGAAGGAGTACTTCCCGAAGGTGTACGACATCGTGAAGAAATATGGCGGGCTCTACGTTTCGGACGAAGTGCAAACTGGGTTTGGGCGAACGGGCGGAAAGTGGTTTGGGATCGAGCAGTGGGGCGTTAAACCCGACATCATCACCATGGCGAAGGGGCTTGGGAACGGCGCGCCGGCCGGTGGTGTCGTGACGACGAGCGAAGTTGCGGAGCCGATGCGGCAGCTCTCGCACTTTTCGACGTACGGCGGGAATCCGGTCACGACGACGCAAGTTTTGGCGACGATCGAAACGATCGAAGCGCGCGGTTACAAGGAAAACGCGGCGACCGTGGGCGGCTATTTGAAGGAGAAGCTCGTGCAACTCAAGGTCAAGCATCCGCTCGTCGGGGATGTGCGTGGCAAAGGGCTCATGCTGGGCGTCGAATTCGTGAAGAGTCGCGAATCGCGTGAACCGGCGGCGAAAGAAACGGCACGCGTGATGGAGGCGTGCAAAGAGCGCGGCGTGCTCGTTGGCAAAGGGGCGCAAGCGGGCAACGTGATTCGCATCAAGCCGCCACTTTGCGTGACGAAAGACGACGCTGACACCGTCATCGATGCGCTCGACGGCGCAATTAGGGAGGCAGCAAAATGATCTTAGCGTCAGTGAAGTCTCTGTGCTTCCGTACCTCTGTGGTTACTCTTCTCTTTTCTTTTTCTTCTCTTTCTTCAGCCGCCGTCAAAACCCTCCAAAACGACAACCTGCAACCGCCCGTGAACTTTTCGGGGAGCGCGCTTTCGCTTGCGCCCGGCGAGATTTACGCCGCGGTTTTTCAGGCCGATCCGGCCGACTATCCATTCAAGGTGAAACGCGTTGTCGCGATCTTTCCCGACAACCCAATGTACGCGGGAACGGAGTGCGGTTTTTTCAGCGTCCTCATTTGGCCAGACAACGGGCAAGTCGATCCGGGTGTTGCGCCGCTCCTCGATACGGGCGCGTTGCCGGGGGACAACGAAGTTCATTTTGAGCTCGTCTCGGCTCCCGCACCACAGGCGATCGACCTTGAGACACCCGATGTTCCGATTGCGGTGAACATCCAGAGCGGTGCGATTCGCGTGGGGCTTCGCCTCGAAGGCGGCGCCGATTGCGTGATGCACACGGGGAACGGAAACGACCCGATTTTGGGCGTCGATACGGCGCTCACGGCGGGCAAGAATTTTGTTTACGGCGGGCCACCGGGGTCACAGAAGAAATGGTGGACGGCGGCGTCGACGGGCGTAACGGGCGATTTTTTGTTGCGCGTCGAAATCGAAACGGCGAATGGTGGCGGTGGAGGCGGCGGCGGGACGGCTGACGCTGGCGCGGGCGGCGGAGGAGGAGGCGGTGGTGGTGGCGGTGGGACGGTCGATGCGGGGTCGCCGCCAACAACGACCATCGATGCGCCGACAATCACCGAGATTATTCCGTCATCGGGACCGCCCGACGCCGATCAGCGCGTTTCGATTTTCGGAACGAGGTTCGCGACAGGCGCGATGGTTCAGGTTGGCGAGACGGCGCTTACGGGCGTTACCGTGGAAGCGACGACGGTGATTCGGGGGACGCTGCCCAGGGGTCGAGCGGTCGGTGCGTACGACGTTGTGGTGCGAAATCCCGATGGGCGCGAGGCGCGCGTTGCGCGGGCGTACACCGTCGCGATTGGTGCTGGGGGCACGGCACCGGTTGTGAAACAGGTGACACCTGGCCGACGTGCGAGCGACGAGGCGACCGATGTCGTCATCCTCGGGTTGAATTTTCGCGCGGGCGCGACGGTGTCGATTGGCCTTCAGGCGCTTCTGGCGGTTCGTGTTCAGGGGGGCACGGTGATCACGGCGACGATACCAGCGGGGCTGCCAGCGGCGCGGTACGACGTGACGGTAGCGAATTCGAATGGCGAGAAAGGAACTCTCTTTGGGGGTTTTGAAGTGCTCGTGAGCGGATCGCCCGCGGGCGGGTGCTCGGTGACGCCGACGAGCGAGCTCGCGGGGTTCGCGTTGCTGGCACTTTTGTTGGTGGCGTGGGTCTGGGTCAAGGAGCGACGTCGGCGAAACTCATGACCGCAGTACCAAAATCGTTTCGTTGGAGCGTGGCTCTTGTGATGGGCGTCGGTTGCGGCGGGAATGGGAAGGGCGGAGCGGCTGCCCTGGCGCCGGAAGTCGTTTATGTGTCAGAGATGGCGAGCGACGGGAATGGTACGCTCGCGCGACCGTTCGCGCAAATCGCCCCCGCGATTCAAGCGGTGCGCGAGGGGGGCGTCGTGGTTTTGTCGGCCGGAAATTATCTTGAGGAGGTCGCTGTCGATCGCGCCGTCACCGTTACGGGAGTCGATCGCGCGGGCGTCGTCGTGCGCGCGATTCGCGTCGGTGCAGTGGATGGTGCCGTCATCTCGAACCTCACGGTGAAGGGTGGCGAGCCGGGTGTCATCGCGAATGGGGCGCGGCTGACGCTGGATGGCGTCGCGGTCGAGGGAGCGGGGGGCGTCGGCGTTTCGGCGAAGGGCGGCAAGTTGACGATGTTGGGGTGCGCCGTTCGGGCGACGCGCGGCTTGGCGCAGGATGGGCACGGCGTTTTTATGGAGGGCGGTGAAATCGACGTGCGGTCGTCCGACTTCGTGGCGAATGAGGGGCGCGCGATTTACTTGCGCGGCGTTAAAGGGGACGTCGTCGCGAATCGCGTGACGCTTGGGCAGAGCGGAATCGCGGCGTCGAGCGCGAGCGCGGTGCGTATCGCGGACAACGAGATCGATTTGCCACGGCCAACCCACATCACGCAGGTCGGTGTGTTCATCGGTGAGGCGAAGGCGGTTGTCGAGGGAAATTCGTTTCGATCGCTTTCAACCGCGGTGATGCTCGGGTCGGGTGGCGACGCAATCGTGCGGAAGAACCGGATCATCGGTGGCGAAAACGGCGTTACGATCGTCAATGGTGTCGCTACCCTTGAAGAGAACGACTTCGCAGATACCACCGATCGCGCAATCAGCGTGCAGACTCCGAGCGGGGTGACGATCCTGCGCAAGAACACGATCGCGCGCGCGGGGGCGTCGGGAATTTCGGTGTACGGCGCGATCGGCGTGCGCATCGAAGAGAACGATGTGAGTGCGACGAAGCTCGATTCGAGCGGGCTTTTGGGGTTTGGGGTCTATGCACTCTACGCGAAGATTGAAACAAAGGGGAATCGGCTGACCGCGAATGCTGGGGGAGGAATCGGCCTTCACAAAGCGACGGCCGTTGTCGATGGCGACACGATCGAGGCGAATGACGGTCCGGGCGTGATGATCACGGAGCTGCCCGCGGAATATGAGGCGGTCTCGATCGCGAATGTGACGACGCGTGGAAACCTGGGTGTTGGGTTGCTCGCGATAATGGCGCGGGCGCGTGTTGTCGATTCGCGGTTTGATTCGACGCGGTTTGATGCGGCCATGGGCGTGGGCGACGGGATTGCGGCGCGGGCGGCGGAAGTGACGGCGGCGCGCGTGACGATTTCTGGGTCGGCCGGGAATGGGGTGTTTGTCGCGGCCGATTCGAAGATCGAGATGTCGTCGTCGGCCATCGAAGCGAGTGAGCGGCTTGGCATGATGGCGGCGTGCGCCGCGATCGTCACGCTCACCGATGTCGCGTTTCGCGCGAATCGGCTCGGGGACCGCAACCCTTGCCAATAAAGCACCGAATGTGGGGCGGGCGATTTGACGCACCGCCCGACCCGCGCGTTCAGCGATTCACAGAATCGATTTCGTTCGATTGGCGGCTCCTTGATGCGGATTTGCGCGTTGCCGACGCGCATGCCGCGATGCTCCGGGCGCGCGGACTCATTTCTGCGAAAGACCTGGCCGCGATTCGGCGCGGGGTCGCATCGATTCGTCGGGACGGCGAAGCGCGAAAACTTGTTTTTGATGAATCGCTCGAAGATATCCACACGCATGTTGAACATTGGCTTCGCGAGCGTGTCGGAGCCGCAGCCGACAAGCTGCACACAGCGCGGAGCCGCAACGATCTCGTCTCAACCGATCTTCGGCTTTGGATGCAGGACGCGGCGACCGCTCTCCTCGCGGAGTTGCGGGCCTTGGTCCGGTCACTCGCGAAACTCGCTGCGCGAAACGTTGACGCGATTATGCCCGGGTACACGCATCTGCAACGCGCGCAACCGGTCACTTTCGCGCACGTTGTTCTCGGGTACGCGGAGATGCTGCTTCGAGACCGCGAGCGCATTCGCGACGCGGCGGGTCGAGCCAACCGATCGCCGCTTGGCGCGGGCGCGATCGCCGGGACCACGCTTCCAATAACGCGGGCGTCGACCGCGCGTGCGCTTGGGTTTTCGGGCACGCTCGAAAACTCGATTGATGCGGTTTCGGATCGCGATTTCGTCGCAGAGTTTGTGGGCGCGCTCGCCATTTTGGCGGTTCATCTCTCGCGAATCGGCGAGGATCTCGTGCTTTGGTCAACGACCGAGTTCGGCTTCGTCGCCATGAGCGACGCCGTGACGACGGGTTCGAGTCTCATGCCGCAAAAACGAAACCCGGACGTCGCGGAGCTCGTGCGCGGAAAGGCGGCGCGGGTTATCGGCGCGCATGTGGCGCTCTTAACGTTGCAAAAAGGGCTTCCGCTCGCCTACAACCGCGATCTTCAAGAAGACAAAGAGGCGTGTTTCGACGCGTTTGATTCAACGCTGGCATCGGTTGAATGCCTCCAGGTTGTTTTTGAGAGCTTGACCGTTCGCGTGGATCGTATGCGCGACGCCGCGCGCGATCCGGCGCTTCTCGCAACCGATCTCGCGGAGGCGTTGGTTCTGCGAGGCGTACCGTTCCGCAAGGCGCACGAAACGGTGGGCCGAGCCGTTCGCACGGCTGAAACGGGTCGATCGACGCGATTCGCGGTTCCGGGCCTCACGGCCAGCGAGGTCGATGTAATCCTAGACCCGGCTCGGTCGGTCAGGCGGCGCCACCTCGCGACATCGATCGATCGCGTGCGGGGGCTGGTCGCGCGCGAATCCGAATGGCGGGTCGGCGCGAGGTCTGATAAGGCTTAGGCATGCTGCGGGGGATTTTCGCCTTTGCCATCATGGGAGCGCTTGCGTGCGGAGTGAAGGCGCCGCCGCTGCCGCCTCTACCGACGAACGACTCGGCAGACGAGCGGCTGTCGATTCGCGCACGTCGCGTTAATGGAGAATGGTGGGTGCGTGCGATGTTCCCGAGGTTCGCACGGTTTACGGTCACGCGTCGCGGCGTGGATTGCCCAGAGGGGCGGCTCGTCCTCGTGACCGATGGAACAACACGCGAAGTGGAATTGCGCGAAAAGGCGGGCGGTCGGCAACGGTTTACGGTTGTCGCGGTGACGACGGCCGGAGAGAAGTTTGAGAAGTCGATTGAGTTTGAGGAGAGCACCAAGTGAATCATTTTCAATATCGAAACGGCGAGTTGTCGTGTGAGGAGGTCCCGCTCGCACGCATTGCGGATGAAGTTGGGACGCCGACGTACGTGTACAGTCGCGCGACAATGGAGAGGCATTTTCACGCCTTTGACGGCGCGTTCGCGGGGACGCCGCATGTGACGTGTTTCGCGATGAAGGCAAATTCGAATTTGGAAGTTCTTCGCCTTTTCGCGGCGCTTGGGAGCGGTGCGGATATTGTTTCGGGCGGCGAACTTTATCGGGCTCGGAAGGCGGGTGTTCCGGCCGACAAAATCGTCTACAGCGGGGTCGGGAAGACCGAAGATGAAATCGCGTATGCGCTTTCCGAAGGCATCCTCATGTTCAACGTCGAGTCCGAGGATGAGCTCCGCGCAATCGATCGCGTCGCGGCTCGCGTTGGAAAGCGCGCGCCGATCAGCATTCGCGTTAACCCGGACGTCGATCCGAAGACACACCCCTACATTGCGACAGGCCTCAAGAAATCAAAATTCGGCGTCGCGTACGGAGAGGCGCGACGTGTCTACCGTGTGGCGCGCGGCCTCACTCATCTCGACGTCGTCGGGCTCGATTGCCACATCGGCTCACAATTGACCGAAGTCGATCCGTTTCTTGCGGCCGCCAAACGACTCCGCGCGTTGCTCGCGGAGCTCGCGGCGGACGGGCATCGCATTCGTTACCTCGATCTTGGCGGTGGTCTCGGCATTCCATACAAAGACGAGGAGCCCCCGCATCCGAGCGAATACGCGGCGCGTCTTCTCAAAGAGCTCGGCGACCTCGGGCTCATGCTGGTTTTCGAGCCGGGGCGCGTCATCGTTGGGAACGCGGGCGTACTCTTGACGCGTGTCCTTTACAATAAGCGCGGCGAAGCAAAGCGTTTCATCATTTGCGACGGAGCGATGAACGATCTGATTCGACCGTCGCTTTACAAGTCGTACCACGAGGTTCGCGCAATTCGTGAGGCACTGGTCTCGGCGCCGCGTTCTGTCGCGGATTTGGTGGGCCCCGTTTGTGAGAGCGGCGATTTCTTGGCACAGGACCGCGAGCTGCCAGAGTTTGCGGCGGGCGATCTTATCGCGATGATGAGCGCCGGCGCCTATGGGTTTGTCATGTCGTCCAACTATAATGCGCGTCCGCGACCGGCCGAGGTCCTTGTTTCGGGCGCGTCGTACGAAATTGTTCGGACGCGTGAAACGTTCGAGGATTTGATTCGAGGTGAGGTGAAATGAAAAAGGTTTTTGAAGGAACACTGACGGCGCTTGTGACGCCGTTCAAGAGTGGGGCGATCGATGAGGCGGCGCTTCGCGGTCTCGTGAACTGGCAAATCGAAGCGGGGATCGATGGGCTCGTCGCGGTTGGCACGACGGGCGAATCGCCCACGCTGTCGGCGTCGGAGGCGGCGCGGGTCGTCGAGATTGTGGTGGCGGAGACAGGCGGGCGCGTTCCGGTTGTCGCGGGAACCGGCGGGAACAACACGGCCGAAGCGATTGAGCGGACGAAGCGGGCGAAAGCGGCCGGCGCCGACGCCGCGTTGCTTGTGGTGCCGTATTACAATAAGCCGACGCAAGAGGGGCTGTACCAGCATTTCACGCGGATCGTGAACGACGCCGTATTCCCGGCGATTCTGTATAACGTTCCGGGTCGAACCGTCGCCGATCTTCTGCCCGAGACGGTGGCGCGGCTCGCCGAGAATCCGAACGTGATTGCGATCAAAGAAGCAACGGGTGACATGCGGCGAGCCTCCGAAATTCGCGCGCTGGTGGGCGATCGTTTGACGTTGCTCTCGGGTGATGATTTCACCTATTTGCCGTTTTGTTCGGTGGGCGGGCGCGGCGCGATAAGCGTTACGTCCAACGTCGCACCGCGGGAAATGGCGTCGCTTTGGGACCACATCGCGCGAGGCGAGTGGACTGAGGCGCGGCGGCTCCACGACCGCTTGTTGCCGCTTCATCGCGCGCTCTTTCTTGAGGCGAACCCGATTCCCGTGAAGGCAGCGGTCGCGGCGCTCGGGCGTGCGGGAGATGAAATCCGATTACCCCTTACGCCCGTTTCGGCGTCTGTGCGTGAGAAGGTCGTCGGCGCGATGCGCGGGTTGGGCCTTCTTTCATGAGCGGGGCCAAGCCAATTCGCGTGGGCATCAACGGTGCGCTCGGCCGGATGGGGCGTGCGATCGCCGCGGTTGTTCAGGAGTCACCGGAAGTCGAGCTCGCAGCGGAAGTTGACGTTGGTTTCGGCGCGCCCGCGGCGTTTCGCGAGGCATGTGACGTGGTCATCGATTTCTCGTCGCCCGCGGGAACGCTCGCGGTTGCCCGCGACCTTCGCGGCTCAAAGACGGCGCTTGTCATCGGAACGACGGGGCACGCGCCCGCGGAACTAACTGAGCTGCTGCCGCTCGCGAAGGATCGTCCCGTTGTGCATGCGGCGAACATGTCGGTCGGCGTCAACGTTCTCCTTGCGACGGTCGCCGAAATCGCGAAACGTCTCGGCGACGCCTACGATATCGAAATCGTTGAGGCGCACCATCGTCTCAAGAAGGACGCACCGTCGGGAACGGCGCTGGCGCTTGCGCGCGCGGTTGCGGAGGCCACGGGGCGCGATTTGGCCAAGGACGCGCGTTACGAGCGGCACGGCGTGATTGGTGAGCGGCCGCGACGCGAGATCGGGATCCAGGCGGTGCGGGCGGGTGACATCGTTGGCGACCACACGGTTTTCTTTGTTGGGAATGGCGAACGCATTGAGGTCATTCATCGGGCGCACACGCGAGACACGTTTGCGCGCGGCGCCGTTCGAGCGGCCATCTGGGTCGCGGGGCGAACGCCGGGGTATTACTCGATGCGTGATGTTCTAGGTTTCAGCTCTCTTTAGGCGCAAACCAGCGCCGCCAGCGGATTCGCGCGAGCGAAAAATCGGCGTCGATGCGAGCGATGACGTCGGGCGATGGGGCGTCGGCAAGAACCCGATGTGAGACGAAATGCGATGCGACGGACGGGCGATTGCGGTGGACGCGCGCGAGAAAACCTCCGGCCAAACGAACATCGGTCGGCGCATCGGGTCGCAGGGATGCCAAAAGCGTTGGGATTCCATCGGTGTCGTCGAGTGCCGCGAGCGCACCGGCCGCGGCGACGCGCACCCATTCGCTCGGATCCGACAGCAGGCGTCGGAGCGGAAATACGAATTGGTTCGCCCCAAGTTCGCCGAGGGCCAGCGCCGCTGACCGTCGCACCGATTCGTCGGTGTCGAGCGTAAGCCCAAGAAGGCTGTCGGCCACGTCGCGGTCGCCCGCACCGCCAAGCGCGCACGCAGCCTTCGCGCGAAGGGGTGCATGGGGGCTGACGGTCTGTTCAAGCAACAGCGCGATGCCGCGCGAATCGCCGAGCTTCCCTAAGGCCTCAAGCGCATCGAATCTCCCCCATGCGGATGCGTCGCTCGCGGTCGTGAGAAGTCTCGACCGAGCCCGCTCCACACCAAGGGCCGCGAGTGCGCGGGCCACGGCGGCGCCCGGTACACCGGTTTCGCGTTCGACGATGTTCAAAAGCGGGCCGATGGCAACGTCACCCACATCGACGCCGAGCGCGGATGCGGCGTGCGTCAGCGACGGGTGGTCGGTCGAAAGCGCGCGAACAAGAAACGAGAGGATCCCGGGGGGTCGGTGTCCCGCGACCCAATCGGCGCGGAATCGTTTTCGTTTCGCGACGAAGGTCACGTCATCCCCGCACGCGGCCGCTGCGGCGGCCAGCGCGACCGTGACCTCGACATCGTCTGGAAACGCCCGTGCGAGAACCGCGAGGCCGTCGCGCGCACGCGCCATCTGTCCACGCGTAATCAACCCGACGTTTTTGGCCAACCCATCCGCGGGGGTCGCGGCCCCGTCGCTCTGGGCCACACCCGCCGAAGTTTCGCGGAGCGTGATGATATTTCTGTTTTCACCCGCAGGCGGATCAGGGCTTTCATCGACGAAATTAACCTGAGCGCCGTTTTCTTCGGCGTCGCCATCGTCACTCCAAACGATGCTGTCACGGTCGGGTGGATCTTTGGGCGGCGCCATCGGCAGCTACAAGAAGAAGGTCGGACCGACCGCGAACACAAAATTGTGAAAAGCCGTTTTGTGCCCAGTCGCGGGATCGACCCTTTGAAGAATGAAATCGCGCAACCCAAGTTCGAGGCCAATTCGCTTCGTGAAGAAGAAACGCGTGGCGATGCCCAGCGACCACGCAAAATCGAAACCAGCCCCATCGGAACGCGAAGCGCCGACGCCAACTGCAAGCGATGTCTCGTAGTGAATTTGAGCTTTTCCAAATAGGACGATCTTGCCGTAAATCGGGAACCACTCAAACTCGCTGGTCGCGAGAAGCTGAAGCTTGTTGAGCGCGAGCGTGCCACCCAACGCCGGGTCGACCGTTCGAATCGCATCGGTCAGCGCGGTTTCCACTCCCGCGGCGTAAAACGCGCGAACAGAAAGAGCGATGTCGTCCGAGAGATGACCCGAGTACGCAACGCCAAACAGCCAGTCGCGTCGGTACGAGTCGGACAGTCCAACGCCAAACAAGGGTCGGAGCTCGTGCCGGCCCTGCAGCGAGTACAGGCGCGCGCGAATGATGTCGCGCGGAACTTCTCCTGATCCTTGCGCGACGACAGGCGAAGATTGACCAACGGCCGCGACGAGGAAAATGAGCAACGCGAGCCTTTTGACGACGCGGTTCATTCGGTTGCGAAATCAAACGGCATGAAAACGCCGAGCCCAGTTCTAAAAACGAAAGTCTGCGCGAATCCACCGGCAGCTTGTCCAGACACCGTAAGGGATTCACTAAAGAGATGGTCGCGAACTTCAAACGAAAGCGTGAGCCATCGCGTCAGGTGGAATCGAAGCGCGGCGCCGAGCTGCGCCATGAAATGATAGCCCGTTGCGGTTGTTCGAATCGCTCCGAGGCCCAGGGAGACGCCAACGTCCCAATGGATCGCGACACGATTGACGAGCGCAAATTTCCCGTAGATGGGGGTGTATTCAAAATTCGCAGCCGCCATGAAGTCGATCGGCGATAGGGCGGTTCTGACGTTGAGTTTTTCTAGGAGCGCGTCCGTGAGCTTCGTTGTCGCACTCAACGCGTAGTCGGCCGTTGCGCCGACCGCAAACAGCTCAGTGATATGGTACGTCGCCGATGCCCCGACAAAGACGTGCTGGATGTAGGGGTCATTGAGCGACAATCCGAGCATGGGCGCGATCGCGAAGCGACCTTGGCGAACAAACGGTTTTGGCTGGATCACGCGAACGGTGTCCTCGGCGGCGTGCGCGACGCCAGTGGGCATCGCAAGCCACGCTCCGAGCGCGCTGAGAACGAAACCGATGAGGACACGTGGCTTCAAGGATTGTCCTCGTAGATAGCTGATCGACTCCATTTAGGCAACTTTACGCGGAAATGGCGGAGCGGCTGGGGATAATTCGGCTGGGTGGGAAAACGAAGTGAGAAGGAAGGAGGAGGGGGGCCTCGGAGGTTCGAGGCCCCATGCGCCTCGTCAATTGGCGCGATTAAGGACCAGCGTCTGGCGTGCTGCTGCCAGCGTCAGTGGCCGGGGGTGGCGTGTTGTTTTGGCACGCCGAGAGTTGCGCCGAGCAGTTCTGCGTGACGCACGCTTGGTTGCGGCAATTGAACTGGTTGATGCAACGGTAGAAGTTGTTGACACCGTCCTGAGCCGCAGCGGTCCCGCTAAAGAAGCAAACGTAGATCTGGTTGTCGTCCTGCGCATTCGCCGCCTGCTGGATGCAATTCAGCGTCGTCGAGCAGTTCGCCGTCCCGAGAATTCCGCACGTCGTCATTTCCGCCGAGCAGTACTGGCGCACGCACGCGAAGTCGCGGCAGTTGCGAGCCGTGTAGCACGCGCTCATCGCCTCGAGTTGCTGCTTGCCGACATCGTTAATCTTCAAGAAGCAGTCGCTTCCGCAGTGAATGTCGGTTTCGTCGCAAAGGTTCGCGCAAATGTAAACAGCTTGGCACGACAGTGTTCCCGTGTGTGGGTCATCGCTCGTGCACGCTTGCTGTTGCGCCGAGCAGTTCGTCGTGATGCAGCCACGAACATCCGGCACGGCGCCGCCGTCCACGATGCAGTTTTGCTCTGCGCACTGATAAAAGGCGTTCAACTTCGTCGCCGCCTCTTGCGTCGACTGTTGCTCGCAATCGCTCGCGCAGGCCTGCGGGTCGGTGACCGAGTCGTCCTGGCAATCGCCCAGGCAGCTCTCGAGCTCGATGCAGTTGCGCGCGTTAACCGGCGTTATGCTGCCCGCGTCCGGCGGCGTCTGAACCTGAACGCCGCACGCCGACATTTCGTTACCGCAGTTCGACGACCAGCAGCTCGCGTTGTTGATTTCACATCCGCGCTGCGCGGCGCACGCGTAAAGCGTGTTCCACCTCTGCGCGTCCGTTGACGATGTGCCACTTGCGCAGCTCGTCACGCACGCACCGTCGGTACACTGCGTCGCGCACGAGTAAACTTGCGCGCACGTCTTCGTGCTGCCGCCGCCTCCGCCGCCCGCATCGATAACGGTTCCACCACCACCACCGCCTCCGCCTCCTCCGCCGCCACCACCGCCTCCGCCGCCCGCGTCTACTGGCGGCGACTGCGGAACGCAGCGATTGCCCACGACGGTGTTGGGCGGGTTACACGATGTGGTTGGGTTGCTGTTGTTGCTTCCGCAGCCCACCTGCGCCACGAGTCCGAGACCCGCGAGCAGAGTGGTCAGCGCTCCAAGTTGTTTACGCCTCATTTTTGTCTTCCTCCTCGTTCGTCCTCTCGTGCCTTGCGGCATCAACCTTTCGACCGACCACCCGCGACCGCGTCCCCTCGAAGCACCACGTATGACACCGAAAAGGGACCAAGCCTCGCGTAGGCTCGAAAGCACCGTTATACGACATTTCCCGACGTGTGGCAATAGGAAAGTTTTGAGCGACCATTTGCACACATTCTTTGCCAGTTTTATTGAGAAATTTTGGATACCGCGCCCGATTTGACACCTGGCATGACGAAACGGTATCTTTCCTTGTTTATCGCCATGAAAAGCCGTACCCCGCAGCTCCTCATCGCCACACTCGTCGCCGCGTCTTTTCTCGACTGCGGCGCTGGCGACGCGACGGCGCCCGCGGTTCAACTCCCAGCGAAGAACTGCCCCTCCGTGCCGCAGATTCTCGTGACGCTCAACCAGATTTCCGACGGCGGCGTTAATTTCCCTGCGCTGAGCGTCGTCATCGACCGAGAGCTCGTGCAGCCCGCGAATCCGTCGTACCCGTCAGGCCGTCTCGCCGCGCTCATCGGCGTCTTTCTCGACATCGCGAAGAACACGCCGATCGAAAACGTTGTCTCGACGCTCACCACGATCGGCGACTCGCCAGCCTACAAACCGCTTTTGCCACTCCTCGAGGGCGCGCTCCGATACATCGCTGGTCTTCTCGCGGCGCCCAACAACATCACGCATTACAACGTTACGACGCTCATCGGAACGATGCTTCGTGGTTGCGACGGTCGCGACCTGCTCGCGCTCGTCTCAAACATCCTCCGCGCCCCGAACTTTCGACAGCTTCTCACGCTCATCGCCGATCTCACGGCCGACGCGACCTTTAACCAGCTTCTCGACAACTTTCAGTTTGGCAACTGCGATCCGGCCGCGGCCGGCTGCATCGGGCGCGACGGATTCATCGCGCTTTTGTCGTCGATCTTTTCGTACATTCAGTCCTCAACGACCGACACCGTCGCGAGCACCTTCGCGACGATTCGCAGCGTGCTTTCATCCCTGCCCATCATCGACATCACGAAGCCGCCGTGGTCGGACCTCATGGCGCTCGGCGAGAATCTTCTCGCGCAGGCGTCGATTCTCACGCCCCTCAAGAGTTTGCTCGCGTGCCACCAAACGAAAGACACCGGCGGCGCCATTCTGTTCGGCGCGATTTTCGATCTCCTCGCGCTCGACGAGATCAAGTTCAAAGACGTCACGGGCGCCGTGAACGCGTTCGTCGCGCTTGACCCCGATGGAAAGATTCTCGGCGCCGTCGCGGCCATCGCGGACTATCTTCGCCAAAACCTCGACAAATACGCGATTCTCGTGGACATCGTCGCGACGATACTCGAGCAAAGCCGCATCTCGGCCATCATCCCGGCCCTCATCGATCTCATCACGATTCGTGGTCCCGACGGGAAAACGGCGTTCGAGGAACTGATGACACTTCTCAAGTACCTGTCTAAAGGTTGCGCGACGTGACGCCCACGCGGCGATTGGCGGTCGCCTCATTCTTGTTTGCGGGCCTTAGCGTTCCAGCCGCGTCGCGCGCCGCCGTCTTTGACCTCTATGGGTTCGAGGCGCGTGGCACCGCACTCGGGAACGCAATGACCGCCGCGGCCGACGACTACACGGCGACCTATTACAACCCCGCGCTTTTGCCGTATGCGAAGCGTGTGCGCGCGGGACTCAGCTACCACTTTACCAAGCCGTCGCTTTCGATTGATCGCTTCAAAGAGGACAGCACCGTCGCGAACGCGCAAGCGCCGAGCTACGGTGGACTGTCGCTCGGCTTCATGTTTCCGCTCGGCTACAAAATCGACTATCGATTTGCGCTCGGCATCGCGATTTACTTGCCGACGTCGAGCATCATTCGCATTCAGTCGATTACGCCGACAACGCCGCATTGGTATCTTTTCACGTCGTACCCCGACAAGATTCAGGTGCTCGTTGGCCTCGCGGCCCGCATCGTCGACCAGATTTCGCTCGGCATCGGGTTTCACACGCTCGCCGAAGCGCCGGGAAACGCGCGCGTTTCGGTTGACGTTGTGAATCGCCTTATCACGCAAAACGACATCGACCTTAAGATCGCGGCGAATACCTCACTTACGGCGGGACTTGCGTCGGTCGTCTTCGACGACCAAGCGAAGGGGAAACTGAAGCTCGGTCTCAGTTACAGAGCCGCGCTGGAGCTCGATTTTCGGCTGCCCGTGAGCCTCACGCTCGAAGGGATCGGAACAATCGACCTCGACGTGCGCGGCATCGTTCACTACACGCCCCATCAGATCAATTTCGGTGCGTCGTACGATCTCCCCTCGCGACGGCTTCGGTTTTCGGCGGACTTGACACTCGCGCTCTGGAAGTACGCGCCCGACCCGTCGATTAAGTTCGGCGTAAACTTGTCGGGCGATATCATCGCAAAATTCGGCCTGCAGGATTTGCTCAACCTGTCCACGGCCGACGCGCCCGTCAGTGCGTACAACGTTCTCGTTCCGCGGGTCGGTGTTGAGTACGACCTCAGCTCCGTTGTGCAACTGCGCGCGGGGTATTTTTATCGGGCGACGATGATTCCGCGTCAGACGGCGCCGCAGTCGAATTACATCGACGCCAACGCGCACGTCGTCTCGTTCGGCGCCGGGTTTACGTTCCCCGATCCGTTTGAGGCGACGAAGCGGCCGGTGGCCATCGACCTTGGGTTTCAGTTCACCGTGTTGCCGCGCCGGTCGGCGACAAAAACCGATCCGAACGACCCGGTCGGCGATCACTCCGCCTCTGGATTCATTTTTAACTTTGTCGCGGGGCTCCGTCATGACTTCTGAAAAACGCGCGCGCGGTGTTCTTTTTGTTTGTGTCGCGAACGCCGCGCGAAGTCAGATGGCCGAAGGGTGGGGGCGAAAGCTGCTGCCGCCGGAGGTGGCCGTGTGGAGTGCGGGATCGCGACCGGCGCGCGTGAGCCGCGATGCGATCGCCGTGATGAACGAAGTTGGGATCGACATCGCGGGGCATTGGTCAAAGAGCATCGCCGACGTGCCGCTCGAACAGATCGATCTGATCGTCGCGCTTTGCGCCGAGGAGGAGTGCCCAGTGGTTCCGCGGCCCATCGCGCGCGAGTCGTGGGCGTTGCCGGACCCAGGCGCCGTCATGGGATCAGCCGAAGAGCGTCTTAACGCATTCCGCGCCACACGTGATGAAATTCGCCGCCGCGTCGAAGGCCTTGCGCGCAGAAGGTAGACATGGTGAGTCTTCTATTGAATAAAATCTATTGAGCTATAGCCACTTGTTATCGCGGTACCAGGCGATGGTCTTTTCGGCGCCGCGCGTGAAGTTGTGCTCCGCGCGGTAACCAACGTCGCGCGCGAGGCGGTCCGCCGAGAAAACCCAAAACCGTTGCTTCATCTCGGCGACCTTGTCCGGCGTAAAAATCTTCGGAGCCTTCGAAAACGCGCCAAAGAGAGCGGCCATGCGCGCCGCGAAAGCCACGAACCACGTAGGGATCGGGAGCCGCATCGGCTTTAACCCCCCGAGCGCCGCCGCCATCGCGCGCCCCATCTCGACGATGCCGTAGGTGTTGCCGTCCCCGATGAAGTAGGTTTTGTTCGCTGCGGCCGGCGTGACGAGCACGCGGCCAATCGCGCGCGCGGCATCGGGCGCATAAACCGCCGACACCTTTCCACCTTTCGGCCCGACATCGAGGATGATCCCGCGCTTGACGGCTTTGAACATCGTTAAGACGTCTTTGTCGCGTGGACCGTAAATGATGGGCGGCCGCACAATCGAAAACGGGACGACGCCCGCGAGCGCGCGAATCGCCTCCTCCCCCGATAGTTTTGAGCGCCCATAATAAGATACGGGCGTTGCGGGTTCGTCTTCGTCGCGGAGGTGACCGTCGGGCGATGGTCCGTGCGCCGCGATGCTCGACACGTACAAGACGCGCGAGACGCCGGGGTTCTCCGCGCGCACCGCTTCGACAACGTTTCGCGTTCCTTGCCCGTTTACCGCCTCAAACTCGTCGAGCGATCGCGCCTTCGTGAGCCCCGCGTTGTGGACGACCGCGTCAACGCCACGTACGGCCGCCTTAAGCGATTCAACATCACCCGCGTCACCCAGCGCGATTTCGGCGCCGAGCCGCTTCAAATCATCGACGCGACTCGTCTTCCGCGCGAGCGCGCGAATCGTGTGCCCGGCCGCAACAAGCTCTTCAGCGATGTGCGACCCCAAAAATCCGCTTCCCCCTGTTAACAAAACTTTCATCAAATCGCCTTTTGAAACACGCGATACTTTTTGTAAACTTTGCCGCCCATGAACTCGATGCCAACGTTGATCCGGTCGTTGTCTTCGAGCGTCCACCCGAGCTCGCCGCCCCAGTGCCCGAGCTTTTGTGACCGCAAATGCATCTCGGTATAAAGGAGAGGAGCAAGCCCGCGTCCGCCAAACCCTTGCCCACGGTAGCTGCGCTTAATGCCGAGGAGCGCAAGCCGCGACGATTTTAACCCGCGCACTTTGATGCGCCAGAGCAGGCGCAAAAGGCCAAACGGAAAAAGCTTCCCATCGAGCCCAGCGAGCGCTTCGTTGATGTTGGGAATCGCAATTGAAATCGCGATCGGCTCACCTTTCC
The DNA here is from genome assembly GCA_016192705.1 of Deltaproteobacteria bacterium. Taxonomy (GTDB): domain Bacteria; phylum Myxococcota; class JACPTQ01; order JACPTQ01; family JACPTQ01; genus JACPTQ01. The sequence continues at coordinate 38,714 of JACPTQ010000066.1, read as the reverse complement.
ACTCGGCGATGATCGCGAGGCGCGGCTCGAGGATCATTTTCAAGTCTTTCGCCGTCTTCTGAATTTCGGCTTCGGTGAGTGGCACGAAACCCCAGTTGAGTCGCCACACATCGTTGAAGATGTCGAGAATAATCCGAAGGTCTCGCAAGAAGTTTTTCATGTCGACATCGCGAAGCACAAGGCCCTCGGTCTTGCGTGCGAGCTCGGCGATTGCGACGGCCTTTTCGGCCGGCTTTTCGGCCGAAATGTATCGCCACGCGTAAAGGTCTTTGGCTTTGGCGAGCCCGCACGCCTCGAGAAGTTTCGGGTAGTACGGCAGCGAATGCGCCATGAGCACGAACGGGGGCGTGTCGAATCCGTCGATGAGGACACCGACTTCGTCGTTCATCGTAAACGAGATCGGCCCGCGCATTGCCTTTCGCCCCTTCGCAGAGAGCCACGCCTCGGCCCGCGCGATGAGCGCCCTCGCGACATCTGGATCGTCCGCGGCCTCAAAGAACCCAAAAAAACCCATGTCGTCTTTGTAGAGTTTATCGTGCTCGCTGTTCACGTGCGCGCTCACGCGCCCCACGACTTCGCGCCCGCGTCGCGCGACGAAAAGCGCCGCCTCGCCGTACGTAAAAAAAGGATTCTTGCGCGGGTTGATAAAATCGCGTCGCTCCATCGTGAGCGGGGCGATCCAGTGCGGGTCGCTTCTATAGAGGATGTGCGGCAGTCGCAAAAAATCGGCGCGGTCGCGCGCGGTTTCAACTTGGGTTACGTCGATCGTCATGGCACGCCGATATACCAGAACGCGCGTGCGGCCGTCACGCCATCCCACAAACGCCTACACACCCGACAAAATTGATTGAATAAGTCCCGCATGGCATCGTCTAATTGGTTGAAAAGAAAAACTGGAGGCTCCATGGCGCGAAGTCGCACGTTGTTCTCAATGTTGGTTTCGTTGGGCGTGCTGGCCGTGCCGCTCTTTGCCGAAAAAGCGCACGCTCAGCGGGTAACGCTCCAGCCGAAAGAGAAGCAACGGATGCGAACACTCTGCCCAAATGCGCGCACCGACGCGCAGATCATACAGTGCGGTGGTTCAGCGGTACGACTCGCGTGCATGAAGATTCGCGATGAGCTGGGCATGCTCGACGCGCCCAACGCGCTGTCTCGCCAAAGCCTTGACATGTCGAAGCGGTTCGTTGACCGCTGCTTAAGCGCGGTGAATCGCCGACCCTTGCGCCAAGGGAACCGCCTCATCATGGGTTGGCAAGTGGCGCTCGACGATTGGGAAGGCGCCAACGTCTCGATCATCGGCGCAAAGGCGCAGGGCGCAAAAGAGAAGCAGAACTTTGGGCGCGAGGCGCTTGACGCTCTTCGGCAACTCAAGTGTGGCGACCTTATCGATGTCGCGGGACGCGTGCTCGGGAACGCGCTTCCGGTACACGAGGCAGCGAAGATCGCATGGAATCCAGCGGGGACGTGTGTCACGCAGCTCGTGAGCGGGTTCGCCTGTGCGATCCCAGATTTCTTCCGCGACATTGGTGCGATGTTGGTCGGAATCATCGGCGAGGGGACGAGAGCCCCGTGTAATGGCCTCATTCGCCGTAATCCGGGTGCGGCGCTGGCGTGCTCGGTTTTCACATACGTTGGAAAGGGCGTTCAAAAGCTAACGCGATGCGTCAGGGCGCTCATCCGCGACAAGGTACTGATGGACATCCTCATCTCGGAAGGGTGGAAGCAAGGCTGCAATTATATGGGCGGCATACTCTTCGATGTGCTGATGGGCTTCGTGTCGGGCGGCGCGTCGATTCCGGCGTCGATTGCGCGGTGGGCCTCCAAGGTCGCGGGCGTGATCAATCCGTCGACGTGGTTCAGAATCGGAACGAAGGTCGGGCGGAATGCGGTGAAGATTGGGAAGCGCACCATAGATCTCTCGAAGGGCAAGGTGCATATTACGGATGTGACGGCTCAGTACGTTCAAGAGTCCATGCGCTCGGGCACGGCGGCGCAGGAGTGTAAATGAGCGCGAGACGGTTTTTTGGAGGAATGGGAGGAAGCAACATGAAGCGATTGGGAACAATTGCGACTTTGGGGGCGATCGCGGTGGTGTTCGCGATGGGTGCCTCAACGGAGGCGCGCGCGGATGAGGCGTGCCAGTCGACGTTTCTGAGAGACTTTGCGAAGTGTCGCGATGCACGGCGCCAGTGCATTTGCCGCATCTGCCCGAAAGACCCGGAGTGTTTGTGCCCCGACGGCTCCGCGTGGAATTGCGCCGACCAAAAGAAGGCGGTGTATGGGTGTCGAGGGAAAGCGAATTGCACGCAGAGCATTACGCGGTGTACGAGCAGCGTGCGAGGCGCGCGCGAGCGATGCGTGCAGACGGCCGCACAGCGTGAGGCGACGCGAATCCAGTCGCAGCAACGTTCGGTTCCAGCGAATGGGCGCGGGTTATTCGAGTACCTGACGCGGGTGATCAAGATGCTCAAGGACCAGAAAGTCGCGTTCACGGCCGAAGTGCGACGGCGCATCGCGGCCGCGTTCAGCGCGATTTGGCGTGGGCAACAGGCGTTCATGGAAGCCTTCAAGTGGCTGAACCCCGTCGAGATTCTGAAGATGGAAGAGCAGAAGGCGTACCGCAACTAAGTCGGCTCGCGCAAAGTTCGACAAGCGCTGGTCGGCACGGTACTCTTTTGCATGGCGACGATTTACGGACGACGGCTCGCCGGTTCCGCGCTGGCGCTCACGTTTGTTGCGGGAACGGGTGCGTGCCGCTCGACGGTCGACTGGAAAAACCACATCGCGTTTCGTTCGACGGGCGCGAAGCTCGAGCTGTCGACGTGGGAAGCGAACGAGCTCGCGACGACGGCGATCAACACGAACTTGAACTACGTTGCGATTTCGATCGACAGCGTATTCTTTCGCGACTTGCCGGGGATGCTCGGCGCCGACGTCGCACTCGGCTTCGAAATCACCGGTGTTCTCGGGGAAGGGCGCACGATCAAAACGGTTCTCGATACGCGGAAGAGCGTTGGCGAGTACGCGTTTTTGAACTTCGACAATCTCGTCGCGCTCGAGCCGTTTTTGTACCGCGGTGAAAACGTGACGCTCAATTTTCACTTCACGGCTGTGCCGGCCGCAGAAAGCACGTTTTTGAAGGCGCAACTTCAGGGGCCAGCGGGCGACGCGCTCAAGCGGATCAACCCGATGAAGTACGTCGGCGTCGAGCAGGGGATGAACATGTTTTCGTCGATCTTTGGGTTTCGGGCGAAATCGTGGACGTACGGCACGACCATGTTTCCGGCTGACCGGATTTACCGCGACAAGCCGGATCTCCTTTTTGCCGCCGGACGCCACGTCCTCATTGCGGTGCCCCCCGCGAACGCGCCGCCAAAATATCGACATCTGAAACCGCACGTCCTTTTCAAAACGCTGAAGCTGCGCGGAAACCGGCTCGTTTCGATTGCGAACGAGGAGGAGTTCACGGGTTTACCGTACGTCGTCATTAACATCACGCGGTACAAACGATACCCCAAGACCGACACGCCACTTCGGAGTGCCGTCGCGAACATCGACAAACATATTGAGCAAGGCAGCCCCGAGCTTGCGCTTGCGACGCTTAAGGGGCTCGGCGCGCTCATTAACGAAGACCCGTACATCACGGCGACCGAGAAAAACCTCGAGCGGAGCCTCATGAATTGGCGCGAGGAACGGATTAAAACGATGCTCGCGAAAAAGAACGACGCGAAGGACGAGGAGGCGCTTCACATCCGTAAGGAGCTGGATCTCCTCCTTTTTTCGCTTAACGAATTTCGCCTGGTCCTTGAGCCGTTTGAAATCGACAACTACCTTTATCAGATCAACGAGCGGCTTTTGCGTGCGGAACACCTCATGAAAGAGGCGAAGGAAGACCCGGCGATCTTGGCGCCGTTCAAAAACCGCTACGCAAAGGTCCAGAAGGTCGCGAAAGCGCCGCCGCCGCCCCCGACGCAAGCGGGACCACCGATCGTTTTGCCGTTGATGCTCCCGAATTTGCCGCCCGAGGTGTCGGTCTTGAAGAAGTGGTGGTTTTGGACAGCCGTCGGGACGGTCGCCGCCGCCGGCGTCGCGCTGCCGATCATGCTCAAGAAGACAGAGACGTTTAACCGCGGATTCGTGGTCGGCCCATGATGTCGCGGCGTTTCCGAATTGTGGCCGCGGCCGTCGCGACGATGATGTTCGTCTCGTGCACCGAGCGGGTGGGCCTCACGAATCAATCGGTTTATGTGCGACTCGTGTTGCCTCCCGATTTCTCGGCGCAGACGGATCTCAAGGTCGACGTCATTGTCGACGAATTGAGCACGGCCGATGGCGGATTGTTTTCGGTGTCGGGCGGGCCACTTCGGGGGAAGACCGAGGAGGGGTTCGACGCGGAGCAGGATATCGCGCAGTTCGACGCCGACCCAAAACTCGAATGGCGGCTTCGCGTTTTGTCGAATCCGTTTGGTGCCCAGCCGCGCTGGGGCGTTTGGGTCACCGGTACGATTACGGAGAGTTTTCGGGTGGTTGGGCGCCTTGTCGCGGGCCGTTATACGACCGTCGCGGAGGGTTCTCAGGACCGGGACACGAGCGACGCTGGCATCCAATTTGGGCCGGCACAACGAAGCGTTGAAATCGTGTTGACGTGCCTTCGGCCGGACCTTTGCTACAACCCGGACGCGGGAGTCGACGCGGGCCCCTTCATTGAGGATGCGGGGACAGGAACGGATGCCGGCGCTGACGCGGGCGCCGATGCGGGAGAAGACGCTGGAACGGGCGCGGATGCGGGAGCGGACGCCGGTACGGGCGCGGATGCAGGTCCAGATGCAGGCGCGGACGCCGGGGTTGACGCGGGGCCGGCGTGCACGGGCATCGCTCTCCGAGCGTCCGCGAACGACTGGCTTCTCACCGACGCTGGGTGCTCGCAAGGATCTGGCTGCCAGGCGCCATCACTCCGTTGGGCTTCGGCATCGGGGAAGTGGGCCGTCGCCTATCAAGCCGACGTCACGTCGCCCGCGACGGATTCGAAGATCCTCGGCCTTGAGTTTGTTGGCATCAGCGACGCAGGCCTCATCGAAGGGGCCACCCTCGTCACGGAGCTCGCCGTTTCTGACGCCGGCTACTATCCGACAAGTCCCGAGCTCTTTTGGGACAACTCAAACTCGCGGTACCTGCTCCTCCTCATTGGTGGAACAAACCATGGGAATTTAATCGGACCCGTGTTTATGAGGGCTTTTACGGGCGGTTTCAGCATCGTTCCGAATTCGACGCGCCAGGTGAGTTGCCAGCAGGGCGCCTGTGGGGGAGCAGATTCGTTTCACGGCGCTGCTGTTGATTGGAACGGAAGCGACTACGGAGTGGCTTACCTTTCCAACGCCTTCTTCTATTTTGCGCGACTTCAGCAAGACGTGACACTTGGCCTAGTGCCGAACTCCGAGACGAAGCCGGTCGACGGCGGCGTGAACAGCTTCGGTGGGAGCCGCTTTCTTGCATGGGCGTCCTTCGTCTCCGAGTACGGCATCGCCTACGAGCAAGATTCACCGCCCATCACGAAAGTCGGACGTATCAGCGATGGCGGCTCAGGGTTTGCGTCAGCTTCAGTTGGCGCGTCCGGACCGCCACCGCCGGGGTCGGCGACCATCGCATGGAATCCGGTCGCGAATGAGTTCGGCCTTGTTTATATTCAGGGAACGAGCGGCTCGGAATTTGTGCGCTTCGCTCGTGTCAACACGTCGGGCACCACGGTCGCGGGTCCGATCATCCTCGACTCAACTGTGACAGCCGCATTGATCATCGACCCAACGATCGCCGTTGCGACGAACGGCGATTACGGGGTCGCGTGGGGCTTCAACCCAGGTATGGCGGCCGACTCAGAAATCCGGTTCTGCCTGGTTCATCGAGGCGATTCCGATGCGACCACCTGTGCCGCGACGAGGACGCGCGTTTCGGGACCAACCGGCTCCACCGTACGGGCGAAGCCGAGCATCGACTGGAGTTCGCTGCGTCGCGAGTGGGGGATCGCGTGGCACGGCAACGCGTCGCCGAACAGCATTTTCTTTAACGCGGTCGTTTGTCAGTAATCCGTGGAGGAGCAGGTCTGTCCTTCGGGGCGGCACTCTCAGCAAGGATGGCTCGTGAGTGCGTGCTCATGTCGCGCGTTTCAAGCTCCGATTTCGGCACGAGCAAACGGAAGTTGCTCACCGCGACGAAGAGGGTTCCTGCGCGATAGAAAAAATCGGCGCTGATACGTTCCGCAATGCGCGCGGCGTGCTCCCAGGCCGCGTCCTCGAGAACGTTCGTGTACACCGCTTGCTCCGCGGGATCCTGCTTTGGCACCACCGGGAAGTCATTTCGAGCGAACGCATCAACGGCCCACCCCATCGTGTACTTCCGGTACGGGCCCCAAGACAGAATGATCCGGTAACGCGCGTCCGCGATGCGGCGACTGCCGGCGTACCACTTGATTGTTTTGTCCGCGTGCGGGTGGAAGTCGAAACGGGTCACGCCCATCTCGCTCAAGAACTCGGCCATTGTCATCGATCGACTGAGCATAGTCATCGTCTTTGGAGTGTAGGGTGGCAGCCACGCGTTCTGACGCGGGACGAGTCGCACCAGATCGGCCCGCGCGATGTCGTGGGTCTCGGCCGAGGCCAAGAGGACGCGCACGCGATCGCCGTTCACGGCCGTTACGTGGCCAACGCTCCACTCAGCATCGCCACGGCCCCGGACCAGCACGACGTCGTCTGGCCGAGGGGCCGGGTCGGCCAGTTCGGGCGGCGGCCCGACGTCGAACGGTCCGAGCCAGCGATCCAAGCGGTGGCGCTTCGCCTCAATGCGGTAACGAACATCCTCAGCGCGATCGATCGTGCCGAGATGCCAACCACCGCTCGAAACGCGGTAGAGAACCGGTGCGCCTTGGGCTGGGCTCCAGCCGTCACGTCGATACGGCACGAGGTTTCGCGCGCTCTCGACCGCGCGGCGCGCGATCTCCACGTTTTTTGGGTCAATCGCGGCTTCCCGCACCCTGGGCCGGGACTCGCTGAAATCTCGGGTGGCTTGAGCAGACGGCGCCGGTTCCTTCGTACACGCGATCATCGCGAGAAGGGAAACGGGAATCATCTTGCGCATCGGCAAGCATCGTAACGTGTCGGGTCCCGGCAGGCTACGGTAACGGTTTGACACCGACGCGCGTCGATGCATCTCCTTGGTGCGGACTCGAACCTGTAAACCGGCACCTCGTCAGATTCCGAGGGTTGACGCGGATTCGCGCGCGCGGTAATTTTGCGAGCCTTTGGCACGAAAGCCAGTGGCTTGAGTGCGCGAGCAAAATGGGGAGCGCCTGCTTGCAGAGCGCGAACCCCACCTTTAAGCCCGTCGGCTCATTTGTTTCTGAAACGGAAAGGGGTGTTTCGTGAGGAAATTCGCGCAAAAGGACGTGAGGAATGTTGCCATCGTGGCCCACCAGGGTGTCGGGAAAACATCGCTGGCCGAGGCGTGCCTTTTCTCAGCGAAGGCGACGACGCGGCTCGGGGCGACCGACAACGAATCGTCGACGTTCGATTACGAGCCCGAAGAAAAGCGACGCCGCCTCACGATATCCAGTGCGTACGGGCACTTCGAGTGGAAGAAGCGCCACTTCACGATTCTCGATACGCCGGGCGAGAAAGATTTTTTTCCAGACACGCGAAACTGCCTCGTCGTTGCCGATGCAGCGGTGATCGTTGTGTCGGCGCCACACGGCGTTGAAATCATGACGGAGCGGCTCGCGGGGTACGCCGAGGATTTGAAAGTTCCGCGCGTCGTGTTCGTCACGAAAATGGATCGCGAGCGCGCGAACTTTGAGACGTGCCTCGCCGACATTCACAAAACGATTGGATTCGTTGATGGGAAAGAAGTTCCGCGCACGGTCGCGCTGCAGATGCCGATGGGACAAGCCGAAACGTTTGAAGGCGTCGTCGACCTCTTGTCGCTCAAGGCGTACAAGTACGCGGTCGATGGATCGGGAACGGCAACCGCAATCGACGTTCCGGCGGCGATGAAAGACGCCGTTGCCGCGGCGCGAAGCGCTGTTATCGAACGCATCGCGGAAGCCGACGACAAGCTCATCGAAAAATACCTCGAGGGCGGCGACTTGTCTGAAGACGAGATTAACCAGGGTCTCCAGAAGGCGATCGCGACGGGGCTTGTGATTCCGGTCTTGTGCGGCTCGGGGAGTAAGAACGTCGGCGTTGCGCAGCTCGTCGACCTCATCGCGACGTCGTTCCCGTCGCCGGGTGATCGCGCGACGCTTGCAGGACGCGCGGCCGATGGCGCGGACGTTGAACGCGCGCGAAGCGAGTCAGACCCGATGTCGGCCTTGGTGTTCAAGACGCTCGACAGCGCGGTCGGCAAGTTGTCCGTGATGCGCATCTTTTCGGGGGTGCTGAAGAGCGATTCCGACCTATACAACGCGACGCGAAAATCGAAGGAGCGGATCGGGCAACTCAACTTGATGCTTGGCTCAAAACTCGAGCCGACCGACGAAGCGGGCGCGGGCGACATCATCGCGGTTGCGAAGCTCAAGGAGACGCAGACCGGCGACACGCTCGTCGTCGACGATAAGCACGTCGTCACGTATCCGCTCATTGAGGCGCCGCCACCCGTTATCTCGTATGCGATTCACGCGAAGTCGAAAGGCGACGAGGACAAGATCGGCGCGGCGCTTCATCGCTTGTGCGAGGAAGATTTTACGTTGCGCGTGACGCGCGATGAGCAGACGAAAGAGATGCTTTTGTCGGGGCTCGGGCAGGTGCACGTCGAGACGCACGCCGAGAAGCTTAAGCGGAAATTCAAGGTGGACGTCGATTTGACGGTGCCGAAGGTGCCGTACAAAGAGACGTGCAAAGGGAAGGCGGAAGGCGAGGGGAAGCACAAGAAACAGTCGGGCGGTCGCGGGCAGTTTGGGGTGTGTTACTTGCGCGTTGAGCCGATGCCGCGGAGCGGTGGGTTTGAATACGTCGACGCGATCGTCGGCGGATCGATCCCGCGGCAGTTTATTCCGTCGGTCGAGAAGGGGATCGTGAAGCGCATGGCGGACGGCGTCATCGCGGGGTATCCGGTCGTTGATGTGCGCGTGACGTGCTTCGACGGCAAGTACCACGACGTCGATTCGAGCGACATCGCGTTTCAGATCGCGGGGCGCAAAGGGTTTCAGGCGGTCTTCAAGCAAGCGAAGCCGTGCCTGCTCGAGCCGATCGTGTCGATGGAAATCACAGTGCCCGAGCAGTTTATGGGCGACATCATCGGCGATTTGTCGAGTCGGCGCGGGAAGGTCGCGGGGTACGAGACCGTCGGGAAATCGTCGGTCATCAAGGCGACGGTGCCGCTTTCAAAGGTGCAGCGGTATGCGGCGGATTTGCGTTCGATGACGAGCGGTCAGGGCGGTTTCACGATGCATTGGTCGCACAACGAAGAGGTTCCGCCGGATGAGGCGCATAAGATCGTCGCGGCGTATAAGGGCGAAGAAGAGGAAGAGGACGAATAAATTTGCAGGTAACCTTTACCCTAACGGAGATTCCGGACGCGCTCAGAAAGCACTGCGACCCGAAATCGCCGGTGCCCTTCAAGATGATGGCGGCCAAGGGGCTCGCCCCCATGCCGCCCGGCGAGCTCGTTAAGGTTGCGTACCTTTTGATGTACGACGCCGACGCTGGGGTCGCCGCGGCTGCGAAAGCAACGCTCGCGGGAATCCCCGACAAAATCGTTATGGGCGTTGCAAGCACGGCGTTGCCACCGCAGGTGCTCGACCATATCGCGCGCGCGCGGGGGCCCAAGGTGCCGGGGCTCGTTGAGAAAGTGCTTTTGAACCCCGCGACGCACGACGAGACGTTTGCGTATCTCGCGACGACGTGCAAAGAGCGCGAGCTCGAAATCATCGCCGAGAATCAGGCGCGACTCTTGAGACACCCGAAGATCATCGAGGGGCTTTATTTCAACAAGGGCACGCGGATGTCGACCGTCGATCGCGTGATCGATTTTGCGGTTCGAAATGGCGTCATCGTCGACGGCATACCGGCGTTTCAGGAGGCGGCTGAGGCGCTCGGCGTTTTGAAAACGGAGAAAGGGGTTCCCGCGACGGCGCCGATTGAGGTCGCGTTGCCGGTCGAGACCGAAGCGCCGGCCGAAGTTGCGGCGGCGAGTGGCGGTTACATTCGGCTGTCGGCCGATGATACGCGAAGCTTGTTTGACGAGGACGAGAAGGAAGAGGGCGAAAACACGGAGAAGGTGGCGTCGGTCACGAAGCTGCTTTTGTCGATGAACATTTCGCAAAAGATTCGGTATGCGCAGTTGGGAAACAAAGAGGTTCGTGGAAAACTCATCCGCGAATCCAATCGCCTCATCGCGAGTGCGGCCGTGAAGAATCCGCGCATGACGGAGAACGAAATTGTCGTGCTGTCCGCGAACAAGTCGCTCATTGACGACGTGATTCGGTACATTTCGAAAAACCGCGAGTGGACAAAGAACTATCAGGTGCGCTGGAATCTCGCGACCAATCCGAAGACGCCACTTCCGTTTGCTCTGCAGTTCTTGCAGACGCTCCGCGACGACCATCTCAAGATTCTCGCGAAAAGTAAGAACATTTCAAACGTTGTTCAAACGGCGGCGCGAAAGCGCGTCCTTCAAAAGGAAAAATACGGGTCGTAGGCCCGGATGAATATTCGGAGCGTCGCGGCCGTCTAAGTGGGCATGAATCGATGGAGCGCAATCTTGTTGTTGGTCGGCTTCGTGGCCGGATCGCAGGCGAACGCTGGCGACGTGGAGATTTCGGCGAACGACCTGCTCGGAAAGTTTTCGCGGGCGTGTGGGCGTGCGGGATTCGTGTCGCTGGGTAATGGAAAGTGCTTGCGGGGCGAAGTGGCGAAGCGCTATCGGGAAATGGCGGACGCAGCGTGGAAAGAAGCGAAGATTCGCCTTTGGGTTCCGTCGGCGACGCGGACATTTGCGGATCAAAAAACCATTTGGGAACGAAAATGGCGGAAGGAACCGGGGGCCACGGACGATCGCGCGCGCGCGCTGCGAATTTTGCAGTGGTCGTCGATGCCGGGGACGAGTCGGCACCATTGGGGGACCGATGTCGATCTCGGGCACCCGAACTGTGGCGGCGATTGCCTCGTCGATGCGGCGTGGACGAGCGCGAAGGGGCGCCCCGTTTACGAATGGCTCGAAAAGAACGCGTCGCGGTTCGGGTTTTGCCAGCCGTATCGGGGAGCGCCCGGGACGCGAAACGGCGGAAAGTTCGCGCATGGATATGGCGAGGAGCGGTGGCATTGGTCGTATCGGCCGTTGGCGGCGCGGTTTCTGGCGCGCTACGTAGAAATCTTATCGACGCTCCGGCCGGTGAAAGGCGCATTCCTGGGTGCCGAGGCTGGCGCTGAGTTTTTTGAGTCTTTTGTGCGGAACATCGACGCGAACTGCGCGCCCTAAAACGCGTTCAACAAACAGAATCGATCCCCGATCTCGTGTTGCGATCGATTTCTTTGCAACAACGACGTCGTCGAACCGTCTCCTGGGTGAGAGAGGAGAATAGGTTACGGGAATCCGGGATCGAACCTAAGAGGGTGGCGATGCGAAAAGGTATTCTGTTTCTCGTCGCGATCGCGTGTAGCTCGACGCCTCCAGACGAAGCGCCGGCCGATGGCGCCGTCCTTGAGTATGCGAGTGTCTCGGTCACGCGCTCGGGGAGCGGGAGCGGCCTCGTGACGTCGCAGCCGGACGCCGTTTACTGCGGCTCGACGTGCTCCGTGCTCTTTCGCATTGGCCGAACCGTGACGCTTTCCGCGTCGGCTGACCTCGGGTCCGTCTTTGACGGGTGGTCGGGACCGTGCGAAGGGACGGCGCGCTGCGTTTTCGAGCAGAGGGGCGACACAAACGTCGTTGCGCGTTTTCGACGCACGGCCCCGGGGACTGGCCACGCGGTAACCGTTGTTACTTCGCCGGGTGGCGTTGTCGCTTCGAGCCCGACGGGGATTTACTGCGGGGCGCTTTGCGTCGCGACGTTTGACGAAGGCGCGGAGGTCACGCTCACGGCTCTCGCAGAGAATGGTGGCGCCTTTACAGGATGGTCGGGCGCATGCTCTGGAACCGCGCAGAACTGCACGTTGACCGTTGATGGGCCGAAGCAAGTTGAGGCAAACTTCGGCCCAACCCTGACGGTCGTTCCGCGTCGAATCGGTCGTAACGCCAGCGATCCGGGAGGCACGGGGACGGTGACGTCCGATCCCGCGGGGATCAACTGCGGCCCGGCCTGCACCGCGGCGTTTCCGCACGACGTCGTTGTCACGCTCACCGCGCGCGCCGACTTGGGGACGATCTTTAGCGGTTGGCTTGGCGCCTGCGCGCCGCCCGCTTGCACCTGCACGGGCACTCGATCTCCGTGCACCATCGCGATCGACGAGTCGCATCGCCTTACGGCGCAGTTCACCCGAACGGGTCTCGCCTGGGAACGGCGCTTCGGATTTCCGGGATCGGCTTGGGGGGCGTCGGCCGCTTCTGACCCTTCGGGGGCCGCCGTTATCTCGGGAACATTCTCGAACACGATCGACTTTGGTGGCGGTCTCCTCCGAAGCAACGGCGCCGAAGACGCCTTTATCGCGAAATTCTCGTCGTCGGGCGCTACGATTTGGTCGAAATCTTTTGGAAGCGATGGAGGGGCAATACCTTACAATTACTATTGTCCAACTTACCCCTACGGCTACTACAATTACTACTACTATCCATACTACTATTCCACGCAACACCCGCCGTGCGAATCGGCTTGGAGGGTCGTGGTCGACAGCACCGGGGCTGTCGTTGTGGCCGGAGAGTTCATCGGTGAAATGAACATCGGCGGCGCCCCGTCCGATGCGCTGATCAGCGCGCGGGGGCCCGCGGCGCAAGGGGGTGCGCCGACCTTCGACATCTTCGTTGCGAAATTCTCTTCAGCTGGGCAACACGTCTGGTCACGGCGCTACGGCGGAAGTAACGTGGATACCGCACAAGGGCTTGCGGTTGACCGCGAAGGCAACGTGGTCATCACGGGAGGTTTCTACAGCCCGACCATCGATTTTGGTGGGGGCGAGTTACGAAATGGGTCGAATGGGTGGGCTCCGTATGTCGCCAAGATATCGAAAGACGGTGCGCCGTTGTGGTCAAAGCAGTTTTCGGTCGACGCAAGCGGAGGGTCGGGGTGGAGTCGCGATGTCGCGATCGATGGAGCTGGCAATATCTTTGTCGTTGGGACGTTTTCGTACGGGATCGATTTGGGCGGCGGGCGCCTTACGCCGATAGGCACCTACTATTATTCCGACGGATTCATCGCGAAATACTCCGCGACCGGCGCGCACCTTTGGTCGAAACAGATTGGCGGCGGCAGCAACGACCACACTGTTTCGGTCGCCGTCGGCGAGAACGGGCATCCGGTTGTGGGCGGGTCTTTCGTGCACTGGGCCGATTTGGGCGGAGGGACCGTGGTTGCACCGTGGAACCGATCACACATCTTCCTGGTGCAGTACGCCGGACCAGACGGGACACTTCAATGGGCAAAGAACATCGGCGCGCCGGCCACTGAAGCGGCGAGCACGCAGAATCTGGGCGGGCTTGCGGTCGATCGCCAGAACAATTTGATTTTGAGCGGGGTTTTCTGGGGGACGGTCGACTTTGGCGGGAAACTGCTTGAGAGCACGTCGGCTTACAGCTATCCACCCGACTTTTTTCTGGCGAAATACGGGTCCGATGGGTCGCTTAAGTGGGCTCAGCGATTCAAACAGGGGCCGTTCGCTCCTCCCCACAATTACTACGCGTGGGGTTGGCTCGCGTCCGTTGCAACGGGGCCCAGCGACGAAATCTGGGCGCTCGCCGACATTTTTTACCCAGTCGATTTTGGCGCGGGTCCGAACGCCGGGCCGTCGACCGATTCGCCTAACGTCGTGCTTCTCAAGTTCGCGCCGTGAAGCGCGCCCTGCGAATCGCGTTCATTGGCTCAGGGATCGGTTGTGCGGGAACACCTGCTGCGCCGGGTGAGTCGCCGACCGCAATCTTGACCGTTATTCGGGACGGGCCAGGTTTCGGCTCGATCCAATCGGCGTCGGGGCCCGAGGAAGACGGCATCGACTGCGGTGTTCACTGTTCGCGCGCCTTTTCAAAGGGGACGAGCGTGTCGTTGCGGGCATCGGCGCGTGAGGGTTCCCGCTTTGACGGCTGGATTGGCGGTTGCGTTGGGCTTCTGGATTGTACGGTCGACCTCGCGGACGACACAGTGGTTCGTGCCCACTTTTCGCTCGCGCCCGGACCCATACGGACGGGACAGCGGCTGACGGTCGCACCTCCGGTCGGCGGGACCATCTATTCGGAGCCGCCGGGCATCTACTGTGGGACACAATGCAACGCGCTGTTCCCGGATGGGGGGAAGGTGAATCTCGCTGCCGTTCCATCGCGGGGAAGCGAATTTCGCGGCTGGTCAGGCGATTGCGAGGATGCGGGGCGTTGCGAGATCACGATGAACGGACCCAAGCACGTTGCGGCCGCGTTTGGATTCGAGCTCGTGGTGCGGCGTGAATTGCTCGCGCGATCGCCGGGAGCGCCGATTGCGGAGGGCGAAGTTGTCTCGCGGCCAGAGGGGATTCGTTGTGGAGCAACGTGCCGCGGCGTCTTTGCGCCCGATGAAGTCGTGACGTTGCGGGCGGAGCCGGGCGTTGGGAGCCGGTTTCTGGGGTGGACGGGCGTCTGCGAAGAGGACGCTGGGCGCTGTCGGGTGACGATGGCGGCGCCGCGCGTTGTGACCGCATCGTTTCGATCGTTGGGGGTTATTTGGCTGCGCGAATTCCTCGGGGCGTTTCGTCCGCACGGACTCGCCGTCGATGGCGACGGTGCATCGATTGTGGGCGGCTCTTTTGTTGGCGCGATCGAGCTCGACGACGCCGGCACCAGATCTCCGCGGTCGGCCGGCCTCCTCGCGAAGTTCACTGAGAACGGTGAGCTTTCTTGGGCGCGCTCGTTCGTGAGCGATGCGGGTGTCGCGGTGCGGCCGTGCCACGTCGCCGCGGCTTGCGAGGGCGTCTCGACGGTCGCCGTCGATTCCAATCGGAACATCTATGTTGCGCTGCCGTTTTCGGGCGAGTTGTCGATCGCCGGGATTCCAGGCGCACGCTTCGTAAGTGACGGCGGGACGGACATCGTCTTCGGAAAGTTCACGCCTGCGGGTGCGCCGGTCTGGATGAAGGCGATCGGCGGACCTTCCAATGATTGGCCCGAAGGAATTGCCATTGGAAGCGCCGGAAAGATCGCGCTGACCGGCGTTGTGAGCCCGAGTATTCTGCGGCAGAACACGTTTTTGGCGGAGTTTTCGGACGACGGAACGTGGCTATGGGAACACTGGTTTGCACCGCGTGATTGGTTTCTTGTACGGACCGTGACGCGCGGTGTTTCTATTGGGCGCCGAGGCGAGGTGTCAGTTGCCGGGAGCATGCAAGGCGAAATCTCGTTTTACGACGACGGCGGAGTTCGGCTTTTTGGCATCCATGGCTTCGTTGCAAGGTATCGCGAAACCGGGGCATTCGGCTGGGGCGTCGTCTGGCCAAGCTGGCTTTCGTCGTTCGCCTCCACTATAGCGTCGGACCCGGACGGGGATCTTGTTGTCACCGGGACCGCGTTAGGCTCGGTTGACGTCGGCGGAAAAATGTTCGTGAACCCATCGCAGGCAAATCGATTAAGTCTCCTTGCGAAATACTCTGGTGATGGCGGGAGCTTGGTTTGGGCGCGAACGATGGGGAACTTCGGGCAAAGCGTCGTTTATCCGGGTGCCCACGCGGGACCGTCCGTTGTCATCGACGATGATGGAGAAATTGTGGTTGCTGGGCTTGTTCAGGGCGCGACGAGTTTGGGAGGCGACTTAATTCCCGCGGACGAAGCGTGGCCCTACTTGCCGACCCTCTACGCCGCAAAGTACGGACCGCGTGGCGAGCATCACTGGTCAATACGACTTGGTGCCGTCGTCCAGAATTCGTTGACAGTTCCCGTTCGCTTGGCCGTCGGCCGAGATCGCTCAATCGTCATATCGACGCAGGTTCGCGCGTTTGATTGGTCGCCGGCCGCGCGCCGGGCCGACGGGCGCACGCGCTTCCAGCTTATCAAGCTCGCACCTTAGTCGTCGGTGAGCGTCTTTAAGATATCGACGGCTCGGCGCATTCGCTCGCGGACCTGGAGCGCACGGTCCAATTTCGCTTGCATGTCGCCGACGCTCGTTGTCGCCGCATCGACGGCCGCCCGCAACCTCTGAATCTCGGGTTCAGCTTTTTCGGCATCCGCGCGCAAGGCCGCAATCGATGCGTCGCGCGACGCAACTTCGCGTTCAAGCTCCGCGACACGCGCCGTCAGCTCGTCGACTCTCGTCGCGGCTGAAACACTGCGCGCCCGTTCTGCGTCCAGCGCTTGGGCCGCCTCCGCGCTCTTTCTTTCGGCTTCACCGACCGCGGCCTCGAGCGTCGCGATGCGCTTCTTCGCTTCGTCGAGCTCGTTGCCCGCTTGAACTCGCGCCGCATCGAGCTCATCGCGAAGCGTTTCGGCCACGCGCGTCAGGCGCTCGACTTCACTCTTCAAGTCGACGGCATCTCTGGAGGACTTCTCCTCCACTTTGCCGACGGCCGCCTCGGGAACGCGCGAAACGCCGCGGACAGTGACATTTGCCGGCGCCGACGATTTGAGCGGTTGCGGTTTGGGCGCCGCTTCGGCCGGAAAAACTGAATCGAGATCGGCGATCAAATCGTCCGCGAGATCGATCGACACATCGCGTGGCGCGGCGCTGGATGCCGATGGCGATTCAGCGGATGGCGCGACAAACGGAGGATCCTCGTCAAACAGAATGTCGTCGTCATGGAGCGTGACTTCAACCGCGGACGGAGATCCTGGATTTCCGTTTCCTGGAACCACGTCGCGTGGCGCGTCCGCCAGAACGCTCGCGCGTCGCGGCAACGACCCAAGGAGTTGGTCGAGAGCGCTCACCACCTGTGCGTCCGCAAACGGCTTCTTGAGGTAAGCGTCGGCCCGATGTCGAAGCGTGCGGTGGCGATCGATGTCGGTTTCAGTTGCCGACGCGTACAACAGAATGAGGGGCACGGCGCTCGTCACGTCAGATTTCTTGAGTCGCTGACAGACGACGTAGCCGTAATTCTTGGGCGGCAATTCAAGTCCGAGCAGAATGGCCGTCGGCTTTTGCTTCTCAGCCTCGATGATACCGCGCGTTCCATCCGGCACGACGCGGAGCGCCACGTCGAACTCCGAAAGCGCTGTGCGAAGCGCGCCAACTGTTTCTTCGTTGCTTTCAATGAGAAGAATGTCCGTTGTCAATTGACCGCTCCTCTTCCCGGCGATCAGAGGATAGGGACCCGTACGACGACCTGTCAATCCGCTCCTTGTCATTTTTTTTCGAAGGCTCCATGATGCGCCCGTGATGACTGCAGCTGGACGAGGGTCCGCGTTGGGCAGCGCAAGTGATTCGCGCTTGGCGCTTGAGTATCGGCGCGGCCTTCACCTCGTTGGAACCGTGCTTTGGTTCGATTCCGTTCGCGCCCGCGACTTGTCGTTCGTGAGCCACGCGCATGTCGATCATCTCGCACCCCACCGCAAAATCCTTGCGACGCCGGCGACCGCGCGCCTTGTTCGTCATCGAATTGGCGAGACCGCCGCGCTCGTCTCACCGTTCGGCCGCGTTTTCTCAATCGGCGGAATGACGATCGAGCTTTTCTCGGCTGGTCACGTCCTTGGCTCCGCGCAAATCCGTGTTTCGCTCGGCGGCGAGCAGCTCGTCTACACGGGCGACCTCAACGTCGCGCCGAACCGCACGTGTGAACCACATGAGACGCGCAAATGCGACGTGCTCGTCATCGAAAGCACGTTCGGTCATCCGCGGTATAAATTCCCGGCGCGCGAGGAGGTCGAAGCCGCCGTCGCCCGTTTTGCGACCGACACGCTTGCCCGCGGCGAGACACCCGCGTTTCTCGCGTATTCTCTCGGCAAGGCACAGGAGGTGGCGCGCATTCTGGGCGATGCGGGGATTCCCACGCGGGCGCATCGTGCGGCCTACGAAATCGTAGAAATCTACCGCGAGATGGGCGTCGACATCCCGCTCTGCAAGGCCCTCGCGGGGCGAGCCGCGCGCGGCGAGGCCGTCATCATTCCACCGGGTGGGCGTCGAGGCGGACGCACGATCGACACGGCGACGCACGGCGTGAAGGTCGCCGCCGTCACAGGGTGGGCGGTCGACGCATCGACGCGCTATCGAATGAAAGTCGACGAGGCGATTCCGCTTTCGGATCACGCGGACTTTGATGGGCTGATGAGTTACGTTCGGGCGGTTGCGCCGAAGCGCGTTTTCGTGATGCACGGCTTTTGCGAAGACTTTTCGCGCGCACTCCGGGCCGAGGGGTTCGACGCGGCGCCGCTCATTCCGCCCAAACAACTTGAGATGTTCGCGTGACTTCGAAATCGGGCCCCAGTTACTTTAAGGAAGCGCTCAAGAGCCCGAAACACTGGGCATCGCTTGGGGCCGTCGTTGGGGCAACCGTCGTCGGCGCTGTGACGGGGCTTTGGATTCCGCTCGTCGCCGCGGCTTCGGTCGAAGCGCTCTATTTGTCGGTTGTCCCGAGCGTCTCGCCGTTTCGCCGCCGCGTCGATGCGAAATTTGAGGCCGCCGCTCGCGCCGAAAAGGAGGCGCGCGTCAACGCAACGGTTGCCGGGTTAACGCTCGCGGATCGCGGAAAGTTTGTTGAGATACGTGCGCTCGCCGATCAGATTCGGCGCAGCTTCTCGAACGCAGACCCCGAAACGAAAGCGACGATGGAACCGACGCTCGCGCGCCTCGAAGAGCTCGTCGACGGTTACCTAAAAATGCTTGTCGGACTCAGCCATTACGAGCGACTCCTTAAAGCGGTGCGGCGCGACGACCTTGCGGACGAAATCGCGGAGATCGAGCTTGAGATGCAGACCGTGTCGGAGCGCGTGCGTGAGTCGAAGGCGCGGCGCCTAGAGATCGTTAAGGCGCGGCTCGCGAAGATCGACCACGCCGGCGAAAACCGTGAGATTCTCGAGACGCAAATCGAAACGATCGAGGACATTCTCCGACTTTTGAACGAGTCGTCGATGACAATCCGCGATCCGCGCGCCTTGAACGCCGACGTCGATCGGCTTGTCGACGGCATCACCGGCTCCGAGGCGGCGCTTCGCGAGCTCGACGCGCTTTTGGGCGAAACCCCCGAACTCGATATCGCTTCCGCGCGCGAATAAAAGAACCCTCATTTGCGTCCCAGACTGGAATCGCCCGTTGCACCAACTGCGAACCTGCCTTCAGAAAAAGCGCTATCGATCCGCGCGCGACACCAAAAACACGACATGTGGGAACAACGAGCCGATGGTATCGCCCCTGAGTGCGTCCATCGCACGAATCACATCGTCGTATCGGGTGTCAGCGTCCGCCGCCAAACGAACCTGCCGCTCAGTTACAAGGTGAGGATTGGCGTCACGAATCCGCCGCGCGCACACCTGCAGCGCAACGAATTCGAACTTTGAGCCGACCATCTGAACCGTTGGCCCCTTTCCCAACGCAGCGCATCCAGTTGCCACGTCGCCCATTGAAGTGCTCAGCGTCAACCCGTCGGCACTCATCATGACCACGAGGTCGATCCGAGTCATCTTCGGTAGCGCTATCTTGTTGTAACTTGACTTGGCGGCGTCGACCGAAGCGCTTGGCGCAGCAACCTGGGATACCGGCGTGAACCGTTGCACGCAAGACAGGAGGAGCGTCGCTGCAAAAACCGCGGCGCAAATCTGCGGGGGAAGCTTGATTCTACGGGTTCTCATCGCCCCGGCCGCCATCAACGGCTCATTTTACACGAGCGTCGAACTTATGATGAGCATATTTTTATCAGGGGAAATTTTGACGTTTGGCCGGCCCATCCTTATATATGGGACGATGGCCGGAAGGACGTTGACGTCCCGTGTGCGAGATCTTGTCGCGTTTTTGTTCGCGGCAACCGCCGTCTTGCTTTTCCTGCTGCTTGTCACGTATCACCCGACCGATCCGTCGGTGAACAGTGCGGGCGAAGGACCGATACAAAACTGGGTTGGCGTCGTCGGCGCCGTGCTTGCGGATCTGCTGTACCAGGCGGTCGGGTGGGGCGCGTACCTTGGGGTTGTGGCGGCGGTCGTTATCGCGGTGATGATGGTTCGCGGCATCCACGTTCACGGCGCCACGAGTCGAACCGTCGGGGCGCTCTTGGGCGTCGTGTCGGTCTCGGCGCTCTTTGAGCTCGCGCTCCACGAATGGGACGGCCCGTTTCTTCCCGGCGGCCTTCTTGGGAGAACGGTCGGCGGAGCGGCGCGCGATCTCCTTTCGTACGCCGGGTCGGCGATTGTGCTTGTTGCAGTCCTGGTTTCCGCGCTGTTTCTTGTTTTGCGGTTATCACCCCGAGAGCTGGCGACGGGAACATGGAAAGCGGTTTCGCGGACGGTGACGGCGATTCACGGATTTGCGCGCGGCATTCGGGGCGAGATTTCTCGGCCCGTAACCGTTCCGGCGATTGTTGAGGGCGGCGAGGGTGGCGGCGCTTTCGTAATGGGGTCGCTGGCGCCTGATGCAATCGCGGATTCGCCGGCCGATGGCGAAGAACCATCCAGCGCCGCCAAGCCGCGTCGACGAAAGAAAACCGAGGCGCTCGCGGATGGTGAGGCGGGAGGCGATGAAGTGTTTACGTGGGGTGAGCCGGCCGACCTTGAGCCGGAACCGAATTCGGCGGCGCCAGTCGAAGGCGGACCGCGCGAGCCAACGCTTGAAGTCACCGAAGCGGATGTCGTCGCGTCGGAGCCGGTCGAGCGGCCTTCGCCCACCATCGTCGAGCCAACGACCCATCGCAACGCCGCGCGGGACGACGGTGAGCAGACGGTGTTGCCGCTCGATCTACGCGGTGGTCCCTATACGCTCCCCGCAGTCTCACTTCTCGATGAACCACCGCCCGGGACGCTCGAAATCGACCGCGAGGCGCTCCTTGCGAACGCGCGTCGGCTCGAGGCGAAACTGCGCGACTACCGCGTTGAGGGCGAGGTTCGTGAGATTCACCCGGGCCCCGTCGTCACGATGTATGAGTTCGCGCCTGCGCCAGGCTTAAAACTCTCGCGCATTACGAGTTTGTCTGACGACCTCGCGCTTGCGCTTGAGGCCGAACGCGTGCGAATCGTTGCGCCGATTCCGGGGAAGGGTGTCGTTGGAATCGAGGTGCCGAACGCGCGGCGCGAGACGGTTTTCTTGCGCGAGATCATCGGCCACAGCGCATTCCGCTCCGGATCAAAGTTGTCGCTGGCGTTTGGGAAGGACATCGCTGGAGACGCCGTCGTCGCGGATCTCGCGCGCATGCCGCACCTTCTTGTCGCCGGCGCAACGGGCAGTGGGAAATCGGTGTCGATTAATTCGATGATAGTTAGCGTCCTCATGAACGCGACGCCCGACGAAGTTCGCATGATCATGGTCGACCCGAAAATGCTGGAACTGTCGCTCTACGACGGCATTCCGCATCTCTTGCTGCCCGTTGTCACCGATCCGAAGAAGGCGGCGGTTGCGCTCAGATGGGCTGTGGAGGAGATGGGGCGAAGGTATCAGCTCCTGTCGGAATATGGCGTTCGGCACATCACGGGATTCAATAAGCGCGTCGAGAAGCTCGCGGCTGGTTTGCCCGAAGCGCCGGCGGTCGTCGAATCGCCGAGTCGCCGCGTCATCGTGAAGCGACTCGACCAGAGCGCCCCATCGGCACACGCGACCCTCGCTGAGGAGGCGGACAGCGCGGCGCCCGCTCCCAAACCGATCCCGAAGAAGCTGCCTTACATCGTGATCGTTATCGACGAGCTCGCTGACCTCATGATGGTCGCGTCGAAAGACGTCGAGAGCTGCATTTGCCGGCTTGCGCAACTCGCGCGGGCCGCCGGCATTCACCTCATCGTCGCGACGCAACGGCCATCGGTCGATGTTATAACGGGCGTTATAAAAGCAAATTTCCCAGCGCGGGTGTCGTTCAAGGTGACGAGCAAAGAAGACTCGCGCACCATCCTCGGCGGCATGGGCGCCGAAAAGCTGCTCGGCAACGGCGACATGCTGTTTATTCCGCCCGGAAAAAGCGATCTGCTCCGCGTTCACGGCGCGCTCGTCACGGAAGACGAAATCAAACAGATCGTCGAGTCGCTCAAGCGCCAAGGCGCGCCCGACTACGACACGACAATTCTTGAGACGAAACTCGAATCGGAAACCGAGGAACTTTCCGACGAGGATAAGGACGACATGTACGATGCTTGTGTGGCGTTTGCCGCCGACAATCGCGTCGTTTCGACGTCGCTCCTTCAGCGAAAGTTTTCGCTGGGTTATAGCCGCGCCGCAAAGATCATGGACATCATGGAGCGCATCGGCATCGTCGGTCCGCCGACGGTCGCCGGAAAGCCGCGCGAGGTTCTCATTCCGCCGCTTGGCGCTTGATGCCAATCTGGACCGCGCTTTGCTTCGCCCTTGCCGCAAACGACGCGACTCTCATCGATCTGCACGTCGACACAGTTCACCAGGTGTTCGCACACGGGCGGCGTCTCAGAGGACGCGCGGCCGACGTCAATCTTGCGACGATGGCCGCCGGCGACGTCGGTGCGGCGTTCTTTGCGATCTGGGTCCCAGCACGGGCGCGCGACCACGTTTCGTACGCCGAGCGGGCGTACGCTGCCTTCAAGCGGATGCTCGCTGAAACAAAGGGAGCGGTTGTGCAAGCGCGAAACGCCGCGGAGATTCGCGCGGCCTGGGCGGCCGGGAAACGTGTTGCGCTTCTCGCAATCGAGGGTGCGCACGCGCTCGGCGACGATCCCGAACGACTTCGTGTTTGGCGCGCCCGCGGCCTTGTCGCGCTCGGCCTCACCTGGACGAATTCAAACGCCTTTGCCGAGAGCGATGTTGATGAAGCGGCGAGGAGGACCCGCGGCGAAAACGGACGCGGGCTGACAAAGCTCGGCGAACGGCTCGTCGCACTGGCCGACGAGCTCGGCGTTCTCATCGACACCGCGCACGCGAGCGCCGCGACGCTTCGCGATGTCACACGGATCTCGCGTCAACCTCCCATCGCATCGCACACCGCAAGCCGCGCACTTTGCCGCCATCACCGCAACTTGACCGACGACAGCCTTCGCCTCATCGCGTCGCGTGGCGGAGTCGTCGGCCTGACGTTCCATGGGCCGCACGTCCGTTGCGGTCGTCGCGGCCGCGCCTCACTCGCCGACATCGTTCTGCAACTTGCGCACATGAAGCGCGTCGCCGGGATCGACGCCATCGCCATCGGAAGCGATTACGACGGGATGATTGTGACGCCGACCGGCCTTCCGAACGCCGCGTCGTTCAAAAAACTTCGTACGGCGCTGCGCAAGTCCGGCTTTTCCGCGGATGACATCTCGCGCATCTTCCAAAAAAATGTCCTTCGCGTCCTTGAGCGCCTTGACCCAATGCCAGCGGCCGGTCCTTAATCACACATCCCGCATGGCGAAAATCGTTCTTATCCCCTTGCCCGACCGCGACTTCGACGTCACGGAAGTTGCCGTGCCGTGGCGCCTGTTGACGCGCGCTGGGCACTGCGTGGTTTTCGCAACCGAGCGCGCGGGAACAGTCCCCGCGGCCGATCCGCTTCTTTTGTCCGGTGTTGTGTTTGGTCAGCTCGGCGCCGCGCCAGAGCCGAAAGAATTTTACCGCGAACTGACCGAATCGCCCTCGTGGGCGAAGACCATCGCCTGGTCCGAGATCGATCCCGACGCCTTCGACGGGCTCATTCTCCCCGGCGGCCACGCGCCCGGGATGAAGCAATACCTAGAGAGCCGGGTGCTCCAATCGAAAGTCGCCGCGTTTTGGACGCTCGATCGACCCATCGCCGCGATTTGCCATGGCGTTCTCGTGCTCGCGCGAACGTCGGATCCCAATACCGGCAAAAGCGTTATCGCCGGCTCACAAACGACCTGCCTCCCAAAATATATGGAGCGAAACGCATACCTCGCAACGTTTTGGCGGCGCGGTCGATACTTTCGCACGTACCCCGCCTATGTCGAAGACGAGGTGCGCGCGGCGCTCGATGCGCCAGCAACCCAGTTCGTGCGCGGCCCGCGAACGATGATGGCGCGTGGAACCGCGGACGACGACACCCCCGCGTTTGCTGTCGAAGACGGACGCTACATCTCAGCGCGCTGGCCGGGCGATGCCTATTTGTTTACGCGACGCTTTCTGCATCTCTTGGAAGCGCGATAAGCCAATCAAATATCGAACACGATCGCGGCCGAGCAACCTCCCGCATCGTCGCGCGTGACAGCGAGGCCATGATACGTGACCGCCTTGATCGACCGCGTGCGGGAATGTCGCGCGGGATCGAAGCGCTCACCCATGCAATGCGCAAGCGCGGATTCAATGGTGATGTTTGCGAGAACGAACCGGTCGACTTCAAAGCGATAAAGCAGTTCCGACAGGAGACCCTTCAGGCGCACCTCTTCGGATTGGGCGTTGTCGATCGGGATATCGACCGACGTTCGCGCGTCGACGGTTGTTCGATCGTCGAGCAGCAACTCAAACAAGGCCAGCGCGGCCGTTTCAAGGAGCGCGTCAAACGACGGCGCCGTCACGCGGATCGCGAGATCGCCGGTGTGATCGATGAGTTCGTGCGTTCCTAAAGTCATCGCCGCGGTGACGTCGCCGGAATCTCGCTCAGGGCTTCAATTTCACGCACAACGCGATCGAGTTCGTCGACGACGGGCGTTGGGGCGTGTGTTCGAAACGCGTCGATGAGCGCGCGGTAGTACCAAAGCGATCCGTCTTTCCCTCCCGAAAAGCGTTTCCAAAGGGCGTCGCCGATCACACGATAGTCGGCGAGAATCGCCCGCGCATTGTGAAGTTTGTCGGCCGCCGATACGCGACGCACGTCAGGCGGCGCCTCGCGAATATGCGCGACGTACCGCTCCTTGCGTGCGCGCCAGGGCGGCTTTGGAAACCCCACAGCGTCGGTGCAGCCATCGACAATCTCGGCGACGCGCTCGCCAAAATTCTCCCGAATCAAGTTCCGCGTTGCGCGGCCACCCTGATCCTCGACCGCATCGTGCAAGAGGGCAGCGATCGCTTCGTCCTCGGAGCCGCCGTCTTCAAGCACAATTGCCGCAACCGACAAAAGGTGCGCGATGTACGGGATGTTTGTTCCCTTGCGTTTTTGCTCAGCATGAAGCCGCGCCGCGAACACGAGCGCCTCATCGAATCGCTCGGACAGCGGCACGGTTACTTCACGTACCCGTTCCCGCGATACCAGGTGCACGCGCGAGAAAGTGCTCCGCCGCGTCCACGGAGCGGTGAAATGGTGTAGCCGAGATCGCGCTTCGCTTTCTCGCTCGAAAAGAACATGTTGACCGACGCAAGCCGCGCCGCCGCTTGCGTGAGCGGAACGCGAAGGCCCGTCGCGCGCGAGAAAACCGACATCGCCCATCCCGTCGCGTTGACGAGCGGGGGCGGAGCCGGAAGAAGCGGCGCCCGCAATCCCGTCACGTCCGCAAGCGATTCGAAAATCTCTTTGTACGTCATGTCTTCGCCCGCCAAGATGTAGCGCTCGCCCACGCGCCCGCGCTCGAGCGCAAGCAGATGCCCGCGCACGACATCCGCGACGTCAACCGGTGACAGCCCGCCTTGCGAATAGAACGGAATTTGGCGCTTCATAAACTTCACGACCAGCTCGCCGGTTGGTGTCGGTTTCCAATCCCACTCTCCGACGGGCGCCGACGGATTCACGACCACGACGGGCAACCCATCTTTCGCCATGGCGAGCACGCGCGCTTCCCCTTCGCGTTTCGAGTTGGTGTACGGCTCGTTGTACTCAGCGAGATTGAAGCGCGTCTCTTCCGTCGCCGGAGCGCCGTTCGCTTCAACGCCAACCGTCGCCGTGGTGCTCGTGTGAACGATGCGCGAGACTCGGGCGTCGCGTGCGGCACGCATGAGCGCCTCAGCACCACGCACATTGACGTCAAAAAACTCGGACTCGTCGCGAACCCAAAGCGCGTAAAGGCCCGCCGCGTGGAAAACGACGTCGGTGCCCGCAACGGCACGCGCGAGGCTGCCGGCGTCGCGAAGGTCGCCTTCGACAATGTCGACCGCGATTCCTGTAAGGGCGCGGCGATCCGAACGTGGTCGCGCGAGTACGCGAACGGAATGCCCGCCCGAAATGAGCGCGCGTACGAGTGCCGACCCCAAAAAACCCGTGCCGGCGTCCCGCACCGGTACCCGCGCCCGCAACCGCTGCCGCCTCCGATACCGCTCCCGCACCCGCCTCCGCTACCGACACCGGCTTTCGCACAACCGGAGCTGGACGCGCAACTTCGATTCTAAGCGATGCCAAGGCGCGCGCGAAGTCGGCGAGGTTCACTTCGGCCGCGGTGGCTCGCTCGGCAATCCGTTCGACTGCGGGCGGGGCGTCCGGCGCCAGCGTCGCAAGAAGCTGACCCAGCGATACGATGTCTCGTTGGGCATCGCCTTCAGTTATGCGAACGGCGTTCCCCGTGCCAACGACATGCACCACATCGTCGAGCCCCAAAAGCACGTGGTCCGGCGAGAAATCGCCAAAGACAAAGCCGCGCGCCCGTATCTCGGTCGCAAACGCAAGGAGCTCGCGCACGACGGCGATCGCGCGAACCACCCCAATTTCACGCCCCGCCTTGATTTGCGCAGCGAGCGGGTCACCCGAAATAAACTCTGTGACGAGCACTGGCCATCCGTCCACATCGAGAAAATCAAGCGGCTCAGGGATGAGCGCCGTCGGACAGGTCAAGAACTCACCCTCCACCTCGAACACGGCCCGCGCCGAATCGGCGGTTGCCCAAGCGTCCACCGCACGCGGCACCTTGATCGCGACGCGCTTTCCGTCGAGGTGTCCGTCCGAGCCCGCGTACAGACGATAGCGCCGCCCCTCGGCGAACAAGTCCTCAACGGTCCATCGATCCCCGGGGAGCTTCGATCCAACCTTTATTTTCGGCACCGCCACGCGAGCGAAGATACGACAGGACAGCCAGCAGGCGATAGTCGACAGTTGACAGTCAATCATCACACGCCTCGGTGAGGCTATAATCCGATGCGCCATGCGCCTCGACGAACTCGACTACGACCTACCGCCCGATCGCATCGCCGCGCACCCCGCGAGCCCCCGCGACTCCGCGCGCCTCCTTGTCGTCGACCGCGGGTCCGGCCGCCTTGCGCATCATCACGTCCGGGATCTTCACGACCTCCTCGCGCCAACAGACCGCCTCGTTGTGAACGACAGCCGCGTTTTTCCCGCTCGCGTCGAGGGTCGCAAGGCCGCTTCCGGCGGCGCCGTCTCAGTTTTGTTTTGCGATTTCGCCGAGTCGCCCATCGTCACCGCGATGCTGGGCGGCAAGCGCCTTCGCACGGGCACACGACTTCAACTCCCGGAAAGCCGCACGGCGACCATCATCGCGCCCTTCGACAACGGCCTCTTCCGCCTGACGCTTGACCCTTCTAACGACCCCATCGCCTGGCTCGAACGAGTGGGACACATCCCGCTTCCGCCTTACATCGCGCGCCCCGACGCCCCATCCGACCGCACCGGTTACCAAACGGTCTACGCGCGCGAAAACGGCTCCGTCGCCGCACCCACGGCTGGCCTTCATTTCACGCCCGCGCTCATTGAACGCATCGCCTCTCGAGGCCCACAGATAAGTTGTGTCACTCTGCACGTCGGTCCCGGCACGTTCCTTCCGATTCGCGCCCCATCGCTCGATGGCCACCATATGCTCTTGGAACGATTCAGTATTCCGGCCGATGTTGCCACGGCGATCGACACAACGCGAACCCTTGGCGGTCGCATTGTTGCCGTCGGAACGACAACCGTTCGCGCCCTCGAGTCGGCCGCAGCTGCGACTGGCCGCGTCCAGCCCTGCTCTGGAGCCGAAACAACGCTGTTCATCCGCCCGGGATTCGCCTTTCGCACGGTCGACGCGCTCCTTACGAATTTCCACTTGCCGCGCTCGACGCTCCTCGCGCTCGTTTACGCCTTCGGCGGACGTGACCTTGTTCGCCGCGCGTACGACGCCGCCATCTTGGACGGGTATCGGTTTTACAGCTATGGCGACGCGATGCTTATTTTATAGTTCGGCTCTTGGATCGCGACACCAGGTCGACTCGACTCAAGTCCGTGGCCAAGGCACCCGCGAGGCGATTCTTAGGCTTGAGGGCGCCGCGAAGAACCCAACCGCTGCGTGTCGGCGAGCGATCGGTCCACCCTCAAGCCTCTGCCGTGTCGTTCCCGGAAAACGGCGGGATGGTGTTGGGTCGGACAGGGGCTGGGTGAGCGGCGGCTCGCGTCCGCAGGGGATGAGGTGCCGATACATCATGGAATTGCGGTCTTCAAAATGTTTGATAGGTGCTGCACGGTTTCGCACGTCACATCAGACCCGAGGACTTCCGCGAGCCGGAGCGAACCCAGACCCTGCCCGACCAACGCGACTCCCCTCCGCTTTCTGGGGAACAAAGGGTTTCCGACTGGAATCTGAGGGGTTCGTTTGCAATACTGAAGGTCGAGTATGATGGTGGGTGAGAAAACGCAAGCGTCGGCGAGTCGGTGTCGCTATGAACTTAGCCCGGACATCGCGTGGCGGAAAATCGGCGGCGAAGCTTTTCTCATAACGCGCGATGGTGCATTGACGCATCGCCTGAACGGAACTGCGACGCGGATTTTGGAACTTGTGCTCAATGATAAGACCACCGATGAGATTGTGGCGACGCTGACGGCCGAGTTTAGCGGGGCGCCCGACGCGATTCTTCGAGACGTGGACGACCTCATGACGGAGATGGTCTCGCGGGGCGTCCTGGTGAAGGGAGGGGGGTGACCCGATGCCCATGACGCCGCTCCAAGCCATCTCACAGAAGGCGCGTGCGCTCAACGTACCGATCTCGGCGCACATCGATACGACCTACCGCTGCAACTTCATCTGCGAGCACTGCATTCTCCCATCGCAATTCGGCGGCACCGAGTTGTCGACCGTGGAAGTGGTCAAGGTCCTCGAAGACCTCGCGGCGCTCGGCACACTTTTCCTGACGCTTTCAGGGGGCGAAGTTTTTTTACGAAAAGACCTCGACGACATTCTTGCCGCCGCCGATCGCTTGCGGTTTTGCACGAAGCTTTACACACACGGCAATTTCATCGACGAAGCGCGCGTTGCGATGCTGCTCGCGCGGCATGTGAGTGAAGTGCAGATCAGCTTTTATTCGATCGACCCGTGCGTTCACGAGAAAATTACGCGCGTTCCGGGTTCGCACGCAAAGTCACTTCACGCCATCGACCTTCTTGTTGCGGCGGGCGTTCGCGTTGTGCTTGCCTGCCCCGTGACGCGATACAATTTTGGTTCCACCAAAGAACTCACCGACTTCGCCAAGTCGCGAAAAATCCCGATCAAGATTTCGCCGCAGATCCAGCCGACCTACAGCGGCGAGCTGCACACGCTTTCCGTGGCGACACCGTCGTGCGAGCTGCCGAACGTTTATCTCGAGCCGTGGAACGAGTCGACGCTCTACGCGCTCGCCAAAGCGCCGGCCGCGAAATTTGACGACAGCGCCAATTGCGGCGCGGCGCGGTCGACCGTTTACATCAACCCGATCGGCGATGTTCAGGGGTGTGCGCTCATGGGTGGCCTTTCGGCAGGCAATGTTCGACAAAGACCGCTCGCTGATATTTGGAGGAGTTCAGACGTTCTGAAGCAGATACGCGAGATAGCGAGAAAGGACCGTGAAGACTGCAAACGGTGCGAAAACGCAAAGTATTGTAGTTTTTGCATGGCGAACTCATGGCAGGTGACAAAAACGCTGCTTTCGCCGACGGCGTCGATGTGCGAACAATCGAACGCCAAACGGCTGGCCGTCGAGGAGCACAAGCGGCGGCTTCCAATTTTCGCCGCAATGGCTGACGACCCAGTGGGTCGTCAGCGCGGCGAAAATGGGGAGGGCGACGGAACGGAGCCCGAACCCGACCTTTAAGGTGGCTGGATGAAGATGAGGATAAAGCCCAGTGTTGTTTTCGTGGGGTGATGGGATGAGACGACCGGTGAAGGCCAAGTTGGCGCTCTTGACGGCGCTTGTTATCGGAGGCGGTGCGCCCTCCTGTTCGTGTTCGGACGACAAGCCGGGTGCACCGACGGTCGTTATTCTGTCGCCCTCCAGCGGACGAATCCTAGACGGTTGCGACGACGTGAACGCGACGTTGCAGGGAATCCAAATCGACATTCGGGTTCAGGTGACGGGCGCAGCGGCCGGGCAAAAACTGGCGCTCTATTTGGGCGATGATGCGACCGCCGTCATTGTTAAAGATATATCAGGCGCCTGCACGGGAGATGCGGGGTCGGACGCCGCTTGCGTTACATTTGGCGGCGTAACGGTTCCTGAGAATTCAACGAACTATAAGATAACCGTTGCCATTCAAGGGACGAGCGCGGCGAACCAAGTGACAGTTCAAGTTGGCGCGAAAGAGGGGCTCACATTTGTATCCCCGTCGGACGGCGCGACGTTGACGTCATCGGGTGATGCGGGAGCCGGTGACGACGAAGACCCGATCGCGCCGCTCCTTCAAAAGCGCATCACGGTTCGCGCTTGCAACATTGGCGATGGCCAAACGATTCAACTTGTCCTCGCGAATGTGGGCCTCAGTTACAGCCAGACCTACACGGCGATTGCGGCGCTCTCAGGAAGTTACGTTGAAGCGACGTTCGCGAGCCCCGTTCCGTCATTCCCGGATGGCACGGATACACTCACAGCTTCCGCAACGGTTGGACAAACAACTTACTCGAAGCAGATCACCGTGACCGTCAGTGGCGTCTGCACCGTCGCGCTCACGCCAGCCAACAACGCAAAGCTTGGGAAGAAAGACGACAAGAGCGGTGACGCGGGGCTGCAACTTGACGTCGTCGTCACAAGCGGGTGCCCGGGGACCGCGTTTCTCTGGGTCGACCCGACCGGCGGCGTGACGAACTGCGTGACGGCGGCCGATGCCGGAGCGTCCGCGTCTGCGGGTGTCGATGCTGGCCCGTCGGGTTTCACGGCGGTCTTTTCGAACACGACGTTGAACGAGGGCGCGCACACGTTGGTCGCGTGCGTTGTTGGGCAGCAAACGCCGGACGCGTCAACGTCGGCGGTCTCGGTCGACATCACATCGCCGACGATAACCATGGTCACCCCTCTGGAGGGCGTGCGGACGACATCACTCGACCCCACAAAGATTCCCGCGGAGTGTGCTGACGCGGGCGCGAGCTACAACATTTCGGCCAGCGTGAGCGGGTCGGCGGGCGAGGTTCTAGCGGTGACCTTGTTCAAAGGCTCGCTCCCAACGGCGGGTACCGAGAATGGGGACGCGGGATATCGAACGCTGACCGGCGGCTCGCAGTCGTACTCTTTCCCGTGCGTGCCCCTTTCGGTCGGCGAAAACCGGATTCGCATCGTCGCGACCGATCCAACCGGCAACGCGGCATCGACCTACTCGTCGACCGCTTCGCCCACCGACTACGTCCTTAACTACGATCCGCTCACGGCCTACATCGCGATTTCGTCGGCGCTCGCAGGAAAAGCGTACAAGAAGTCGGACGACCTCGATCCGAGCGGCACACCAAATCTTCTTGAGCTCAACGTTCCGTACACGGCTGGATCGCTGTCGGGCCGGAAGGTTCGCCTGCTTGTCAATGGTGGCGTTTCGCAGTGCGATTGTTCGAGTGACAAATCGGCGTGCCCAACAACGGCCGCGCAAGACTGCGAAATTGACGGCGGCACCTTCAGCGGGGCGCTGCGCAACGTCGCGCTTCCGCCGGGCAATCATACGCTCCGGCTTGTCGTGGGTAGTCCCGGTAATGCCAACGACGCGGTTTATTTTAGCGAATCCGTGGCGGTTTCAGTTGACGTCTCGACGCCGACAATTTCGATGACGTCACCGGCTCCGGGGTCGTGCGTTTCGAATGCAGCGCCGACGCTTTGTTTCAACGTGACCGCGGAAGAGGGGCGCACGCTGACCGTTAATGGCGCGACAGGAACTGTCAATGACAGCGGAGGCGCATGCGTGACGTCCGTGCCACTTGCGGGAAACCAGCTAAACAACTTGTCGGCGAGTGTCGTCGACCTTGCGGGGAACGATGCGAGTGTTTCGATTGCGCTCACGCACGATGACGCGGGACCGTCGACGCCGCTCTTTGAGCGCGCGAATGGAACGGCGCTGCCGGCGAGCCTCACAGCGGCCGACAATGCGACGCCGGGCGATGGTGGTTTCCACTACACAATCGTTGTCAGCACGGATGGCGGTGAGCCGACGACGTCGTTCGCGACGCTGCGCGTTGGGACTTTCCTGGCCATGGGCCCGCTGGCCATCGGGGCGGACGGAAAAGCGACGTTTACGAACGTTGAGTTGGCGCACGGCGGCAACCCCTTGACCGCAACGGTTACGGATTGCGCGAAAAACGCCACGTCGACCCAGATGTCCCTCAACGTCGATCTGTCGGACGGCGGACCTTTCCCGGTGTTGTCGATCGCGACCTTTGCGGGCGTCGCAGCGGTCGATGGGCTTGCGGTGCCTTCGGGGCCGAGCCATGCGGTGACGTTCTCGATTGCTGATGCGGGCGGCGGCGAGGGGTGCACGGTTTTCGCGACGGGGCCAAGCTCGACGTCGAACGCGGTTGCTTGCAGCGCCACGGCGGCGATCACGCTCGCAACGGAGGGTGCCTATCAGCTGTTTGCGACTTCAACCTCGGGGGGCCGCTCACGGACTTACTCGCTCGTCGCCTACGGGGATGGTGGCCCCAATTACACAATCGTCTCGCCGCCGAATGGTGCCGTTTTCAACGCGGACGCGGGTGACATCGATGGTCTGGCGGATTTCCAACAGACAGCGTTTGTGGCCCTTACAGGGGTTGACGTTGGTCAATCGGTGAAGCTCACCGTATCACCCGACAGCGGCGCGCCCCTCATTTACACGGAACAGGTCGAAGTGTCGGACGGCGGTGTTTTGTTCGCGCGCGTGACGCTTCCCGATCAGAATGCAAGCGTCCTTTTTGTCGAAGCGAAGAATCGACTTGATGCCGGCGCGTCTGGAACGCCGATTTCGGTGCTCGTTGATCGCAAGGCGCCGACGCTCACGTTCACACACCCGACGCTCGACCAAATCCTTGTCAAGGGCGATGACCACAACTCGACGAATGGAACATTTGACGAGAATGTAACGCTCGCGGTTTCGGGGCTAGAGCCGGGTCGGCAAGTGACGCTCATGAAAACCGATGGCACGTCGACCGACGGCGGAAACCTCTTCGTTGGAACGGCGACCGTAAATGATGCCGGAGCCTCAACGGTCACGTTCGCAAACGTCGCCCTCAACGTGCCCGATTCGGGCGTCGTCATCTTGTCGGCTTCGGCGTCTGACGTGGCGGGGAATGCTGCGTCGACGGCGATCGGTGTCACCATCAATTTGACTGAGCCATCGATTGACTGGACCACACCGTTGACGTCCCCGGCTTACTACTGCAGTGCGAACGCGAAGAATCCAGGCTCGGCGCCGCTTACCCATGAGTTCCGTTGGTTCCTCGCGACGGCGAGCGGAGGGACGGTCGAGCTCGTCCAGCACGGCGCTCGACGCGGGAGCATTCACCTTCTGCGGGCGGTACCGAACACAGGCGCAAAATGTGGGAACAACAGCCAATCCGCGGCAGGTCACGCTCGACACCGTGCCGCCAACGGTTTCCTCGATTGTCTGTCCCGAAATGGACGGCGGTGTTATCAACAAAACGTCGACCTCATGCACCGTAACCTTGTCCGACACGAGTGCGAGCGGCAAAACGATCAGCATCAAGTCGACAAACCCGCAGGCTGGCACGACGGTTGGATCGGCGCCCCTCAGCGGCGCAACAGCAACCGTTCCGATTTCGCTCCAATCGGGCGCCCACACGCTGTCTGCAGCCGGAACCGATAACGCGTGCGGCACGGGTGATGGGAACGCCATTTCGGGTGGCGCGACGCTGTCGTTCACGGTCGATACGGCCGCTCCGACTTGCTACATCACGCGGCCATCTGCGGGCTACTTGAAATGCACCGACAACGAATCACCACCCGGTGGCTGTACCGACGCCGGACAGTCGATGAGCTACACGGTTCAGTCGACGGTCACGGGCGCTGAAAACGGCCAAATCGTATATGTTCGCGACGATGGCGGCGTTATCGGCTCGGGAGCGATGACCGGTGGAGCGGCGCCCAACATCCCGGTCGTGCTCGCCCAGGGGAACAGCGCGCTGACCATCCAAGTGACGG
Source organism: Deltaproteobacteria bacterium (assembly GCA_016192705.1). GTDB lineage: Bacteria > Myxococcota > JACPTQ01 > JACPTQ01 > JACPTQ01 > JACPTQ01. The sequence continues at coordinate 4,342 of JACPTQ010000066.1, read as the reverse complement.
ACCTTTCCGGCAACACGTGCACATCCACACCGGTCAATGTGACCATCGACACGGTCGGCCCCGCGTTCGCCGTTACGGGACCGGCTTCGCCGACATCCGATGTTGACCTTACGGCGCCCGGGATCCAGAGCGACGTCGTATTTTCGGCGTCGAGTATTGAAACTGGACGCACCATCTCCATACGTTCATCGACCAATGGCGGCACGACTTACAGTGCCGTTGGATCAAAGGTGTTTGATGGCGGTTCGCCGGACGTGCTGCGCGTCAATTTGTCGGCAGGTCCGAATAAATTGGTCGCGTATGGGTGCGACACGATCGGCAACTGCACAACAAGTGCCGTGTACGATTTGACCGTCACGGGATCTGGTCCGACGGTGAGCTTTGTGAAGCCGACGGGCTCGACTCCGAACAACTGCAACCCGGAAATCGCGCAACCGCTCGTCTATGGCGGAACTGGGTGCGGCACGGTGGATGGAGGGACGATCGCGGTCTCCGTCAAGGTTTCCTCGAGCTACACGTCGTGTTCGGACAACTGCGTCACGCTCTATAAGGATGGCGGTGCGATCGCCACCGGGAACTTGTCGGGAGGCGCGGTTACGTTTGCGGGGATCGGCGCGTTGACTCTGAACGACGCGGAAATCGGAACTTTCCAGGCCAGGGTCGTTGATTCAACGGCAGACGCCGGGTACAGCGCATTCTTGAATTGGTCGGTCGATGTGTCGGCGCCTGGCAATCCCGTGTTTGATAGCCCGGTCTGCACGTCGCAGCCGGTCACGCTCAACAAGTATTCAGACGTCAGCTCCGGGACGGCGGGATTGCAGTACGTCTTCAAGTTCCAGACACCAGGGATTGAAGATGGGCAAACGCTAACGCTCACCGGGAGCACGCAAGGGGTCGTCGGCACGGGAACGGTTGTATCGACCTATGTGACCATGCCGCTTCTGACCGTCAGCGAGGGATCGCAGACGCTCACCGCCTCGGTGACGGACCTCGTTGGGAACCCCGCGTCGGTGCAGTGCCAGGTCAACGTCGACGTCACGGCGCCCACGGACGTTCAGCTCGACGCGTCGGTCAATCGGCGCGCGGGAACGGTCGCGCTCGCGTGGACCTATCCTGGCGATAACGGGATGTCGGGGACGGCGCAGTCGTTCGACATCAAGGTGTCGTCGCGAATGGCGGTTGGGTCGTTGTGCCCGTTTGTTGTCGAGGATGCTGGTGTTATCGACGGTGGCGCGTCGATTTCGGGATTCCCGAAGGCGCCGCCTCTGGCTGGAGGAACACCAACGGACGCGAGTGTCACGGGGCTCATCCTGGAAAGCACGTACTGCTTCGCTACGGAGGCCGCTGACACCGCGGGGAACCGGTCGACGTCGGCGCCGATCCAAGTGGTGTCTGTGAACACGCAGCTGCGCGAAGACCGGGTCTACGGACCGTTGACGGATCCCGGCTCGTTGGGCATGGGACAGCGAATGGCGACCGGCGATTTCAATGGCGATGGGTACACCGACATCGCGTTCAACCAGAATCCGACGGTCGACGCCTCGGTTTTCATCGTTTGGGGCAACGATGGCGGAATGCAGACGCTGACGGCACCGCTCTGGGTCGACCCGACGCTTACAAAGTTTGGTCAGTCGATTGCGAATGCTGGCGACATGGACGGCGATGGATTCGACGACCTTCTGATAGCGACCAACAACACGACCGCTGGTGTCGGAGCGACGAGAACGGCGTTCCTCTACTACGGGTCGGACGCGGGTCTTGTATACGGTCCCAATGGGACCGCCATCGCCGGAAGCCCGGTACGGTTCGATTTGAATCCACAGCTTAGCGAAACGGCGTACGCCCGAACCTTGTTTGTCCGTCCCCTCGGTGACGTCACTGGCGACGGAGTCCCCGACGTGCTCTTCGTCGAATCGAAGGCCAAGGACGGTGGATTCTCGGGACAAGCGTCTCTGTGGCTTGGGCCCTCCCGTTCACCGCACGACGCAGGGGACTGCGGCGGCAACCCGTCGCTTCCAGAATGCAAGCGGCCCCCGATGCCGTCCCCGGGCGTTGTTGCGCGCATCGGACCCAGCGGGATGATCACAATCAACGGGACCGACACCTCGGCGACGGTTTGCGGTACTCCAGGGGCGCCGAACGTCAGTGAAATCGGCTCGTTCCTCGGCGCGGGGGCGATCGGTGATGTCAACGGCGACGGGATTCAAGACTTCTTTATTCGGTCTGCGAGTCTGTCCGGGGGGGCGGCGGATGCGGGCCGCGGCTGGGTTTTCCTTGGTAAATCGTCGTTTTCGTCAATGGTCGGCACGACAATCACGCTCAACCAAGCCGACGTTCGTATCGAGGCGCCTTATGCGGCGACCTGGGGCAACGTGCCGAATTTCGCGCAATCGATTGCAGGGCTCGGGCGTGTTTCGGGGAGTTCTGGCGCAGCCTGTAGCCCGACGCCGTGCGACGATTTTGCGATAGGGGCCGACGCCAGGATTTATATCGTCTATGGGCGAAACACCTGGCCGAGTGAGCTTTGTCTGTCCGACACGCATCAGCCGCTCCTTTTGCTGGCTGGATCGGAAAGCGATGCGGGGAGCGTGGGACAGAGTCTCGCCGGGGTCGGCGATGTTACGGGTGACGGCCGAGTCGACCTGCTCGCTGGCGGCAACGCGGGGGGCGCATTCTTTTATTACGGGACGGGGGACGGCGGCGTGCCGTTCGGCGTGGTTAACGGCGGGAAACCAGACGTGACGATGGTGTTCCCGGTTGGATCGTTGATCGGAACATGGGTGATGAAGGTTACTAGCTGGGATAACGATCCATTTGGGGATTTCATGATTTCAACGACGGCGAGCAGTGGGTCGTTTTTTGTTAAGTATTAGGAGGGATTATGGATATTGAGACGAAAGACGGAATTGTAGAGAGGCCGATGTGGCAAAAGCCTGAGATTGTGACAGAGAAAATCGAAACCGAGTTCGTGGTGCTCGGTCACTGCGGCATTGACCTTGAGGAGTGCCAAACATCTCCAAGTACGGGGTAGCCGGGCGGTCTCGAGTTAAGGCGGGGGCCACGGGATATTGTCGAGGCGGTAAGAGAGGCGGTCGATTGGGGTCGATTCTGCGAGTCGTTTAGCGGTCTCGAGAAAATTAGATCTGAGCGGGTCGCTGACGACCTTCAGAAATAGCGACCGCACGAGGACGGAAGTCGCACGAGATGGCGAGAGAAGAACCTGGCCGAGCGGCGCCGTGCGATCGAGAAGGTGTATCGAACGGAGCGGTGCAGACGCCGCGCAACCAATCCATTTTACCTCCGCCGTGTAGGGTGCCCCGTAGAGCACTGGCTGCCCATCGACAAGTCGAACCATCACCGTGTCATCGGCCAGTACCGTGCCCTTGCGCAGGGCAACGGCTCGGGCGAGGGTCGACTTCCCGGCGCCCGAGGGTCCGAGATAGAGGTGACCGCTGCCGTTGAAGACAAGCGCCGCGCCGTGCAGGAGGAGACCCGCGTGGCGCGATAGAAGCGCGCCCGTTATGAACCGAAAAATCCAATACGTGTGCTGCGGGTTAAGGCAGAGGAGGGCGCAATCGGAACGTGCGAAGTCGAGACGAACGGCTCCGAACGGACCGGACCAGTCCAGTACGTCGGCCGCGTCGTGGAAGCGCTCGTTGGGCGAAGTCGCTAAGTTGGACGAGAGGCGAATCGTCACGTCCGGGACGTATTCGGTTAAGGGAGCGACGAAGCCTAAATAATGCGAGCCGAGGATTTCGGAGATTTCGTCGTGCGACCAAGGGACGCGGTGGACAAGGCCGCCGATGAGAAGGTCGGTTGCGACGATGGTCGTGCCCACTCCAATTCGGTAACATGAACGAACGATGAATGAAAGCCAGCGGGCGATTGAATCGGTTGTTCTTGAAACGCTGCGGCGTGGGGACAGAACTTCGATCGTCGTCGCGGGAACGAGCATGGAGCCATGGATTCGGCAAGGGGATCGCGTGTGGCTCGAACCGCTTGCGCGTGGTGAACTTTCGTTCCGTGTTGGCGACGTGGTTCTGATTGCCGACGACCGGATTCGGCAACTCCACCGCATCATTGGAATCGACGGCGCCGGTTTTGTTGTCAAGGGAGACGCGTGCGATGGCGGCGCGTTGCGAGTCGCGCCTTCGCTCGTTCTCGGGCGCGCAACGTCGCTCGAGCGACGCGGGCGTTCCGTCCCATTTCGCAGGCTCGCCGGACGTGTCATCGCCGCCTGTTCGCCGTACTCTCGCTTTTACCATCGGCCACTTATGCTTGTGGTTCGCTTCTATCGTCGCGCGACATTCTGATATGATTCGCCAATCCCCGGTTAAGCGGT
>JACPTQ010000049.1 GCA_016192705.1 Deltaproteobacteria bacterium | reverse complement strand
GTTCGTGACGCTCCCGCAGTTCTTACCGGCGCAGGCGGTGGTGTTGTCGGGGGTGCACGAGCAGACGTTCGAGACGCACGACTCACCCGTGCCGGAGCAGGTGCCACAAGAGACGGTTTGGCCGCAGTTGTTCGTGACGCTCCCGCAGTTCTTACCGGCGCAGGCGGTGGTGTTGTCGGGGGTGCACGAGCAGACGTTCGAGACGCACGACTGACCCGTGCCGGAGCAGGTGCCGCAGTTGAGCGTGCCGCCGCAGCCGTCGGAAATCGAGCCGCAGTTCTTCCCTTGTGCCGTGCAGGTCGTCGGCGTGCATGCGCAGACGTTCGATAGGCAGGTCTCGGGCGATGTGCACGAGCCGCAACTCGTGACGGTGCGGGATGCGCCGCAGTTGTCGGTGCCGGTCTTTGAGCCGCAAGTTGCGCCGACGCGCGCGCAGAAGTCGCCGTCGCTTTCGGGCGTGCAACCGCAGACGTTCGCAACGCACAGTTGCCCCGCACCGCACGACCCGCAATTCAGAACACCCCCGCAACCATCGTCGATCGTGCCGCAGTTTTTTCCGGCCACCGCGCACGTCGTCGCTTGACAGCACTTTGCTTGATAGCACTTCCCGCTCGCGCACACGCTCGGCACGGTGCAGGTCTGCCCGACATTCAGTTTGCAAGTTCCCGTCGCGCACGTGCTTGTCGCCGCATCACACGCGGTCGCACAGCAAATCCCCGCGACGCATTCGCGCGACGCGCAGCTCTGCGACGCCGTGCACGCTTCGCCGTTTGCCGCACCCTCTGCCGCCAGAACGGTCACGCGCGCCTCACTCGAGCACTTCGACGTTCCGTCGTCCGCTGTCACTTTCACGATCCACGCCTCGTCCCTCACGAAGGTGGCATTCGGCGTCCACGTGACCCGCTTCGCCGCCGCGTCGTAAGTTCCGCGATCCGTTGTCACAACGAGCGTGTCGCCATTCGGGTCGGTCGCCTCAAAATCGATCACAACCGTTTCGAACGCGTGAACCGATTTGTCCGCGATCGATGGGCAAGCCGGCGGCGGATTGACCGCGTTGATCGTCAGCGTGAAATTGCACGAGACTTGCGCCGTGCCGTCGAAGAGCGTGAGCGGAACCGGTATGTCGACAGTCGAGAGCGCCGCGAATTTTCCCGGAATCGCCTTCACGAGCCTTTGATAACGAGTGGGGCCAGCTTGCACTGTGGCGTACTTCAGCAACTCCCGGAAATCCGCCGAGTACTGAATCGTGTCGCCGTCCGGGTCGCTCCCCTGGAAGCTCAGAAGAGTTTCGTCCGCGATCCCCATCGTAAAACCGTCGCTCGTAACGGCGGGACAACGCGGCGGTTGCGACACCTTGTCGATCTTGACGAGGCCGATCTCTTTCGCAACGTTGTAACCATCGTTCAGCGCAAAAACGACCTGCCATTCGTTTTCATTCTCTTGGCCGAACTTCGTCTTCCACTTGAAAACCCATTCGAAGTTAATTCGCTCAACCGAGAGGTCGGTCTGCGCTGCGGTTGGTGGGAGCCTCGACGAATTCCAATCGATCGAAACCTCGACATCCTGATCTTCTGGATCCGTGGGCAGCGGGAAGCGAACCGTAAGTTCGTCGTTCGCGCGAAGCTGTTGCCGGCCAAAAGGTCGCGGGAACCAAGGCGAAGCGTTCTCCTCGATGGTTATCGCAACGCTGGTCGTCGAAAACAGGTTTGATGGATCCGATACCCGAAATTGAACTTCGTACGGCGTCGCAACGAGATGGTCGTTTGTTGGCGTCCAAATGAAATTCCACATCGGCGGGCCGGGCGATGGCGAAAGTTGCTCGCTGAGGACGAGCTTCGCGCCGAAGTCGCTGAGGGGTCGAAGCGCCCCGTCGTTCGCGCCCTTCATCAACGCCGTGACTGGAAGGTCGGTATCGCCGTTCAAGTCGTACGGCGCAACGACGATCCGGCTCTCGATTCCGACCCAGAACCGTCGTGCTTCGAGTGGCGGAATGAGGGGTTTCTTGGGAACGATTTTGCACGTAACGCCCGGTTCGCACTTGAAATTGAATGTGACGACGCAAAGCTCGCGACTGAAGTGAATGGGGGCGCCGCTGTCACACGTAATGGCGGAGAGCGTTTGCAGCGTGTCGGTCTTGTCGCCCTGGAGGCGCACGGTCAATCCAAATGGAATCGAGTCCGTCGAATCGTTTCGAAGCGGAAAGCCGAAGTCGTTACCGCCGCGGAGCGGGTTCGAATGGAACTGAACGCTAAAATCCGTCTCGCCATTGAAGTCGGTGTCGATGCACTCCGACGTGAAGCCGTCGTAAGCTTGATTGGGCGGCGCGTAGTTTGTTTTCTGGCAGGCCGGGCTGGTTGGGTCGAGAATCAGGGGCGTGGTCGAACTCTTGGCGAAGATTTGCAACTTCTTGATCTTGTCGAGGTCCATAAGGCGCTCGGCGTCGTCGGTCGCGTGGGTGACCTTGACCCAGACCTCCGACACGACCTTCTTCTTGACGTCGCACGAACCGCCGAGCTGGCTCGTTGCAACCACCAATAAGAGGATCGTGTAGGTGAACCTGCGACCCACTTTTTTATTTTCGATCTTAGTTTTCACGGTTCCTCCCTCTAAAGAACACGTGCCACCACCCTGTAGCATCGCGACGTAGCACTGCGACGCACGTGCCATATTGAAATGTGCGTGATCCCGCGTGATATCAGGAGACGCGCGGACATAGATCCAATGTTCTCGTTTAGAACGTCGGTCGCTCTCTTGGATTAAGGTACGGTGGCGAAGGTGGATGTGCGCGCGAAGCCTACAGCCTGTTAATAGGTTGGGTCGCCCTCTGTAAACAGGGGCTCCCCATTTCGCTCGCGTGCTCAAGCCACTGGCTTTCGCACCACTGCTCGCGAAATAATGCGGCCGATGTGGGTCGCTCTGCGGGGGTTTGTTTGTTGGTTGTCCGTGGCGGGAGCGGTTGCGGATGCGGGCGCGGATGCGGGCGCAGAAAAAACACGGCGTACGGCGCGCGCGGCGCTCGGCGGGTTTCACACGGGCTGGTCGCTCGGCGCATCGGGTGATTGGGTTGCCGTTCGACGTCAGGCGGAGCTGTTTGTTGAAACCGGGTCGATCGCGAAGGGCGAAAAACTCGTGCTTGAATGGCGGCGATTGGTTTCGTCGGTTGCGCGCGTCACGGTGTTCTGGAATCGAGCCGTGGTTTTTACCGGTGCGTTGCCGCGCGAATCAGCGCGCGTCGAGATCGCACTCCCCGAGACAAAGGCGGGGCGCCAAGAGATCGGGTTTGATTTTTCGGGTGGGCGAAAGTTCCGGGCCGTGATGGGTGCCACGCGACGTCAACGGGGAAAACTCGTGACCGGCCAGCCGTTTGCCGCAGTCTCGCTTGCCTCTGTTCCATCTGAGGTGCCGAGCGCGGCGCCGCCCCTGGCGGAATGCGCGGTTCCCGCATCGCCTGTGAATCCGTTTGCGGGGATCACCGCGTTGCCCAATGTTCTCTTCTATGTCGTCGACACGCTCCGAGCCGACCATGTGGGGCGCGCGCTTCACCGTGTCAAGACGCCGAACTTCGACCGCATTGCGGCAAACGGCGTTCGCTTCGAGCGCGCGGTTGCGACATCGTCTTGGTCGAAGCCGACGATCGCGACGCTCCTCACGGGGCTCTACCCGGGCGCGCATGGGTGCAACGCGCACGACGACAAACTCCCAGCGACAAAGGCGATGCCGACGATGGCCGAGCAGTTTCGCGCCGCCGGGCACGCAACGGCGGCGGTGGTCGCAAACGGCTACATCGCCGCGCAGCACGGCTTTGTTCGCGGCTTCGACTTTGTGAGGAACCCGCTTCGCGAAGGGCGTCCGTATCGCGCGGAGCGGTTGAACGACATCGCGCTCAAGTGGCTTCGCGCGAAGGCGGATAGAAAACCGTTTTTCTTGCACATGCAGCCTGTCGACCCGCACGTACCGTACAATCCGCCGCGCCGCTTCTGGTCGCGGTTTTTTCCAGGGCGATACGTCGGCCCATTGGTGCCGGCGAAAACCGGCGACCAGCTCGACCTTATTAAGACCCGCGCGCTGCGTCTTGGCGAACGCGATCGAGCGTTCTTGCACGCGCTGTACGACGGCGCGGTCGAGTACACCGACTTCGCGTTTGGAGAGTTGATGAAGGCGCTGGATGCGATGGGGCTTGCGAAGGAGACACTTGTTGTCATCACGGCGGACCACGGTGAAGAGTTTTGGGAGCACGGGTCGGTCGGTCATGCGCATACGGTGTATGAGGAGTTGGTGCGCGTGCCGTTTATTGTGGGGACGTGGGGGACGAGCGGTAGCGGGAGCGGGAGAAGAGATCAACGCAAAGACGCGGAGACGCAAAGGGAAGAGGGTTCAGGCTTTGCGACTTTGCGTCTTGGCGTTGAAATCCCCTGCGGTGGCGGATGCGGGAGCGGTAGCGGAGGCGGGGGGCAGATCGTTGATGCAACGGTGTCGACCGTCGATCTCGTGAATGGGCTCAGGGACCTCTATAAGATGAAGACGCCGAATTCGCTGTCGACGCCCCAAGCATCTCGCCCAGCGTTTTCAATTGTTCTCGATCGCGTGGTGTCGGTAACGTGGGGGCGTTGCAAGTATGTGTTGTGGCGCGGTGGCGCTGAGGAACTTTTTCGGCTCGATGGCGATTCCGGCGAGTCGCGGAATCTGATTCGCACCGAGCCGGCCGTTCTGCGCGCGCTGCGTGGGCGGCTCGCCGAGTGGTTCGCGTTCGAGAATCGCCCAGCGACGACGAAAGGAAGAGACTAATGGGTGGCATCATCGATCGGCACACGCTCGACGTGACCGACGAGTCGATTGCGTTGGGACCGTTTTTTCGTTTCATGATGACGAACGCGTTGGGGCGGCGACTACAACCGCTCGTTTTCGAATCGCGCGCGCTCCACCGCGCCGTCGAGCGCTATGCCGACAGCGCCCACTCGCGACGCCTCATCGCACGCTTCGCCGCCCGCGCGGGGATCGACATGTCCGAGATGATCGTCCCGCCGGGTGGCTTCAAGTCGTTCAACGATTTTTTTACGCGGCGACTCAAGCCGGAGCTGCGCCCGTTCGATCGCGACCCAAACGTTTTTGCGTCGCCTGCGGATTCTAAACTCCAGGTCTTCCCCTCGCTTCACGAGGGCGCGCGACTCGACGTGAAAGGCGTCCGGTTCACGCTCGCCGAGCTTCTCGACGACGCAGAGCTCGCTTCGGCGTTCGAAGGCGGCGCCGCGGCCATCTTTCGCCTCTATCTCGCCGATTGCCACCGCCTCTACTTTCCATGTGACGGCGTTCCCGGCGTTCCGCGACTCGTTCCCGGCGCCTACTATTCGGTGAGCCCGCTCCCGGGCAACGACATCGCTTTATATTCGCCGCAAAGGTGCGAAAGCCAGCGGCTTTCGTGCGCGGCGAAAATGGGGAGACCGACGGAACGGAGGTTGAACCCGACATTTTTCACGCGCAACCAGCGCACCGTGACGACGTTCGACTCCGCACGCTTTGGCCGCCTCGCGCTTGTTGACGTCGGCGGTTTTCTCATCAGTTCGATCGAATCGGTTTTTAATCCCGGGCGCACCGTGAAAAAAGGCGACGAGAAAAGCCGCTTTCGCTTCGGTGGCTCAACGCTGGTCGTCCTCTTTCCGAAAAACCGCATCGCCTTCGACGACGACCTCGTTCGCCACGCCGCAGCTGGCTACGAAGTCCGCGTGCGCATCGGCGAGCGTGTCGGCGTCTCCAACTGACGTCGGTTTATACGATGAGCCCGATTGCGCCCAACGCCGAGATCGGAAGAAACAGAGTCCACTGAGGAAGCCGCCACGGATAGCGATATTTCCACGCGATAAGCGCAAGGTTCCAGATCGCGAAGCTCACGGCGAGCGCCGTCATCATCCAGGCGAGCGCGCGCGACTCGATCCGAAACGCGGCCATAATAAACCCGACCGGCATCGCAACGAGGATGATCGAAATGATATGCCAACCGAAGTAGTGCGTGAATTTTGCGGTTGGTTCGATGTCCGACGCCGCAAGGAGCGGCCGTGCGGTGTCTCGCCCGCCCAAAAAGAAATGAATGCCGAATGCCACTACGGACACCGCGGCCGCCGCGACAAACCAGCCGTTCACAGAGTTTCAATCGCCCATCGGCAGGCACTTCGCCGCGCATCGATTTCGCGCGCACGAGAGCTCCGACGGCCCGCCCTCGCAGAGCCGCGGCATCCCCTGCTTTTCGCAGTCTTTCTTGTGCTCGCACCAAAACTCCGAGACCTTCTTCGCGCGAAAGAGCTGTATCGTCATTCCCGACGCCGGCTTCATCGAAAGCGCGTACGACCCGGGCTTGTCGATCGGCGTCACCAGATAAACCCGGCTTCCGCCCTTTGTCAGCGCGAGCGTGAGCTCAATTTGCGCGCCCTTTTTCTTCACGGAGAAACCGCCCGTCTTCGACTCCCCTGCTGGGCACGACGCGCGCGCGCGTGCGTTGCACGACGCGTCTTTTTCGAAGTGGTAAATCTTGTCGCGCTTTAGCACGAGGAGCGAAAACGACTTCGCGCTGTAACGGTCGTGCGGACGGAAGGTTCCCGTGAGCGCCTGGATCATCCAATCCTCGCGGTCGGACGCGGTCCCGGCCGCGTTCGCCGACCCGGCGGAAGCGGCAATCGTCGCGATCCCCACGAGATTGAAAAAACGGCCGTAGATCATCGAGTCTCCTCCCTCTTAACGTGCCCCCCGATTTGCGGTAATGGTCCCACACGATGTTAGACGTCGACAACGACGGTCTTATTCATTCGGGCGCGTCACTGTCCAAAATCCACCACCTCGCGCTGGGCGCGCACGACGTCGCGGGCGTCGCGGCGTTTTACCGCGACACGTTTGGACTTGCCGAAATCGCGCGGCACCCCGACGCCGCTGGAAAACTTCGTTCGATCTGGCTTAACGTGGGTGGGGGTGCGACGTTAATGATTGAGCGCACGGACGACAAGGCAAGGCGCGTTCTCGGCGTTGGGCTGGGACCGTTCCTTTTGGCGTTTCGAGTGGCGCCCGGAGAGCGCGTCGCGTTCGAACGCCGTCTCGCCGACATGGGCGTTCCTGTTGAGGCGAACACAGATTTTTCCTTGTATTTTCGGGACCCTGAGGGGAATCGCGTCGCCGTCAGCCATTACCCGCAGGAAGGCGTTGAACCGCAAACCGGACTTATGGTATAAATGGTGTCGGATTTTCGCTTCGGAGAAGGCGTGGACGAGAAAACTGAAAAATTGACCTGGCAGTGGCAGCTCGAGAAATACGTCTGGAGCCTAACGTTCGCGGGATGCTGCTACTTCCTTTACACCTGGATTGGCGAGTTCACCGCGGCGCGCCAGACCGCGTTTTACCTTGAAATCGACAACTGGGTCCCGTTTTGGCCGTGGACGGTTTGGTGTTATCTGCCGTTTTACGTCCTTATTTTTCACGTCTCCACCTTTTCCATTCGTAAGCGCGAGATCTATTTCCGCACGCTCGGGAGCATCGCAATCGGGATGGTCATCTGCTGCGCGTTTTTTCTTTCGGTGCCGTCGAGCTACCCGCGGCCGGATCTCCCAGACGGAACCCATTACTGGCATGTTTCGTTTCTTCAATGGGTGCGGCAGATCGACGTCGCGAACAACACGTTCCCCTCGTCGCACGTGGCGCTCTCGTTCGCGTGCGCCTTGAGCACATTCCGCGATAACAAGCGCTCGGGCTTGGTGACGATCGGGATGGCGCTTTGCTTGGCTGTGTCGATTCTCACGACGAAGCAGCATTACGTCGTCGACAGCTTTGGCGGGCTCTTGGTCGGATACATCGCGTACCGAATCGCGTTCTGGAATAAGCCGCACGCGGCGCCGGCGCGCGTCGTGAACGCGTAAGGAATAAAGAGAAACCACGGAGGCACTGAACCACGGAGGTTTCACGGAGGATGGCCATGAAACCTCTCGATGGGGTTCGCGTGCTCGACCTGTCGCGGGTGCTGTCGGGGCCGTTCGCGACGATGCACCTCGCGGATATGGGCGCGGACGTCGTGAAACTCGAGCATCCGAAGGGGGGCGACGATGCGCGGGCGTTTGGGCCGCCGTTCATCGCGGGCGAGTCGACGTATTTTATGAGCGTGAATCGCGGAAAGCGATCGGTTGCGCTCGATTTGAAATCGGAGCGCGGGCGCGAGGTGGTGCGGGCGCTTGCGCGGGTTTCGGATGTGTGCGTCGAGAATTTTCGGCCGGGGACGCTCGAGCGGCTGGGTCTCGGGCTCGACGGGCTGCGCGCGGAGAACCCGCGGCTTGTGACGTGCAGCATCACGGGGTATGGGCAGTCGGGGATTCGGGAGTTTTCGGCGAAACCGGGTTACGACCTCATCATCCAGGGGCTTTGCGGGGTGCAGTCGCTCACGGGGGATCCCGCGGGGCCACCGATGAAGACGGGCGTTTCGATCGCCGACCTCGCGTCGGGGCTGTACGCCGTGCAGGGGATTTTGCTGGCGCTCTTGGTGCGCGAGAAAACGGGGCGCGGGCAGCACGTCGATGTGTCGCTCCAAGACGCGCTCACGTCGCTTCTCACGTTTCAGGCGGCGAGCACGATGACGTCGGGGCGAACGGCGACGCGCGCCGGGAATCGGCATCCGTCGATTGTGCCGTACGAGACGTTTCGCGCGGCGGACGGCTACTTCAATTTAGCGGCTGCGAACGACGGCCATTTTCGAAAGGCGTGCGAGGCGATCGGGCGGCCCGATCTCGCGCGGGATGTGCGCTTTGCGACAAATCCCGATCGCGTGGCCCATCGCGACGCACTGTTTGAGGAGCTCCAAGCGGCGTTCATGACGGCGCCGGTTGATTCGTGGGTTTCGAAGTTTGAGGCGGCCGACATCCCCGCGGGGCGGATCAACACGGTCGCTGAGGCACTCGCGCACCCGCAGCTTCGCGCGCGCGGCATGGTGACAACGGTCAAACACCCTGTCACCGGCGACGTTCCGCAGATCGGGATTCCGGTGAAACTCGCCGAGACGCCGGGTGCTCTTGATCGGCCGCCACCACGTCTTGGCGAGCACACCGCGGAAATTCTTGCAATGCTTGGGATTTCCTGAACACTTTACAATTCGTCGCGATCCTCGTAATGCTGCGGCGCGATGCGGTTTTTGGCGCTTGATTACGGCTCGCGGCGGATTGGGCGCGCACACTGCGACGCGTTCGAAATCGTGGTGACGCCGGACGAGCCGCTCGAACGCGTGGGGCGCGAAAAGGACCTTGCGGCGCTTGCACGCTATATCGAGGAGGGGGAGTTTGAGGGCGTCGTCGTTGGGGTACCGTTTGGTCGCGACGGAGAGATCGGAAAGGCGGCGGCAAACGTCTTAGAGTTTGTGGAGGCGTTGCGTGCGCGGGTGCGGGTGCCGGTTCTGACGTGGGATGAGCGGTTTTCGACGGTCGCGGCGGCCGAGCGGCTTCGGGTCGCGGCGCCGAACAGCGCGCGGTTTAAGCGCGAGCGCAAGCGGCGAATCGACGGAGCCGCGGCGGCCGTGATACTTGAGGAGTTCTTGTCGGCGAGGAAAAAATGAGAAAAGTGATTTTGCCGCTGTCGTTTCTTTTGTTTTTTGCCGTGGCGGCGGGCGGCGCAGCGCTTTTCGTGTACGAGGATTTCCGGTCGAGCCCCGCGCAAGGCGTCACAGAGCCGCGCCTCAAGGTTCCGCGAATTGCCGATGCCGACTTGCGCGAGCAGTTTGTCGTGGACGGATACCGTTTCGTCGAAATCACAAAAGGCGCGACGTTCAAGTCGGTCGCGGCGCAGCTTGCCGTGGATGGGCTCATTGCGAACGAACTTATCTTCAAGATTTTTGCGAAAATCGAGGAACCACAAAAACTGAAGTCGGGGAGCATCAAGGCGGGGACGTTCGCGTTTCACGCGTCGATGAAGCCGGCCGATGTTTTGAAGACGCTGTACGGCGAACCGGTGCAGTTCGTGCGGAACGTGACGGTGCCGGAAGGGTTCAACCTGCACGAAATCGCGTGGCGCTTCGAGGAGAAGAAGATTGTCAGCGCATCCGAATTTCTCGCAGCGGCGACCGACCCGAAATTTTTTCTCGAGCTCGGGTTGCCGAAAGAGGCGCTTGATTCGTTCAGGGCCGCGCGTGTGCCGCCTCGCATCGAAGGGTACCTCTATCCAGCACGGTATACGTTTCCGCTCGGCGCCGACGCTAAGACGATCATGAAAACGATGGTGAAGCAGTTTTTGAACGCGAAGAGGCGCCTTGAGCTCGAGGAAAAGGGCGCGGAGCACGCGCTCGATTTGCACAAGGTCGTGACGCTTGCCTCGATCATCGAGAAGGAGACGGGGCGTGCCGAGGAGCGGCCGCTCATTTCGAGCGTGTTTCACAATCGGTTGCGCGCGAAACCCGCGTGGTTTCTACAGACCGACCCGACGACGTGTTACGCGATCAACGAGGTCGAGGGGTGGAAAAAGTCGAAGTGCAACATCACACTCGCGAACATTCGGATCGCGCACCCGTACAACACGTACCACGTCAAGGGCTTGCCACCGGGTCCGATCGCGAGTCCAGGCGAGGATGCGCTCCGCGCGGCGATAAAGCCCGAGCGAACGGAGTTTTTCTTTTTCGTGTCGAAGAACGACGGGAGCCACGTTTTTACGCGGACGTACGGCGAACACACGAAGAACGTCGATTACTTTCAAAAGACGTTGGGCGGCAAGGCGGCGCCAAAGCGGGGCGCGGGTTCCAGCGTCGCGGCGACGCCGGAGACGCCGCAGGACGTGGAGCGAAAGAAGATGCGCGGGAGGTCGCGTGACCATGGGCTCCGGCCGCCGAAGCCGGGGGAAGTGAAGGACGACGACGTCGAGGGGCGCGACGTTCCGAACTGAATTACGCGCAAATCGCAACGGCCAGCGCTTTGTTCAAGTTGAGTAGCCCACGTGCTACATTGGCAATCGTGGGCAACGGGCCGCGCATCGATTTCGCTCGCTGCTGGGTCGGTTGTATCGCCGCCGTGCTCACGCTTCGATGCACAACCACGGTGGTCGATACGTCAAAGACTATCGAAATCCGCCACCAGCTCCCCGTGGGTTTCTTGACTGACGTTCGCGCCACCATTTCGCAGATTCATACCATTCTCGACGAACCCACTGACGCCGGTTCGCTCTACGCCGAGGCGCGCGCGGTCACGCAAGGTGTGGCCGACGGGATTCCGTACAGCTTCGAAGTTGGCGATGTTGATGGCGACGGAAAACTCGAAGGGAAAGTGAGCGCGCTGTCGAATCCTTTCACGAGTCAGCTTTCGTGGGCGCTTTCCTTATCCGGCGATCCCCTCGGTAATGGGTTTAATGTGCTGGGGAGAATCTATCGGACGAACGCGGGGAATATCGAGATCGTCGCGGAAGCCGTCTCGACCGTGACCGACGCGCTCCAGCCGATTCAATTCGGAGGCGGCGCAAAGGTCGTTACGCTGAATTACGTCTGCGCGGCGGGCGTTTTTTGCACCTCGTCCGATGCGGGCGCGGGAGCGGATGGTGGCGCCGGTGCGGATGCGGGCGCGGGTTTAGATGCTGGGTCACCACCCGAAGCTCCGACGGGCGTTGTCGCATCCGACGGAATATTCAGCACGCACGTTCTCGTCACGTGGGACGCGAGCGTGGGCGCGACGAGCTATCTCGTTTCGAGGGACGACGCTGGGTTGGCCGAGGTATCGACGACTTCGTTCGAGGACTACGGCGCACCCCCGCGGGTACTGGCTTCGGCGGGCAATGCGACCGCATCGGACGGAACCTACACGACTCACGTCGCGCTCACCCTCTCGGGCGCGAGCGTGGCGGGCGGCGCCGTGTCGAGTTACAAGGTGCGGGCGAAGAACTCGATCGACGCGAGCGCGTGGTCAGCGGCGGACACGGGGTATCGTGGAGGTGACATCGCGTGCCAATGGCAGGTCCTTCGCGACGAGAATGATCCTTACCCGACCGATCTTGATGGAGGAACTGGCGCATCGTTCGATGACGTGGGAGCACCCGCGAACGGGCACCGGCGCTGGTATCGCTGCCTCGCGTCGGTCGGCGGCTCTGACGGCGGCTTGTCGACCGTCGACCCCGGTTATCGGAAAAACCCCGATTCGCCGCTCGACTACTTCTGGGTCGCGAACCAAACGGTGTTTGCGATCGCGGAATCGGACGGGCTTGTTTATATCGGCGGGAAGTTCACACACGTTGGGCCGCCGACCGGGTCGTTCGTCGCAATCAACGAAACGACGGCGAAGGTGACGCTCACTTGGTTGCGCGTCGATGGTGACGTCAGTGCCATCGCGAGCGACGACGCGGGGGGCTGGTATATCGGCGGCCAATTCTTAACCGTGAACGGGCAAACGAGAAATCGAATCGCGCATATTCTTGCGAGCGGCGACGTCGATCCGGCATGGAACCCGAACGCGGGCAGCCAGGTTTCCGCGCTCGCGGTGTCGGGGAATCTGGTTTACGCGGGCGGGGCCTTCTCGACGATCGGCGATGCGGGCCGAAACCGACTTGCGGCGATCGATAGCACCGGCGTCGCAACAGCCTGGAATCCGAACGGGAATGGCACAGTCACCGCTCTCGCGGTGTCGGGGGGCCTGGTCTACGCGGGCGGATTTTTCACGACGATCGGCGATGCCGGCCGAAAATACATTGCGGCGCTCGACGACGCCGGCCTCGCGACGGCCTGGAATCCGAACGCGAGCAGCTCGGTTTACACGCTCGCCGCCTCGGGGGGCCTGGTTTACGCGGGGGGAAACTTCACAACCATCGGTGACGCGGGCCGAAAATACATCGCAGCGCTCGATGGCGACGGGTTTGCGACGGCCTGGGACCCGAACGCGAGCAGCGCGGTCAACGTGCTCGCCGCCTCGGGGGGCCTGGTTTATGCGGGGGGTTCGTTCACGAGTATCGGCGACGCGGGCCGAAGTCGAATCGCGGCGCTCGATGACGCTGGGCTTGCGACGGCCTGGGACCCAAACGCGAACAGCACGGTCAGCGAACTCGTCGTCTCAGGGGGCCTGGTTTACGCCGCGGGCGTATTCACGAGCATCGGCGACGCGGGCCGGAACTACATCGCGGCGATTGATGGCACCGGCGTCGCGACGACTTGGAACCCAAACGCAGGCGGCCAAATCAACGCGCTGGCGGTCTCGAACGGTTGGGTTTCCGCGGGGGGGTTTTTCACGAGCTTCGGTGGCGCGAACCGAAATCGAATCGCGGCGCTCGATGGAACTGGGGCAGCAACGGCGTGGAACCCAAACGCCAGTTCCGATGTACTGGCGCTCGCGGTCTCGGGGGGCCTGGTTTACGCGGGGGGTTCGTTCACGAATATCGGCGACGCGGGCCGGAACCGCATCGCGGCGCTCGATGACGCTGGCCTTGCGACGGCCTGGAACCCGAATGCGCCGATCGGTTCGGTCCGGGCGCTCGCGGTCTCGGGGGGCCTAGTTTACGCGGGGGGTTCTTTCACGAGCATTGGCGACGCGGGACGAAACTACATCGCGGCGCTCGACGACGCCGCTCTCGCGACGGCCTGGAACCCGAACGCGGGCAGCTATGTTGACGTGCTCGCGGTCTCGGGGGGCATTGTGTACGCGGGCGGTTCTTTCACGAGCATCGGCGACGCTGGCCGGAACCGCATCGCGGCGCTCGATGACGCCGGCCTCGCGACGGCCTGGAACCCGAACGCGCCAAGCAGCTCGGTTTCCGAACTCACGGTCTCGGACGGATTGGTTTACGCGGGCGGGGGTTTCACGACCATCGGCGACGCGGGCCGTAACAATATCGCGGCGCTCGACGACGCGGGGCTCGCGACGGCCTGGAACCCGAACCCGGACCAGGGGGTCAACGCGCTCACGGTCTCTGGCGGCCTGGTTTACGTGGGCGGCGACTTCAACAACATCGGCGACGCGGGCCGAAACTACATCGCGGCGATCGACGACGCTGGACTCGCGACCGCCTGGAACCCGAATGCGAACAACACGCCCTGGGCGCTCGCGGTCTCGGGGGGCCTCTTGTACGCGGGGGGCGACTTCACGACGATCGGTGGTCTCCCGCGGCAATACTTCGCCGTTTTTCAGCAATAATTTCGCGCGCGATCCGCCAAGAAGCCGCCAGATTCACGGCAGAAAATGCTCCCATTGCGTGATGGACGCCCAAAACTGTGTCCGGGGAGGGCAGAACCGTGTTGGGGGCGCTGAAAAAGATGTCGGGGTGCGGTCTTAGCGCGTCGGGGGCGCGTGATTGTCAAACGTGCCGCCCGCGTGGGACTCTGTGGCCGGCGGCTCGAAAGGTGTGAGCGAGATCAAAGGGAGCAGTGGGCGTAGCAGCTTGTTCGACAGCCGGCCCCTTGCATTCGCACTTCGCACATCTGTAAACAACTCCCACGCGTTTGCCACCCCGTCCGCTCCCAGCATCGAGTTTTGGCGGCGAGAATCGCCTTTTCGCCCGGCGTCAGATTCCGCTTAATCGTAACGACTTCGCCCCCGTCGCGGCGATCCCAACGAACGAGCGCCGTGCCCTCGCGCGCGGCATACTCCTCGAACGAGCAAACGTGTTTTCCGCATTTGTGGAGGCGCCGGAGGAGCCACCAGTCCGCGCCAGTTTTTCGCCGCGACGCCGTGCGGTCCGTGTCCCGTGCCACTTTCCAAAGTGCCCGCGAGAGCGTGTCCTCGATCGCCAGGTCGGCTTTCGAGATGAAGGAAACAGCGCTGCCGAAGGCGTTTAGGCAGTAACCGCGATCGCACGCCATTCCGCTCGGGCAGGACGACGCCCCGTCGCACGACCTAAAGCTGTTGTTGGTGTTGCTCTCGTTTTCCGTCGCTTCGAGTAGAACCGGCTCGACCTGTTCGCGCGGCGCCCCGAGGAGAAGCGCGACGGCGGCGTCATAACTTGCGCGGCGCCGTGTCGCGGGGGTACGGAGTTCACAGCGTGCTAATTCGAGTCGAAGCGACGCGTCGCGTGGAGATGCGGCGACCCGCGACCTGAAACCCGCGGGGATGTTGGTCATGTTTGTTTTCTCGATGTCGAGAGCCTGGTCCACCGCCTTCGAGGGCTCGAGGGCGAAGGAGGGGGCTACCGGTTTTCGATGTCCGCGAACCCAGGCCACACGCTTCGGCGCCTTGAGGGTTTTGGGACGTCCACGCCGCGTGTCGACGCTGCGCTCCGCGGGCGGCGCCTTGCGCGTGTCGATCGACCGCGATTCGATGTCGGCCGCCATATCGACGGGGCAGTCGCTGGGAGCGATTGTCACCGCCGCTGTGCGTTTTGCATCGGACTCGGTTCCGGGGGCCGCCGCGTACCTTCGAGTCGACGACGGCGTCGCGCGTTCTTGAAGCGACGAAGAATGTTGTTGTGGAGCCTTCTGCGATTCGGCTTGCCAAACGCCGCAGGCTGGCACGAGCAGCGCGAGAGCTAATCGATTCATTTCCATCAACCTCCATTGAAAGTCTTGACGATAGACCGACTCGACCGCGCGCACCGCTTACATTCGCTTACACGCGGGTTCTACGGGCGATAAAAGTCGCCGCCTGCGTGGGACTCCGTGGCCGGCGGCTCGAACCGAACGAGCGCGCGAAAGCCGGGCGTTAGGGTGATGCGGCCGCGCGTGTCGATGAGGAGTGCGTCGACACCGGGGTGCTTCGCGAGAAAATCGAGAGCGCGTGCGGGACCAAGAACGAAGGCGGCGGTTGAGAGGCTGTCCGATGTTGTTGCGTCGGGTGCGATGACGGTCACGCTCGCGAGACCGTCGGCCGGGTAGCCGGTGCGCGGATCAATGATGTGGTGGAAGCGGCGTCCCTGCGCGACAAAGAAGCGCTCGTAATCGCCCGACGTCGAGACGCCGCGATCGCGAACGGTGAGGCGAGCCACGAGCCGCGTGGGATCGCGCGGATGCTGGATTCCGATTTGCCACGGTGCGCCGCCCGGTTTCGACCCGGCGACGTAAAGGTCGCCGCTCGCCGCTGCGAGAAAATTCGCGAGGCCGTGGCGGCGAAAGATCGTTGCCGCGCGATCGATCGCTTGGCCCTTGCCGATGGCGCCAAGCCCGACGCGCATTCCCGCGCGTTCGAGGAAGGCCGTTTTTTTGACGGCGTCGAGGCGAAGTCGGCGGTGGTCGATGCGCTTGCGTTCGGTTTCAACAAGCTTTGCGTCGGGAACGCGTGGTGGGTCGGCGCGGAAATCCCAAATTTTTCCCATGCCGAGAAACGTGACGTCGAAGGCGCCGCCTGATTCGCGCGAAAGCGCGAGGCAACGCTCGATGAGCGCGAAGAGGTCGTCGGGAATGTCGACGGGTCGTCTGCCCGCGTTTTCATTCAGCGTCGATATGACACTGTCGGGGCGGTACTCACTCGCCATCGCTTCGAAGCGCTCGATCTCGGTGAACGCCTCGTCAAACGCCCGCGCCACGTGGGTTTCGTCACCAACCGCGCTGAACGACACCGTCGTCCCCATCTGCACGCGCGAACGCCGAACGACTTCGCGGGCCGCTCCCGCATCCCAAGGGGATTTCAACGCCAAGGCGCTAAGCCGCAGAGGCCCCAAAAAAGAAGCCTCCTCCCTTGGCGTCTCGGCGCCTTTGCGTTTGATTCCTTCCCCCGCGCACGTCAGCGCGAGAAACTGTTGACCCAGCAACAATACGATCGTGAACCGGATGATGCGCCCGACGAGCGCGAACGGGAAAAACGTCGAATACTTGAGACGAATTGTGCCCGAGGCGACCGCGACGACCGAAAGCGGCGGAAAGCCCAAAACGCTTGACGCGGCGAGAACGCCGTAGGTCGATTTTTGGAAACGGCTGACGTCGAACGTCTCGACCTTCGCGCGCAGTCGCTTCAATCGTCGCAGAATCTTTTCACCGAGAAAGTAGAGCGCCGTGAACCCCGCGACCTGTCCGCACGCGGCACAGACGACGAGGAGCATTGGCCAACTGAGCGACGGCGACTTCGCGACAACGTACGTCTCGGCGCTGACGAACCAAAACGTTGTTCCGAAAAAGCCGAGAACGAGACCCGTTGCGTAGGTCACGCGTTACTTCGCCTTGACCAAGAAGAGAAGGATGAGGTCGAGCACGAAGAGGAGAACGATCGCGCCTTCCAAGATGAGGTTCCGCGACGCGGTGATTTGATTGTGAAGCAAGTTGTAGATTTGAAGGATGATCGCCTCTTTGCGGTCGATGGAGCGCTGCCAGTGCGCGATGCGAAAGCGATCGACGGCGGCCTGGTAAACCCGCGCGAGTGCGAAGTCGCCGATGATTTTGAGGCTGTTGTCGATGCGCTCCGTGATTTCCGAGATTTCAACGGAGAGGCGCAAGAGGCGTCGTGAGAGTGCGGTGTAGCGTCCGAGGTTAATGAGCACCGTGCGGCCGCCGAGCGCGTCGAACTGGTCGTACGTTTGCGCGAGTTCGCGATCGAGGAGCGCGTCGTAGTAGCGCAATTCGAGGAGCTGCGTGGTTGCGAACTCGAGAAGGTCGGGGATGTCGCGCGCGCCGGATGGTTCGAGCACGAAGGCGCTGTTCCAGTCGATGACGGCGACGTCGTCGTCGAAGTAGGAGAGGCGGCGCTTCAAGACGTCTTCGCGTTCGCGGTCGGAGAGCTTTGCGGCGGATGGTTCACCGAGCAAGAGTCGCGCGATGTCGAGTCGTTCGAGGGCTTGGTCGGCGCTCAGAGATGGCGCGAATTCGCGCACGAAGAAAACGGTGTACTCCTCGCGTGTGGCCCAGTGGTGCGAGCGCTCGGAGGCCGGCGCGAGGCGGTGCGAGAGCTCGTCGGCGAGGCGGCGCGTGAGCTGCTCGAGCGAGATATTGTCGTCGATGAGTGGTGAGAGCGCGACGATGTCGTCAAACGGTGTTCCGCGCGCGATGGGGATCCGCACCTGGATCGACAGCGAGCCGACGTCGTAGATGCGCGCCGAGCAGTCGCAGTGGAGCGTCGCCGAGCCGAGCTCGATCGATTGCGTTCCGAGATCAACGGTCGCGGGTGGATTCGGCAACTCGATCGAGCGGTAACCGGCGCGGCGAAATGACAGGCGCGGCAATGTTCCGGCGCGCAAGGCGGTTTCGGCGCGCGTGAGGTCGATGGCGTCCGCAACGTCGAAGAGTCGATAGACGACAATTTCGCCCGACGCGACTTTTATCTCAGCGTGGCGAACCATTATCGTGACCTCACGGTTGGCTCTCGACGTAACGGCGCGCGAAGGCGATGTCGCGTGCGAAGTTGGCGTCGGTCGCGTCGACGATCGCGAGGAAGCGCAAAAACGCAGCGCGGGCCTTGTCGCGTTCACCGAGGGCTCGGTGCGTTTCGCCGAGAGCGAAGTGCGCGCGAGGGTCGCCGGGATTTTGCGAGAGCGCGCGGCGAACGGCGGTCACGGCGTCGTCGAAGCGACCGAGGGCGGCGAAGGCGCGCGCACGGAGAATGAGCGCATCGGCGCGGTCGGGCGTCGTCGCGAGGACGCTTCCGGTCAGGCGGAGCGTTAAGCTTGGCGAACCGTCGCCGAGGGCGATTGCGGCGCGCTTGACGGCGTCGTCGGCGGGCAGCAGAGCGGCGTCGATGACTTTCGCGGCTTTTTCGGCGACGCGCTCTCGGTAGAGCCGAGCCGCGGCGTTCTTTGGATCGACGGCGAGAACGTCATCCCATGCGGCGAGCGCTTCCTTCCAGCGTGCGAGGGCGGTGAGCGCGACAGCGAGCTTGAAGCGAGGTTCCGTGGCGGTCTTCGAAGCGGCGGCAAGTTTTTGGTAGGCGGCGGCCGCGGCTTTGTAATCGCGTCGGCGAAAGAGCTGGTCGGCGTCGCGGAGTGATGAGGCGGTTGCGGGTGTGGGAGAAGAAGTTAAACGCGAAGGCGCGGAGACGCCAAGGGAAGAGGCTTTTTTTTCTGGGTCTTTGCGGCTTGGCGCCTTGGCGTTGAAATCCGCTGCGGGAGCGGGTGCGGGAGCGCCAGCGGCTGCGGGAGCGGTTACGGGTGCGGGCGCGGGAGCGGCCTTCGGTCGAATGCCCGCGAGCGCCTCGTTGACGCGCGCAACGTTCGCCGCCTCCGACGGCCTTGTCTCGAGCGCCAGGTACCGGTCAAAAAAAACCGCGGCCTCCCGCTTCTCGCCGGCCTTGAGCAGCAAATACCCAATCCCCGCGTAAGGTGGCGCGAACGTCGCGTCGCGGTCAATCGCGCGCCGATACGCCATCACCGCGAGTTTCGCGTCGCCCTGCTTCGCGTAACCATCGCCCGCCTTCGCAAGCTTCTCGGCCGCCTCGCGCGCCGTCTCCGCACGCGCAGTCCCGGCGGTCAATACGCCACCCATCAACGCGAAAATCGTGATGCGCCCCAACATGAGAACCATTGTACATTAACACCGCTTTCAGACGATGACTTCCCCCGATCCCCGGTTAAGCGGTCCGGTCGCTCGTGAGCGTGAGGGTCGACAGGAGCCCGCTTCGGCGCGCCGATGTCCTCGGGTCTGATTTGAGGCGTGCGAACGATCCGCGGGTCAGAGGCACGCGAAAGCTCGATGCTCCAAGCCGATATCACGCTGCAGACCCTGCGCAAAGGTGGGGCTGCGGGCTCCGTTCCGTCGCCCTCGCCATTCCGCTCGCGCCGGCAAGCCGCTGGCTTGCCGACAGACTGCTCGCGGAATAGGCGCGCCTCTGCGGCGTCCCTGCCGACCCCACGCAAATCCCTGCCGACCGCTTTCCGGGGACGTGTTTCTTAGGCTTGAGGGCTGTACGAAGAGTTCACCCGCTGGGTGTCGACTGACGATCGATCGACCCCCAAGTCTCTCAACCGCCGTTCCAGGGGAACGGCCTGTTCCTGGTTGGGCGGGCGGGGATTGGGCAAGCGGAGGTTCGCGTCCGCAGGGGATGAGGTGCCGATGGGGCATGGAATTGCCGTTCTGATGATGTTTGATTCATTTCGTGCAGACTCACATTTCATGTCAGACCCGAGGACTTCCGCGAGCCGGAGCGAGCCCAAACCCGACCGCCCCACTCTGGTCTTGGCCGTTAACCGGGAATCGAGGGATGACTTCGAATTGACGAGCCGCGTCGCGAAGTGTTAATCGAGTCGACCGGTAGACAACTTTTGGAGAGCGAAATTCGTGGGAAGTGCTGAGAAACCCAAGCGAATCGACAGCGTGCCGGTCGAGTCGAAGTCGTACAACGTTCACATGTTTATCCTCGGGTCGATGTTCCTTGGTGTGTCGGCCTGGGCGCTTTACGACGAGACGTTTTCGCGGCGCCCCTGGAAGCATCATCAGAACGCGTTTTTCAAGCTGCGCCTCGACAAGCTTGAACGCGAGCGATTGGGCCTCATCGAAGAGCTTGAATCGCCCGCTGGCCAAGGGAAACTTAAGTCGCTTGACGGCCAGATTGCGTCGTTCGAAACGGCGCTGAAGACGCCCGAAATGGTCAAGCGCGTCAACGAGCTCCATTCGAACGTCGACAAAGCGAAAGCGCGATTTAAGGATGCGGAACAGCAAAAGTCGTTCATCAAGAGTGAGTCGGACGCGGAGTACTACCTCCATTACCTTGCGACGCTCGAGGTGTTCAAGGCGCACGAGGATGCCGAGCGGGCGCGGACGGCAAAAGATGAAGCGAAGCTGGCGAAGATTAAGAAGCACGCGCTGGAAGCGGGAAAGAATCAGAAGGAGTCGGAAAAGAAACTCGCGGATTTTGACGCGCGAATTGCGAAACAGGATGTTGTCATTGCGGGCGAAGAGCGTGCGGTGAAAGAGTCGAAGGTCGCGCTTGCAGCGGTCGTGGGGCAGCTCGACGCGCTTAAGGAAAAGAAAAAGGATCTGCTCAAAGACATCGAAGACGTCGATCGGCGAATCAAGAATTCGAAGGAGACGTCGGGTACCGAAATCGTGCAGGTGGTCAATCCGAAGATTCACCTCATCGATCGTTGCCAGTCGTGCCATATGGCGGTTGACAGTTGCGGGTATTCGTCGGCGGCCGAGATTGCGCGGACGTTTGAGGCGCGCGAAGCGGAACTGAAAGACCAGGCGAAGAAAATTGAAGATACGGAAGACGACAAGGCCGCGAAAAAGTTTTTGAAGGTCGAGCGCGGGAAGCTCGTTCTGGAGATGGCGACGAAATTCTGTGTTCTAAAGAAGGACTTGTTGCAGTGGCTCGCGGCGCGGGAGTTCGCGGCGCTCAAGAAGGCGGGGAAAGAGACGACGGCGGTTCAGGTGATCGCGGCGAGCCTCGCGGAGTCGCCGGAAACCGTGTCGGGAATCGCGAGCAAAGTTGCGATGTGGGTTCAGCGGGATGAGAAGGCGGCGCGAAAGGCGATTCAGCCGATTGAAATTCCGAAGGTTTTGGAGACGCACCCGCGGCGGCACGAGCTTTTGGGGAAGCATCCGGTCGAGAAGTTCGGTTGTACTCCATGTCATGGTGGGCAAGGGATTGCGACGATGGAGAAGGCGGGGCACGGTTGGGCGGGGTATTGGGAAGACCCGATGCAGAAGGGGCGGTTCGCGGAGTCGGGGTGCCGGAAGTGTCACGAGGGGGTGGCCGAGATCGCGGGGGCGGAAAAGTTGAACGCCGGGATGGCTGAGTTTAAGCGGATTGGGTGCATCGGGTGTCACAACTCGGGGCTTTTCGATGCGTTGGAGAAGGTCGGGCCGACGCTGATGAGCGCGGGGACGAAGCTCGACGCGGGTTGGGTTTACGCGTGGCTCAAGAATCCGCAGGAGTATCGCCCCGGGACGCGGATGCCGCAGTTCTTTTTGAGTGATGAGCAGGCGCGGCAGATTACGGCTTTTTTGATCGACCAAAAGGCGAAAGTACCGACGCCGGAAGAAGCGGCGAAGACGAACATGTCGGGGTGGCTTGGGCCCAAACCCGCACCGGCAGGGGATTTCAACGCTAAGGCGCCAAGCCGCCAAGACCCAGAAAAAAAAGCCTCTCCCCTTGGCGTCTCCGCGCCTTTGCGTTTAACTTCTTCTCCCGCTCTCGCGAAGTCCCCCGAAGAGCGACGCAAATCCGGTCTCGCGCTCATCAAGTCGGTTGGGTGTCTTGGCTGCCACGGCCTCGTTGAAGGCGGCAAGTTTGTTGGGTCCGAATTCGCACCCGAGCTCACGCGCGTGGGCAACAAGATCGCGGCGACCGACGCGGCCAAGAGTCACCTCACGTCGTGGATATTAAATCCGCGGGCGCACAATTCGACGACGGCCATGCCGAGCCTTAGGCTGACGCGCGACGAAGCGGGCGACATCGTCGAATTTCTCGTCGCGACGCGCGCGAAAGCGTATGCGGCACCGAAATTCGTGAAGGGCGATGTCGAGGCGGGTTTGGCGCTCGTCAAGAATTTTGGGTGTTTTGGCTGCCACGAAATCAAGGGGACCGAGAAGGAATCGAAGATTGGGATCGAGCTCAACGAAATCGGCTCCAAGATCGAGGAGCAGCTCGACTTTGGGTATCTCGAGGAGGCGTGGCGCGAAAAAGACCCCGTCACGAAACAGAATCGAATTACGTGGCACGATTGGGTGCGCGGCAAGTTGAATGACCCGCGGCAGTACGAGACGCAGCGTATTCGGTTGCGCATGCCGAAGTTTACCTTTGACGTTGATGCGAAAGAGGCGGCGGTTAAGCCGGGCGCGCGTGACGCGAAGCGGGGAGCCGAGCGGATCGAGAACCTGATGGTTTTTTTGCGGAGCTTGCGTGGACACGAGATTCACGGCGAGGAGTTCGTGAAGAAGTTGTCGGATGAGCGCCAGGCGGTCGAGCGCGGGCGCGATCGCGTGCGTTTCCACAATTGCCAAGGGTGCCACGTGATTGAGCAGAAGGGCGGCGACATTCTCGCAGAGTACAGCGATAAGTCGTACGGTCCGCCGGTTTTGAACGGCGAGGGTTCGAAGGTTCGGAGCGAATGGTTGTTTGGGTTTTTGAAGCACCCGTGGAAGCTGCGACCGTGGCTTGACCTTCGAATGCCGACGTTTGGGTTCACCGATGATCAGGCGACGTCGCTCGCGTGGTATTTCGCGTCGACCAACAAGGCGGAGTACCCGTTCAAGCACTACGACCAGCCGGAACTGTCTGCGGAGGATCGCCCGAAGGCGAAGGAGCTGTTCACGGCGCTGGGATGTCCTGCGTGCCACGTCAACGAGCCGGTGCGCGCGCCGTCGCTCGCGCTTGGACCCGACCGGCTTCGGCCCGATTGGCTTATTCCGTGGTTGAACGATCCGTTGAAGGTTCAAGCCGGAGTGAACATGCCGCGCGCGGGGTGGGAAAAGACGCCGGGGCCGTGGCAGGGTGACACGGCGAAGCGGGTCCGTATGATTCGGGACTTGCTCGTCACATGGGACGGGCTGTAGCACTGGGAGGCCGGGGGTTAAGGAGGGTCAGCGATGAAAACAAGAGTGACAGTTTTTGCAGTCGGAGGAGCGGCGTTGTTGTTTGCGCTTGGTGGATGCAAGCGACGCGGCGAGGAGTCGGCGAAGCCGCCTGCGATGAAGCCGGTGGTCATCAATCCAGCGGTTGCGGTGCCGGTGCCCGCTGCGGCTCCGGCGGCGCGGGTTGAGGCCCCCGCTGCGGTGCCGGTTGCGCCACCCACGACGCCGACTCCAACGCCGACGACGCCAACCGCGGTGCCGGCCGCGCCCGCGACGCCGACGACGCCAACGGCCGCAGTGGGTGGCGATGGCGAATACGAAGAGATCGCGAAGGTCGAAGGCGGTGGAACGATCGTCGGCGCTGTGAAGTGGACGGGCGGCGCTGTCAAGTTGCCGCCACTCAAGTTCAAGCCGAAGGATGAGAAGGTGTGCGGAAGCGCAAATGGCGAGCGACCGAGCGAGCGGTTGTATGTCGATGGAGCGACAAAGGGCGTGAAAAACACGATCGTGTCGCTTGCCGATATTCGCAAGGGACGGCCGGTCGAGAAGAAGGACGCGGTGCTCGATCAAAAGGGGTGCACCTACGACCCGCACGTTCAGGTTGCGACAAAGGGGACGCAACTCGAGGTCGTGAACTCGGACTCGGTTAACCACAACGTTCACCCGTCGCTTGAGGGGACCGAGCTGTTTAACTTGGCGCAGGCGCTCAAGGGGCAGCGCGATCCGCAGCGGTTGCGGAAGAAGGGGCTGATGGAGGTGAAGTGCGACATCCACGTTTGGATGAGCGCGTTCATTCTCGTTGTTGACCACCCTTATCACCACGTAACGAACGACAAGGGGGAGTTCAAGCTAACGGACGTGCCGCCTGGCGAATACACGATTCGCGCGTGGCACGAGGGGTGGAACGTTGAACGGACGGAATCAGATGGACGGGCGATTTACGCGGCGCCGAAGATCGTTGAGAAGAAGGTGAAAGTTGAGGCCGGTAAAGAGGCGCGCGTCGATTTCGACCTCGCGGGCTGACAAACACGCTGGTCACCGAGGCAATCCAATCCGGCGAGGACGGCTCGGGTGCAAGGCGCCGAGGAGAGAGCAGCTGAGGCGTATTCTGTATACGTTGAGGCTGCGAACGACGAAGGCAACGCAGCAGACGGGCCGTTATCGCTGGATTGGGGTAAAACTTGCCGCCGCGCTTGGGCCGCTGATATAAGCCCGGTGTGGATCCGCAGCGAATCCTCGATGAACTCCTCGACCTCGCCGATCGCCTTCACTTAACGGTTGTTCACGATGCGCTCGCTGAATCGGAGACGCCGGCGCATTGCGGTTATTGCCGGGTGTACGACAAACAAAAAGTGATTCTCGACGGCGAAGCGCCGGTCGCAGAGCGGATTTCCGCGCTCGTTGGGGCGCTTCGAGGGTTTGACGTGAGTGGTGTATACTTGTCGCCTTGGATTCGGGAGTTGGTTGGGGCTCGAGCGAGGAGTTTTGAATGAAAAAGATATTTGCGATTCTTTGCGGGGTTGCGTTTGCGGCGCCGGCTTTTGGTCAAGACGACGACGCCAAGGAGATCTTTCGGAAATCGATCGACAAGAACACGTTCGGAATGGAGGGGGCGGTATCGCGCGTGAAGATGGAACTTTCGAATCGACGCGGTGAAACGAGTGAGCGGGTTGTGTTGTCGAAGTCGCGGAAGTTTGGGGGCCTTCGAAATACGGTCGTGTGCTTCGCGTCGCCGGATGACGTGAAGGGCACGTCGTTTCTCGTCAACGAAAAGCGTGGTCGCAAGGACGACCAGTTTCTTTTTTTGCCGGAGCTGTCGAAGGTGCGGCGCATTGCGGCGTCGCAGCGGTCGGGGAGCTTCATGGGGACCGATTTCGCGTATGCGGACCTTGAATCGCAGAATGTCGACGACGCTGAATATAAGTCGCTGCCCGAGGATGAGCTGGGGACGCATGTGATCGAGGTGACGCCGAAGGAGAGTGCGAAGAACAGCGATATCTATTCGAAGATTATTTATTGGATCGACAAGCAGAGTTACATTGCGCGGCGCGCGAAGTTCTTCGACAAGAGGGGCGCGCATCTGAAGACGATGTTTGTCAAGGAAACGGCGGTGGCCGAGGGGCGTGAGTACGTCAAGGTGTCAAAGATGCAAAACGTCAAGAAGAGACACTCGACGGTTCTCGCGGTCGAGTCGATCACGTTTAAGGTCGACGATTTGGGCGACGAGGTCTTTCAACTCGAGACTTTGAAGCAGGGACGCCCTTGCAATTAAACAAAGATCGGTGAACGCTCGGCGCGTGCGAAATCGTTGTCTCGCGCTTTTTTTGGGGGCTGCGTTTTTCTCGCCGGGCGGGGCGCGCGCGCAGGATGCGAAAAAGTTTTGCGACCCCGAGGATGAGGGTGGGTGCCCGAAAGATGGCCCGAAGGGTGATAAGGCGCCTGATAAGCCGAAGGAAGTCTTCAAAGAAACGCCGATCGCGAAACTCGATTGCCCGCCGTGCGACGACGCTCCGGTGCCGCTTGTGCGTGCGAACTTTGGCGGATCGCTGCTTGGGCGGTTTGCGCTCGATCCGTATTTCGAAAACGGAACGGAGCATGTGCTTGAGTTTCGATCAAAGCTGCACCTCTACGTGAACTACCAGTGGCGAGAGAACGCCAAGGTGTACGTGGGCGGACGATTCAATTGGTGGACCGTCGGCGAGCGAAGCGAGTCGGGCGGCTTTATTTTGACGAGCGCGGGGCGCGTGCGGCACGAGTACGAGGCGCTGCCGGATGAAATCTATGTCGACCTGTATTTGAAGAAGTGGCTCAAGTTGCGTGTCGGGAACCAACGGTTTGGATGGGGCGCGAACGATTTTTTTGCACCGGGCGACGTTTTGAACCCGATGGATTTTCGCGAGGGACCGGTTGGCGACGCAACCGACCCGGTGAAGATACCTGTTTTCGCGGGGACGGTGACGGTGTCGAAGTCCGGTTACAGCGCGACGCTCGCGTGGGCGCCGTTTTTCACGCCGCATAAGATGTACGCGTACGGTTCGGACTTTGCGATTCTGCGCGCGAACGGTGTCATCGCGGCGCCCGATCTCACGGGGCTCGTTGACCCGTCGGTTGTCGACAAACTCCAACCGTTCGTCATGGCGACGCAACTTCCTGAGGAATCCGTTTCGAATTCGACCGTTGGGCTTCGGCTGGAGGCGCACAAGGCTGGGTTCGATTTCGGAATCACTTACGTCTACGGATGGGATCGCGTGCCGCAGGCGTTTGCGGATCCGGCGCTCGTCGCATTCCTCGTTGAGTCGCAGAAGGCGCAGCCCGACCCGGCGCGAATGACGGGGGCAGCGGTTCGGATGGCGCAGCTCGTTGGCGCCGGGCAGTCGCTCTACACGGCGTACTTTTCACGGCAACACGTTGTGGCCGGGGACGTGGGAACGACGCTCGGATCGTTCGGATTGCGTCTCGATTTTGGCGGGATGCCCACGCAAACAATGTACGTCACGGCGTCCGACGGAACCGCGGTGCCGCGCCGGTTTGGCATGTTCTCGTACGTGTTTGGCGCGGACTACAGTTACGAGGACAAGTTTTTTGCGCAGTTGCAGATGCTCCATTCGTTCTTGATCGGGACCACATCCGCGGAGCCGCTCGTCCTGTTCAAGGAGTCGATGGTGAATCTCGGCTTCCTCATCCGCTGGACGTTGCTCGATGGCGATCTCGAATTCGCGGTGCAGGGCATGTCGAATTTGACGCTGCAGGACATCCTCCTTCGCGGAACCGCGTCGTATCGGCCTTGGCGGGCTGTTCGAATTGCGGCTGGGTACAATGTCTACCAAGGAAAGTACGATAGCCAGGGGAAGCCGGCGTCGGTGGGCGCGTTGTTCGACAACAACGACGCGATTTTTGTTCAGGCGCGATATTCGTTTTAGCCTAGAAATCGCCGAGCACGAACGGGAAGCGAACCTCGATCGGATCGCCCGAGAATTGGCCGAAACGGAGTTTCGAAAACGCCGTCGTCACGCACGACGCCATCTCAGGGCCCCAGTAGCCGGCGCGATCGACGCCGACGCGTGAGGGTCGGCCGTTGCGCTCAATCGTGAAGCTCACGACGAGGCGCCCCTTTTTTTCGCTTTTGTCGGCGACGGTTGAGCTGTAGCACAAATTAACGCGGTGGCGATTGCGCTCGACCTTCGATTTGATATCGGCGCCGTCGAGTGTTCGCGGGAGTGAAGAGTCGGCGGCGGCACGCGCCGGTTCGCGGGGCGGGTCTTGACGCGGTTGCGGTTCAGGAGCTGTCTCTTCGCGTCGCGGCGCGGGGGCCGCACGCACTTCGGCTCGACGCGCATCTGCTCGGCGGGCGGGACGCGCGAACGTGGTGCGAGCCGGTGGTGAGCTGCTTCCACCGCCACCCAAGATGTCGTCGAGAACCGCATCACCCCGCGCCGCACTGGCCGGTGGTACGGCGATGCGCGCCGGGGTTTCGGAGAGTTCGGTGGACGATTCGGTGGCTCTCGACGCCGTGTCGCGTGCGGCTGATGTCGCTGCTCTGGACGACGCCGCTGCGGTCTGGCGGGCGTGCCGCCGTTTTCCGCGGCGACGTCGGCGATCACGCGGTTCGTCGTCGTCTTGTCTGGCGGTGGCGACCGCGGGTCGTTGTGTTTCGGTCGCGCGCGCGTCGACCCGAGCCGCAGCGGCCGGTTGTGCTGGGCTGGCGCTGCTGCCAGTCACAGCCGGGGCGGGCGTTGCGCCGGTACCCTCGGGAAGCGGCAAGCGCGCGGCCTCTCGCGCGTCCGCACGCCCGTCGGTTTGAATCTCGGCCCGGCCAGAAATCGCAGCCGCAGTTGGCGCCATGACTCGCGTTTCGTCTGGCTTTCTTTCGTCACCGGCTGGTCGAGCCGTCGTGTCATCTCGGGCTCGGCGAGAATCGGAGTCCGCGGACGTTTGGGCGAGTTGTTGCGGCTTTGCGGGATTCTGCTGGACCGCGAAGTACGCGATCGCGGCGCCACCGCCGGCTACAACAGCGATCCCAAGTCCTATCCAGAGCCCATTCGATCTCTTTGCGCGCGGCGCGGAGGTCTTTGGATGCGCTGCTGCGAACGGAGACGGTCGGCCAACCTGAATCGGGGTTGCGATCGGACGAGCGATGACGGGCTTAGCCGCCGCGGGTACGGGCTTCACCGCCGCGGGTGGCGCGGGCTCAGGGTTGACGCTTGGCGCCGAAGCCGTCGAGGTTGTATCAGCGATCGCGATTGACTGGCCGTTGCTGGGCTTGGGAGGTGTTGCTGGCACGGGCGGCTCTTCCTTGGCCGCAAACGTCGACGCTTTGAGGGCGTCCAACGAAAAGAGAACCGACTGCTCGTTTCGGGCCTTGGGGGCCTCTGGTTCGGCTTGAGGCGCGGCGGCAGCGAAGAGGCCACCGCTTTTTGTCGTGGCCACGGCCGGAGGCGCAGCCGGTTCGGGCGGCTTTGCGGCGGCCGCCGGATGCGACGCCGGTTGTGCGGCTTGCGCGACCGGGCGAGCGCCGGGCGCGACCGAAATGGGTGGTGGCGGCGCCACGCGCGACGCGATCGCTTTTCGCGCCGCTTCCTTCAACTCCGGAATGTCGACGATCGGAAGCCAATCCGCGAGGCCGTCTTTCCAAGCGAAACCATTTTCGGCGAGATCGCCATCGGCCGCGACTTTCGCCTCCGCGGCCTTGCGCACGTAAGGACCGGTCTGCTGTCCGTCGAGCGCCAGGTACCATTCGACTTCCGGCTCCTGTGGTGTTTTCGGTTTGGTGGCAGCGCCGAGGAGTCCCTTTTCTTTGAGAAGCGATTGAAACTCTCGGTAGTCGTATAGTTTCGTGTCTTCGCGTTTTTTCTTCGTCGCACCGGCGGCACCAAAACTTGCACTCGGTGGGCCTGCCGATGCCGCTCCCCCGCGGGCCGCCGGCTCGACCGCGCTCGCCGCACGCGACGCAGACTGCCCTCCGAACGCCTTTCCGAACTCACCGTCGAGATCCGCGTCCGCGAAAATATCGACGCCGCTCTTTTCCTTCGGTGGCGGCGGGGCCGGCGTGAACCCGCGAAGCTCCTCGGGCGTCGGCTCGATCGGCGCTTCGATCACCGTCACGCGGATCAAGTTTCCGCACGTCTTGCAACGCACACCGAATCGCGTGCGCCCGATGTTGCGGACCTTGTCATCCGAAAGCGAATAGCGGGAGTTACATTTCTCGCAAACGATCTTCATGCAAGCACTCTCTCTTCGTTCAAGTCTGTAACATTATACGACGGACTCTGGCGCGGCGATAACGGTCTCGCCGACCGGTGGGATGAAAGCGGTCGAGATTTCTTGTTCTCTGAAAAGATCGGTTTGGGGTGGCGCTGCAAGCGGTATCAGGAACCCATACAGGCTTGAATTTCAGTTCCGCAGCGGGACAAAATGCAGGCCTGGTCTTGACCGCATCCACTCTGTACAGCGCATCCGACAATCGCTTGAACCTTTTGACGCGCCGCGGGACTCGCCGATCCGAGGCATCCCGCGTAACAGCCCGTATCACTTCGGTCGCAACCGATCGCGCACGTCAACGTCTGCGCACAAGTCGCCGTCCCTTCGCCCGCGAGGCCGCACGCGCTGCCCTCCGAAATGCATTTCTGCCCGATACACTGGATGCTGTCGCGGCATCCGTTGGCCTCGACGCACGAAAGAAGCGCCGTCGCCTCGTCTCGAATATCGGGCGCCGAATCGTTGAGACACGCGGCGGAGCAAGAGGTCGCGTAGCAGCTCGCCGCTTGGAAGCACTGCATTGTTTGCAAGCAGCTTCCGTAGCGGTACGCGGGCCCCGCATCAACCACCGGTGTGACAACCGGCCCGGCATCCAGGGCCGTCGATGGAGGCGGCGCGCCCGCGTCGGCCGCTGTCTCGTTCGCTGGCGGAACGTTGCCGCCAGGCCCAGTTCCGGTATTGCTTCCACGGTTATCCGGTGCGTTCGATCCGCAGCCGGCCGCAGCAATCGTCAGAACCAAGGTCGGCAATGTTAACAATTGCAACACAGAGCGATTTGCATTGAGCGAAAAGCGGAGCATCTATCGGCCCTCCTTCTTCCTTCCCTGTAAGGTCAACTTGAGCAGCAAGGCCTGCGCCAGAATTCTCGATGAAAAAGGCCGTTTTTTTGAAACGATCCCGTGATCAGGTGGGACATCGTGGCGCGGTGCGGGGTCTCGCGATCCATGGAGAGCGCGCTAACCGTCCGATTTTCGCCAGCTCGCCACAAAGGCTCGGATTCGCCCGCGCTCGTCAGGTGAAACATAGAGCCACGACAGAAAGATGTAGAGAGTCGTCCAGCCGATGAGTACGTCCCAAATGAATCCAAACGCTGCGCCAGCCGCACAGCTCGCGGCCACGACAAAGAGTAAGAGTTTGACGAGCGGGTGGAATTTTCGATTGTGGTGTCCGACGACCGGCCAGAGCGCGATGTTCATAACGGACAACGCTGGAATGAGCGCGAGGCCGGCCCAATGCCCCGCGTCAGTTGCGAAGATGCGCGACGAAAGGAAAGCGGCGATGGCAAGCCCGGTTGCGGGTCGCGGGGCGCCGAACCAAACCCCGGGGTACTCGATTCGCTTGACGTTGAAGCGCGCGAATCGAATGGTCCCAAAGAGAATCGGAAACAGGCCGACGAGCGCGGCGACCGGGAGCGTGTAATAGCCGAAGGCGTCAGTCCATTGGTCGTAGTGCGCGGTTGCGAGGACGGCGGGCGCGATGCTGTACGTGATGAGGTCCGCGGTGTTGTCGAGCTCCGCGCCGAATTTGTTGCCGCCGCCCGTGAAGCGCGCGACGACGCCGTCGAGAACGTCAAAGATGTATCCGATGACGATGAGATAGGCCGCCCAATCGAGCATCGACTTGAGCGAGAGAACCATCGACCCAAATCCGCAGGCGACGTTCAGGCAGGTGACGTAATCTTTTGGCTTTAGGAGCGCCACGGGGCACGGAAGATACCATATTCTCCGTGCCCGAGTGCCTCCGTGGTGAATCTTTTTTCTTAACCCAGCCGCTCGAAAATCGTCGCGATCCCCATCCCGTAGCCGATGCACAGCGTCACGAGGCCGTAGCGCGCCTTGCGCCGCTCGAGCTCGCCGATGATCGTCCCCGTGAGAATGCACCCCGTTGCGCCGAGCGGATGTCCAAGCGCGATGGCGCCGCCATTCACATTGAGCTTTGCGGGGTCGGCCTTCATATCGCGCGTCCAGGCGATCGGCACCGGCGCGAACGCTTCGTTCACTTCGTACAAATCGATTTGGTCCATGCGGAGCCCAGCCTTTTTGAGCGCGAGTTCGGTCGCGGGCATAGGGCCCGTCAACATGATGACCGGCTCGCTCCCGACGATCGCCATCGAGACGACACGCGCGCGCGGCTTGAGACCAAGCGATTTGGCCTTGTCGGACGTCATGACAAGCGCGACCGCTGCGCCATCGACGATTCCCGACGAATTCCCCGCCGTAATGACGCCATCCGGCTTGAAGGACGGCATCAGCGTTCCCATTTTCTCGACCGATGCGTCGGGGCGCGGATGTTCCTCGCTGTCGAAGAGTCGCTTCGTGCCGTCGTCGTTCTCGACTTCGATCGCGAGGATTTCATTTTTGAACTTTCCGGCCTCAATCGCCGCAACCGCCTTCCGTTGCGACTCGTATCCGAAGCGATCGCACTCCTCACGCGAGATTCCCCACTTTTCGGCAACCATTTCCGCCGAAATACCCTGCGGAACGAGCGCGTATTTTTCGGTGAGAGACGTTGGCGGTGGCCCAAAATCGCTGCCCATCATGACGCGCGTCATCGACTCGACGCCGCCCGCAAGGACAACATCCTCGGCGCCACTCATGACCGCCTGCGCGGCGAAATTGATCGCCTGGAGTCCCGATCCGCAGAAGCGGTTGATCGTCGTGCCGGGGATTTCCATCGGCAATCCGGCAGCGAGAACGGCCCCGCGCCCGATGTTCAATCCCTGCTCGTTCGTTTGCGTCACGCAGCCAGCGATGGCGTCGTCAACGTGCTTCGCGTCGACATTATTTCGCTTCAAGACGCCTTTGTAGCAATGGGCCAGAAGGTCCATCGGGTGGGTGTTTTTTAGCGAGCCCTTTTTTTTGCCTCGAGCCGTTCGGACGACATCGACGATCACTGCATCACGCATGACTTAGCCCCTTTCGGTAACGGCGGCGCCCCGTGCGCCTCAATTATTTAGCATACGAACTAATTTTCACATCTGTCAATGCGGTGTGTGTCGGGGCCCCGACACAGCGCGATCGGGGCAACGATGTCGAGATTCGTTGACGCGCGCGGCGATCGTTTGTTAGTCACGCGCTTCGATGCTTGACCTGAAGTTCGTTTGCGACAACCCGGAGGCCGTTCGAGCGGCTCTCGACGCGCGTGGCGCTTCGATCGATTTGTCTCAAGTCGTTGAATTGTCGCGGCGCCGCAAGGAGCTTATTCAAGCGTACGAAGTGGCGCGGTCGGCGCAGAATCGCGCGTCGGAGTCGATGCAGAAGGCGGACAAGAAGTCGCCGGCTTTCGCGGCGCTGCGCGACGAGATGCGCGGGTTGTCGGAGCGCGCTAAGGCGGCTGAAACAGAGCTCCGCACCGTTGAGGAGGCGCTCCGCGAACAGCTGCTTTACATTCCGAACATCCCGCGCGAGTCAGTGCCGCGGGGAGCCGACGCAGCGCAGAACGTCGAGCGTAAGCGCTGGGGCGCGTTGCCGGTGTTTGATTTCAAGCCGCTCACGCACGACGAGCTCGGGACGCGGCTCGGGATTCTCGATTTTGAACGCGGGGCAAAGCTCGCGCAGAGCCGGTTCACATTGGTGCGGGCCGCGGGCGCGCGGCTCGAACGGGCGCTCATCAACTTCATGCTCGACCACGCGCGCGAGCGCGGTTACGACGAAACACTGCCACCGTTTATCGTGAATCGGCGTGCGATGATTGGAACGGGGCAACTCCCAAAGTTCGAGGAGGATGCGTTCTCCCTCGAAGGCGGCGCGCTGTTCCTCGTGCCGACGGCGGAGGTGCCGCTCACGAACATCTATCAGGATGAAATTCTCGAGGCGACGACGTTGCCGATAAAGCTCGCGGCGTACACGCCGTGCTTTCGGCGCGAAGCGGGCAGCTACGGCAAGGATACGAAGGGCCTTATTCGGCAGCACCAGTTCAATAAAGTCGAACTCGTCAAGATTGTCGCGCCCGAAACTTCGGTCGACGAGCATGAAACGCTGACGCGGCACGCCGAGGAAATTCTTGAAGCGCTCGGCCTTCCGTATCGGCGCATGCATCTATGCACCGGCGACATCGGTTTTAGCGCGGCCGAGTGTTTTGATCTCGAGGTGTGGTTGCCAGGGCCGGGTGAGTATCGCGAGATTTCATCGTGCAGTAATTTCGGTGATTATCAGGCGCGACGCATTGGCGTAAGGGTTCGCGACGGCAAAGGGAAGCCGCGGTTTCCACACACGATTAACGGTAGCGCGCTCGCGGTGGGGCGAACGCTTGTCGCGGTACTTGAAAACAATCAGACGAAAGATGGTAAGATACGCATCCCCGACGCGCTGGTGCCCTACATGGGCGGCGCGACGATTATAGAGTAGACGGGAGTGGCTCTGAGGTGTTTGGACTGGGCTGCGTTCGCCGCAAAACGAGCGGAAACGCTGCGGCTGCAAGGCACCAAGGAGCGAGGGCACGAAGCTGTACTCAGATGTACGCTGAGTGCCCGAGCGACGCAGGTAACGCCGCAGACGCGGTGTTGGCGCTCGTTTTTTTGGGGACGTAGCTCAGCTGGATAGAGCAACGGTCTACGGAACCGTCGGTCGGACGTTCGAATCGTCTCGTCCCCGTTTTCATTTAGTGAATAAAATACACCAGTTGCGCCGAATCCGGCGTCGGCGAATCGCAGCACAAAACTTCAATTTGTAGCCAAACTGTAGCCAAACTCAGGGCTACTCTTTCAGCGCCTGAAACACTCGATCGAACTTAGCCGCGACCTCGCGCTGCATGGACGGAAGGACATGCGTGTAGACATTCATCGTGACGCCGATCTGCGAATGCCCGAGCCGCTCTTGCGCGACCTTCGGGTGCACGCCCTCCGACAACATGAGCACGGCGCTGCTATGCCGCAAGTCGTGGAAGCGGCAATGCGGCAGCCCGGCGCGTTTCAAGATCGGGTGGAACGAACGCCGCAGAAAGTTGCTCTTGCGAAGCGGACCGCCCGTCGAATCGCAAAAGACCCATGGCGCTGCGCTCAATCCTTCAGCGAACATTCTTTTTCGGTGCTCGCGAAGCGCGTCGATGGAGGCGTGCGAGATATCAATTCGGCGTTTTCCCTTCTTGCTCTTGGGCTCCCCTGGTTCGATCTCGCCGTTCACCTCGACCAGCGTTCGCGATACCGATATCGCTCCCACCTTCAAATCGACGTCGGCCCATTGAAGCCCGAAGATCTCGCCCTGGCGCATGCCGCTGTCGATCGCAAGGACATACAAAGCGTGCAGGCGATCGCTCTCGGCCGCGCGAAGGAGCGCACCGACTTGCTCGATTGAGAACACGTTTAGCTCATGCTCATCCGAGCGAGGCTTGTCGACCGAGTCGCAAACGTTTCGAGCAACGTACGTCCACTTCAATGCCTGCTTGAGCGCGCGGTGGAGCACGAGGTGAGTCATTTCACATGCGCGCGCCGACGCGCCGTCCCTTTCCATTTGCGCATACATGGCTTGCACCGTCGCCGGATCGAGCTTCGCGAGCGCGATTCCACCGATTCGCGGCACGAGGTGAACCCGGACGACGCTCTCATAACGCGTATACGTCGTCTTTCGGACCGACGGCCGCGCTGAGTTTTCAAGCCATGCCTTGAGAAACTCAGCGACGCTCATTCGGTCCGGCCTTACGAACGTTCCCGAATGCATCTGGCTCTGTGCGCGAACGAGCTTCTCTTGAACGGCCTGTTTTGTGTCGCCATACAACACCGCTCGTCGCCGCTTCCCGTTCTCGTCGTACCCAGCGGTGATCGTCGCGCACCACACCCCGTCGCCGCGCTTGAATATCGACCCTTCACCTCGCCCACGTCGTTTACTCATTTCTTCGCCTCCCTAGTTTTTCTTCGTTTCGCCAACTCTCGCCAAGAGCAACATACTTTGGATACAAGAGGCGCTCCCGCGCCGCATACCCCCGCGCCCGCTTGAGGATCGACCCTTCATCCCAATCCCGGCGTCTCGTCACTGCTACCTCCTTCTCACGAACACCACCTGCGGCTGATTCTTCTGCCTCTTCCACTCGATTGGATTCAGAGCACGCTCGATGCTCATTCGGCAGTAACGACGAAATAACCTTGGCGCCTTTTTTGGCTCGGTCGGGTGCGCTTTTTCCCATCCCTTTTGCAACGCATTCCAGCGGCGCCTGGCGCCCGGCCCCTTTGGCAGATTTAGCGAGTCGATTTGACCTAGAACATAGTTCGCCAGCGCCAGACTTCGGTTGCCTTGTCGCCGCTTTCTTCCCTTGAGGAGCATCTTGCGAGCGTTAATGAAATAGGTCGTGACTTCGTTGATTGCGCAAAGCGGGTCGAGATTGAGAACGAGGCGAGTCAAAACGGAAGGCCCCGTACTTCGAACGATCGTGTGCCCAATCGAGACGGGGTTTGGCACGCGTCCGGTGACGACGAACACAAGCGCATCTATGAATCGCCAGGGAAATAAATTGGCCAGTGTGACGCCAACCCTTCGCAGGGCGTCGAGTTTGCCTCCAGGCGCAATAGGGATTTCCAGGTCACCTTGCAAACCGCCAACATTAAACTTGAGACTCTCGACAGAAGGTACTTCGAGAAAGCAGTTTGCCTCGACGTTACGATTGGGCACGATCTTCCCGCTGCTGGTCTCGCGCCACGTTGTTCCCTTTGATAAAACGATCCTGGTTGTCGCTCTGGCTGCGCCGTCCCTTTTTGCCGCCGCGCGAACCCAATCAACGAAGTTCTCGCGATCGATCAGCCCCCGCATCAGGTGCCTCTTTCGGAACGCTATGACCTCTCCCGTCTGACTCGCGCGCAGGCCGAATAACGGCTTGAGCGCATTGATCCGATCTCTGCCGATCCAAGGGTTGCCGGAGCTAACCGCGTGGCGGGGTCGAGCATTTGGGGTTGCGCCAATTGGCTGTGCGAGCCGATCAAACCGCCGCTCGCCGACCACGACTTGTTTCGGCGTCGACGACGAAACTCCTTCGTTCGAATCTCCCCGCTCTCTTACCGGACTAGATATTTCAATTTGATGCCTCAGCTTGGCCACGTATCTGAGTTCTGCTTTGTAGAGGTCAAGAAGCCCCTTTAAGTGTTCATTGGTGATGGCAAGGTCGTCAGCGCACCATTCGTCGAAGACCCTTTCGAAAACTACCGGGTTGAGCGACTTGAGATTACCCATTAGATAGGCCTCCGCCTCGTCCCGTATCTTCTTGCGCGCTCTCGCGCGATCTTCTCGAGCCACCTTATCCTCCGCGAACAGATAGCACCCTTTAACCATGATTAGCGGGTGCCATTTTTCGCAACTGTTATCTTCCCGGGCGTTGGGCGTCAAGCACATACGTCTACGGAAGGAGATCTGAATGTCAACCAATCGTCCGCAGGTTTGTACTGAATCAGGCGAAGCCTTCCTCGATGAAGGTCTCGTCAGCATTCGATCGGCGGCGAGTTTCCTTTGTCGGAGTCGCTCGAGCGTTTATCAGTTGATGGACGATGGCCAACTACCGTTCGTGAAAATCGGCCGCAGCCGGCGAATCCCCAAGCGTGCGCTCGTAAACCTCATTGCCGAAAACACGCACGGCGGCTCCCGGGCGAGTGATCCGTGCTCGCCGGAGATAGGCAACTTCACGAACACCGAGAAGGTTAACCGCAATGGACGCTGAACGCGGAGGACCCAAGACGAAACCACGGAACGGAATTTTCCTGGAGGCGAGTGATTACGACGTGCTGCCTCCGGCGATAAACGAAATCGCTTTGATCCTTATGCAGCTCGTGCGTGCTGGAGACTTTCAGATGGTCATAACGTGTGGGCCGGTCGAGGACGGCACCCGCAACCTACAGGTGCAATCCACGGTGTTCGAACGACTCAGCGTTCGCGAGGACGAACTGGGTCACTGATGCCGACGCAGGCGCCAAGAGGTTCGGCCCCATGAAACAACTGCTCCAAGCGTTGCTCGATTTGGTCTACCCGCACCTTCTCGAACTCTGGTTGCTCAACGATTCCGATCGAGGCCCGTTTCTTGGTCTCTTGCGGGCGTCGAACATCGACCAGCTCGAGGCCGAGCTTCCGAATTTTGCGAATTATGCGAATTCCCGGGCGGCTGATATCGGCCTCAGCCTGTTTCCG
This sequence comes from Deltaproteobacteria bacterium, assembly GCA_016192705.1. Classification (GTDB taxonomy): domain Bacteria; phylum Myxococcota; class JACPTQ01; order JACPTQ01; family JACPTQ01; genus JACPTQ01. Next base: position 29,662 of record JACPTQ010000049.1, on the reverse strand, counting down.
AGGCTTGTCCCAGAGTCGGGTGGGCCGTCACTCGAAATGCCGACACGCGTTGTGTGTGTCGAGTTACCGTTCGCGTCGTACGAAGGTGGCGAGGCCGAATGCCGCGAGCGAGTCAACAAGGTTGCGGTTCCGCCGGCGGGCGTCTTGTACGGCTGCGATCGCCTGTACCTGATTTGGTTGCTCACCGAACCGGCGCCACCAAACGCTGTGCTCCGGCTTGCCAGATTGCTGGGACGAGCGCTCGGGGGTAAGTCGCCTGGCTGCTCCCGTCGCAGCATCGTCTTGCGTCGATCGTCACGTACGTTCTCGGCACAGGGGGCGGTCCTACGACTCGAAACGTGGCGGCCGGGGCTCTGTGTCGGTTTCAGCGAATTCCTTCCCTACGTTCAATTGCGCTCCCGCGGTCGAGGGGAAGGATTATCAGCGACGTCCGAGCTCGGCCTTGCCGCGAAACGATTCCATGAACATGGCCTCTCTATCGTACCGGTCCAGCCGCGGGAGAAACGACCGTGGGATAATGACTGGCCGCACCTCTCGCTCACCGCGGACGATGTCGACCTCATCTGGGCCGCAACTCCCAACGCAAACATTGGCCTCATTTGCGGATCTACCGGATTCGTCGCGCTCGACTGCGACGGCCCCGCATGCCGCGACTGGGCGGCATCGAACATGCCCGCGACGCCGTTTCGAACAATTTCCGGCTCCGGGACAGGAGCGCATTTTGTTTATAGGTGGCACGTCGGCATTCCGCTGCGGCCCAGGAAAGTCGTACCGCCCGGACTCACGATCCGAACCGGCGAACACGAAGGCGTCAGCTTGCTCGCGGAGGGCAACCAGTTCGTTTTGCCGGGGAGCGTTCACCCGTCGGGCGGGCGATACCAGTGGGCGGACGGCGATCCACTGCCCGAGCTGAGCAGCGTTCCCGTTTTTGATTTGACGTGGCTTCCGCAACAGGAATCGCCGCCCAGCCGTACCGCGACAAGGACCGTGCGTCGCGCGGGGGACGCGGGCCGTGGAGACTACTCAACGCTCGATATCGTGCGCCTTTTTGAAACGCACGGGCTCTACTTGAGACCGCTTTTAGGCGGACGACACGCGGTCGTATGCCCTTGGTCGGGCGAGCACTCCACGAAAAGCGCCAATGCACGCGACACCTCGGCCGCCGTCTGGGAAGCCACGGACGGGAAGTGGCCGAGTTTTCGGTGCCTTCATGCCCACTGTGACAACCGTCGTATCCGCGACGTCATTGATTTCTTTGGACACGAAATCGTCGACACGCACTGCGGGTCCAGATGGGACGCGGCCGCGAGGAAACAGAAAGGAACGGACTAGAGATAATGGACGAGAAACCATCATTCGAGGTGCTTTTTGATAACGCTCCCGCCGACGCCTGGGGGCCGCCGATCCCATTCGGCCACACAAACCTTCCCACGTTCCCTGTGGATTGTTTGTCGCCGTGGTTGCGCGATTTCGTAATAGAAGTTGCTCGCGATACCCAGACTCCGGCGGATCTCGCGGGCATGCTGTGTCTCGCCTCCGTCGCGGTCGGAGCGGCGCGCAAGATAAGAATCGAAATCATTGGAACCTATCGTGAACCCCTCAACATCTACGTCGTTGTGGTTCTCCCCCCCGCGAACCGCAAATCGGCGGTTTTTCGCCACGTAACCGAACCCATTCGCGACCTCGAATCCTGTCTTGTTGAAGCCGCGCGCCCGAGAATCGAGGCGGCGAAGGTTGAGAGGGAAATAAAACAAAAGAAGCTGGAAAAGCTCAAGGCCGACGCCGCCGGAAAGAAAGGCGCGGATCCCGATCAATCCGCCGAAGAGGCCAAGCAGATTGCGCAGGAACTCGTGTTCGAGAAGGTCGAGGCGCTCCCACAATTCCTTGCCGACGACACGACGCCCGAAAAACTGTGCACGATTATCTTCCAGCAGGGCGAGCGCATCGGGGTGTTCTCGCCGGAGGGGGGCATTTTTGAGCTCCTTGCGGGGCGGTATCAGGACAAGATCCCGAACCTAGACCTCATCCTGAAGGGACATGCGGGCGATTCCTACCGCGTCGACCGCGTCTCGCGAGAAGGTGAGTTCCTGAGGTCCCCCGCGATCACCTTCGGGCTGACGGTCCAGCCCGACGTTCTTCGCTCGATGCACGACAAGCCGGGATTCCGTGGGCGCGGTCTGCTTGGTCGCTTTTTGTACTCGCTTCCAAAGAGCCCGGTCGGGCATCGTCAGGTGGATCCAGTCCCGGCCAATCCGGCGGTTCTCGCGCGGTTTGAGGAGTGCCTTGTTAACATTCTTCGGCTGGAGGGCGGAGACCCCTCGGAGGACCCGCCAGCGCTCAAGCTCTCAAGCGGCGCGTACGCTCGTTGGTTGGAGTTCGCGAAGACAGTCGAGCCCACACTCGGTGAGGGCGGCAACCTTTTTGCCATCCAGGATTGGGCCGGAAAATTCGCTGGCGCGGTCGCGCGAATCGCGGGGCTTCTCCATGTCGCCGACCATGCGGGAGGAACGCACCCGCTGTCAGAAAAGGTCGGCGAGGGGGTTATGCAACGCGCGGCCGAAATCGGGGAGTATTTGCTCGCACACGCCCTCGTCGCGTTTGAACAAATGGGCGCGGATCCAGACGTAGAGGCCGCCAAGACGGTCCTTCGAACGATCGAGCGGAAGGGCCTGCGCAGTTTCACGAAACGGGATCTCTTTGAATGGCTGAAGGGACGATTCCGCCGAGTTGACCAACTTGCCCCCGCGCTAAAGATTCTTGGCGAACACAACTTCTTGCGCGAACGCCCGCCAGAACCACGCGGTGGGCCCGGGCGTCCGTCGAGCGCGGTGATCGATGTTAACCCGGCACTGCGGGCCGAACGCTGGGAGGAGGGCCCAAGCGATTCGCACAATTCGCAGAATGCGGGCAGCGCAGCACCGGAACCGACGCAGGCCGATTTTGAGGATTCTGCGAATTATGCGGCGGCTGGTGAGGTTATCGAGGTCGACCTGTGACCGTCGAGGAACTGCTCAAATACCTACGCGCCCGCGGCGTTCATGTGTCGCGAGGGCCGAAGGGGCTTCGGGTGACGGGGCCGAGAGACGTGCTGACGGAAAAGATTCGGGGCGTTCTGGTGGAATTGAAGTCAGCGGTCCTGGCACGGCTCGACAACGAATCCCTTGTGCCGGCAACCCGACGGGAGAACGAAAAAAGCACGGGCGAGCAGGCCAATCCCTTCGACCCATTGCGGGTGGCCCGCGTAAACAGTGTGATCTGGGAATCAGGGGAGCGCCTGAGCGCGGCGTTCCCTGATGGTGCTCAAGGGTTTCACGAAAGACTCAGGGTCGCGAACCCACCCGCATGGTCGGAAGTAGATCGGGCCTGGTCCCGCGTGGGGGCCGAGGCGAGCAAGTTTCTTCGCGACGCCCCGGTTGACGAAACTGCCCTGCTTGAATCCACACTCGCGCACGAGCGGGTTTGCCTGGATGCCTTCGCAATATTCGCAGAATCCTCAAAACCGGCGGGGCGAGGAGAATCAGCCTCACCTCAAAACGATGATTCCAATGACTTGGCGTGCAGTTTAGCGCGTGAGCCCCATGGTCGACTTCCGCTGTGGGCGCAAACGCCGGTGTGTCGAAACTGCCAAACAACCGAGGCAACCGTGTTTCTCATCATGGACGACGACAGCCGCCTTTGCGGCGCGTGCTGGAGAATGTGAGGCGCAAATGCGAAGAAACCGAGACCACAAAGGGAAAAGCGTCAACTCAACTAACTTGGGAGCAGCTCCCACGAAGTCTGGCCCTCCAGCCCCGCAGAGAACCGGTCCCGTTGCCCTCACGAGCGAGGACGTCGCGAGCTTCAAGAAGCTCGGCGTTGAAGTGAAGTTTGAGTCGCCATTCGGCACGTTTTGGCTCGTTCCGGCTCGGACAACGGAAGATCGCTTTGAGTACACGCCCGAGGAGATCGTGAAGCTGAGTAGCATCGCCGAAATGTTCGACGGTCGAATGGTGGCACTTTTACGAAACGGTGAGCCGTTGAAGCGAAGCCGTTCCCAGGGAGTGCCCACCGCGAACGGCGGCGCGAGCGAAAACCATGAGGAGCAAGCGTTGCGAGACGCGCGCAAGCACCTGAATGAAATCAAACACGGGCGACAGAAACATTGAGGGGGCGCGACGTGAGAAAAACGCGATTCATGGCAGGCTCAGGTCATGAAGCTTGAGGCCTCAGCCGGAAACGTGAACGAGAGGAAATGCGTCACTGAAGCGGACGCTGAAAGGAAGGGAAAAGCACGATGGCTGATCTGAAGTTCGAGGAAGGTCTCGCGTCGGAGATGGAGGCAGCGCCGGGCGAGGCCGCATCGACGCCGCTACCTGCGCCATCGCTGGTGACGGAAACAGCACAGCCTCGCGACGGCCGCGGGGCAACTGGAGGCGAACGTAGCCAACGAGGCTCAAACGGCCGCGACGGGGCCGCTTAACGGCGGAGGCTCTCCAGGTGCTTCGTCGGTGACGCCACTTGAGCGACACGGGCTCGCGGGCGCCGTTCACACGACGATCATCGTCGATCCCGAGCTTCGCGACCTTATCCCGCCGTTAAGCGCCGACGAGTGCGCTGAATTGGAGGTCTCACTGCTCGCTGACGGCGGCGCGCGCGAAGCCGCTATTCGAGGCGGCGGCGAAGGAGCGGCAACGCGGCGGGCGGGGCTTTGCTTAGCGCAAATTTGCGCGAAGCAAACAGTAAGGCGAGTGCGCAGGCGGCGGCGCTTACGGCGGTGTCGCCGCGGTCGGTGGAAAGCGCGGCGCGAGTTTTGGCAGCGGCGGGTATTTCGACGCTGCCGCTGACCCCCTGGCGGTTCGTCTGGGACGCGAACGCAACGCGGCGGCACTTAGAGCCTGGTCAAAAGGCGGCGTTATGGGTGGCGTTCCGCCGAGAGTCCGAGGCGTGGCGCGCGGCGCGAGAGAAGGCGGCGCGAAGCGCAAACGAGGCGCGAAGCGAAGCAACAAGGGCGCAACCCCGCAGCGGCGGGAAGTTCAAAGGCAAGCCTACCGTTGCGGTACAACGTTGTACCGGACCCGTAGAGCAAAAGCGCGAACGCGTCATTCTCGCCGCTGAGGCTGGCGTTTCGCCGAGCACCATGGGGGCGGCGTTGAGTCTGCACGCCAAGGCGCCCGAGTTATTCGAGAAGGTGCGCGGCGGGGGGCTTTCCTTACCCAAGGCGGCCAACGCCGCGAAGCTCGCCGCGAAGCGCGCGCTTGCGAGTCCGGTGGATTACCGGAATCGAGACGATCGGCGTTATCCTTTGAGTCGTGAGCGACTTCATTCAACAACAGGTCCGACGAGGGCGTTACAAAAAGGCAAATCGCCCGTCGATACCGTGGCGCGAAATCGAGGTGGAGTATGTGTACGGGGCCGATCTGGCCGACGGCGAAAATGGGACGGAGCCGCGGACGTTCTTGTCCATCCGCGCGTTGTCCGAGAAACACAGCGTCAGCCGGTCGTTGCTCGGCTATTTCGCGAAAAAGCAGAACTGGTTGAAACGGCGCGAGAAGTTTCTCAAAGGCATAGGCGACAACGCGGAGACGCTGGTAGCGAAAGGGGCGCCGCGCCCGGCGGCGCGTTCGATCGCCGACCTTGAGAAACTGTTGGACAAATTTGTCGGCTTGTTTGAATCCGCAGTGAATGACGACCGAGTGCCTGTGCCGTCGATCGCCGACGTGGCGGCCGCGGTTCGTTTGAAAGAGGCTATCGCCGAGACAAAGGCCAGCAAGGAATCACGGCGTCGCGACCTGCCGTCGCTCGACGAGCTACAGCGCCTATACGCCGAGGCGCGCGCCGCGAGGAACGCCCCGCCCGCAGCATGTGGCATGGTTGCCGAGCTGTGCGCGCAATGCCGAGGCGAAATCGAATACGTCAAACCGGCTTCAAGCCCCATCGCCGATACCGGCCCGGACGAATTGAAGGTTCCACATAAAAGTCTCAATTCGGCCAACGACGGCGACGAGAATCCACGGGGTTAGAGACGCCCCAAAGCCGCAAATTCAATACGCGAATTGCGACTTTCGTCGATCAGCAGGGCAGAGTCCGAACAGCGCGAAGAATATCTTCGTCCGTGGGGGCCGCGTAAATCGTCGTTGTCGCAATGTTCTTGTGGCGGGCGACGCGCTGCACGAGCCGAATGTCGCGCGTGGTTCTGTAGACGTTCGTGAGACACGAGTGGCGAAGCGCGTGAAACGTGTGCAGGCCGTCGAATCCCGCGCGACGTTGCCAAGTCTTGAACGCCGCACTCGCCATGCCGGCAGAGAGGCGGCGGTGGTTGCGACTTACAAAGAGCGGGGCGTCGAGCGCGAGACTTTCGCCGCGAGCTGCCTTCCATCGAAGGAACTTTTCCAGCTTGTAAATGAGCGCGTCGGGTAGAAAAACCTCCTGCGCGCCACCATTCTTGAACGAGCGCTTGAATACGCGGAGCGTGACGCGGCGTCGAACGCGTTTCCCGTCGTGCGAGACATCGCCGACGTCGAGCGCCGCAATCTCCGACACGCGCAATCCGGAGCCCAGCGCCACAGAGAAAAGCACGTGGTCCCTAAACCCCGCGCGATGCTCGCCGGTCACTTTCAGCAGACGAGCCTGCTCCACTTCCGTCAGCGTTTTCGGCGGTCGTCGCGTCGTGTCTGCAAATCCCATCTCTCACCTCGCGCCCAATCGATACGCGGATTTGCGCGGCTCTTCAACCCCACCCCCGGGGGGGCGTTTTTTCGTAGCCGGCGACTTTTCAAGCGCGCGCTCCCGGTGCTTGAATTCCAGCGGCCGCTCAAAAACATACCCACCGGCCGTTTTACGCGTCGGAGAAAACCCTTCAATGTTGCTGTTAGCGTTTTCGGGGTCTACCGCGGCGCACCGCAAGCGACACCGGACGGCGAAAGAGATCGTCGACCTTGACGCGAAATGTGTTTGCAAGCTCGACAAGCGACTTGAGCGTGAGGTTCTCGCGCCCCGCTTCAATTCTCTGAAGATACTTGAGTGACACGCCGATCCGCTCTGCAAGCGTTTCCTGTGTTAGGCCGCGCCTCGCTCGTAGCTCCGCGAACCGGCGCCCTACAGCCCTTAAAACGCGATCCGCTCGCAGACGTTCCACGCCACCGAGCGTCCAGCCGATTGCGGGTGAAAAACACCCACCTATCAGTTACCATTACAGCGGATTGCGGCTTGGCGTCACAGAAAGCGACTTCCTCACCGATGGGTCGGCGTTCGTCGTCATTGCCCGCGAACCACACAACGATGGGGTCCGCGTTGCGAGTGTTACGAACCAGGACGTACGCGTCTGCGCGGCCGACCGACCGATTCGATCTCAGGCCGTTGACGGCGCGGCGCTCATCCAAACCGAGAGCATTGAGATTCCATGGCTATTGTGAGCGTCCACGCAATTGATTTCGACCGCCTGCTGAAGCTCCGCCTCGTCATCGCACGTTTCGGCGAGATGGATCTCGCGAAGTGGTGGAACACGAAGGGGCAGCTTGGGCACCTTGGAGCGGCAGCCCTTCGTCGCGGCTTTCCTCGCACGCATCACTTCGCGCAGGCACGTTCCGTTTTCGCCGTAGCCGCGCATCGCTGCGCCGAGGTGTTTGAGCCTCCGGGGTGCGTGACGCTCTGGCGCCTCCCAGAAGCGATCGAGGAGGAGTTCGACACGCGATGGGAGCACTGGCTCGATCGCTCGGCCGAATGGCAGCCGTTCTTCCAGAAACTCGAAACGCTCCGCGGTACGGATCTCGTCGCGGCGTTGCGCGCGTTCGAGGTGGTCAGCGATCGCGACGCCGAAGGCCTATCTCGTTTGCGACGCTCCGCGGAAGGGCGCGCAGTCCCTTTGCCCGGCGTGTTCTCTCCGACTGATACCGACGTGACGCTACTGGCACTTGGGTTCGCACGCGCCGAAATGGGAGCCCTGGCGGTCCCATACGCGCGACGGGGAAATTCATGAAGCTTGCCTCGCGCGCCAACGTCGCCTCGTCCTTCACCATCGTGAAGGGCGCAATGATCGACGAGACCCAGTCGGTCTTCGCCGCGTGGGACTTCGCGCGATCGAAGCGCGCGAACCTCGACCGTTTGCGCGAGGAGAATTTCATCGGCGCCGGTACCTCGACCTGGCTTCGCGACGTTGCGAAAGTCCTGAACCGACGCTTCGAACCCGACGGCCGCGACCACGCCCTAGTCGTGCTGGCGAAGAACGGTTGCGATCTCGACGAATGGAGGCCGCTTCTGCTCTGGCACATCACGCGCGACGAGTTCCTGCTGCGCGACTTTCTCCAGAACTGGCTCTTCCCGACGTACGACGGGGGCGCCTTCCGCGTCCGACCCGAGGAGCTGCACAGCTACCTCAAAGGTATCCGTAAGCGTGGCGGCACAACGGAACACGCATGGACTGACACGACGCTCAAGCGCGTTGCCGCGGGCTTGATGAAGATGGCGGTCGACTTCGGTCTTCTCCGCGGCAGTGTCGTCAAGGAGTTCGCGTCCTATCACCTTCCGGAGCGAAGCTTCCTCTACCTCCTCCACGCATTGCGCGAGGAGAAGCAGAGCCCACAGAAGGTGATCGACGCCCAGGACTGGCGCATGTTCTTGATGCGGCCGTCGGACGTCGAGCAGGAGCTCCTGCGGCTTCACCAGTTCCGGAAGCTCGAATACCAAGTTGCCGGAAGCCTCGTGCAGCTCACGCTGCCCTGCTCCAATTCACGCGAGTACGCAGAGAGGATGGTTGCTTGAGCGACCTCGAACTGCGCATCAAGAACGTCCTCGAGCCTGTGCTCGAGCTGGCCGACCCGCGCAAGCGAATCAGCGCGTACCACGACATGCCGTACGCGCTGTTCCGCTACGACCCCGAGGAGGAGTTCGAGCTTCGCAAGCAGGTCACGATGCTCGAAACGCGGCTGACTCAGAAGGGCAAGCGCATCCGACGGATTTCGCTCGCTGAGTGTCTCGACGAAGCGATGCGTTCACAGCGGCCGCTCGAGGACTGGTTCACCGCTGAGCACGAGCAAGGCGTGGAGATCATCGTCGAGACTGTCCACTCGGTGCTCTCCGAGTACAAACCGCTCGTTGAGCTCGTTGCGGCGAGGATGCCGGACGATCCCGATCCACTCCGAGACGTCGTGTTCGTTCTGCGGGCGGGAGCGCTCTTTCCCGTCTATCGAACCTTCTCGCTCCTCGAGCAGCTCAAGGGGCAGGTCCACGTGCCCACAATTCTTTTCTATCCGGGCGACCTCGATGGAGCTGCGGGCCTTCGCTTCATGGGCGCGCTCGATCCGGAGCACAACTACCGCCCGAAGATCTTCTGATGGGGACACCAGCCATGACCACACAGCACATCAAAGCCCTCTTCGCGAACGACATCCATCGACGGATCGAAGAAGTCATCAAGGTCGACCAGACCGACGAGGAGATCCTCCGCGACGAGATCAGCGAGTACGTGGTCACCGATGCGATTCGGTCCCACTACACGAACATCTTCGAAGCTTATGGTGAGACCCCGAACAAACCGCACGAGGGGATCGCGATCTGGGTCTCGGGGTTCTTCGGATCCGGCAAGTCGAGCTTCGCCAAGATGCTCGGGCTTTCGATCGCGAATCTTCGACGTCTCCACGGATCGCGGTATCCGCAGCGGGAATCAGACGCTCACCGAGATCATGTACGGACTCTTTCTCCAAAGCCTCGGCTACGCGAAGGACCTCGACCTCTCCGAGCTCGAAATCGCGCTCGAAGAGAAGGGACAGCTCCAGCGTTTCGAGGACGAGTACCGGCGCCTCTTCAACAAGGAGTGGAGCGTCGAGAAGGGCAAGGTCGCCTTCGCGCTCAGCGAAGCGAGCCGTGTTCTTCACAATCTCGACGCGGAGACGTACCCGATGGCCGACTCCTGGGTGAAGGCGGTCAAGAACAAGGCAGACATCAGCCCGGGGAAGCTGGCCGAACGAGCCAACGAGCTGATGAAGCGTCGGCGGCCGGGCCAGAGCCTTTTGTTCGTCGTCGACGAGGTAGGTCAGTTTGTCGCGCGCGACGTTCAGAAGATGCTCGACCTTCAGGCGGTCGTGCAGAGCCTCGGCGTGAAGGGGCGCGGCAAGCACTGGGTCGTCGTGACGTCACAGGAGAAGCTCGGCGAGCTCGTCAGCGGTCTCGACGACAAGAAGATCGAGCTCGCACGGCTGATGGACCGCTTCCCGCTGCACGTCCATCTCGAGCCCTCCGACATTTCGGAAGTCACCAGCCGGCGCGTTCTCTCGAAGAACGCCAGCGCTCAGGAAGTTCTTGGGAAGCTCTTCGACGAACATAGAGGCCGGCTGACCGAACACACCCGACTCACGGCGGACATCAAGCTCCCGGATCTGACCCGAGACGGATTCGTCGATCTCTATCCTCTGCTCCCCTACCAGATCGACCTCGTCATCCAGGTCGTCTCCGGGCTGCGCACTCAGGGTGGCACGAGCAAGCACGTTGGAGGCGCCAACCGCACGATCATCAAACTCGCGCAGCAGCTCCTGATCAACCCCGCCGTGAACCTGGCCGAAGAGCCGCTGGGAGCTCTCGCGCGCCTCGACCAGGTCTTCGACCTCGTCGAGGGCAACATCGGTTCGGAGGTGCGCGCGAAGATCACGGCCATCGCCAAGGAGGTCGATCACCCCCTTGCGCAGTCGGTGGCGAAGGTCATCTGTCTCCTCCAATACGTGAAGAGCGTGCACCGAACGGCGGAGAACATCGCGGCCGGGCTCCATCCCGGTGTCGCCGCTGACTCGCAACTCGCCGCCATGAAAGAGGCACTGCGCCAGCTCGAGGCCGCTCACAAGATTCGTCGGGGCGATGATGGCTACCGGATTCCGAGTCCGGCCGAGGACGACTGGGAGCGCCTTCGCAACGGAATCAACCCAAAGCCGGGCGATGCGCAACGCATCTACGCTGAAGTTCTCACGTCGTTTTGGCAGCCGCTGCCTTCGCATACCCTGCTCGACACCAAGACCTTCAAGGCCGGCCTTGCGATCCACGGACGTGACGTCGTCGATGGGGACATGGTGTTCCAACTCCAGCTCGCGGACGACGGGAAGGAGCTCCAGTCGCTCGCGTCCGAGCTCCGCACTCGCAGCCAGCAGGAGAGGAAGGCCGTCTTCTGGGCCATCGCGCTGAACGACGCCATCGATCGCGAGACGGTCGAGCTGTTCCGGTCGAAGGAGACGCTCGCGCGGAAGGAGCGCGAGACAAAGGGCGACGAGGCCCCTGCGCTGATCGCGGAGGAGAAGGTCCGACAGCGCCGGCACCAGGACGAGCTCCGTCGCCTCCTGAAGGCGGCTTGTTTGTCAGGCAGCGTCTACTTCCGCGGCAACGACCGCAGCCCCGGCGATCGCGCGGCCGATGTCGGGAAGAGCGCTTCCGAGATCCTTGGCCAGGTGCTGCCCGAGGTGTTCGACCGGTTCAAGGAGGCGGCTGCACGAACGAACGACGTGAAGAAGGGCGTTGAGGCACTCTTCACGGCCGAGAATCTACAGGGGCTGCCCCCAGTCTTCGGCAGCCTGGCACTTCTGCGCGACGAGAAGGGCAAGACCATCTTCCGCGTCGAGAGCGGTCCTCTCGCCGAGGTCATGAGCCGCATCGAGGAGCGGGCGCACTACGGCGAGACAGCGAGTGGACGATTCCTCGCGGACGAGCTCGCCAAGGAACCGTTCGGATGGGACTTCGAGGCGGTGCGGCTGCTTGTTCTGTCGCTCCTGCGCGCCGGAAACGTCGAGGCGACGAGCAAGGGGCAGACGATCGAGTCGACGACGGGGGTCGAGGCCCGCGAGACGTTCTCGAACAACAACATCTTCAGGCAGGCATCGTTTCGGCCCAAGAAGGGCATCGAGTTTGCCGAGCTCGTGAAGGCGTCCGAGGCGTTCCGGGACACATTCGGGAGCGAGGTGAAGGAGCTGAATGCGACTGCGATCGTCGCCGAGCTTCGGCGCGAGGTCGCCCGCCAGGAAGACACGGTTGCCACGGCCGCAGGGCTGCTCACCGCGAATCGGCTTCCGGGCGTGGCGGTGCTCGAAGGGGCGCTCGGCCAGATGAAGGCGATCCTTCGGGGGTCCGAGGACAACGCGATCGCGACCTTCAACTCCTCCCATCGTGCGGTCAAGGACGCGGTCAAGCGCGCCTCGGAGCTCGAGCAGGCGCTTACGGAGCCGCGTCTTCACGATCTGGAGCGGGCGCGGCAGGCCGTCGCCGTGTCGTGGCCGTTTCTGCAGCAGGAGGCCGACATCTCCGAAGACCTCCGGACGAAGGCGCGCTCGCTGGAGGATCTGTTGGCGCGTGAGACCTTCTTCCGCGAGCTGCCGGCCATCGAGCAGCACGCTCACGCGATCGAAGCCGAGTACGAGCGCCGCTACGGCGAGGCGATGGACGCGCGCATTGGGGCCTACAAGAAGGCTTTCGATCGCCTGATCAAGACGCCCGGCTGGAGCGAAGTCGACGAAGACGAGCAGCGCAGGATCGCAACTCCGATTGAACGCGGCATGACCAAGGACAAGACGCGCGTCCCGATTCCCCAAGTCCGATCGGAGCGCGACGCATGCGAGTCGCGTGTGCGGGCGGCGGTTGCCGAGGTTCATCGCATCATCGAGGGCGAGCGGGTCGTCTCCGTCAGTCTCGGGAGCTACTTCGCCGGTGGCGTGGAAACCGAGGAGCAGCTCGACGCCGCGCTCGACGGAATCCGTGAGGAGTGCGCGCGGCTGATCGGCTCGGGCAAGAAAGTCATCGTGGAGTAGGGGCTAGGCGCGAATGGACAAGGACACACGCAACGCCATCGAACGCGCCACCCAGCGAGCGCGGAAGCTCCTCGAGGAGGACTTCGCCGCGCAGCTCGAGGGCGACTTCGACGTGCACCATCACGGCGCGGTGGCCGCGAGGGCCGGAGGCCACCTCTCGCCCCGTCAGGCCTTCCAGCGTGAGCGCATCGTCGCGGCCATCGAGCACAAGCGCGCCGCCGGGATGAACGCTGCGGATTCAGTCGCGGACTACCTGCGCGACGCCGCGTTCACCACGCTCAACCGCTTCGTGGCGCTGAAGATGCTCGAGGCCCGCGAGCTCGTGCAGGAGTGCATCACCAAGGGCGAGCAGTCAGCGGGCTACCGCGAGTTCTGCGGCATGGCTCCGGGCCTGCCGCTCCTGCCCGAGAGTGCGTGCTACCGGCTCTACATCGAGTCGCTCTTCGACGAGATGTCAACCGAGGTGAAGGTCCTCTTCGACCGCCGCGATCCGTCGAGCGTGCTCTGGCCGAAACGCGCCACCTTCGAGCAGCTCCTCGAGATCCTGAACGGCACCGAGCTCGCCCGCGTGTGGGGCGAGGACGAGACGATCGGCTGGGTCTACCAGTTCTTTAACGGTCAGGACGAGCGCAAAAAGATGCGCGAGGAGAGCCAGGTTCCGCGCAACGGTCGCGAGCTGGCTGTTCGCAACCAGTTCTTCACGCCTCGCTACGTCGTGCGGTTTCTCACGGATAACACGCTCGGGCGCATCTGGTACGAGATGCGCGGCACGAAGACGGTGCTTGCCGAGCGCTGCGAGTACATGGTCCGCAAGCCCGGCGAGGAGTTTGCGCCGCGCGCGAAGAAGGATCCGCGTGATCTGCGCGTGCTCGACCCGGCGTGCGGCAGCGGCCACTTCCTCCTGTATGCGTTCGACCTGCTCCTCGCGATCTACGAGGAGGCACATGCCGACCCGGAGAGCCCGACGAGCGAAGCGACGGGCAAGACGCTCGCCGAGGACTACCCGAGCCTCGACGCGCTGCGGAGTGCCGTCCCAGGGCTCGTGCTCGCGCACAACCTCCATGGCGTGGACATCGACCCGCGCTGCGCGCAGATCGCCCAGCTCGCCCTGTGGATGCGCGCGCAGAAGGCGTACAGGGAGTTCAACGTCGGACGCGCGGATCGACCACACATCCGTCGTTCGAATATCGTCGTCGCCGAGCCGCTCGTCGCCGATGACCAGATCGCCAAGGAGTTCGTGGCGAAGCTCGGCGACACCGAGCTCGGGCGCGTGTTCAGCTCGCTCGTAGGCTCTCTGAATCTTGCGGGCGACATGGGGCTGCTCCTGCGCGTTGAGCAACTCGTCGCGCGCCAAGGCAAGCGGGGCCAGACTGGCGACCTCTTCGCTCCACCCGAGGAGCGAATCCGTGCGGCGCTCGCACGTTTCGTGAGCGACGAGGGCTCACGCGCAAGTACGCGACGGCGACTCTTCGCCGACGACGCGACGCACGGCATCGCCCTGCTAGGTGTCTCTGAGAAGACCTTTGATGTCGTGCTGATGAATCCTCCGTTCGGTGCTGGAAGTGCGCGCGCGAAGGTGGACTTCGAGAAGGCATACCCGCGCTCCAAGAATGACATCTACGCTGCATTCGTAGAGCGTGGCATTGAGCTACTGAAGACGGGTGGGCGAGTCGGCGCAATCACCTCGCGAACTGGCTTCTATTTGCCACGGTTCCAGCGCTGGCGTGAGGAAGTCATCCTGCAAGACGCGCCTCCCGTTGTTGTAGCCGACCTCGGACTCGGTGTGATGGACACAGCCGTCGTCGAGGCGGCTGCGTACTGCCTGCAGAAGGCCGAAGGAGTGCGACCGTGAGCACGGTGTTCATCCGCGTCCTCGAAGAGGTGCACGACAAGGATGGTGCGCTCCGCGCTGCGATTAGTGCTGCAGGAGCCGATCGCCGAATCTTCGAAGTGAATCCGACGACGTTTCGCAGCGTGCCCGGTTCTCCGTTCGCCTACTGGGTGAGCGAGACTCTTCGGGCAGCCTTCGCCAAGTTCTCTCGATTCGAAGCAGGCGGTCGCGTTGCGAAACGAGGCGTCAACTCCAATGACGACGGCCGTTTCCTGCGACTGGCGTGGGAATGTGCGGGTAGCAAATGGGCACCGCACGTGAAGGGCGGTCGGTGGTCACCGTTCTACGCAGACCCGCATATGCTTCTCAACTGGGGTACTGACGGGAGCGAGTTGCTCGCTGAGCGAGTTACCACTCGAGAGTACAAGTTTGCGATTGTTCCGAGCCGGGAGCTCTACCTTCGCCCTGGCCTCACCTGGACGCTTCGGACCAAGAGCGACCTTTCGATGCGCGTGATGCCGGCCGGTTGCATCTTCGGCTCGAAGGGACCTGCAGTTATCGTCGAGAACGACGACGTTGAGCTTTTGCTCGCCCTTGGAGCCCTTGCCAACAGTCAAGTGTTTCGGTCGCTCATCGAGTTTCAACTCGCTGCCGCCGAGCCGTCTGGCCGCGGAGGGGTTGCCCGCTCCTACGAAGTGGGCGTCATTCAGAAGACACCGCTGGCGAACCTTTCGACGAGCGACGTTGCGACGTTCGCACGTCTCGCGCGCCGTGCCTGGTCGCTCAGGCGAATGCTCGACACGGTCAATGAGACCTCGCATGCGTTCATTCTGCCGAGCGGATTGAATGAGAAGGTCGCGGGACTGAATCCTGACGCCATCGTTCGCGAGTTGGAGACGCTTCAGAGGGAAATCGACCAGGCGGGGTTCAGTCTGTACGGCATCCGCCCGGAGGACCCTGCAAGCCTTGTCTCCACTGGAGATGCGCCTGCTGAGAGGGAGGAGTCCTCACCGGATGAAGACAACGATGACGGCGATGACTTGGGTGATGATGACGTGTCGGGGGTGTCGAGTGGCGCTGGGGTCGAGACTCTAGGTTCGTGGCTCGTCGGCGCCGCCTTCGCACGGTTCGACCCCCGCCTCGCGACGGGCGAGCGTCCGGTGCCACTCGAGCCCGAGCCCTTCCAGGCGTTGCCTTTGCGCTCTCCGGGCATGTACCCCGAGGGCGAAGAGCCGGCGGAACGGCCCGACATCCTCGTCGACGACCAAGGCCACGCCGCCGATCTCGCGGCGCGCACCCGCGCGGTCGCCGAGCGCGTTCGCGTCGAGGCGCCTGAGAACCTCCGTGGGTGGCTGGCCAGGGAGTTCTTCCCACTGCATATCAGGATGTACTCGAAGAGCCGTCGCAAGGCGCCCATCTACTGGCAGCTTGCGACGCCCTCGGCGAGCTACTCGGTGTGGCTCTACATCCACGCCTTCAGCAAAGACACGCTCTTCCGCGTGCAGAACGACTACGCAGCACCGAAGCTCGCGCACGAGGAGCGCCGCCTCGAGTCGCTCATGAGCGAGCTACGTGACGGCGCGACCGCCGCCCAGCGGAAGGTTCTCGCTGCACAGGAGACGTTCGTCGACGAGCTCCGCGCCTTCCTCGACGAGGTGAAGCGCGTCGCGCCGCTTTGGAAGCCGACCTTGGACGACGGCGTCATCATCAACTTCGCGCCGCTCTGGCGGCTCGTCCCGCAGAACAAGCCCTGGCAGAAGGCGCTGAAGTCCACCTGGAACGCGCTCTGCGAAGGCAAGTACGACTGGGCGCACCTGGCGATGCACCTCTGGCCCGAGCGCGTCGTTCCTAGGTGCGCTTCAGATCGCAGTCTTGCGATCGCGCACGGACTGGAAGACGTGTTCTGGGCCGAGGACAGCAACGGAAAGTGGACGGCTCGCAAAACACCAATGCGGTCGATCAACGAGCTGGTCCGGGAGCGCAGCTCACCCGGCGTAAAAGCAGCACTCGCGAGCATCCTCCAAACGGAGGTTGGACGTCTCGCGAAAAAGGCCGGCTCTCGTCGACGACCGTTAGACGCGGAGGCGTAAGAAATGCCGAACTTAGATACGATAATTGCCGAGGCCGTCTCTAGATATGAACGTGAGTATGACCGGTATTTGAAACTCAGCGCCCGCGTTGCGGACATCTGTCGTTCAGAAGTGGTGGAAGGAAACGCGATTCGCGCACAGGTCACCTCGCGTGCCAAAAGTTCCAAGAGCTTCGACGGCAAGATTCGTTTGATCGAGAAAGCGACGCCGGGGTTCATTAAAACCGTCGAGTCAGTGTTCAATGCTGTTCGCGACCTGGCTGCCGTTCGGGTGGCAACGTATGACAAGAACGACGAAGTGAAGGTGGTCCAAGAGATCATGAAACGTTTCTGCGGCAACGCTGGCGGAGGTGTTGATGTTGATCGCAAGGACAAGCATGCGGCAAATCCGGGCAGTTTCTACCGTGCGGCCCACTCCGAGGTGTATTTGCGGCCCGACGAACTGGTTGGTACGTACGCGAATCTTGCCAACACTCCTTGCGAAGTCCAAGTCTGCAGCATGATGTCCCATGTGTGGAACGAAATAGAACATGATCTCGGTTACAAACCGCTGAGCGGAAGGCTCTCGGAACCAGAGCAAGAACTCCTTGGGTCGCTGGGCCACCTCAGTCGCACAGGCGATGGCATCATCAGTCAATTGCTTGCCGCTACGGAACGGCGATTAAGGGAGCAGACGGGGGCTTTCGAGGACGTCTACGATTTCGTAGCCCGATTGCGCAAGTGGTTTCCAAGTGTGGAGCTGACCAACCATGCTGGGCAGTGTTTCGACGAGCTTCAACAATTAGGAATCACCACCCCACAGCAGGTCGAAGAATTGGTTGGAGAGGCAAGAGACGTCGACGCGCGCGCGCAGCAAGCGCTAGCTATCTTGTCGGAGAAACTTGTTGCAGCAGGCCATGACCGATACACCCTGGACCCGACATCTTCTGATCTCTTGCTGGCGTCTCTTCTTCCTAAGCTTGCCCAACAGATCGTAGACAACCATCCAACGGGGCGTGGAATTGGCGGCCCCCCCAGAATAGCGTGGATTGCCGCACGATACCTGGAGCTTGCCAACAGCATGGGAACTTCATGACGCATCCCCTCCACGATTACGTCGCTAAGCAGCTCTCCGATAAGTTGAAGGCGAACAAGATCGTTGTTTGGTACGACCCGAGGCGGGAGTTTGAGGCGTTCATCGGCGAGCTTGAGGCAACGGAACGGAGTCGAAAGCTGGCAGCACAAGACGACGCGCGGATTTCAGTCGGCCTTACGGAAGTTGAGGCGGCGGGGAAGGCGTTCTGGATCGCCGAGTTTTCGGGGTCGTTTTTCGAAGTGCGGACCGCGGTGGAGATGGTTGCCGCTGCCGATTCCCCCGAACCAACTCTACTTTTCATCCCAGGCCGTGAACGCGATCGGCGCGGCTCCGTGCTCATGGAGATCGAGAAGGCCGGCACGACCTGGGAGCCCCAACTCAAGCGGTTGGCTAAGAACGTACTCCTCCAGAAGTACACGCTGGGGGTTGTCGACGAAATGCTGCCGGTCGACCGTAAGGTGTCTTACGAGGACCTTGCTCGTGCTGCAGCTGACACGACATCGACGGAGCCGCCGTCGATCTTGAAGTCCGTCTTCCACGACACCGCCGGCAACGATGGGCTCCTCGGTGCGTGGCTTGCCAGTGACTCCCGCGACGCCGCCATCGAAACCAAGGCGGCGACGCGCGAGCTCATCAAGCTGATTCGCTCGCGCCTCGGTGCGGAGCTTCCCGAGAATGCGTCGATCTCGAAGGTGCGGGCTATCACCTTGCGCTATGTCCTCGCGGGCGAGTTCCGGACGGACCTGCGCTGCCCCCCTCCTCCGAGCGTTGCCGCCGTGCCCGCGCCGAAGACGAAGGACAATGAAAGCGCCGTCCGAGAGTTGGCCCGTCGTCTCCGAACGAGCTTCGCGAGCGCCTACCCGAACCTGGCGGACCATGTCGAGAAGGAGCTCGGGCTTCGGAATGCGCCGATAGCAGCCGACGCGCTCGGCTCGATCGACACTTTCCGTTTTGAGGAGCGCGCGCTCCTCTCCCATTGCGGAGCGCTCATCGCCGAGCAGGGGTTCGACGAGGCGCTGGCAATCGTCACCGAACGCGAGAACAGCTTCTGGCTGGACCACGATGTCGGGCGGAAGGCGCAATGGGAAACGTGCCGCCGGATGGCCGAACTTGGCGGCGCAATAGTCGCAGTTCGCGCCGCGATGGCGAAGATCGGCAATGGCCCCGTATCGTGGATCGATGCGTACGCGTCGAAGGACGGTTGGTATCGGATCGACCAATTGCAGCGGCGGCTCGAAGTCCTGATCACGAAGCTTGAGGAAGAACCGGAGGAGCGCCCCCTTGGTGTCGTCCGCCGAGCGTACGAAGACGCGTGCCATGCGATGGCAGAGGGCTTCACTCGTGCTCTCGCGAAGGCCAAGTGGGCCACTCCTGGAGTGCTGCACCAGACTTGCGTCTATAGGGAGGCAGTTGCAGACCGCCCGAAGCCCCTCGCGTACTTCCTGGTTGACGCTATGCGATTCGAAATGGGCGTAGAGTTGGCCGAGCGCTTGCCGAAGAGCGCCGAGGTCAGTACGCGGCACGCCATCTGCGCGCTGCCGAGCATCACAACAGTTGGAATGGCGGCTTTACAGCCGGGAGCGTCCGCGAGTTTCAGCGTCGTGGAGCAGGATGGCGTACTCGGCGCGCGCATTGAAGATGCATTCCTTCCGGACTCATCGGCACGAAAGAAGTTCGCTTCTGCGAAGGTCCCTAAGCTCAGCCACGTCGGCCTCGACGAACTCCTCAGCCTACAGGCGTCGAAACTCGCGAGGAAGATCGAGGGCGCGCAGGTCATCGTCGTCAAGTCGCAGGAAATCGATCACGCCGGCGAGACCGGGTTTTCCCATCAGGCCCGCCAGGTGATGGACACCGTGATCGACAACCTCGCGCGCGCTATCCGGAGACTCGCAGCGGCTGGCGTTGAGCACTCGGTCGTCTCCGCGGATCACGGCCATCTGTTCTTCCCCGCCGATCGCGACGAGTCGATGCGGATCGAGAAACCCGGCGGGCACGAGGTCGAGCTTCACCGTCGGTGCTGGATTGGCCGCGGTGGGACCACTCCGGCTGGATGCATTAGAGTGGAAGCATCGACGCTGGGCTATGCGTCGAATCTCGAGTTTGTTTTCCCCATTGGCAGCGGTGTCTTCAAGGCCGGCGGAGACCTCGCATTCCACCACGGTGGGCTGTCGCTGCAGGAGGCAATTGTTCCGGTACTGACCGTTCGCTTGAGGGCTGAGAGGGGGGTTCAGCTCGCATCTGGTCCGGTTACCGTAAGCGGCCTTCCCAACGTGGTTTCCAACCGTATCTTCAGCGTCTCGCTTACATTCACAGAGCAAATCAATCTCGGAAGCACGTCTGTTGGCGGGCTGCTCGTGCGCCCGCTGCTCACCGCATCAGGCAGGCAGGTGGGCAGCGTAGGGATGGCGATCGAGGCCGAGCTCGATCGCGCGACGGGGTGCGTAATGCTGCAGCCCGGGAAGCCCACGACGGTCGCGTTTCTCTTGAGCGACGAGAGCGGGCCGGCGCTCCGTGTCGTGGTGCAGGACCCGGCAACGGACGCAGAGCTGTATCGATCGCCGGCGGACATCCCGGTACGACTTGGAGTGTGATGAACATGAGCAACGGAACCCCGATACGCGACGCACTCGACGACAAGGTCAACCGCCTCTTCGCGGGGAAGGTCGTTCGCAAGGATCTCGTCCGCAAGGTGAAGGTCGGTGCGAACGTCCCTGTCTTCGTGCTCGAGTATCTGCTCGGAAAGTACTGCGCGTCGTCTGATGAGGTGGCGATCCAGATGGGGTTGCAGGTCGTCAACGACACGCTCGCCAACAATTACATCCGACCCGACGAGTCGGGGAAGGCGCAGAGCAAGGTCAAGGAGAACGGGAGGTACACGTTCATCGACAAGGTGAAGGTCCGCCTGGTCGACTCCGACTACTGGGCCGAGGCGGTAAACTTCGGAAACAAGTTTCTCCACGTTCCAACGCAGTACGTGCGCGACTACGAGCGCCTGCTCATGGGCGGCGTGTGGACCCAGCTCGATCTGCGATTCCAGTCCGACGAAGAGGCCGGTGGAAAGAATCCTTTCTGGATCGACAAGCTCACGCCCATCCAGATCGCGACGTTCGACCTCGAAGAGTACCGTCGCGTCCGGGGCGAGCTCACGACGGACGAGTGGCTCGACCTCATCATGCGAAGCATGGGGTACGAGCCGGGCGACATGTCGCGGCGCCTCAAGCTCCTCTTTCTGGTGCGCCTTATCCCGCTCGCCGAGCACAACTACAACCTCGTCGAGCTTGGCCCTCGCGGCACGGGCAAGAGCTACGTGGTGCAGGAAGTGTCGCCGTACTCAGCGCTGCTCACGGGCGGCACGACGGTCGCGAACCTTTTCGGCCACTTGTCCGGCCGGCAGAAGGGCATGGTTCAAATCTGGGACGTCGTCGGATTCGACGAAGTCGCCGACCTTCAGAAAATGCCCAAGGAGGTCATCACGACTATGAAAACCTACTGCGAATCCGGCACCTTCCAGCGTGGCCAGGAGGCGGTTTCTGGCGACGCGAGCATCGCGATGTTCGGCAACACGAACCAGCCCGTCGACGTGATGGTTCAGACGGGACACCTGTTCGCGCCGATGCCGGACATCATCCGCGACGACATGGCCTTTATCGACCGAATACACTTCTACCTCCCGGGCTGGGAGATCCCGAAGATGCGGAACGACCTTTTCACGAACCACTACGGGTTCGTCGTCGACTACCTCGCCGAGGCGCTTCGCGAAATGCGGAAGCACAACTTCACTGAGACCATCGATCGCCACTTCTCGCTTGGCGCGCACCTCAACGCCCGCGACCGCAAGGCCGTCCGCAAGACGGTGTCGGGCCTCGTGAAAATCCTGTTCCCGCATGGGGTCGTCACGCCGAATGAACTCGGCGAGATCCTTGAGCTTGCACTCGAAGGGCGAAGGCGCGTGAAGGAACAACTCAAGAAAATGGGCTCATTTGAGTACTATCACACGTCGTTCAGCTACACGCTTCAGGAAACCGGAGAGGAGAGATTCGTCGGCGTCCCCGAGCAGGGCGGGCGCGATCTCATCTCGACCGATCCGATCTCCCCCGGTACGGTTTACAGTGCGGGCGTGACGTCGGACGGCACCGTCGGTCTCTTCCGCGTGGAAATCTCAGTCTCGAACGGCACGGGCAAACTCAAGCTGGCCGGCGGCGTCGCCGGTGTGATGAAGGAATCCCTCCAGCGAGCCTTCAGCTTCCTGCACGCCAAGAAGACGGACCTCGGCATCGCGCGCGACCTCGATGTTTCCGACCTTCACGTCGAGGTTATTGACCTGCTCGCAAACCGCGTTGAGGCCGAGCCTGGCGTGGCATTCTTCGTTGCCAGCTACTCCGCGTTGAGAAAGGCATCCGTCAGCCCCGGTCTGCTCATCCTCGGAGACATGAGCGTCCAGGGGAACATCAAGCCGATCCGCTCGCTCACGGAGCCGCTCCAAGTCGCAATGGACAACGGTGCTAAACGCGCCCTCATCCCGATCGAGAACAAGCGGAACTTCCTCGACGTGAGCGCCGACATCATGGAGCACGTGGACCCAATCTTCTATGGGGACCCGAAAACAGCCGCCATGAAAGTTGTCGGCGGCGCTTGATCGCAAACAGGAATCGAGAGGGCGTCGTTGCACGCGAATCGTATTCGGTGCGACACGCGTCGGAATGCGTCGCCGGTCGCAGCGTTCTTGCGTGTAATGGGAAGCCGAAACGGTGGGGATGAGACCTGTCTGTCGGACTGACCTGTTCTGTCAGGTCCCGGGTGTATCTGGATGACGATGATGACTGATTCCGACCTCCTCATATCCATCCTGAAGATGTGGTACCAGAGGAGCGACCGCTGCGTGCCTCTGACCTTCACGCAAATCGCATTCGTCGTTATGGGAGCCGGTACGGGATCACGGGCGAGCCGGGTGGGGAGCATGATCTCCGCTAATCCAAGGTATTTCGTGAGGTGTGGTTTACACAAATGGAAACCCCAGTGGCACACCATCAACCGCGATTTTCCTGAGCTGATGGCGAAACTTGAAGACCCAGAGCGACGCCTGTCACTGGGCCCGGAAGCCACTCATCCGGCTTCCGGTACCCTCGCAGACCAGCTGAAAGAGATGTGCGAGGCCATATCGTTGGAACGCCGGGCCGTGCGCGATCAGAGCAAGAAGCTGAGGCTTCCAATCTTGGGCGGGCGACTTCGAAAGCAGCTGAGTGCCGATGAGTATCCGTTTGTTTTCGAATTCATGTTAAGCGAGCGCGACACCGACGAGCCCGTACCTGTCACCGAAGGCGCGCCGGCGCTGCTGAGGACAACGTCCAACGCGTCGTTCGACGC
Source organism: Deltaproteobacteria bacterium (assembly GCA_016192705.1). Classification (GTDB taxonomy): domain Bacteria; phylum Myxococcota; class JACPTQ01; order JACPTQ01; family JACPTQ01; genus JACPTQ01. The sequence continues at coordinate 6,551 of JACPTQ010000049.1, read as the reverse complement.
CATCGTGGTGAGCATAGATGAAGCTGACAATACAGTATGGGTCGCCTGTAAGAAACGGCTCGACTTGAGTATCGCGTTCGAGAGGCCCATTGCGCTCGAGCCTAATCACGACTGGCTGCTTGAACGTCTCCGAGACGCGATCGCACGGATCGACCCGTCGACTTCGTTTCTGGCGAAAGCGATTGTCGAGCGCAGCGCCTCGGCGCCGGCGCTACCAATCTCATCAGAACCCGTATTGATTGACCTCGATGACGCTCAATCCGCAGCGGTACTTCGGATGCATCAGCAGCCCGCGGCCTTTGTGATCTGGGGACCGCCCGGAACGGGAAAGACTCATACGCTCGGGCGGGTTATCGCCACACTCGTCACCTCGGGGTTGCGAGTGATCGGTGTCGCAACCGCCAACGTTGCCGTGGATCGACTCGCGGTCGCGACGGTAAAGGCGTTCGAGCGCTCTGCTCGCGCCGTGCTGGAGGGGCTTCTTCAGGAGGGGTTGGTTGTCCGTTACGGGTATCCCAGGGATCCCGATGTGTTCGCATACCCCGGGTTGTTTCGGTATCGTGCCGAAAGGCAGGGAATCCTCGGTGAGCTAAAGCAAAAGCGGATCGAGCGCGATCGATTGCCGCGAAGTGATGCTTCGTCTCGCGCAGAAGTCAACAGCCGAATCGCGACTCTCGAAAGACTGCTGAAAGACGTTGTCTCGTGCTATCTCCAAAAGTCTCGAGTCGTGTTTACGACCATCGCTCAGGCCGTGAGCGACAGCGGCATCGCGAATGGCCAGTTCGACATCGCGGTCGTCGACGAAAGCAGCATGGTCTCTGCTGCGAGCGCCGTGGCTGTTTCGACCTGTGCGTCTCGAGGCCTCATTCTCGCGGGGGACTTCAAGCAGCTCGGTCCAATTGCCATTTCGCAGGGGGAACTTGCCGCGCGATGGCTGCATCGCGATGCATTCTTTTATCGAGGCTTCTCTTCTGAGTTGGCTGGCCCATCGGAGCGCTCCGACTACGCGATGCTCGTCCATCAAAGGCGCATGGCCCCCGAAATCGCCGCCTGCGTGAACAGCGTCTTTTACGGCGGGCGCCTAAAATCAGATGTGAACATGGGCGATCCTGAGCGTCGCAGGGCGGTCGATTTGCCACCCGGTTCTGGAAAGGCTGCGGTGCTCATCGACGTAGGAGGCATGCCTGGATCTGGGGTGCTGATGACAGCCGGTGGTTCTCGGGTTAACGCCGGAACAGCGCAGTTTTCAGCGAATCTCACGCGAGCCTATTGTCGCTTGAACAAGACCGCTCGGATTGGCGTCATTGCGCCGTATCGCGCACACGTCGCACGTCTTCGCCTTCTCCTCCAGGACCTCGTGTCGCAACCCGCTGGGGCTGAATCCGAACGCCGTGTTTCAATCGGGACTGTTCACGCATTTCAGGGGAGCGAATTCGACGTCGTCGTGATTGATCTCGTTGAATGTGACGGAACAAAGGTTGGTCGCCTCTTTAGCGGTGAAACAGGCGACCGGTTGGTTAACGTTGCGATGAGTCGCGCCAAGTCAAAGCTCGTCGTCATTGCAGACCGCACCCATTTCGTTGACTCGGCAAAGGTCTCTGCCTTACGGCGACTGTTCGCAGAACGTTTTTTTGAGATTCGCTCATGGAGGTTTGTGCGCGATGAGGTGGATTTGAGCGGTCCATCAGCAACGACCGCATGATCAGTACCGCAAGTGCCGAACCGTGTTATCTGCCATATCGCCCCAGCGTCCCCTTCGCGCGCCGAACGACGGCGCGGCGAAGCTTGTCGGGCTCGAGGACGGTCGCGTCGCCGCCGAACGAGGCGACCCAGGCCGCGAGTTGGTCGACGCCGGAAACTTCGAGCGTGACTTCGATCGCGCCGCCCTTCAAGTCACGAATCGTTTGCGATGGGTGATACGTCCGCTCGCGGAGGTAGCGCGCCGCGCGGCGCTCGAAGCAAATCCGCGCCACGAAAGGCTTTCCGCGAAACATCTTGAACGCCGATGCGAGGTGGCGCTCTGGGTCGTAGCCCTCTTGAACCTCGAATGTTTCGGTCAGCGTCTTCGCGCTTCGAACTCGGTCAACCACGAACTGCCGCACATCGCGCCGCCGGTGACAGTAAGCAATCAGGTAAATCGTTCCGCCATGAAGGTGCAGCGTATACGGGTCGACGATTCGCCTGGCCACGCGGTTCGACGAAAACGACTCGTAGACGATTTCGACCTGTCGCCGCAGGCGCGTCGCCTCGTGCAGTGTCGCAAGGATCGCCGCCTTCTTCTCGTAATTGTGCCGCTTCGTCGCGCTGACACCAAGGATTCCCACCGCGCTCCGCGCGTAATCGAGCGCCTCGGGCGACAGCGTTCCGCGAACTTTTTCGAACGCCGATTTCATCGCGTCGGCGAAAAAGGTCCCATGAAAGCTCCCGACGAGGTCCCCCGCAAGCGCGAGTGCCGCGGCTTCTTTGACGTTGAGCGGCAGCGCCTTGACGAACCGATACCCCTCGACAAACCGCCTTCGGGCGACCCCTGAGCCCGCGTCACTGAAAATCGGGAAGCCGGCTTCTTGAAGCGCGGCGAGGTCCCGGTACACCGTTCGCTCCGTGACGCGCAGCTCGTCACGAAGCTCCTCGACAGTTAGGCCGTTCTGATGGTGGTCGAGGCTCGTGATGAGTTGCCACGTTCGCGTCAGTTGTGCTTCGCGTGCCACGCGCCAATTTTCCGATCTGACGCTGCGAAGCGCAAATTCCTGAGCTCCGCAATCTGTTTTTCGGGCACCTCCTCTACGCGGCACACCTCACGACGATGTGCTCTGTTCCCAAGTCAATTCGATCGATTCGCCAAGCTCAATTCGTGCGTTCGCGTCGAGCGGCGCCTGGTCGAATCCCCACCCGTTGATGAGCGACCCGTTCTGGGACGCCAGATCGACAGCATAATAGCGTGCCTTCGCCGCCGCCCCGTCTCGGACGATCGCAAGGTGCGGCTCTGAAATCGACGGGAGGTCGTAGCCCATCGCTGCGAGCGAACGCCGACCAATTACGACTCCGTCGGCGTCCGATGGGACTCCGACGACGCGAGAGACGCCACCATTGCCCCCGCTAAGCCTAAGCACCGCCGCGATTCCCGCGTTCGCCGATGGCCACGCGAGCGCATCCACGGGAACGAGCCCGCGAGTAAGCTCGTTGCCGGCCACCATTTTCGTGCAGCTCCGGCAGCGGCCCTTCAAGTACAAGCAGCCGCACTTCAATTTCTCCCAAGTGTCGGCCGCAGATGTTCGCCAGGCTCGACGCCGGACCGGCAAGAAGAGGATTTCTGTCTGGGACGTGCGGATCGCGAACCGCCGGCTGTGTGCGTGAAGGAATGAGCGATTCTCGGAAGCCGACCCATTTCGAGCGGCCCCTTCGTGGAGAAGGAATAGCGAGACGGCGTCGTCGCGCAAGTCGTTCGCGGTGTACCGCGCAAGCAGGTGTCGTGCCGAAATGCCGGGGTCACCGTCAGGTAGCTGAAGGTCGCATCGGTTGCTCGTGCCGATGGTGAGAAACTCGGGTGACGCCGAAGCCTGCCTGAAGCGCGGATAATAAGAGGTCACGTCTTCGCGGGTGGCCGCGATTTGGATGCCCTCCTCGTTGCGATCGCGGATCGAATCGAGAACCGGCCGATGAATCTGCGAGAAGAAAGAGAAGCCGTCGACCTCCAGGAGTGGAGCGGCGGGCGGTTTCTCGGTTTTCTCGTCGAGGCAATCGGTCGGGATGGCGGCTGTTGTTTCACGACTAGTGCTCAAGTTCTGGCCCTCCTTCTGGCGCGATACTAACGGGCGCGACTGACAGATCAGGTCAGCGAGGACGCGACCACCAATTCACGCAGCTTTGCGCGAGTCGCAGGCATAGATTGCGCAGACGCGGTTGTATTGCCAGCACTCGATGTGATGCGGCGTTCCGCAGCGCGCGCAGTTGACGGGGCGTGCGTTGAGGTCGAAGGCACGGCCGCAGATGAGGCAGCGCGCGTGGTTCGTGGCGAGCGCGAAAGAGCGAACGGTGAACACTTCTTCCTCGGCGAGTCTTGCAGCGGCACGGCGCGCGCGTGTGCGGCGAACAAGGAGGGCGGCGCCCATTGAAATCGTGGCGAAACCAGCAATGACGAACGTTTGCGCAATGGGGCTTGCGAGCAGGTTCGCGCGAACAGGTTTTGCGGGTTTGGTAGCCGGAGCAGGAGCGGCAGCGGGAGCGGTTGCGGAAACGGGATCGGGAGCGGTTGCGGAAACGGGATCGGGCGCAGGTGAAAGCGGCGACACGGTCGCGAGCTGAGTCGGTGCTGGCGCTGCTTTGACGAGTGGGCGCAGACGCTCGGCGAGTTTCTTTGCGCGTAGGGCGTCCTTTAAGTGAGGCGGATAGCCGCGCGCAATCGCGAACGCAGTCTCGGGCGCCGTCTCTTCGATCGCCTTCGCAAAACGAAGCGCCTTCGCCCATAGCGCCGCGACGCGCGCCTTCCCCTCGACGCGCGACGCTACATCGACAAACACGGTCCCCTCGCCTGTTTTCAGAACTGCGAGAGCGTCATTGAAGCGCGCTTTGTCCATGCGCTCAGCAAGGCGCTTTCGGGCGAGCGCACACCACGCGACCTTTTTTGACCCGGCGATCGACTCGGCCTCCTTGCAGCGACTCTCAAAGGCGTCGAACCGTTTCTTTGCGAAGTCGCTTTGCGCGATGGCAACAATGATTCCGCGAAGTCGCTGTCGCCGCTCTTTGGCGCGCGGCCAGTCATCTGGAATTGCGAGCAGCGTCGCAATGGCGCGTTCGCGATCCTTTGCCTTGAGCGTCGCGGTCCGCTGAAGCGCGCGATCGACCACAGCGCGTCGCCCACGCTTCGATTCGACCCCCGCAACAAGCGGCGTTCCCTCAAGGCGGCCGACAGCCATAATCGCCGCCTTGACGATCGCCTTCTCGTGTTTCCGCGCCACGGCTGTGCCTTCCGCCGCGGATTGCGACCCGGCACTCCAGCCGCCACCCATCCCGCGCGAATCGCATGCGGCAAGAAATACCAGAACCAAGGACAGCGCACGTTTCATGACGCTATTCCTCCGATTCAAACTCTAACGTGCGTCACTGACAGAGTAGGTCAGCGAGAAAATCGCGCTTCGATTTCTGCCGCCCATGGAATGAGGACCGTGCGGAGCGTGCCCGGCCCATATTTTCCCGCGTCGGCGCGCCCGAGCTGCTTTAAGGTTCCGACAATGATCGCGTCCGCTTCCCACACGAGCGGCGCCAGCTCGTCGTCGCGGCGAATCTGGGTCGTCGATGATATCCCCCCGCACGCGCCCAAGAGCGGCACGAGGATGACGTAAAGTAGTCCGTCGCGTGGCGCGAATCGCTCGCCGCTCAGTGCGCACCGGAGCTCGAATTCGTCGCCTTGATGAAAAGACCAAAGGAACCAGTCGTCGCATTCAACGACCTGCCGCTCGAAGTTGTACGAAATCGTCAAGTGTCGGTCCTCACGCCCGCCGTAAACACTGTAAACCGTCGCCTCCATTCCGCCTCTACAACCAGAGACCCGCGAGGATGATGCGCACCGAATTGTTGTAGGGGTAAAGGAGAAGGCTTTGGGTGCCGCCTTGAAGGACCGGGCCGTCGGGAAAGCCGGCCTCTGAATTCGTGGGTGTCGCCGCGAATTTTCCGAGTGACGCGCGAGCTGTCCACGCGCCGTCGCGAAGCTCGCTTTTATAGAAGGTGACGTCGGGGCTTGTGGTGCGCCAAACGAGCCGCACGACGTTGTCCGCCTTGTAGAAGGCGCCGAGCAAATAGTTCATGACCGGGTAGAGCAGGTCGTCTGCGTCGATCGGTTTTTCGGTCCAGCCGAGCACTGACACCGACGAAACAAACGGACGAAGTTTTCCGTTCGCCGTAAAGGCGAAGGCCGAATCGCCTGCCTCTGAAAGCGCGGTTGCAACAATTCTGTTCGATGGTGAAACGACCGTCGCAATGACTTCCGCGGCTGCCCAACCCGATTCGCCCTGCGATTTGCGGCAGAGGAACGTCAATGTGCGGTTGCTCGGGACCGACTCATCGCTCAGGCTGTAACACGCGACGGCGTCGCCTCGACGATTCAGGCGCGAAACGAAGCCGCCAAGGTAGAGTTTGCCGTAGCTCCCGGACGGCACCGACTCCGACATTTCCGCGATTCTGCCTTGCGTGAGGAGCGCGCCGCCCGGCGAATATTTTCGCACTTCGATCGACGTCGTAACGACATACGGCGACGACGGCTGCGCGCCGAAAACCGTTTTGTTGAGTTGGTAAAAGACGTTCGAATTTCCGCTCGGAAGCACGTGAAGCGCGAGAAGGCTTATCCATACGTTTTGCCCGGCCGTTGGCGTAAGCCGCTCGACGGTGGTTGCGGTTTGCTTCCAGCCCGATGCGGATGCGTACGTGAACAGTTCGATCGTTTGGTCGGCGGTATTCGACGCGTTTGCCGAATGCGCGACGAACACCCCTTGGCCCGCGGCGTTGAATCCCGAGTAGATCGATTGCGGCGGAAAGAGCGTATTGAGGTACGGCGTAAA
>JACPTQ010000051.1 GCA_016192705.1 Deltaproteobacteria bacterium | reverse complement strand
TGAGAACGGCAATCCCACGCCCCATCGGCACCTCATCCCCTGCACAAAGGTGCGCTGCGGGCTGCGCGGCACTGCCGCGACACCAAGTTCGGTCGAGCACAACCGGCATTTGCAACTCCGAGCACACAAAGATCTCGGGTGTTCCGTCGCCCTCGCGATTCTGTTCGCGTCGGCAAGCCACAGGCTTGCCAACGATTGCTCACAGAATACGCGAGCCTCCGCTCGCCCAATCCCCGCCCACGCAACCAGAAACCAGCCGTTTCCCGGAACGGCGGTTAGGAGACGCGGTGGTCGATCGATCGCTGGCCGACACCAATCGGGTGAAGCCTTCGTACCGGCCTCAAGCCGTAGAAACATATCCCCGGGGACGCGGCGCCTGCCGACCCTACGCGCGGAAGAGGGCTTGCTGCTTATCCGGGGATCGAGGGTAATATTGACGCGGCGCGGCTTTGTGCGCTCATATGCGGCGCATGAATGGCGTTTTTATCGTGGCATGGTTGTCGTTTTTTGCGGACGCCGCGGCGAATGCGGGTGGCGATGCGGGCGCGGATGCGGATGGAGGCGTTGTGGCGGCGACCAAGAAACCCGACGGCGCTGTCGAAATCTGGAAACGAACGTGGACCGACATCACGACGACCGCGGGCGAAGCGGCACTGACCGAGCTTTACGATTTGTCTTTTTTTTCGGTGACGGCAAAACAGAATCGCGCGGATTTCTTGCGCGCGCGGCGCGACGAAGCGGTCAACGAAAACCCGGTTGAGTTGGTTTGGGGTGCAGCGGGCGTTTATCGCGTGAAATCTGGCGCGGACGAGACAATCGTATTCGACGTCACCGTGAACGGGGGGAAATCGAAATCGGCGCGCACGGTGCTCCTCGTCGCGCGTGCGACAGCGGATGGCGTACGAATCGTAGAGGAGGAACGGTTCGACTCGAAGGACGCGGCGCTTACGTTTCATAAGCGCGCGGGCGAAAGCGCGGCCGCCGTTTGGGCCGATGTGCGGAAGGCGGCGATCGGCGCAACGCTTGTTGCGGGGGATGCCTCGCTCATCGTTGGTCCGGGCCGGGCGCATGCGATCACGGTGCCGAGCGAAGATTCGGCGACGACGCGCTGGTTTGTGGAAGGGGACGCCTATCGCGTGGCGCCGTGGATCTGCGTGAAACGGACTCCGCTCTATTCGGTTAAGCGAATCCAAAAGCGCGCCGTCGTGCGGACGGGTGGCGACGAAAGCGCGCTTTGTGGCGCGAAGCTTGGCGCGAGCGAGGTCGCTTTTTTCGATAACAATGTTTCGCCAGAACCTTTTAAGAACGACACGGCGGCGACGGCCGAGGGTTCTCCGGTCGCGTCGGGTTGGGTCGAGGTGTTTGAGGAGATCACGGGGCTCACGGGCGTATGGGCGCTCGTCCCCAAGAAGCGGAAGAAGTTTGTCGACGGTGACGCGATTGCGGTGCACGGGAGGAAAAGCGAATCGGGCCGGCCGACGTCGTTTAACGCCGAGGCGGTGATTCTCATTGGCAACCCGCTCTGGATCGACGTTGCGGGCGGGATGGACGCGGTGCGGCTTGCGGACTGTGAGCGCGTCGCGGGTCCGTCGAAAAAAACGCGCGTCTTTAAGTGCCGCGGGAACGATCGAACGGAGCACACCGTGGCTTGGACGCCGAGCAAGAAACTGGTCGAAGTCGACAAGAAACGCTACAAGCCGATCTTTTAGGCCAGTGGAACCACCCGCGATTTTAGAATCGCGCGGTCGCGTGTCACGAGCGGTGCGCGGTGAACGAGGCTTGTCGCCGCAATCAGCTCGTCCGCGGGATCGCTTTTGAAGTCGATCTCTCGAAGCGCGAGGCAGACGTCGAGGTCAATGGGCCACACGTGCAAAGCGCGAAGGGCCGCACGGACTTCTTGATCGTCCAGGTCGAGCTCAACACGACCAAGCTCTACGAGCTTTGCGATTTCCCAAAGGACGATGTCCGAAATCCCCCACGGAGAACCGGAAAGCAAGCGTTTCTCACGGCTTGTCAGCGTGCCGGACAACGCGTGCAGAACGATATGGGTATCAAGATTCAGCACGCCACTTGAGTCCGGTCGAAAGGAGCGACCCGCGAATCTTGAGCTTTGCCTTGAGACATCCGATAAGCCGCGGCGGTCTTGTTTCGAACGGCACGAGCTTCGCGACCGGCCGCCCGTGCTTTGTAATGATGATCCCCTCCGGGCCGACGCGGTCGATAAGCGATAAGCACTGTTCCTTGAACTTCGCGGCTCCGATTCGAGTCATATCAGGATTATCAATGTGGACATTAATTATGTCCAGTCAAATTCTTAGTCCAAACCCGGCGGGTCAAACTTGCCATTGCCGTCGATCGAAACGCGCACGGGATTCGTAAAGGCGAGCGGTTTCAAGCGCGAGCGCGGCAAAACGGGAATTCCCTTCGCGCCACGCGCAATCGCGACGTACCACGTGTCGCGCGCCGGCCGATGCGTGAACGACTCCTTGAGCCGCACGACACTCGAGCCCGACACCTTGCGATAAAAAATGGTTCGCCCGTTCGCGACGATTTCAACTTCCGAAACATCGATCCACGGTGGCGCCTCAACTTGAAGGCTAATCTGGGCTTCGACGGCTTGCGCTCCCTTCTTCAGCTCGATCACGTCGCCCGGCCCAGCACCGGCCACGGAAAGCCGAATGAACGGCCCACTTGAGACGATCATTCGTCCCTCCCGCATTGCGTGGATGAGTTTCGCGTACGTCACCTTCGCGACCGATCCGACCTCGACGTAAGTGCGTGGCCACCCAACCTCCTCGTAAACGAGCGTATGCGAATCGCTGTTCCCAACGCCGCTCCAGGTGTGCCCGCGCGAAATCGACTTGAACCACTCGCGCAAATTGCGGTCGGTCGTCCGCGGGTCGACGCCGTTGTAGATTTCGATTGTGTCAAACCGCGGGTCGAACGCCGCTTTCCGCGCCACCGCGCGCTCGCCGTCCCAATCGGCGTGGTTGAAATAACCGAGCCCGTAACGCATGCGCGGATGGTTGACCTGAATGATTTTGTCGCCGGGCCGCTCGCGCACTTCGCTCATGAATTGGCGCGGCCGTCGCCCCGTGTAAAAAAACGCGCCGTTCGCGGGCTTTGACGGGTCTGGCTCGACGGGGAAGACGTTGAAGTGGCCCCACGTCGGCGCATCGGTCGTGAGCTCGTCTGCGGGGACGCCGGCGATAACGCGATCGAGCCCGAGCTTCGCGATCACCGGTCGCAAATCGGTCACGTGGTTGTGGTCGGTCGACGCGACGATTTGCACCCCTTCCGCAACCAGCGAAATCACGCGGTCTTCGAGCCCGACGATCGAATCTTGGCTGTTAATGCTGTGGACGTGAAAATCGCCGGCGAGAAAACCCTTCGTGTCGATGAGCTTTTCGAGCTTGACGTTGAGGCGCGTGGCTTCCGCCGGCTTGACCGTGATCGTTTTGCGCGACATCGACCACGCGGGCCCGTGCGTTGTGATCACTTCGTAATCACCGGGCGGCACGGCGCGCTCGCCACTCCCGGTGTGCGTAAAGAGCGCCGCAACGTCGGGGTTTTCGTCGCGCTCAGTCTCGAATCCCGGTTTCTTTGTGCGCCCGAGCCCGCGGAAAAAGAGGCGCGCCGGAATCGGATTTCCCGCGCCGTCGCTCACCTTGAATAAAACACGCCCCGGTCGACTCATCGTCAGCGTGATGCTCGCGACCTCGCCCTTCTTGACCTCGGCGAACCCCGGCACCGCTTCCTTGCGCCCACTTGAGCGCGCGCCCACTTCGTATCGCGAACCGGGCGGCAGCGTCAGTCGGAATCGCCCCTCAGCGTCGGAGACCGCGTGCGCCGCCATCTTTCCTTTTTTTGTATAGGCCGACACCCGCGCGCGCGGAACAGCCTGGCCCGTCACGCGCTCCGTCACCTGGCCCTCGATGACGCCGAACGGCTCGTCGCGCAGGCGGTAGATGATGCGCGCGATGTCGGAAACGTCGCCGCGGCCGACGAGGAAGAAGCGCCTGTACGAAATTGTTTTTCCCCGCGCAAGCGTCGTCGCCCCCGAAAAAAGGCGAACGGCGCTGTTGTAGCGCGTGTGTTGCGGCGGAAAATTCGCGGCGAGTGTCCCCTTCTCGACGGCGTAGCCGTACGAGACGCGGTTGCCGTTTCGGCCGACCCACGGCGTCTTGACTTTCGCGCGCGGAAGGCGAAAACCGTGGTACGGCACAAACGTCGCGAAGTTTGACCACTGGAGCGCATCGCCAAGTGCGATGTTGCGAAAGCGAAAACGCCCCGCGTTTTTGATGGTTGTCGTAATCACAACCCATTCATCGTCGGGATCGAGCGAGAATTCGGTTGTCACTTCGAGCCCGGGCAGCTTCGAGAACTTCCCCACGGCGCGCACAACGGCCCGCTCGCCATCCGCGCCGTCTGACGCGACCGAAACGCTCGTGTAGGTTGCGCGGTAGCGGCTCGAGCGCCCGACCTGCGCCATCGCGACGCATCGACCGAGCAAGTCGCCCGGCACGTCCGCGCGCGACGCATCGAGGATGTGGCCGGTCCCGCCCATGAAGCCTGTTTGCGGTTGAACGCCGCCCACGACGAAGCGGACGTTTGAATTGCCAAGGATGAAGTCACCGATCTGCGCCTTCTGTCGGGCGCCACCGATGAGGTCGGACGACGCGGCTATTTTCTTTGCGTAGATTTTCTTTGCGGGAAGCACGGGCGGATCCGGGTGCGCAAACGCGACGGCGGGCGCGAGGCCCATGGCCGCCACAAAATGGGTTTTGAAACGGGTGCCCGCGCGCATCCACTTCATTCTCTACTATAGATGTCGTTTCTCGCGAAACTTTGATTTCGGCGCTAGAATCTAAGCCGCTGAGATGTTTGGGTTTGGCGACAAAAAAAAGCCGGCGGAAAAAGAGCCGGCCGCGGAAGCGCTCGGGAAATCTGCACCCGTCGAGAAAGCAGCGTCGACGAAGTCGGAAGCCCCGGCCAAAACCGACGCGCCCAAAGCCGCCGTAAAAGCTGCCGCCGAGAACGTCGTTTCAGTCGAAGTTTCGGGCGCGAAGAAGGCGGCGTCAAAACCGGCGCCGGGGTCCTTGCGCGAGAAGTGGGAAAGGTGGCGATGGCCCGCGCTTGTCATTGCGCTCCTCGTCGCCATTTTCTTTGGGACGTCGTACGCGAACAGTCGCAAGTTCCACCTGGTTTTTCAGGGCCGCTACATCCTCGTCAAGGAGGGGGCGTTTTTTCCAGTCGGGAAAATCGATTACCTGCCACGTGATCGAAAGCTCGCCGACGTCTACGCGCCGATTCACGTGGCGTCGGACAAGGTCAAGGTCGCTGAGCAGGAATTTCGGATGATCGAGGACTTGAACGCGCGCCTCTTTGATCTGTTGTTTGAACTGGCCGAGGCCGACATCGCGGACGACGAGACGCGCGAATTCAACCGAACGCGAGAGGTCATCGCGCGGGCCGACAAGGTGCCGGGCGTTCCGGCGCGAAAGCGCGACCGCCTGAAGGGGATGCGCGGCGACATCGCGTACCGCGAGGGACAAGTCGTGCTGCGAAGCGTCGAGGACCACCTCAAGATGGCCGAGAAGTGGTTTAACGAGGCGAAGACGCTTGGGACGAGTCGATTTGGCGACGTCGAGGCGCGGCTTCGCGATGTGCACCGGCGGCTCGCGGGGTTGAACACGTCGATTCGGCCGCAGCGTGAGGCGGTGCCCGAGACGGCGCCGCCGACCGCGCCAAAACCTACTCCCGTGGTTCCACCCAACCCCGCACCCGCACGCGCAACCGCGCCCGCGACGGCGCCTGGACCCGCACCCGCACGCGCCAATTCGCCGGCCACACCGTGACCGCCGCGCGCCCCGCCATCGCCATCGACGTCGAGACGTCCACGGGCGAAACATTTCATTACGAGTTTCAGTCCGACCGCGTTTCGATCGGCCGGAGCGCGCTCGCCGACGTTCGCCTGCCCGAAACGGCCATTTCGTCCCTTCACGCGGTCATCGAGAAAATGGACGCCGCGGTTTTCGCCGTCGACCTTGGCAGCACGAACGGGACGCGCCTTAGCGGCGCCCGCCTTGCCAAAGAGCGGCGCACCGCGCTTCGCCCCGACGACGAAGTCACCATCGGCTCGTTTCGGCTACGCGCACGGGTCGTCTCGCATTCCAACGACCTCACATCGCGCGACGCGACGAACCTTTACGCGCGCCGCATGGTTCGCTCGGCGCTTTCGCGCGCCGAAAAAGATCGCGACGCAACGTTGACGATCGTGAACGGCCCTCAGGCGGGCCGCCGCTTTTTGCTCTCCGGCGAACGAAGCGAGTGGTTTTTAGGGCGCGAAGAATCGTGCGAAATTCCCGTCATTGATGAAACCGCGTCGCGTCACCACGCCACGGTGGTTTCTCGAAATGGCGAACACTGGGTCGTCGATGTCGGTGCGAAAAACGCCGTCACCGTGAATCGAACGCGTGTTGTGGGCGAGCAGCGACTTCGCGACCGCGACGAAATCGAAGTTGGGCGAACGCGAATCGTTTTTGAGGACCCGTCCGAGGGGCTCCTTGTTGCGATGAGCTCCGTCGTGGACGATGCCGCGCCCGACCAAGAGAAGGCGGGCGAACCCGTGCGCGAGATTCCCGCAGACGATAACGCGACGCCGACGATCCAACCCGAACCGGGCGAAAACAACACAACGCGCAACATGAAGCTTGGCGCGACGAAGCCCGATGCCGCCGCACCACGTCGCGTTTATTCTCGCACCGAGCGGATCGCCCTTACGCTCATCGCCGCCGGTTTTCTTGTGGCGCTGGCCCTCACGGCGATTGTTTTCTTCGGGCTCCGCGTCTAACTTGAATAAAAACGCGATGCGCGACGTCCAATCGGGAAAGGAGAAAACGGCAATGCTGGAGCGATCGACGCGAACGGTTCGAGCGGGGTTTCTGTTTTCTTGCGTGAGTGCGCTCTTGGTCCCCGCGACGGCAGGTGCCTTTAGCGGCGGTAATCACAAAGAAATCACCGACAAGGTGACGGCGAGCTACGGCTTCGGGCCGCAGTCGGCTGGAAAAGTTTGGGCGGGGAATGCGCACGCCGACGAATCGCCACTCGACGTCGACAAGGCGTCATGCACGGTCAAGATGCCGAGCGGTGAGTGGTTTAAGGCCGAGGCGCATTTTGATGACGAGACGTTTTCGGCCGGCGCGGCGCGGCTTCGCGCGAAGTTCGATCTTGTCGTCTCGAGTCTTGGAAAGTGCAAGAAGGATACGGCGCTCGAAGGGCTTGGTCGCGCGTTTCACGGCATTCAAGACTTTTTCTCGCACTCGAACTTTGTGGTGATCATGCCGAACGCAAAGGTTGACCTCCTCCACCTCAATGACCCGACGCCGGCTGAGCGCGCGCAAAAAGTTGACTGCGCGACCGGCAAAGGTCCACTCACAAGCGGCTACTACAATTACACGGAGGCCGAGGTCGACAACAACCTCAGCGACCGGCTCATCGTCCCCGGGAACCGGTGTATGCACGGCGACCTCGCGAAAGACACCGCGGGCGACAAGCCGGGCGTCGCGCTTCACAACGTTGCGAAACAGCGCGCGGGCGCCGAGTCCGCGGCCTTCCTCGAACGCATCAAGGCGCGCCTCAAGAAGGAGTACCCGAAGACACACACGCTCCTTTGGGGATTCTTAACGAAAGACAACGCCGACGCGTGCCAGTGCCAGTTCGCGGTGCACAGCGCATTTCAGACGCAGAAGGTGGTCGAACGACGCGTCGCGATCAACTGGGGGAACGGGAAAGCGTACTTTTTCAAAGGAGACAAGTACATTCGATACGACTTGAAAACGGAGAAGCCCGATCCTGGCTACCCCGCGCCGATCGCCGGGAATTGGAAGGGGCTGTGGCCAAGCGGGATCGACGCCGCGCTGAAATGGGGGAATGTCGCCTACTTCTTCAAGGGCGGGCAGTACGCCAAGTGGGATATCGCGAAAGACGCGATGGTGGCGGGTTATCCAAAGCCGGTGAATGCGTCGACGTGGCCGGGCCTGTGGACGAGTGGAATCGATGCGGCGGTCGATTGGGGGAACGGCAAGGCATACTTTTTCAAGGGGTCGCAGTATCTCCGCTACGACATCGCGACCGAGAAGCCGGACCCAGGATACCCATCGAAATTCAGCGCACAGTCCTGGCCAGGGCTCTGCACGAATGGGATCGACGGCGTCGTCAACTGGGGAAACGGCAAAGCGTATTTTTTTAAGGGCGACCAATATTTCCGTTACGATATCAACGCGGACAAGGCCGACCCCGGCTACCCGCAGCCTGTGAACGCCGCTTCGTGGCCGGGCTTGCAGTAAGAATCCGATAGCAACGGCGCCCACATTCCCGCTATAATTCCGCGCTGGTTTTGACGAGGGAGGCGGTATGAACGCGATGAGATTCGTGGGCGCTGTAGTTTTGGTGGGATTCGTGGAGGTCGGTGTCGGCGTTGCGCAGAGCGGCTCTGGCGACGGCGCGGCGACTCTGGGGATAGAAGAAGACGCGCAGAAGGCGGTCGAGGCGCTCGATTGGGGGACGTGTGCGAAGACGTATGAGGCGCGCGCACCGAAAGAAAACGACGCGGCGAACCGGCGAATTTGGAGCGAGTGCTTGACGCGACTGAAGCGTTGGGATGACGCGATAAAGGCGCTGCAGCCGCTCGCCGAGCGCGACGAGACGAAAGATGCGGCGCTTGTGCGCATCGGGCTGATTGAGCTTCAGCGCGAGAAGGTCGACGACGCGTCACCGTACTTTTCGCGCGTGATCGCAAAAAACGCGAACGACGCAGTCGCGCAGTATGGGTTTGGTGAAGTGCATTACCGTCGCTACCGTCAGGGCGTTCAGGTGTCGCGATTGAAGGCGCAAGAGGCGTTTCGCGCGTACCTCGAGCATTCGGCGAACGCGCGCGATGAGGCGCGACGCGACGAAGTGCGGAAAAAGATGCTCATTCTCGATTTCGAAAAGCAGGGCGAAGAGGCCGTCGCGGCCGAAGACCTCGTGCTGAAAGGAACCCCCGAGTCGCTCGCCGAAGCGAAGACAAAACTCGACGCGGTCGTCGCGGCGAACGCGGACATCGAGTGGGCGCAGTTTTGGCTCGGCGAAGTCACGTACGCGCCGGCTGCGGGGAAGGAAGGGGGCGCGCTTTTCGACTCGTCCGACGATAAGGCGCTCGCGGCGTACAAGAAAGCGCCAAAACTTGCGCGGGCATTGCTCCGCGTCGGCGAGATCGAGGCGCGGCGCGGAAGATGGAAGGAGGCCGAGGAGGCGTTTGCGGAGGCGGCGCTTCTTGATAAGCGGATGCAGGCAGCGCTCAACTGGCTCGGGCGGATCAACGCGCAAAAGGGGGACGCCGAGAAGGCGAAGTCGTATTGGAAAGACGCGATGGCGGTTGATATCGCGAATGAATATGGGCGAGAGGCGGCGCTGCTGTTCCAGGGAGCGGGGACGGTCGATGTGCCGCGCGAGGCGACGGTGGCCATCGTTGCGCCCGTGCCACAATGTGTCGATGAAGATTCGCGCAAGGAGCTCCGCGTTGCGGGAATGGCGATCGCGCGGGCTGGGGGGAATGCGTACGACGTGGTGACGGCGATTGAGCGGGCGGTTGCAAAGCGGGGGGAGCGGGTTCTGGGGTTGCGATCCGCGCAGGCCCGCGCCTGTTTGCAGGCTTACAAGCAGGAGATCGTGGCGATTCGGCGCGGTGTTCATGATTCGCGGCTTGCGCTCGAGCGGTTCGAGGAGAAAAAGTACGATGCGGCCGTCAAGGAGCTTGAGGCGCTTTTGCCCTTTGTTGCCGGTGATGCGGTCGTGCGGCGAAAGGCGGCGATGGCGCGGTCGCTTTCGGCGATTGAGAAGTGGGGCGGCGCGGAATGGCGGATCGATGGTTTTCCGCGCTTCAAGGCGGCCGGCGACACCGCATTGAAGCCGGACGACGCGGCTCTTGCGGCGGCGCGAATTGCGATCGCGACGGAGCTTCAGCGCGATCGGGGGTTTGCCAAGGGGTGGACGTTTGCGGGACTGCTTGCGTGGATCGCGGTGGACAATGTCGGGGCGCGGGTGGCGTTTGCGAAGGCGGCCGAGCTTCAGGCAAAGTCAGCGACGGCGCTTAACAATTTGACCGTCGTGAAACTTCAGGGCGCCGACCTCAAACTGATTGAACCGCCGCCCACAACGAAGAAGAGGGCGAAAAAACGTGCGCCCGAGTTGCCGCCTGTGGCCAAGGACGCGATCGCGGCGCTCACGGCGGCGGCGAAGCTCGACAGACGTTACGCGGATGTTCATTTCAATTTGGGGCGGCTCTATGGATTGCTCGGTGATGCGAGGAAAGCGGCGGCCGCGTACAAGGTGTACCTCAAGCTCGGCGCCCAAGACGACGAATCGTGGCGCGGTCAAGCGACATCGGCCATCGACGCAGCCAAGAAGCCCGCCGCGAGGAAGGCGACGCGCAAGAAAAAGGGCGGCGCGTGATTCTCTTCTCCCGAGCGATCTCTGTGAGTCTCTGTGTCTCTGTGGTGCATGTTATTCTGTTCTTCTTTTCTTCCTCCTGCTCCAAACTCCCGATCGCCGCGAAGTGCGTGACGGCCGACCAATGCGAAACGGGCGTCTGTGTTCTCTCGCCCGACCCGGCGAATGGCGGCATCTGTGCGTCGTCGTGCGTCTCGTCGGCGACGTGCCCCGTTGGCTTCGCGTGCACAAACGTCAAGCGCTGCACGAGCGACACGTCCGCGTCGGTTTACGCGTGTCTCCAAAACTGCCAGAACTCGAGCGACTGTTTCGAGGGCACCGTTTGTACAACCGTGAGTGGTTCGCTGTCGTGCTTTCTTAAAAAACGCCCATCTGCGGCGTTGGCGCGTCGCCGCTCGCTTCCGCGTATATCTGAATACAGCGTCAGCTCGCGGCTTTCCGCGCCTGCCTTGCATCTGGACGTTTTTGAGCAACCTACAGAATCCACTTTTTCAGCATCCTGGTCGTGGGACACAACAGATCTTCGCGACGTTGAGGTGGGGTTCGCCCTCCGTGTCCGTCGGGCTGCGCGGCACTGCCGCGACACCAACTTCATTTTGGCCGAGACCATCTGTCTCGAGCACATCGCGCTCGATCATCCTCCGATCCATTGCTCGCGCGCGCTCCCGGTGTGGACTTCGGGCTCCCATTCGGTCGCCCTCGCCATTCTCGCCACGCGCTCATGCCGCTGGCATTCGCGCCGATTGTGGCGGAAATAGCCACTGGCTTTCGCGCCGATTGCGCTCGCAATTGACGTTGGGCGGTGCCGGTAGCTAAATAAGAAGAGTGAGATCACCCTTTAAACCGCTTGGTGCCGCGGCCTTGAACGAACGCATGATTCAGGTTCTCGAGGCGATCGTCAATGAGTACATCACGAGCGCAGAACCGGTTGGGTCGCGGGTTTTGACGCGTCGGCGCGGCGTTCAATTCTCGCCCGCGACGGTGCGAAACGTCATGAGCGACCTCGAAGAGCTCGGCCTTTTGACCCAGCCGCACACGAGCGCGGGACGGCTGCCGACGGACCGCGGGCTTCGCTATTTTATCGACACGATTCTCAAAATTCGGCGCCTGACCGCACGCGAGCGCGAGAGCATTCGCGCGAAATACGCACAATCGGTCGGTGCCTCGCAAGATGTCCTTCACGAGACCGGGCGCGTCATCTCAGACCTCACGCGCATGACCGGCATCGTCCTCGCGCCAGAAATCGCCGCGGTCGAACTCAAGCACGTCGAATTCGTGAAGCTGCGCGGGGGTCGCGTACTCGCCGTGCTTGTCTCGGCAAACGGACTCGTCGACAACCGCCTCCTCGAAGTGTCGTTCGATCTCTCGGACTCGGACCTCGAACGCATCGGAAACTTTTTGAATGCGCGTTATTCCAATCGATCCCTCGCGGAAATAAGCGCCGCCATTGAGGCGGAGCGCGCCGACCTTAAATCGGAGCTTGCGGATCTTGCGACGCGAGCGGAGCTGCTTTCAAAGGCGGCGTTCGAGCCGCGCGGCAAGCGCGAGATGGTCGTGGAGGGGCGAAACCAAATTTTGGCCCACCCGGAGTTCGCGGCAAACGAGCGATGGCGCGAGATTTCGTCGGCGCTTGAGCGTTGCGATGAGCTCGCGCGCCTCATCGAGCGGACGATCGACGGACGGGGCATTCGGATTTTCATCGGCGCCGAAACCGAGATCGCGGAGCTTGAGGATTTGGCCATCGTTTTTCGTGGCTACGGCGGACGACCGGCGACGGCCGATGAGGCGAACGCGCTCGGGTTTGGGGTTGTTGGCGTCATTGGTCCGCGGCGCATGGATTATGCGCGCGTTGTGCCGCTCGTCGATTACACGGCGGAATTGGTCGAGGGTTTTTTGGGAGAGTCTTGAATCAATGAGTAAAGAGAAAAACGGATCGCCATCTTCGGGAAAAGAAGCGTCGGGGCCCGCGATCGAGATTGAAGGCCCGGACGCGGACGAGGTGGGGGCGACCGCGACGGTCGAAGCGAAGGAAGAGGCGGCGCCGGCTGAAAAGGCGATCGAGAGCGACGTCGCGTTTTTGGAACTTGAAATCGAGAAGTTGCGGCGCGATGTCGAAAAGGCACGGGCGGATGCGGCGCAGGCGGCTGACGCGAGAATGCGTGCGCTCGCTGAGCTCGACAACGTGCGAAAGCGATCGGAACGCGAGAAGGACGACATTCGAAAGTATGGGATCGAATCGCTTCTTCGCGAAGTGCTGGGCGTTTGGGACAACCTCACGCGCGCGGTGGATCACGCGACGAACAAAACGGATCCGGTCGTCGAGGGGGTTGAAATGGTGCTCCGGCAATTCGCCGATGTTTTGCAGAGGTTTGGGGTTGTTCCATTTCACGCGTTGGGCGAGATATTTAACCCCGCAAGGCACGAAGCGATTTCGCGCGCGCCGATGGATGCGCCCTTGGGAACGGTTGGTGTTGAGGTGGCGTGCGGTTTCATGATTCGCGACAGGTTGTTGCGGCCCGCAATGGTGGTTGTATCGGATGGGCGGGGGGAAGAGGGGAAAGATGGGAGTAACCACAGAGACGCAGATACACAGAGATCTGAGGAGGAAGAAACAGGCGATAAGAAAGAAGAAGCGGGACCGGAGGCGGGAGCGGGGGCGTTGACGGAAGCGGAAGAGAAGTTCGTGCCGTGAGCGATCGGATTATCGGAATCGATCTCGGTACAACGAATTCGTGCGTCGCAACGTTTGAGGGGGGCGAAGCCAGGGTGCTCGCAAACGCAGAAGGGGCGCGGACAACGCCGTCGATCGTGGCCTTCACGGAGGGCGGCGAGCGACTGGTTGGCCAGATCGCCAAGCGCCAGATGATCACGAACCCGAATGGGACTTTCTTCGCGGTAAAGCGCCTCATTGGGCGGCGGTTTTCATCGCCGGAGGTTCAGCGCGCGGCGGCGAACTACCCGTACAAGATCGTCGAGAACGAAAGCGGTGAGGCGTGTGTCGAGGGGCGTGGGCGCGTTTACACGACGCCCGAGATTTCGTCGATGGTGTTGATGGCGATGAAGGCCACGGCCGACGCGGCGATCGACGATGACTTGACGAAGGCGGTCGTGACGGTGCCGGCCTACTTCGACGACGCGCAGCGGCAGGCGACGAAAGACGCGGGGCGCATCGCGGGGCTCGATGTGTTGCGCATCATCAATGAGCCGACGGCGGCGGCACTCGCCTACGGCTTTGATCGCGGGCAAAAAGGTGCGCGAATCGCCGTCTACGATTTGGGCGGTGGCACGTTCGACATTTCAATTTTGGATCTGCACGAAGGGGTGTGCGAGGTCCGGTCGACCAACGGCGACACGTATTTGGGCGGCGAGGACTTTGATCTTGCCATCGTCGATCATCTCATCGAGGAGTTTCAAAAGCAGTGGAAGATCGATTTGCGCAAAGATCGAATGGCGCGCCAGCGGCTCAAAGAGGTCGCGGAGAAGGCAAAGCACGAGCTGTCGAGCCTTGACGCGTACGAGGTCAATTTGCCGTTTATTGCGGTCGACTCGACGGGGCCGAAGCATTTGAACGTGAAGCTCACGCGGGCGCGGCTCGAGCAGCTCACCGACGCACTTGTCAAGCGCACCATCGATCCGTGTGAAAAGTGTTTGCACGATGCGGGTCTCACGGCGCGCGACATCGACGAAGTGGTGCTCGTCGGCGGCCAAACGCGGATGCCGCGCGTGCAAGAGGTTGTGAAGGACTTTTTTGGGCGCGAGCCCCATAGGGGCGTGAACCCCGACGAGGTGGTTGCGGTGGGTGCGGCGATTCAGGGCGGCGTTTTGGCGGGCGAAGTCAAAAACGTTCTTCTCCTCGATGTGACGCCACTGTCGCTCGGGGTGGCGACGCGCGGCGGGCTCTTTTCGAAGGTCATTGAGCGCAACTCGACGATTCCGATTCGGCGAAGCGAGGTGTTTTCGACGGCTGAGGACCTGCAAAATTTCGTCGACGTTCACGTATTTCAGGGCGAGCGCGAAATGGCCGACGACAACACGTTGCTCGGGAAGTTTCGCCTCGACGGCATTCCGCCCGCGAAACGCGGCGAGCCGCAAATTGAAGTCACGTTTGAAATCGACGCGAACGGGATTCTCCACGTCACGGCGAAGGACAAGGCGACGGGGCGACAACAGTCAATAAAGGCGACCGAGCTCAATCGGCTTCAGGAGGGCGACATTCAACGGATGGTCAACGAGGCGGCCGACCAGCGCGAAGCCGACGTCGCGCGAAAGCAGGTCGCTGAGTTGCAAAACAAGGCCGAAGGAATCATTTACACGACGCAAGCGTCGATGCGCGAATACGCGAAGTACTTGACGACGACCGACCGGGAAAACCTTGAGTTGTCGATCGACGACGTGAAGCGCCTCATGGAATCGTCCGATTTCGAGGCGTTTCGCGCGGCGGTTGCGGCGCTCGAAGCGGCGGCTGCGGCGTTCGTTCAGCTCGTCTACGAGACGATGACGCCCGCGGATGGGCCGGGGGGCGAAGGCGGTGCCGTCGCGTCGGGCGAGGGAAACGCGAACGGCGAAGGCGAATCGGCGACCACCAAGGCCGAAGACGCGTCGTGACGCGCGGATGCGCTCGAACCCGAGATGAAACGCGACTACTACAAGGTGCTCGAAGTTTCGCGCGACGCGACGAGCGACGAGATTAAGCGCGCGTACCGTCGGCTCGCGCTGAAATATCACCCCGACCAAAATCCAGGCGATCGCGCGGCCGAGGAGCGCTTCAAGGAAATCAACGCGGCGTATCACGTTCTTTCGGACGTGGGGCGTCGCCGCCAATACGATCTGTTTGGAACCGCTGACTTGCCTGAGGCGATGCGCGATGTGGGTGAGACGATCGGCAACCTCTTCAATCAAATCTTTGGTGAGCTGTTTGGACGGCGGAGGGAGCGCGTGCGCGGAAGCGATATGAAGTACTCGGTTGAGGTGACACTCGCGGAAGTGGCGGTCGGCGCGGACAAGGAGATCGTCGTGCCGCGCGTAGTTCGATGCGAGGCGTGTGGCGGCTCGGGCGCCGAAGCGGGAAGCGCCGTGCGAACCTGCGAAGTGTGTGATGGCGCGGGTGAAGTGAAGGTGCAGCAGGGATTTGTGCGGTTGTCGAAGGCGTGTGGGGCGTGCGGGGCGCGGGGCCGCGTCGCGGAGCAGCCGTGCGCTCGGTGCAACGGGGCCGGCGAACACGCGGGCGAAGTGCGCTTGACCGTTCACGTACCGCCGGGGATTACGGACGGGCAACGGCTGCGACTTGCGGGCGAGGGTGAGCGCGGCAAGGGCGGTGGCGAGGCCGGCGATCTGTTTGTGCATGTTTCGGTCGCGGAGCACCCGTTTCTTGTGCGCGATGACACCGAAGTTCTTTGCGAAGTCCCGGTAACGATTGGGGATGCGGCGCTGGGCGCGGAAGTTCTTGTGCCGACCCTCGATGGGAGCGTGCGGCTCAAGATCCCAGCGGGGACGCAGTCAGGGTCGGTTTTTCGAATGGACGGGCGCGGTGTTCCGAAGAGCCCGAGCGACGCGCCGAGAAAATCGGCGGGGCGGGGCGACCAGCATGTACGCGTGGTCGTCGAAACACCGACCGATGTGTCGCCCGAGGCGCGCGAGGCGCTTCAGCAGTTGCGGGGCGCGCTGGGGCCGAAGGCGCGCGAGTTTCGAGAGAAGTTGAAGCGCCATGAACGCGAGAAAGGGGCCGAGGGATGACGAGGGTTCTGTGGAAGCGGCGTACGTGGGCGCTCGCCGTGGCGGTTGCGTTCATTCCAGCAACCGAAGGCGGATTGAAGGCGGATGGGCCGAGCGTCGAAGAGGATTTCATCGAGGGCAAGCGAGCGTTTGAGGCGAAGGAGTTTGAGTCCGCGGTTAAGCGACTCGAGTCGTTTGTGGCCAACCAACCGAAGCACCCGTCGCTCGACGAAGCGCTTTTTTTGCTTGGTCGGGCTCACGTCGCACGTGGCGCCGTGCGGGATGGGTGGCGCATCCTCGCGCGCCTGCTGCGCGTTTATCCAGACGGTGCGTTTGCGCCCGAGGCGTGGCTCGCGTATGGGCTCGCGCTCGCGGAGGGGAAGGAGACGCGCGATGCGGCGTATGCGCTCGAACAGGCGCAGAAGCTGCTTCAGGACGAGAAGCGCCGAAAGATCGCCGAAGAGGCGCTCGCGAAATTGACGCCGAGTTTGGCGACGGCCGCGGAACGCGTTAAGGCGCTCATTTCCGCGGTTGGTTCTGGCGCGGGAAAGGAAAAGATTTCGGAACTGCTCGACGGAGGTTGGACGCTCGGCGATTTCGACACGGTGCTCACGCGCATCGCGAACGACAAGGCGCCGGCCGATGTCATCGCGTCGCGCGCCGCGCGGCTTGCCGAACACGCGGGTGATTTTGTGGCGGCCAAGCGGTTTGCGGGGATCGTCATCGATAAATTCGCGGATGGCGACGAAGCGCGTGCGATGAAGGCGATTCGAGACCGCGCGGAGGCACTCGACGCCGTGAAGATGACGCGAATCGGCGTGATCGCGCCGCGAACCGGCCCGCTTAAGGCATTCGGGTCGCACATCATCGGCGGTGCGCGCGTTCGCGCCGAATCGCTTGAACGAATCGACATTCGCGTTTGCGACAGCGCGACGGACGGCGAGCGCGCTCGGGCGTGCGTTGACAAGCTTGTGTTCGAGGACCATGTGGCCGCGATCGTCGGGCCGATTGGGCTCGACGAATCGGTTGCGGCGGCCGATCGCGCGAACGAGCTTGGGGTGCCCATCGTGACGCTCACGCCGCGCGAGGCGATCACGCAGCGAGGGCCGTGGGTCCTTCGAATGTACCTTACGAACGAATCGATGGGGCGCGCGATGGCGACGTATGCCATGGAGAAACTTGAGTACAAGCGGTTGGCCATTCTGCACCCGAACAGCCGGTACGGCCACGAGATGGCGCGGGCGTTTTGGAGTGAGGTCGAAAAACGCGGTGGCGAGATTCGCGGCGCCGAGGAGTACAACCTCATGGCGCTTCAGGACAACATGAAGAGTCTCGATGAGCCGATTCAAAAGCTCGTTGGGCGGTACTGGCTCAATTTACGCGGGAAGGACGTCGAAGAGGCGCGAAAGCAGCTCGCGCACACGAAGTACAAGGGGAAGGCCACGCGGTCGAAGCGCGCGCGCTCGCTCATTCACGAGGTGCGGCCGGTGCTCGATTTCGAAGGGCTTTTTATTCCGGATTATGTTGAGTCGGTGAAGCTGATTGCGCCGTACCTCGGGTATTGGGACGTCGAGCTCTACACGGAGCAGAAGTGGAAGTTGCAGCGCATTAAGGACAAATGGGGCGGGAAAATTCCACAACTCGTGCGGCTCTTGGGCGGCAACGGTTGGAACAAAGACGTGCTTGCGAGCCGCGTTGGGCCCGACACGCATATGGCGGTTTTTTGCGACGGGTGGGCGCCAAACGGCGATCGTCCGGAGACGGTCGAGTTTTTGCGGGCGTATCGCGGGCGAACGTCACGGACCGGGACGTATGTTTCGGCGGTTGCATTCGATGCGGTCGGGATCGTGGGAACGGTGCTCACGCGTGGCAATCCGCCGGATCGGGCCGCGGTGCGTGATGCGATTTTGGCGGTGCGCGACTTTCGTGGCGCGACGGGGAAAACGACGTTTGGCGGTAAGCGCGATGCGGAGAAGGAGATGTTCTATTTTACGGTCGAAAAAAAGGGTGGGTCTGGAGCGGGGATCGATCCAACGTACGAGATTCAACCGGTTAAGGATAAAGATTAAGAGGCGTGAGTGTTGAGTCGAAGGTCGAGAAAGCGATTCGACGACTCGCGGCCCTTGGCGATGGGACGATTCGGCGGCACGCCCTTGCGGAAATTGTTGCGACCGAGTCGCCCGAAGTCGGGTGCGGGCTGCTCGCTCGGATCGTCAGCGACAGCTTAGCGCGACGCGCGTCGGGGGCGGCTCTCATGATCACGCTTGCGCAACTTCTCGCCGTCGGCCCGTTCCCGTACGCCGTTGCGAGCGAAATCTACGGCGTGGCCAAAGTGGCCGGGTTCTCGCTTGTGACGGGGCTGATGGTCGGCTGCATCGTGCGCGAACCCGAGGACGAACCGCGCACGTCGCTCGCGCACTTCACGCTCGGTGAACGTCGCGCTTTGGCGCGTCGTCCAACGCCGCACGCGATTGAAAAGCTTCTCGTTGACCCAGACCCGATCGTTATTCGAAACCTGCTAAACGCGCCGCGCCTTACCGAGCGCGAGGTTGTGAAAATCGCTGCGGCTCGCACGACGTCGGCCCGCGTACTTCTCGAAATCCTAAAGAGCCGTCGGTTTGGAAACCGCGAGCATGTCCGCATCGCCGTCGCACGAAACCCGCGCACGCCATTTGCCGTTGCGCTTTCGGTGCTGCCGAGCCTCGATTCACGCGCCATTGCGGAGATCGCGCGTGACCCGTCGGCGAACGAGGCGCTTCGCGTCGCTGCGCGCACGATCTTCTCTTCGAGCTGAGCGCTATTCGGGACGATCGACTTTTTCTTTTGACTCGATCTTGGGCGCCTCAACGGCGACCGACTTTTTTTCAGACGGCGCTTCGATTTCCGGCTTCTTCGGGGTGACGTCGATGTCGTCTTGCCCGCGAAACGACCGCCGAAAATTCTTGATCCCGCGCCCAATCGCATCGCCAAGCGCTGGAATCTTCCCGGGACCAAAGATGACGAGTACAATAACGAGAATGAGGATGAGTTCGCCGATCCCCGGCGTTGAAAACGCCTTCAAGACAATAGGCGCGTTTGTACCGAACATTATGTGGAGTTTTTAACACAAGGCCGATCGCAGGTCCATGGTCATCATTGCGCACCGAGGGTTTCACGACGGGAAGCGGATTCCGCCCAACAGCTTGACGGCGTTTCGACGGGCCGCGCTTTTGGGGGTTGATGGCGTTGAATTCGATGTGCGACGAACGGCGGACGGCGTTGTCATCGTGCACCACGATCGGTCGCCGCTGCCGCGCGTAACAAAAGAGAACCTCGTTCAAAGGCTCACACACGAGATGATGATGCGGCTTCACGTCGAGTATCACCCGAGCGATATCGCTGCGGACGCCGTACCAACTCTCGACCAGGCGATCGACGCGCTTCCCGCGCCCATTACGTTGCACATCGAAATTAAATGCGAAGACGTGCGGAGCGACGGCATCGAAAGCGCCGTGCTCGAGATTCTTGAGCGTCGGCGCGTCGTCGAGCGGACGATCCTTTCGACGTTCAACCCGTTCACGTTGCGCCGCCTTCGGCGTCTCGCACCCGACGTACGCACCGCGCTCCTCTTTCACGGCAAGCAGTCGCGCCCGTTCCGAAAAGCGTGGGCGGCGACGGCGCTTAAGCCGTTCGCGGTTCACCCGGAGCGTCGAACCGTAGACGCCGATTCGCTTGAGAAGTGGCACGAGCGCGGCTATCGCGTTCACCCATGGACAGTGAATGACCGCGCGGAAATGCGGCGCCTCGCGAAACTCGGCGTCGACGGGATCATCACCGATCGACCCGACGTGGCGATCGAACTGCTTCGATAAAAAAGCGCCTACGCGTGTGCGTCGGCAGATTTGCGCGACGCGATGTGAGCTTCGATTTCGCGCGTAAACCCGTCGGGGTCTTCAAGCGAAAAGAGAATCTCGTCGCAATTGAAGGTGAACAGTGCCTTGATGGGTAGACGCGGCGTGAGGCGCAGCCGCACGATGCCTTCGGTTGAGCCGACGATGCCGAGACCGTGTCCCGCGCTCATCCGGACACCAAGCCCGCGCCAAAGCGACCAAGCGCCCCTCTCAACCGCGGAAACATTCGCGAGCGGAATCGTCTTGTCAAAAAGTGCGCCCAACTGAACGTGAAGCTCAGCGCCGTCGATTTCGACGTACGACTTCGCCTCCGTTGCGCCAAAAATGGCCAAAAACGGACGCGCGACCGAATCCCGGCGAATCTGAAATCGAGTCATCACGCCGCCTCCTCTTAAAACCACGCCTTGACGCGTTTTTGCGCGCCGATTATGTACACCTTTTTTCGCGGCAAAGGAAGGGAACGACGTGAAGACGGTCATTCTTGCAGGCGGGCTCGGCACGCGGCTTTCCGAGGAAACCGTGTCGAAGCCGAAACCGATGGTCGAAGTTGGCGAAAAACCGATTCTTTGGCACATCATGAACATCTACGGCGCGTACGGCTTCCAGGAGTTTGTCCTTGCTCTCGGCTACAAAGCCGAAATCGTTAAGGAGTATTTTCTAAATTTTCGTGCGGTAAACTCCGATTTGACCATCGACCTTGGCAGTGGCGAGGAGAAAATTCACGCGCGCCAAGCGCCGCCCTGGAAAATCCACCTTGTCGACACGGGGCTTGCGACGCAAACGGGCGGGCGACTTCGCCGCCTCCGAAGCTGGCTCGCCGATGAACAAACTTTCATGATGACGTACGGAGATGGCGTCGCCGACGTCAACATCGAAAAGCTTGTTCAGTTTCACAATTCGCACGGGAAGTTGGCGACGGTGACGGCCGTTCCGCCACCGGCCCGCTTTGGGAGCATCAACTTCGAGGGCAACCGCGTCGCGCATTTCGTCGAGAAACCGCAGGTGGGCGACGGGTGGATCAACGGCGGTTTTTTTGTGCTTGATCGCCGCGTGCTCGACTTCATTGAGGGCGACGAGACGCTGTGGGAGCGGCAACCGCTTGAGCGCCTCGCCGAGGATGGGCAGCTCATGGCTTACAAGCACGAAGGGTTTTGGCAGCCGATGGATACGCTCCGCGACAAGCGGCATCTCGATGGGCTTTGGGAGTCGGGGCGCGCGCCGTGGAAGGTGTGGTCGTGAACAACTGGAACAAGCGGCGCGTCTTCGTAACCGGGGCGACGGGCATTGTCGGGTCGTGGCTTTGTCGGCGGCTTCTCGATGACGGCGCGTACGTTGTCGTGCTCGTGCGCGACTTCGACCCGCAGTCGGACCTCATGCGCAGCGGGCTCGTACAGCGCTGCAACGTTGTCCAGGGCGCGCTCGAGGATTATGGCGCGGTCGAACGGGCGATCGCGGGGCACGACATCGATTCGGTGTTTCATCTCGGCGCGCAAACCATCGTCGGAACCGCGCTTCGATCGCCGCTTGCGACTTTCGAGTCGAACATTCGCGGCAGCTACCATTTGCTCGAAGCGTGTCGCGTGCAACGGGGTTTGGTGCAACGCGTGGTTGTCGCGTCGAGCGATAAGGCGTACGGCGAATCCGACGTGCTCCCGTACGTCGAAGATATGCCGCTCCAGGGCCGCCACCCGTACGACGTGTCGAAAAGTTGCACCGACCTTCTCGCCCTCACGTACGCCAACACGTACGAGGTGCCCGTGAGCGTCGCGCGCTGCGGAAACATTTATGGCGGGGGCGACCTCAACTGGAGCCGCATCGTGCCGGGGACGATTCTTTCGGCGCTCGAAGGGAAGCGACCAGTTTTGAGGTCGGACGGCTCGTACACGCGCGACTACATTTACGTTGAAGACGTTGTCGACGCGTACATCTGTTTGGCGGAGGCGACGGCCGACGGGCCGGCCCGCGGGCAGGCGTTTAATTTCGGCCCGGGACGCGGGATCGACGTTCTTGGCATCACCAACGCGACGCTTCGCGCCGTGGGTCGCGACGACCTCGAACCGATTATTTTAAACGAAGCGAAGGCGGAGATTCGCCATCAAGTTTTGGATTCTACGAAGGCGCGGACGAAGCTTGGCTGGACGCCGCGGTTCACGCTCGAAGAGGGTCTTCGCCGCACCGTCCTTTGGTATCAAGATTTTTTGGCAGCGCGCTGAAAAACGCCCATCTGTGTCTAACCCTCGAAAACGCCAAGGCCGCGAAATCGATCGTGGCGTTGACGCACGACTTCGCCGGGCGGAAGCGACTCGAGCTCGTGGAGGTGGCGCAGGATGGTTGCTTTGAGCGTGCGCGCGGTGGTTTCGGTGTCCTTGTGCGCGCCGCCGAGCGGCTCGGGGATGACCTCGTCGACGACGCGGAGTCGCAACAAATCGCGCGATGTGAGCTTGAGTGCACCCGCCGCCTCGGGCGCCATGGCGCCGTCTTTCCAGAGGATGGCCGCGCACCCCTCGGGCGAAATGACGCTGTAGATCGCGTACTCGAGGATGAGGACGCGGTTCGCGACCGCGAGTGCCAGTGCGCCGCCCGAGCCGCCCTCGCCAACGATTGCGGTCACGACCGGTACGGGAACTTCGGCGAGCTTGAGAAGGTTCTCGGCGATGGCGAGCGCCTGCCCACGCGCTTCGGCTTCAACGCCCGGGTACGCACCCGGCGTGTCGACGAGTGTCACGACCGGCAGCTTGAATCGCGCGGCGAGGTCGAAGAGGCGAAGCGCTTTGCGATACCCCTCGGGTCGCGCCATTCCGAATGACCGTTTGACGTTCTCCTGTGTGCCGCGCCCTTTCTGTGTGCCGATGAGCACGACGCGCGTCGAGGCCATGCGGGCGAGGCCGCCGACGATCGCTGCGTCATCCCCAAACCGGCGGTCACCGTGGAGCTCGACGAACTCGTCCGCGAGGTGTGGGAGATAATCGAGAAAATATGGGCGCCGCGAATGTCGCGACAGCTGAACGCGCTGCCACGGCGTGAGATTGGCCATGATTTTCGTCGCGAGATCGCGCACGCGCTCTTCGAGCTGTTTGACCTCGCGCCCGACGGCACCGTCCATACCGCGAAGTCGCAACTCCTCGATCCGCCGCTCGAGCTCGACGATCGGGTGTTCAAAATCGAGATGACCGTTCACGCGCGTTCTCCAGGCGCGCCGTCAAAAAAAGCGCGCGCGCGGTCGATAAAACTCTGGAGCGGCGCCGGCATTGGCACCCATTCTACCCCGGGTTCCTTGCGAAACCACGTTTCCTGACGTTTGGCGAAGGCCGTGGTTCGGCGGATGAGCGTGGCGGCGTCGTCGCCGAATCCGATGGCGCGAAGAAGCGGCGCATCGGGTGGAAGTGATCGGCGAAGCGTGGCGACTTCGTCCCAAAGGCCGCGGGCGATCATCGCTTCGGCGCGAGCGCGGATGCGATCGCGAAGGACCGCGCGGTTCCAACGCGGCGCGACGATGCGATGCGGGTAGCGCGCTGTCGCGAATCGGTGCGCGTCGAGGAGCTTCGTCGGGGCGCGGCCGGTTGCGTCGGCGATTTCGAGCGCGCGAATGAGGCGAATGGGATCGTTTGGCGAGATGCGCTGCGCGGCGGCGCGGTCGAGCGCGGCGAGCTCCGCGTGAAGTTCAGCGAGCGGACGTGCTGCGAGCTCGGCGCGAAGTCTCGCGTTGGCCGGAGGAAGTGCGACGAGTCCCCTCAAAAGCGCGCGCACATAAAGACCCGTGCCGCCCGCGACGACGACGCGCTTGCCGCGCTCAGCGATGTCGCGAATCGCGCGATCGGCGTTCGCGACAAACGCCGCGGCTGTGAACTGCGCGGTCGGCTCGACGAAATCGATGACGTGGTGCGGGATGCGCCGGCGTTCATCGGGCGTTGGTTTCGCCGTGGCGATGTCGGCATCGCGATAAACTTGCTGCGAATCGGCCGAGACGATTTCGGCGTCCACAGCCTCGGCGACGGCCAACGCAATTTCGGTTTTCCCCGACGCGGTGGGTCCGACGATGACGAAAAGAGGCGTCGCGGGGCGCTGCAGTTCGTCACCGGCGGCGACTCGAATCGTCATGGCGCGCTAAGGCCTGTGAAAACGTTTTTCGAGATCGCGTCGCAAAAGCCGCGTCACGATCGGCCGCCCATGCGGGCAGTTGCCGTTATTCGGCGTCGTGTCGAGGTCGCGAAGGAGCGCATCGCATTCGTCGGCCGTTAACTCGTCGCCCGCCCGCACCGCGGCATGGCACGCGATGGTCGCGATGGCTCGGTCGCGCGCGTTCGCGAGCGCGCGCGTGTGGTCGGCTTCGGAAACTTCGCGGAGGACGTCGCGAAAAACGCGCTCGGGCGTACGCCCCGCCGCGAACGATGGAACCGCGTAGAGAACAACCTGACCGGCGCCAACCGCCGTAAACTCAAACCCTACCGATTCGAAAACATCGTGCGCGGCCTCAAGCGCGGCAAGCTCGGCCGGTGCGAGATGAATGTTGACGGGGAGCAAAAGTCGTTGAACCGTCGCGCGCGCGCCTTCGCGAGCCTTCATGCGCTCAAACACGACCCGCTCGTGCGCCGCGTGTTGGTCGATGACGACGAGCGCATCGCCTTCATCGCACAAAACGTAGGTATTCGCGTATCGTCCAATGACCCGCAGAGATGAATAGCGCGACGCCGTCGGTTCTTCGGTCGCTATCGCCGACGCGTCTGGTGTCGCCGTTGCGGTTGGAGCGGCCCGAAACGCGAACGTCGCCTGATTCGTTCCGGCTGCGCGCGACGCGTGCGCCGCGGGAAAGAAACGCCCCGGCGTCTCACGCGACTCGACGACGTAGGTTCGATTTCCAGCATTCGTCCTCGTGATCCACGGAGTCGACGCAAGCGCCCCCGACAACGCCCCCGAAACCGCCGCATGCACGACGCGCCCGTCTGCAAACCGCACTTCGCTCTTCTGTGGATGAACGTTGACGTCGACGAGCGCCGCGTCCATCTCAACGAACAACACGACAACCGGATAGCGCCCGCGCTCAAGCAGCGACTGAAAACCCGCGAGCACCCCGTGGACAAGAACCCGGTCGCGAACCGGACGCCCATTCACAAACATGGTGATACCCTCGGCCGTCGCGACGGACTCCTCTGGCGCCGCAAAGAGCCCACGCGCTCGAACACCGTTCGCTGTGCGATCAAACGGGAAAAACGCGCCAACCTCGTCGCCAAAAACCGCGGCCGCACGGTCGATGAGCGACGCGCACGCGGGCGCCACGAGCCGCTCGCGACGCGAGCCTTGCGCGACCGTCGCAAACGTAAAATGAACGGCCGGGTTCGCGAGGGCGTGCCGCCGCACAATTTCCGCGACGCGCCCCGTCTCGGTCGCCGTGGCCTTCAAAAACCGTTTCCTTGCCGGCACGTTGAAAAACAGGTCGCCGACGACAATCGACGTCCCGGCCGGGCACCCCGCCTCAGCCGCCGGCTCCGCGCGCCCCCCCTCGATTCGCACGCACGTCCCCGCGTTATCGCTCGACCGCCGCGTTGTCATTGTCACGCGCGAAACCGACGCAATCGACGGCAACGCCTCCCCGCGAAACCCGTACGTTCCAATTCGCGCGAGGTCGTCGGCCGCCCGGATTTTCGATGTCGCGTGCCGCTCGAACGCCAGCACCGCATCGGCGCGCGTCATCCCATCGCCGTCGTCCTCGACGACGATCCGCGTTGCGCCCCCGTCCTCAATTACGACGTCGATCCGCTTCGCGCCGGCGTCGAGGCTGTTTTCGACGAGCTCCCGAACCACGCTTGCCGGTCGCTCGATAACTTCGCCCGCCGCTATTTTGTTCGCGACGTCAGGCGGCAACACCGCAATTTTTCCGCCGCCGAACGCTTCGGATCGAACGTCTTTGCTTTGATCGAAACCGTTCACTTCGTTCGCTTATATAGCTCAACCTGCGCATCTCTTGTGGATTATTGCGAAGAATGGTATACCTACCTCGTTGCGTGTTGAGGCATGTTGCCTCCACGTTGGGGAGCGGTTGGGACCGCCCCCGCAAAAGGACACGGGATTCCCGCCCGCCGCCAATTAATTCCGGCGTGGCCGGTTTCCCCATTTCGGGGTTGTGGGCCTTCGTGGCCAGAAAAAGAAGACTGCGCTCGATGGTGCGGAACTTGAGACCGTCAAGAAATACTGGTCTTCTCGCGACCTTATAAGGGATTTTTATGCAAAGAAGGATGCTCATTAACGCGGCGTACGCCGAAGAGAGCCGTGTTGCGATCGTTGAAGACAAGAACCTCATCGACTTCGAGGTCGAGACGCCGCTCAAAACGCAGCTTCGCGGCAACATCTATAAGGCGATTGTCGCGAAGGTCGAACCGTCGCTCGGCGCGGCATTCGTTGACTTCGGTGC
Organism: Deltaproteobacteria bacterium; assembly: GCA_016192705.1. Classification (GTDB taxonomy): domain Bacteria; phylum Myxococcota; class JACPTQ01; order JACPTQ01; family JACPTQ01; genus JACPTQ01. Next base: position 4,641 of record JACPTQ010000051.1, on the reverse strand, counting down.
GAGCCGACACGGCTTCTTGCCTCTGACCGATGTTGGTCCCGACATTCTTACGGGCGCGACGGAAGTCGAGCCGCCGAAGCGGGGCAAGGAGATTCTCGTCCAGGTCATGCGCGACGAGATCGGCACAAAGGGCGCGCTCGTTTCGACGTTTTATTCGCTCGCGGGGCGGTACGTCGTCTTTATGCCGAACGGCGAAACCGGTGGAATCTCTCGTAAAATCGACGATGAACAACGGAGCCGACTTCGCGAAGTGTTGCAGCAAATGCAAATCCCCGAGGGGATGGGCGTCATTGTGCGGACGGCCGGCATTGACCGCACGAAGGTCGAACTCGCGCACGACATCAATTATTTGCGCCGACTGTGGGATTCGATCCTCGACGAAGCGAAACGCGTTCGCGCGCCAAAGCTGGTTTATCAGGAAGAGGACGTCGCGATTCGCGCGGTCAGGGACTACTTCAGCCCCGACGTGGTCGAGATTTTGGTCGACGACAATTTTGTCTTTGAGCGCGTGAAGACGTTCATGGCGCACGTCATGCCGAAGTACCAGGACCTCGTGAAGCCGTACACCGGGAAGCGGCCGATTTTCGACGAGTTTGGAGTTGAGGCGCAGATCGCGACCATTTACGAGCGTCGCGTTCCGCTCCCGTCGGGTGGGTCGATTGTGCTTGACCGCACAGAGGCCCTCATCGCGATCGACGTTAATTCGGGGAAAGCCACGCAGGAGAAGGGGATCGAGGACACCGCGTTTCGGACGAACGTCGAAGCGGCGCATGAAACGGCGCGCCAGGTGCGGCTTCGCGATTGGGGCGGGCTCGTTGTGATCGACTTCATCGACATGCGCGAGCGAAAAAACATTCGCGAAGTCGAGCGGGCGCTCAAAGACGCGGTGCGCGTCGACAAGGCACGCGTCAAGATGACGCACATCAGCGAATTCGGACTTCTCCAAATGTCGCGTCAGCGGCTTCGCCCACCGGTTGTCGAGGGGCTTTTTCAGCAGTGCGGGCGGTGCGACGGGCGCGGGCTTTTACGAACGCCGGAGGCGGCGACGGTGAGGATTTTGCGGGCCGTTCACGGCCGGGTTGCCGACGGAAGCATTGCCGCGGTGCGGGTTACGGCGCACCAAGACATCGTCGTTTATCTGCTCAACAAGAAACGAAAAGACCTTGCGCGACTCGAGCGCGAGTTCGTGTGTGCGATTTCGGTTGAGGTCAAATCGGATGCGTCGCCCGATTTTCACGCGGTTGAGTATCGCGCAAAGACGGAAGAAGAAAAGGCGATCGCGTGGGCGCAGCGCGTAAGCCGCGAGAAGCGTCAGGATTTCGAGGAGTTTGTTGAGTCGCAGGAGCCGGCGCGTGTTGCGGATGCCGCGTTGCCGGCGGTGCCGGATGCGGCGACCGTGGGACGTTCGTTTGACGCTGTCTCTGGTGAATTGAACCGTGAACCGGAGCTTGCGACAGGTGGTTCGGACGGAGCCACGCCTGGGACATTTTTTAGGGAAGAGTGGCACGACGAAATACCGATCGAAGTTGATCCGGCGCTTTTAGACGAGGCGGTAGACGACGATCAAAGTCACGAGGAAGCGTCGGAACAACGACCACCGCTGCACGGTCGGGCGCGTGCGGCGAACCGCGGCGAGGCGTCTGCTCGCGACCGGGAGCGGCGCGACCGCGATCGAGAACGCGAGCCCGCACGGGCGACGCCCCCCGAGGTCAAGAAGCCTTGGTCGGGCGGGGGTCGTGACACAAACCTGCTCTTCCCGCAACCGCCGTACGATCCGTCGCTCCATTTCGGGATTCCCGAATGGGGGCGAGAATTAACGTTGGCGCCGGACGAGGGTCGCTCGCGAGGCGGCGGACCCGCTCAAAACGGCGTTGGGCGCGAAGACGATGGCGACGGCGGGTCGAGACGTCGGCGCCGCCGAGGAGGACGCGGTCGACGCCGGCCCAGCCCCCCCGCTCCCTGAGTTTCGCGCGAGGCGGTTATCGCGACCCGTATCGATTCAACGCGTCTTGGGTCGTTTCGTTACATATTTCGACGACGCGCAAAAAAAACACCCGTTAAATCTTCAATAGGCGCGCTGGCTTATCGATTGCTTACCTATTGATTACCATGAGAGCCGTCGCCAACAAGAAGCTCCCGACGATTGTGGTGCTCGACCCCGCCCGAACCCTTGAGATTAAGTGGTGGTCGCTCCAAGGAATGCCCGTCGCGGTGACGTTCTTTACGTCGTCGGCCGAGGAGTCGATCAACCTCGCGGCGTCGTACGGGGTCGATCTGCTTGTCATTCAGTTGCCGGTTGATGGGTTGTCGGTCGGCGACCTGATTCGCGTGGTGCGACGACTCAACTCGGCGGTTCGCATCGCTGTTGTGGTTGGCCCTGACGCGATGCCCGGCGGCGCTGAGATCCACGGTGCCGAGGCAGATTTCTTTGCAACGGAATCGCTCGATTTTGCGGTTCTCGCTTCCGTTTTCAAACGGCTGATCGCGGAGGCGCGTGGCGGCGCCGGCTCTATTCCGCGAACAACCGGGACGGCCGCGTGATGGACAAACTCGACCAGCAGCCGATCGCATCACGGGAAAGCCGGTCCAACGGCGAATCGCCGAAAGAGGAGACCACGGGCGGTGGTAAGATGGCGGTCGCCGTGAGTCGCGTGGTCCGAACGATCCTCGGTATCGCGGAGATTAATCCAAGGACGGCGGCGCCGTTTTCAATGGCGATCATCTCGCTCGACCGCCCGGAGAGGTTAAACGAGGAGCGCGGCAAAAAGGGCCTTGAGCTTTGCATGTGGAGCATCGTCGAGAACCTGACGGAAGCGGGGTTTCTCCCAGAAAACATCGTGTTTCTGGGGGAAACGGAGGTTGTCGCCGTAATGCCGGATGCCGACTGGGACTACACGCAGGGCCAGGTCGACCGCGCGTTGACGCGGCACGACGGCTACGCGCGCACGGTAAACAGTGGCGCGCTTTGGCACGCCTCGGCGGGAATTGCGTCGTATCCGCGCGATGAAAACCGAATTTTCGAGTTGTCGCGCTGGGCGGAGCGCGCGCTCGCGATCGCGCGATTCATGGGGAGCGATGCGAGTTTTTCGTGGGGCGACTCAAACGAGGCGGCAACCGATCCACCGATTCGCCGCGCGTCATAGAATGAGCGGCTGAGAATCAACTTTCCAGTATTACTACGGCGACGGCCAAGCCGAGCGTGTGCGTCAGCGTGAGGTGGCGTCGCACAACGCCGAGTCGCTCGAGGACGGCCGTCCCTTTGCCCGTGGTGACGAGGACGGGCGCGCCACTCACCGATTCGGCGATCTCGACTTCGCGCCAGTCGACGCCATTCGCACCGCCCATCGCCTTCGTGAACGCCTCCTTTGCCGCCCAGCGCGCAGCGTAGCGTTCAGGCGCATTCCGAAATCGATGACAGTAGGCGCGCTCGGCGTCGGTAAAAATGCGCCCCAAGAAACGGTCGCCCCATCGGTCGATGAGATGCGCGATGCGGTCCACCGCGACGAGATCGACGCCAAGCCCGATGATCATGCACGTGACCCAGCGGTGCCCCCCGATGCGCGAATGATCTCAACCATTTCGCGAACCGCGCGTTCCATACCAACGAGCAACGCACGCGCGATGATCGCGTGACCGATGTTGAACTCCTCAATCTCGGGAATTTGCGCGACGGCCGCCGTGTTTTGATAGTTAAGGCCGTGGCCCGCCGCAACCACAAGACCCAGGCGGGACGCGGTTTTGGCGGCATCGATCACTTTCGAGACCTCGGCGGCGCGTTGTTTTGCGCCGCGTGCCTCGCAGTAAAACCCGGTGCACAGCTCGATTTGTTCTCCGCGAATCTTATGAGCCGTGCGAATCTGATCGAGGTCGGGATCGACGAACAGGCTCACGCGAATTTCGGCGTCGCGAAGGACGTCAACCGTGCGTTGTATCGTTTCGCGGTGGACATTTAAGTCGAGCCCGCCCTCTGTCGTTCGCTCTTCCCGGCGCTCCGGGACAAGCGTCACGATGTCGGGTTTCACCTCGTAGGCGATGCGCACCATCTCCTGCGTCGCGGCCATTTCGAGATTGAGCGTGAGGCCAACGGTTTCGCGAAGGAGGCGAAGGTCGCGGTCCTGGATGTGACGCCGGTCCTCGCGAAGGTGGATCGTGATGCCGTCGGCACCGGCAAGCTCAACAAGCGCCGCCGCATGGACGGGGTCAGGGTATTTCGTGCCGCGCGCTTTTCGAATTGTTGCGACGTGGTCGATGTTGACGTGGAGTCGTGCCGCCATTTTGACCTCCTCGACGAAAGTCGTAGCACAGGCCGGCCTCCGCCGTCATCGCTTCTCGATCCCCGGTTAAGCGGTGATCTCACTCGAGGGCGTCGGGTTGGCAGAGGGCCGCGTCGGCGCGCCAAAGTCCTCGGGTCTGAATGCAATCGTACGATCAAATCAGTGTAAAGTGACGCGCGAACCCCCGTAGATTTCAACGGATACTGCGCTACAGACCCTGCGCAAAGGTGGGGCTGCGGGCTGCGCGGCACTGCCGCGACACCAAGTTCGGTCGAGCACAACCGGCATTTGCAACTCCGAGCACACAAAGATCTCGGGTGTTCCGTCGCCCTCGCCATTCTGCTCGCACAGGCCCGGTGTAGACTTC
>JACPTQ010000070.1 GCA_016192705.1 Deltaproteobacteria bacterium | reverse complement strand
GCCGGCGTCGAAACGCTGAAGCGCCACGGCGTTCGTAACGACGGCCTCTTTCGCGCACCGCACGGCCTCAAGAACCCGTTCTTGCCGCGCGTCCTTTCGAGAGTCGGCCTTCGTGCCATCGCATGGACGGACGGCGTTTGGGACACCGATCGTCCCGGCGTCGACATGATCGTCGCACGCTCCGTGCGCCGCCTTCGACCGGGCGAAATTCTTTTGTTGCACGACGGCGGCAGCGGCGACGACCGTTCGCAAACCGCCGCCGCGCTCGAACCGATCCTCGTTTACTGCCGTCACCGAGGCCTCGCGTGCGTCACGATTCCCGAACTCTTGGGGATCGCGAAGCCATGAAGAACCCCGCTCCCGCATCCGCACCCGCTCCCGCCTCCGCCTCCGCGCCCCTTCTCCTCACGGTCGTCTGCCAGGCCGCCGCCCCGCTCTACCACGGCGTCGTCATGAATCTCTTCGGCGCCGCCGGCTACGGCATCTACGCTCCCGCGCTCATCATCCTCGAAATCCCAACGCGCGCCGGCGTCTGCGGCATGGACTTTGGCCTCATGCGCAAGATCCCGATGCACCGTGCCCAAGGCGACACCGCACGCGAAGCCGCCGCCGTCGGCACCGCCGTCCGCGTCACTTTTTTCTCGGGCCTTTTTCTCGCGCTCATCATCAACCTCCTCACCTTCACGCTCCGCGACCTCTTTGGCGCCGGCACCACGGCCGCCTCCATCCTCTCCGTGCTCGGCCTCCTCGCCTTCTCGCTTCCCTTCGTCCTCGTCACGGTCGCGCTCGCCTCGCTCACGCTCGCGACGCAAACGGCACGCGGCAACTTTTGGATCCGCGGTGTCACCGAACCCATCGCAATGCTCCTCGGTCTCCTCGCCGCCGCGCTCTCAGGAGGCGGCGTCACCGCACTCGCCATCGCCCACGTCGCCGCCTCAGCCGTCGCGACAACCGTCGCCCTCTTCGTCACCTCACGAATCTATGGCGGCCGCCGCCTCGCGCGTGCCATCTTCCGCGCCCCGCACCACCGCGCCATGGAGCGCTTCTCACTCCCGCTCGCCATCTCGGAACTGCTCGCCGCGCTCTCGCAATATTTCCACGCGCTCCTTCTCCCGCTCTGGGTCACCGACGCCACGCTCCTCGGCGTCTTTTTCGGCGCCGAATATTTCGCCCGCGCCATCAACAACACACGCTACGGCTTCGACACCGTCTTTTGTCCGATCGTCGCCGAAGCCCACACCCACGGCGATCGCCCACGCATCCAAGAAAACCTTTCACTCCTCTCGCGCTGGGTCTTCTCACTCGCGCTCCCGCTCGTTCTTCTCTTTTCACTCTTCCCCGAGTCGATCCTCTCAATCGCCGGGCGCGATTTTTACTCGGGCGCTGTTTTTCTCGTCGCCTTCGCGATCGCCATGGGGCTGTACTCCGCGTTTGGACTGACCGGCTGGGTCATCGCCATGACGGGCCGCCCACGCTTGACGCTCTTGAACAACGCCATCGCCGTTCTGGCCAACCTCGCGCTCTCAATCGCACTCGTCCCGACGCACGGCGCTTACGGCGCGCTCATCGCCACAATCGCCGCGATGCTCCTCGTTCGACTCCTCGAGAACATTGAGGCGTACGCGCTCGTTCGCGTGCACCTTTTCCATCCGCTCTTTTTCAAGCCGCTTGTCGCCGCCGCCGCCTCGTGCGCCGCGCAACTCGTTCTTTCCCCGCTCATCCCGAATCCCCTCGTTCGCGTCATCACCGCGACTTCTGTGGGTTTCCTCGTTTATCTGGTATCTTTTATCGTCCTCGGGCTCACCGCCGAGGAGTGGCGCGTTTTGGAGCGCATCAAGTGGGTCCGACGCCTTCGCAAAGGAGGGGCGACGTGAGCATCTGTTCGGCAAGCTCGAGGGAATCGAAAGCCGGTGCGAGGGCCGAATGACATCGCGATTTCTCATCCCCGTCGCTGATGACTTTGGGCTCTCGCGCGGCGTAAACGGCGGCATCATCGAAGCGCACGATCGCGGCATCGTCACGTCGGCCGCACTTCTCATGAACTTCCCCGCGCTCGACGACGCGCTTTCGCTCACACGCGCGTTTCCACGCCTCTCGATCGGCCTTCACGTCAACGTCACCATCGGGCGCCCCATCACGCCGTGGCAGCAAGTCCCATCGCTCACAAATTACACTGGCGATTTTCTTGGCCTCGCCGGGTTTCTGCAGCGCCTCGCCCAGGGGCGCATCTCCACCGCCGAGCTGTCGATCGAAATCGACGCGCAATTTCGCCGTTACGCCGAAACCGGCCTCCCGCTCGACTTTGTCAACGGCCAGCACCACATTCACCTGTTCCAGCCGGTGCTGCGGCTTCTCGCGGAGCGGCTCGAAAAAAGCCACACCCGCATGCTGCGCCTGACGCATGAGCCCCTTCGCGCGCTGCTTCCGAGCTTTCGCTCTGCAACCGAACGGGTGCAATGGCCGCATCCGAAGCGCTACCTCTTCGCGTATCTCGCGCGACGCGCGGCACACTCATTGAACGGGCTCGCCTCGAACGACGGCTTCGTTCACGTCGACGGCGCCGCGTTTCGGCGTCATCGTCCAGAGAGCCAAAACCCGTTTGTCGCTGCGCTTCGCGACGCCACGGGCCGTATCAACGAGCTCATGTGCCACCCGGCCCACGTCGATCTCCCGCTTCGCTACATCGACGCTTATGTCGACGAACGCGAAGTGGAGCTCCGCCACCTTTGCGATCCGGCTCTACGACGGGCCATCCACGACGCAGGCTTCGCGCTCGCGTCGTACCGCGAGATACACCCGTGATTCCGATTCCGGAGGTACGCCCACCCGGCCGCTTCACGATTCGCTACACCGATTTTCTTATCCGCAACCCGTGGAAAGTCGTCTTTGCCGCAACTGCGCTCACGGCGATCGCCGTCTTCTTCGCGTCCCGCCTCGAATTCCGCGTTGACCTTCGCGAACTCCTTCCCGCGGGGCAGCAAAGCGTCAAAGACCTCGCCCGCATCGAGAAGCGCATGGGCGGCACCGGAACGCTCGTTCTCGCCATCGAGAGCCCCGACTTCGAGGCGAACAAGCGCTTCCTCGAAGCCCTCGTCCCGCGAATTGACCGGCTCGGGAAATCGCGCATCAAGCAAGTTGAATACAACGTCAAAGCCGAAAAGGCGTTTTTCGATCGCAACAAATACCTCTATGCGAATCTCAAAGACCTCGTTGAGTTTCGCGACCACCTCAAGAAAGAGTTCGGCAAGGCGGCGCTCAAAGGCGCGGGCGTTCTCATCGACCTTTCGGACGACGACGACAAAAAAAAACAAAAGGAAAGAGAAAAAGAAAAAGGGGCGAAGCCGAAATCGGCGACAAACCTGAAGCTCGACGAATTTCGCGCCAAGTACCGCGAGAAGGCGGCGACGTTTGATCGTTACCGCGACGGCTATTACGCGGGCGAGAAGGGACGCCTCGTCATCGCGTTTTTGCGTCTTCCCGAAGAGGCGACGTCGATCGACCACGTCGACCGTCTCATGGCGAGCATTCGTCGCGAAGCGGACGGACTCAACCCCGCGACGTTTCACCCCGCGCTCAAGATCGATTTCGCGGGGCCGCTCGTCACGGGCCGTGCTGAAGTCGAAGCCCTCAAAGACGAGCTGACCGTCATTTCGATCGTCTGCGTCGGTCTCGTCGTCCTTTCGATTTTTCTTTTCTTTCGACGATGGCGCGCGCTCGGCGCTCTCGGCATCTCGCTCATCATGGGGTGCGCGTGGACGTTCGGCCTCACGCAAATCGTCATCGGCTACCTGAACACGTCGACGGCGTTCCTCGGCTCGATCGTCGCGGGGAACGGCGTCAACTTCGGCATCATCTTGGGTGCGCGTTACTTCGAAGAGCGCCGCGCCGGGTTCGACATGCGCGCGGCACTCGCCGACGCCCTTCGATACACCGCGGTCTCAACGGTAACGGCGGCCCTCGCTGCCTCGGTCGCCTACGGTTCCCTCCTCGTCACGGACTTTCGCGGCTTCAACCAGTTTGGCTTCATCGGCGGCATTGGCATGCTGCTCTGTTGGCTCGCGTCGTTCACGGTGCTTCCGGCACTGTTCGTTCTCGCCGAAAAAATTCGCCCGGTGAAGGCGGTTCGAGAGCACCCGTTTTTCGCCGCGCTCTTCACGCTTGGTTTTCCCGCGCTGATTCGCCGCTTACCGCGCACCCTCGCGTTCGTCGGCGTCGCGATCGTCTTCGCCGCGGGTTTCATCGTCGTGAAAAACCTCTCCGCGGACCCGTTTGAATACAACCTTTCAAAACTGCGAAGCGAGCGCGGGCGCGTGGGGCCGTATCAGCTTTCGATTCGCGTCGACAAAATCGTCGAGGGCACGGAAGACGATGACGCGGCCAAAGCGAAGGAGAAAGAAAAAGACAACGGCAAGAAAAACGGCGGGAACGGCGACGTGCGCGCACTCCCCGGAATTATCATGCTCGCCGACCCGGGACGACCCGACCAGGTCGCGGCGATTAAGGCCGCGCTCCTCAGGGCGCGTGATGCGGCGGCCCCGGGGCAGGCGGCGATTCAAGGCGTCGCGACGATCGACGACGTGTTGCCGAAGGGCGTCGCGAAAAAGATCCCAATCATCGACGACATCCGGCGGCGCGTCCTTGAAGACGCGTGGGAGCACTTAAGCGACGAGCAGCGGCGCGAAGTCGGCGACATGATTCCGCAGGCGGGACTCAAGCCGATTGGCGTCGCCGAACTCCCCGAATTTCTCGCGCGATTCTTCACGGAAAAGGACGGCACGCGCGGGCTCGTCCTTTATGTCGCGATGCGCGACGGGATGTACCAATACAGCGGGCACGACCTCATGAAGTTTGCGGCGGCCGTGCGCGAGGTGAAGCTCGAAAGCGGCGAAATCGTGACGGCATCTGGGCAAGCGGTCATTTTCGCGGACATGTTGAAGGCGATCGCAACCGATGGCCCACGTGCCATCGTTGTTTCGTTCGTCGGCGTCGTGCTTCTCGTCCTCATCATCTTTCGCCGCTTCTGGCTTTCGTCGCTGGTTTTGTTCGCGCTCGCGATGGGCGTTTTGTCAATGATGGCCATCGCGCACCTCGGTGCCATTCGTTTGAATTTCCTCAACTTCATCGCGATCCCGATTACGCTCGGCATCGGCGTCGACTACGCGGTGAACGTTTTCATGCGTTACCGACACGACGGACGAGGCTCAATGGCGCGCGTCATCGCAACGACGGGCGGGGCTGTCGTGCTTTGCTCACTCACAACAATCATCGGGTACGGGTCGCTCCTTTTGTCGGACAACCGCGCGCTCGTGTCGTTCGGTGTGCTCGCGAACATCGGCGAGCTGACGTGCATCGTTGCGGCGACGCTCATCATGCCGGCATTTGTCTCGGCGATTGAGGGGATAAAGAAAAAGAGAAGAGTAACCACAGAGACACCGAGTGAAGATGAGGTCGGACGAGAAAAAAAAGGGGGTACGAAAAAAGAAGCGGGAGCCGGGGCGAGAGCGGATGCAAGTGCGGGCGCGGTAGCGGGAGACGATATCCGTGCGCCCCATTGATGTCGCGGAGCCTGACAACGAAAGTCCGGTGACGACCGCAACTTCGTCGACACGGCTCTTCAAACCGCACGTCGCGGGCCGCCTCGTTTTTATTTTCGCGGTTCTTTTGCGCTTTCCAGCGATCGTTTACGGCCCCGCAACAATCGAAGAGCATCGCCTTGCCGCGGGTGGCGCCATGCTGGCCGCGGGGGGCACGATGTTCGTCGACGTCGTGGATTATGGTTCACCGGTCGATTACGCGACGTACGCCGCCGTCTACGCCTTGAGCTTCCCGTTCAACCATACGGGCATCGTGATCCTCGCGATGCTCCTCACCGTTGCAACCGCGCTCCTCTTGGGCGCCGCCGTGCGACGAATCGCAGGCGACGACGCCGGCGCCGTTGCCGCGCTCGGATACGTCCTCTTCTCCCCATCGACGGCAAATCTCGGCGCGCTCGCCGTTTCGCCACCCCTCCTTGCAACGTTTTTCCTGACGGTCGCCCTCTGGGCCTGGCTTGAATTCCGCGCCCGTGCGAACGGGGCGTTTGCCACACTCGCCGGCTTGGCCGCCGGTCTTGCGTCGCTCTATGTAGGTCCTTACGCACTCGTCCTCATCGTCATCGTCTTCATCGTCGATTCACGAACCTTCGGTTTCGCCGCATTCGGAACATCGCTGGTTCCTTGGATTATCACCGTGGGCATCGTCGAGAGCATTCCTTTGGGTCTGGACTATCTCATGAGGTATCAAGCGCTCAGAACGTTGGATTCGCCGGAGGACGCGCTGGGCACAATCGGCATCGCTGTTTTACAATTAGCGATTCCACTCGCAATTGTCATCTATGCCGCCCTGCGTAACTTTCGTGCCTTTCTACCACGCGAACATCGATTTGTTCTCTTTTGGCTCGCGGCTTCTCTCATTGTTCCCATAGTCGCCAAGGGTCGCGGGACCACGTCGTTCCTTCCGCTGCTTCCGCCGCTGCTCGTTGTCGCCGCGCCACACTTCGCCATGCTCGCGCGCCGATCGCCCCGCCTCATTCTCGCCGCGACGTTCACGCCCGTTCTCCTCCTAACCGCGTTTCAATGGGCGCGACCAAAGTTCGAATCGCTCCTCGACCCCAACCGCATCGATCTCACGTCTCCCGTCGCCGCAATCCGCCATGCTACGCGCGTGACCGACCCGATCTTCGTCTGGGGAAAGGACGCCGAACGCCTCTACGTCGCCGCCGAACGCCGCCCCGCCTCGCGCCACTTTCAGCCGTCGCTTCGATATCATCCGAAATTTAGGGACGAGCAGATCGTCAGTGACTTTGAACGCCAGAAGCCCCGCATCGTCATCGACCTCGGCCCGGAGAAGTTCAAGAATGCGCATGACCTCGCGGAGCACGTCGAGAAGTTCTACCGGTTGATCGAAACTGGCCGTGACTACCGAATTTACGCTCGCCAATGACCATTCCAAGAAATCGCATCGCAACGATCGCCCTCGTTGCTGCGCATGTCGCGCTCTTGAACGGCGTTTTCGCAGTCGGTTTCTCGCCCGAGTCGCGCGAAAACGACGAGCGCGCAAAGTGGCATCGCGGTGAAGCGACGACCTGGTCCGCGATTCGCCTCTACTTCTCAAAGAACTACGACGAGCGCCTTTACTACGAGCTTGCGAACTTGACTCTCGGCTTCTCGGTTAGCGCCGAACGCGCGCTCGACACCGGTTCGCGTCTTCTCGACAAGCTCGCGCCGTTCGACCCGCCGCGCGCGCGCCTGCCGTACCGCGACATCCCGATCGAATACCCGGCCCTCGCGCTTCTTGCCTTTATTCCGCCGCGCCTCGTAACCGCGCTCTGGGGCGGCGACTTCACCGACTACCAGCACATCCTCGGCCTCTTTCTCACCGCGTTCACACTCGGCTCCATTTTCTTCGCGTACCGCACGCTTCGCCGTCTCGGGCTTATTGGCCGACGCGGCCCCGTGCCGCTTCTCGCGCTGTCGCTCCTCTTTCACTTTGGCCTCGGCGTCATCTCGACGCACCGCTTCGATCCGCTCGTCGCATTTTTCGTCGCAGCGATGCTCGACGCACTCACCGCGGGCCGCTTGAAAACCGCCGCCATTCTTCTCGCACTTGGCGTGTCGACGAAAATCTATCCGCTCTTCTTAGCGCCCCTCCTCGTCATCCCCACGCTCGTCGATCGACGCTTCGCCGACGCCGCCCGCTCCGGCGCCGTTTTCTCGCTCGCGCTCGCGCTCGTTAACCTTCCGCCCCTCCTCGCCTCGCCCTCCGGCTACGTCGCCATGCTGTCGTTCCAAGGCGAACGCGGCGTCCTCATGGAGTCGACCTACGGCTCGATCCTTCTCGTCGCGCACGTTCTCTTTGGGTACGACGTCACGCGCACATTGACCCACGGCTCATGGGAACTCGTTTCATCCGCAAGTTCAACGCTGGTTTCGCTTTCGCACATCGTTCTCCCCGCCGCAATCGCCGCAGTTTATGCTGCTTTTGCGCGCGCAATCCTTAAGAACAAAGAGGCCACCGCGCGAAACATTTTGGCCCTCGATGCCGCGCTCGCCATCGTCGCGGCCCTCCTCGCCTTCTCGAAAATCTTTTCGCCACAATTCGTCCTTTGGCTTTTCCCGCTCGCATTTCTCTCGACACACCACCGCAAGCGCCGCGTCGTCGCCCTCATTACAGCCGCGTTCCTCACGCAGATTTACTTTCCGCGCGCCTATCCCATTCTATATCAGACATTTAACCCAGCGCTCGTAACGGTGCTTTTCCTTCGCAACGCTGCCGTCGGGTTCTTGTTCTTCGATGCGCTCGTGGGGTTGTGGCGATCGAAAGCACGACACGCATGATCACCCGACGCTATTTTCGCCGCAATGGTGGGCGACCCAGTGGGTCGCCTACGCGGCAAAAATGGGGAGCCCCTGTTTACAGAGGGCGACCCCACCTTTTCATCGCCATCCTGACCCTCGGCGCGCTGCTCCGCGTCCCCGCCTTCTTCACGCCGCTCCTCTCCGACGACGAGGCGATTTACGCCACCACCGCCGACGCGATGCAGCGTGGCGACGCGCTTTACCGCGACGTCGTCGATCACAAACCGCCCGCCATCTACGACATCTACCGCGCGGCGTTCGCCGTCTTCGGCCAATATCAAACCCACGGCGCGCACCTTTTCGTTTTGCTCGCAGTTCTCGCAACCGCATGGGCGCTCTGTTCTGCGGCGCGCAGAATTCGTGGCGACGCGCGCGACGGCGATATCGCCGCCCTCCTCTGGGTCGTCTTTTCGACGACGTGGCACGACTACGACGCGCTCGCGGCGAACTGCGAACTCTTCTTGGTGTTGCCGCAGGCGTGGGCCTTCGCAATTCTCCTGCGCGCGAAAAAGATTGGATCGTTCGCCCTCGCCGGCTTTCTTGTCGGCTTGTCGGCGACGCTGAAGTATCAGGGATTCACGTTTCTGGGTGTCATCGCCTTCGCGCTCCTGCTCGACGTTGTTCAACATCGCGTCACGATTTTGCGTGCGATCGGTCTTTACATCGTCGCTAAAACCGCAAGCGTCGCTCCGCTCGGTCTTTACGCGATGTCCTACGCGCTCGCGGGCAACCTCGATGCCGCGGTTTTTTGGTTCATCTTTAACTTCACTTACATTTCCGCTGGATTCACGGGATTCACGGCAGCATTCCGGTTCCTCATGCGCCTCGCGATGATCGGTGGCGTCGCCATCGCCGCGTATGGATTCGGCTTCCTCGGCGCAATCCACGCGGCCCGAAACGGCGTTTCCGAAATCCGCACCCGCACGCTCACGGACACAACGCGTGCGCAACTTCTCGCGGTCGCCTGGTTCCTCACGAGCGCCATAGCCCTTATTCCGGGCGGTCGCTACTTCGGCCACTACTTTCACCTGATTCTGCCGGCAGTTTGCGTGCTGGCCGCGATTCCGCTTCGTCGTTTTTGGGCCGCGACTCCCGCTTCCGCATCCGCTCCCGCAGAAGATTTCAACGCCAAGGCGCAAAGGAGGAAAGACCCAAGAAATGAGACCTCTTCCCTTGGCGTCTCTGCGCCTTTGCGTAAAATCCCCGCACCCGCATCCGCTCCCGCTCCCGCTTCCACGCGCCGCGCGCTCATCGTCTTTCTCATCGCCGCACCCGCGCTCACCTTCTTTCTCCTCTCGACGGCGCTTCGCCCATGGGCCCAATCGCTCGACGATCCCCAACCACCTTACGAAACCGTCGCCGCCCGCGTTCGCACCCTCACATTCCCCGACGACCGCATCTTCGTCTGGGGTAACTCGCCGCAAATGTACGTCTTTGCACGCCGGCCGATGGGTTCGCGCTTTTCGTTTTGCAACTACCTGACCGGCGAAGCGTCGAGCGACAAGAGCGCGAGCGATCGGCCCACCGACAAGGGGCGCGGACTCGACGACGCCTGGACGATGCTCTTCGACGACCTCGACCGCAAGAAACCACGCCTTTTCATCGATGCCGCGCGTGCCGGCTGGGACGGCTACGCGGCGTTCCCCATCGCGAACTACCCGCGCCTTGCCACGTACCTCGAAGAACACTACCGTCTTATCGAGCGTGTCGAAGGCGTTGCGATTTATTTGAGAAACGACTTATCCGATTGACAATTCTCGATCGGGCGTCACAATCATTGAGGGTCTAAGAAAGGAGGAGGAAATGAAGAGAACGCTGGTTGTTTCGTCGTTCGTCGCGGGCTTACTCACGTCCGGGGTTGCCGCCGCCGATCAGTGCCAGGCCTTCGATAAGGCGCTCGTCGAGTGGGCGACAAAGCTCATCAAGAAGGGCACTCGCGTGGTGGCGTGGTGCAAACCGTGCGGTGAACCGAAGCCAACGGCCAGCAAAGTCGTCCGCACTGTATCGTCGCGTCGATTCGACGACAAGTTGTCGGAACTCATCGTCGATGGCAAGTCGGTCGACCTTGCGTACCTCTTCGTGCAGACCGGAAAGAAGATGTTCACAAACGTTGCCAAGGCGGTCGGCTGCCCGGCGACCGGCATTGACTCATTTTTGACAGCCAATTGAACTCGCCCCCAGTTTCCGAATAAGATTCATATTTGTCGCATGCCCAAAGAGCCTGATGTCGCCGTCGCCCTCGAATGGAACGAATCGACGATGACCGCGCCGCAGGTGATTGCAAAGGGCGAGCGTCTCGTGGCCGAGCGAATTGTCGCGGTTGCGCGCGAGGCGGGCGTGCCGGTCATGCGAAACGTCGATCTCGTGTCCGCCTTGAACGGGCTTGAAGTCGGCGAGGAGATTCCGACGGAGATGTACGAAGCGGTCGCAGAGATTTTGAGGCTGGTCGCGGAAGTGGCCGGCGAAGAGGAAAAAGGGGAGCGTCGATGATGATGATGGAAATGAAGTGGGCATTGGCTTTTGCCTTGTTGTTCGTCGCGTGCGCCGGAAGCGGCACCGCAGCGCGAAAAATGACGGCCGACGAAGAGGCGCGCGTTGCGACGCTGCTCGCGGATGCCGATAAGGCCAACGCGAGTCGCCACATCGAAGCGGAGCTCAGACGCGCAATTCAACTCTTTGAAGAAGCCGTCAAACTCGACCCGGTCAACCAAAAAGCGCTCACGCAGCTCGCCAAGGCGTATTACTCACTCGCCTACGCGTTCACAAATGGCGATGCGTCAAAGGGTGACGACGAAAAGGAAAAAGACCGCGTCAATGAAATCAAGAAAGGCTTTTTCTTCAAAGGGCGCGAATACGGCCTCCGAGCGCTCGCGACCAACGCCCGCTTCGCGCGCGCGATGGAATCCGGCGCGAAATACCAGGCGGCTGTTGAGCTCGTCGACGCGGATCACGTCGAGGCGCTCCTTTGGACGGCGTCAAATTGGGGCCGCTGGGGCGAGCTCATGGGCGTCACAAAGGTTGCCATCGACATCCCCAAGGTTAAAGCGATTGTCGACCGCGCGCGGAAACTCAATCCGGGTGCGAACTTCGGCGGCGTTCACCGGTTCCTCGGTGCCTATTTCCTCAAGATTCCAAAATTCGCTGGCCAGAATCCGAAGCGCGCGCGCCAACATTTCTTGAAGGCGATCCAAATTGCGCCAAACTTCCTCGAGAATCGCCTCTTGTACGCGGAATATTACGCGACGTACGCCGATGACCAGGCGCTCTTTAAGGAGCAGCTTGAGTTTATCGTTAAGGCGGCCGACGATGCGAGTGTCCCGTACCGCCTCGAAAACATGGTCGCAAAAAAGCGCGCGGCCGAGATGCTGAAAAACGTCGAGAAGTATTTTTGAGGAGTCGACAGTTGACAGTCAACAGTTCGCAGTTAGGAACAAAGAGTTGAGGGGAAAGAGATGAAAAAAGTCGCTGCCATCTTCGTCGTTTCGCTGATTGGGCTTGCCACACCGGCGTCCGCTGAAACCTACATCATGAAGTTCGGAACGCTCGCGCCCGACAACACGCCATGGTCACGAATCTTGAAAAACTTTAAGCGGCGCGTTGAGAAGCAGTCGGGCGGGCGGATCAAGGTCCGCCTTTACTTGAATGGTCAGCGCGGCGACGAAAAGGAGATGCTGTCCGAGATACGGAATGGGCGCCTCCAGGGCGGTGGGTTTTCGACGGGTGGAATCTCGAGCGTGGTGCCTGAGCTGCAGGTGCTTGAGATTCCGTTTATGTTTCCGCGAACCAAAGATGCCGACTGCGTGATGGACAAGGTCGTGTGGGACGATTTGTCGAAGTTGCTTACGGCGAAGGGGCTTTACCTTTACGTTTGGGCGGAAAACGGCTGGATCGATTTCGCGCACAAAGAAAAGTTTTTGAGGTCGCCAGACGACTTCAAGGATGAGCCGATGTATGCGTATGAGAGCGATGTCGCGAAGGCGGTTATTGAGGCGCTCGGCGCGTCGCCGAAACCTCTCGACACGACGCAGGTGCTCACGTCGCTGCAAACGGGGCTCGTGAAGGGTTTCGCGACGACGCCGATTTTTGGATCGGCGGCGCAGTGGACGACGCAGGTGAAATATTGGACCGACAGCGATCACGTGTATCAGCCAGCGGCTGTTGTGTTCGACCAAAAGTTCTGGGACAAACTGCCGGAAGATTTGAAGGAGATTGTTCTCAAAGGGAAAGAAGATTTGCAGAAGCGCGCGCGGCGCGATGTTCGCGGGATCGATAAGAAGTTGTTTAAAGAGTTTACGGAAAATGGGATTCAGATCGTGAGGCTGACGTCGGATGAGCGAAAGGCGTTTCGGACGGCGCTCAAGGGCGTCGGGCCGAAGTTGGTTTCGTCGGGTGTGATCCCGGAGGCGCTGTACAACAAGGTTCGACAGGGCGTGAAAGACTGCCGAGCTGGGAAGCTGTGAAGGCGATCATCAAGGCGCTCCGAACGCTCGATGGATGGATCGCCGTTGTCGAGAAGGGACTTCTTGTCGTCGGGGCGCTTGGGCTGACCGCTGCGGTGCTCATCGGGCGGTTCGCGTCGTCGGCGGATGCGTACGAGTGGGCGAAAATCCTTATGATTTGGACCGGGCTCATCGCGGCGAGCCTCGCGGCTAAGAACCGAAAGCACATCGTCGTCGACTTGATGGGCGGGCGAATGCCGTGGAGGATTCGCGGTGCACTGTCGCTTGTTTCGGGTCTTGCGGCGACGCTCTTGACGCTGTTCCTCGCGCGCGTCGCGCTCCTTTACGTTGCGGGAGAAAGGGCGCGGGCGATTCGCTCGGACGTGACGGTCCCGTTTGGTGACGGGAAGGTTGAGGTTTGGGTCTTCGAAGTCATTTTGGTTGTCGGATTCGCAATGCTCGCGTGGCGTTTTTTCCTCGCGTGGTTGGAGGATTTCCAGGCGCTGCTTGAGGGTGACGCGAGACACTTCATGCCGCATGTTGAGGGCTTGCCGCCCGAAGGAGCTTCCTCTGAAAAAGCGTGATCGCCTGATCGTGGCGGGGCTCTTAGCGATCGCACTCGTTCTTTTCACAAACGCAGCTCCCGCTCCCGCTCCCGCCTCCGCTCCCGCTACCGCAGAAGATTTCAACGCCAAGGCGCAAAGGAGCAAAGACGCAAGGAATGAGACCTCTTCCCTTGGCGCCTCCGCGCCTTTGCGTCAAATCCCCGCGCCCGTTCCCGCAAAACGTGCCGCTCCGCGCGCCAGCGATTCGGACGAAGAGGAGATGCCCGAGCGCGATGAGCCCGAGTCGCCACCCGAAGATGAGGCGGACGGCGGAACGGAAAGAGACGACGTCGAAACCGACGACGGCGCGTCAAAGCCGGGTGCAGACGGCGGAGTGACCGCCGCGACCGCCGGAGTCGATGGTGGCACGGGCACAACCGCGACACCGCAGGCAGCACAGCCATCGGCCGCCGCGACGGAATCCAAATCGTCAAAGAGCGCGGGTTTCGGTCCGTGGGCGGTCGTCCTAACGTTCTTGATTCTCATGGGGGCCGGCGCGCCTCTCTTCATCGCGTTCATGGCGATGACGCTCGTTGCCGCGCTGTTCGCGGCCGATGTCGCGATCGAAGCAGGCGTCGGCTTCGGCGATTTCATCTCAATGATCTTTTCGTCGGGCACCGACCTCGAACAGGGTGCCGTCGGCATCGTCAAGTCTCAGGCAACCGCCATCCCAGAGAAATTCTGGAAGGTAACAAAGCACCTCGACGTCATCACGATTCCGCTCTTCACGATTGCCGGCGCCATCATGACGCGCGGCGGAATCAGTGGTCGCCTTGTTCGTTTTGCGCGCGCGCTTGTTGGTTTCTTGCCGGGCGGGCTCGCGGTCGCCTCGCTCACCGCGTGCGTCCTCTTCGCGGCGCTGACAGGCTCATCCGCGGTCACGATCATCGCGATCGGCGGTATCATTTTCCCGGCGCTCGTCGCGGCGAACTACCCGCAACGATTCAGCCTTGGCCTCATGACGACTGGGGGCGCCATCGGCATTCTCGTGCCACCGTCCCTCCCGCTCATCATTTATAGCATCGTCGCGAATCAAGCGATGGCGGGAACAAAAATTCCGTACAGGGTCGGTGTTAACGAGCTCTTTATCGCGGGCGTACTTCCAGGAATCCTATGCGTCGTGCTCATCGCAATCTACGCGGCGCGAACAAGCTACAAGTTCAACGTCACACGCGATCGTTTCTCGGGCGCCGAGCTCTGGGCCGCGTTCAAGTCAGCGGCTCTGTCCCTTTTGCTCCCTGTGATTCTGCTCGTCGGTCTCTACGGTGGCTTTGTGACGGCGGTCGACCTTTCCGCCATCGCCGTCGTCTACGCGTTTGTCGTCGAGGTCTTTATTCACCGCGAAATCAAACTTCGCGACGTGCCCTCGATCTTGGTCGAAGCGATGGAACTGGTCGGGTCGATCCTTGTCATCCTCCTCGCGGCCTTTGGGTTCACGTGGTTCATGACCGACCAAAAGATTCCCGACCTCTGCGTTGCGTTCATCAAAAATCTTGTCCAATCACCCGAGCTGTTTTTACTCGCCGTGAACGTTTTGCTCCTCATCGTTGGTTGCCTCATGGATGTTTTCTCGGCGTTGGTTGTCGTCGCGCCGCTCATCGTTCCCTTGGCGTTTGCCTACAACATTAATCTCGTTCACCTCGGAATCATTTTCGTCGTGAACCTTGAGATCGGCTTCGCGACGCCGCCGTTCGGCATCAATCTCTTTATCTCTTCATCGTTCTTTAAGAAGTCGGTGCCGGAGATCTTTCGCGCGACGCTGCCGTACATTTTGCTCTTGCTCGCGGCGCTCCTCATCGTGACTTACGTTCCGGGCCTCGCGACCTGGCTTGTTCCAGCAAAATAAACCATCCGCCCACGACCTTGACGGCATGCGAGTTTCCGACTAAGTCCTCGGCCGCTCACCGGTGCATGGGAAGCGAGTGAGAATCTCGCACGGTCCCGCCACTGTGTCAGGGTGTCCGTTTCCGTGGCAGCGCCACAACCACTCGGTTCGCCGGGGAAGGTGAAACGGATTGGGAGGCCCGACGATTCGCGCTTCGTTGAATCGCGGCCACCCCGCCCGAAGTCAGGAAACCTGCCGTTGAGCAATGAGGCGTCGCGAAATTCACGGCGCCATTGCGAAACCCTCTTCGCGTGAAAGAGAGGACGCCCGTTGCTGGCCGCGTTTCTGCTTTCTTATTCGCTTGCCGCCAATTCGGCCGACGCCCCGGCGGATCTTCCGCCCGCCCGCGTTGAAGCCGATCGCCCCATCGATCGTCGCGAACCAGCGGACGAAACAGCATTCACGACTGTCCTTCGGCGCACCGATTGGAGCACCCACGCGGCGTCTGTCGCCGACGTCCTCCGCGAGGCGGCTGGCGTTTCACTCCGCGCACAAGGAACAGGTGGCCTCGCAACGATCTCCATTCGCGGGTCAACAACCGAGCAGGTCGCGGTCTTCCTCGATGGCGTGCCGCTCAACCGCGCGATTGGTGGCGCCGTCAACGTCGGCGATTTCGCGTTGTCCGAAGTCGAACGAATCGAAGTATTCCGCGGCGGCGCGCCCCCGCGGTTCGGCAGTGCGGCCATCGGCGGTGCGATCAACATCGTCACACGAGGCCCGGCCCAAAATTCGCGCGGCGAAGCAAGCGCGTGGGGCGGCTCCTTTGGCGCGGTGGGCGCAAGCGGATTCGCGACGCTTTCAGTCGGCGTCCTTCGGCTCGACGTTTCAGCGGGCTTCGAACGCTCAGACGGCGATTTCCAACTCCGAAGCGACAACGGCACCACGGGAAACTTCGCCGACGACTACCTCACGCGCCGGCACAACAACGACGTCACCATCGCGACGAACCTCACGCGCGCAACGCTCACGCTCAAACGCGGATGGACGCTTGCCTTCTGGAGTCGCGTCTTCTCGCGCGACAACGGCATCCCGACCGATGGCGTGAACTCAGCCGAAGGTGGCGCATCCCGCAACGTTGCCCGCTTCACGACGTTGCAAGCGCTCATCGCCGCTGAAGCCAGAAAAACAAATTTCCTCGCAAAGCGTCTCGATCTCCGCATCGCGCCATTTTTCAGATACATCCGCGATCACTTCACCGACCCCAACGGTTTCATGAGTGCCGGCGCGTCGGACGCTTTCGGCGTTTTCCCTGGCGGCGGCGCTTCGGTCGATCTTCTTTACGTGTGGGGCGCGCATCAAACGCTCGCATTCGTCGGAGAGTATGCACTCGACAGCGCGAGCCTCCGCGACGACCCGCACGCGACGAGCGCCGATGCAACGCGGCACACGGTTCGCCTGGCTCTCGCCGATGAGATTTCGCTTGTGTCAAATCGCCTCATCATCTCGCCCGCGATCGAGACGCAGATCCTTCGCGACTCCGCGACGCTCCAAGGGCCGCTTCAGGGCACCGCATCGCCAAGTTCGTCGCAGGAGCATCTCTCCGGCCGAATCGGTGTCGCGTTTCGTCTGTTTCCCTTTCTGACAATTCGCACGAACATCGCGCGGACTTACCGGGCGCCCAACCTCACGGAGCTCTTCGGTAACCAAGGGGCCCTCATCGGCAACGCGACCCTCCTCCCCGAGTCGGGGGTCATGGGTGACGTGGGGCTTCGGTTTGCATGGCCTACTTCGGGAGACGCCACCTTAACGCGCGTGCCCAGGTTTTTTTTCGTTGAGGCCGCCACCTTTCGCGGCGTCACCGAAAACCTGATTCAGTTTGTGCAGACTTCATCGGTGACCGCGAAGCCATTTAACTTTGGCGCAGCCGATCTCCGCGGATTTGAAATCGAGGCGAATGGACGCCTTGGATTTATCGCCGTGAGAGCCGCCTACACCTGGACGCGCGCGATCAACGCAACACAGGGCGCGACCTACGGCCTTCTCATCCCTTCGCGTCCAACGCACGCGCTTCGAGCCCGCACGACACTCAGCCGCGGCCCCCTTCACATCTTTCACGAGTTTACGCATCTGTCAGGAAACCCCATCGACACCCTCAACCTCTTCGAGCTCGATGCCCGGAACATCCACTCGCTCGGTGTGCTCGTGGCCCACAAAGAAGCCGTCCGATTCTCGCTCGCCATAAAGAATTTGACCAACAACCAAACCGCAGATGTTTACGGAATCCCGCTCCCGGGACTCGCGTTTTCAATGCGGCTGACAGCGCTCTTTTGAAAGGAGAGACGATGAAACGAATGGGAACAACTGAAATAACAAGTCTGGTTATGACGACCGCACTTCTCTCTATGGCCGCATGTTCGAGTGGAACGCCGACGAATCCTGGCGCTACCACCAGTTGCGTTACCGATGGCGGAACATCCGCGTGCGCCGGCCCCGACGCAAGCGTAAAGCCAATCGTGCTCCCCGGGATCAATCCCATGGCGATCGCGCCCACGATTGACGGTACGCGCGTTCTCGTGTCGTTTGCCGGCGCACCGGGTGCATCGAGCGGCGGTCTTTCGTCGCGCGAGTGCAACTCCGGTATCCAAGCGATCAGCGCCGCCACAAAACAATCGATCGGCACCGCGCCCACGGAGACGGCGTCGGTCAGTGGGGACGCAGGCTCGACCGTCACGGTTGGATGGTATTCGTCGATCGCAGTCGCCTCCGCGACAAAGGGGTACGCGATAGCCAACGACTCGTCTTTCAGCGGCAGCGCGATCTACAGGTTCGATCCCATGTCGGGCGCGAATGTCACCGCCGTAACCCTGAGTCCCGCGCGCAACGGCTGTACAATGGGCGAGCTCGCGATCGACGCCGACGGAGGGCGACTCTTCGCCACATGTAGTTTCTTCAGCGGCGGATTCCAGATCGGCGTCCTCTCGGTGAACACAACCACTGATACGGAAACCGCGTCGGAGTTCATCACGACATCGAAGAATCCACAGTCGGTTGCCGTCTTTCCCGCCGACGGCGGAACACTCCTCATCGCGATGACCGACAATTCCATCGGTTCGCTCGGACGCGTAACGCTCGGCGCGTCACTCGGCACATTATCGCTCGCGACAAGCACGATTGGGCTCGACCCGGTCGTGCGTGTCGTATCGAGCGGCACCACGACCCACGCCATCGTTCTTAATCGAAACGGAATGAGCGGCGGCACCGGCACAAACAGCGTGCAGTTCCTCGACCCCGCGAACAACTTTGAGACGGCGAAAATAACAGGAACAACCAACAACAAGGATTTTTCGACCGGGCAGGGCTCCAATCCCGTTGATGTTGTCGCAGGCTCCGCGAGCGAGATTTGGGTGTCGCTTCTCAACGTTCCCGACGGCGGCCTTATCGCGATGAACACGACGAGCGGCGCCGTTACGAAGTCGATCGACCTCGTCTCGTTCGGGTGTAGCGGGAATCTCCCCCGCGCGAACGCGATGGCCGTGGTCGGCGATCGCATCTGGGTGACACTCCAGAATTCGAACGCAAGTTTTTCCGGCTACGGCCTCGGGAAAATCGTCCTCCTCAATCCGACGACCGGCACGCTCGAAGCCGCGCCGTAACTTGTAAGTGCACGGGGAGGGCGTTATCGCCGCTCGGCGTCGTTCGCGCGGCGCGTCGCGAGCTCGATGAGGAGGGCGCGCCCCGGTTCATTCCCCGGATGGATTCGAGACTCCGTGACGAGCACGTCCCACGCGTACTCGCTGAGACCACCGGCCGTCGGAACGCGCGCCGTCACGCGAACGATCCCCGCACAACTTGATTTCAACTCAGCCGACCAAATCAACTCGCCCGTCGCCGTGTTACCAAACTTTGCGATCAGCGCCTCTTCCAGCGTGCGTCCCTCGGCGCCGGCCGGGCGGTGATTTCGTACCAGCATTCCGGCGCGATCAAGGTCAGCCCGGTCAAACCGAGCTTCGAGGAAGTTCACGGAAACGAGCGAGAGCACGATGAGCGCAGCGACGGCTGGAACAAAGACCCGTGGATCTCCAATGGCCTCCTTTACGGATGGCACTTACTCCTCCGAACGAACGACTGTGATGGGGCAACCAACACCACGCACAATGCGATAGGCGTGTCCGCCCAGCATGAAGCGGTCGAGACCGGGCCGATGATTCGTCCCCAGAACAACGAGATCGATTCCTTGCTCAGCGATGCTGCGCACCACGGCCGCGTGAACATCGCCAATTTCAAAGTACCGGCGCACCGTCACGCCACCGAGATCCTCAGCCGCCTCAAAACTGGCCATCTTCGCGGCGGCGTCGTCAAACGCGTCCTTCTTCATCGCAAGCAACTTGTCTTTCGTGTCGGGATCCGCGACGAGCAGTTCTTCATCGATTTCGGTCGGAAGATCGATGACGTTGAGCAAACGCACGTCGGCACAGCATCCGCGCGCGAGCGTCAAGCTGAACCGAAAGGCAGAACGCGCGGCCGCCGAAAAATCGGTCGGCACGAGGATTTTCTTAATCTGCATTTCGCGACTATACCCTGCCCTCAGCTGGAAAAGAAATTTGGGAGGCAACAAAGGACGACACCAACAAGCGCGGCAACAATCGCGACGGGCGCGGCGACGGCGCCACACCAACGACGCGCACGCGACGCCGATTCAGGTGGCAAAAACGAAATCCATACACCCCAGCCCGCGCCAAAAACGCCGAGAACGACGAGTGCGACTCCCAGCACCTGCATCAGATCATCCTCAACCCAACAATCCAAATCGCGAAGCCGATGACCACGGTCGCTCCCGAAATCGCGGCGCGACGAAGGTCAAGTGTTTCGTCGTCCCGAATCGCGCACAAGATGAACCAAAACACTCCGCCAATCCACGCGCCGAAACCCGCGAGCAACACCAACGACCACAAAACAGACGGCGCGTTGTCGCGTCGCAGCATCGCGAGCGCCTCGGACGACCGAACCGCCTCCGGCTTACCGCGATCCTCCGTGACCGTCGCCGGCAACGCTGCGACGAGCGCCGCAATCTTTTCTTCGCTCGCACGCAGCTTCTCCTCGTGCGGAATGAGCACGTGTCGTATCGCATAGAGACTCGACCGAACGTCTCGCCACACATCGAGAGCAAAGACACGATCACCGGCCGCTTCAGCCGCGCGCGCCATCGCCGCCATCGCATCGAGCGCCCGCTCAACCGATCCTGAGAACGGTGAAGTCCAGTGCACCGCGCGTCGATAGTGCGTAAGCGCCGCCTCGCGATCGCCCTTCGCTTCCGCCGCTGCGCCGGCCGAGACCTCCGCGCGCGCCTCAAGCGCCACCTTCAGCCACACCGCCGCAACCAGAATCAACAAGACGCCGCACCCGCGAACAGCGATTCGTTTCACACAAAATCCCGACGATTAAAGGCGAACGATCCCAGTGCCAGGAGCACCGCCGCATACGTCACGGCGTAACCCGTCGCCTCAACCAGGTAGAGAAAAGGGACATGGTCGCCACGCTGCACGCGCCCGACGACGTTGAAAAGTGTCAAATCCGGAATGACGCTCGCGAACACTTGGAGGCCATCATAAAGCGTTCCAATTTTCGCGACCTTCGAGATTTGCGCGATGGCCTCCGCTCGAACAGAACCGAGAATAAAAATGCCGAGCGAGAAGAACCCCGACAGATAGGGCGTTGAGAATGATGAGAAAAACAAGGCCACCGCTGTCATAACGATAATCGCGAGAAAAATGAGATAGATCGCGGCGAACGTCGTTCCAGTTAGCGGTGCGCCGTAAAGCGCAAGAAAGAGAAATAGAAAAATCGACAACAACACGGTCTGCGCGAAGAGCGTCATCACGACACCGAGGAATTTCCCAACCATGAATTGGTAACGCTCGATCGGTTTCGGGATGATGGCGTAGATCGTCTTGCGGTCGATTTCTTTGTACACGAGGTTGACACCAATAAAAATCGCCATGATGACGCCGAAGAACGATACCGCCGAGAATCCAATATCGGTGATCAGCTTCTTTTCTTCGTGCACCGACAACGTTCCAAGCACAACCGAAAAGAAAATCATGCCGATGGCGAAAAAGGCGATCCCATAAAGAACTTTGTTTCGAATCGCCTCGCGAAACGTGTTGACCGCAATCGCCCACACACGAGTCCAAGCGAGCGTCACCGCCCGAACGACCCCCACTCGGCTCCCGTCACCGCGCGGCATCGCCACCTGTCCCCATCGCTTCACGAACAAAAACGTCCTCAAGCGATTCGCGGCGTGGAATCACCGACACGATGCGTGCCCCCACCGCGAGCCTTTCCTTGAGGTACGATTCGACATCGGCGTCACCCGGCAACGTGACAACGGCGTCGCGTTCCAGAGCGGGTTGCCCGGCCGTACCCGAACCGCCCTCGCGCGAGACCACCTCAACCGTCAAGAGCTTGGGCGACAAGAGCGACTCCAGCGCACCAACACCCCGCACTTCGCCCTGAATAATAATCGCCACGCGATCGCAGATCAGTTCGACGTCGGACAAGATGTGCGTAGAAAAGAAAACCGTTCGTCCCTCGTTTTTGAGGTCGATGATCAGATCGCGAACTTCTTTCCGCCCAATCGGATCGAGGCCACTCATCGGTTCGTCGAGCACCACGAGCTTCGGATCGTTTACAAGCGCCTGCGCGAGCCCCAACCGCTGAAGCATCCCCTTCGAAAACGTGCGAAGCCGCTGGTCACGCGCCCGCGCAAGCCCGACGCGCTCGAGCAGCCGCGTTGCGCGCTCACGACGGATCGCCTTCGGCAACCCAAACAATCGCCCAACCAAATCAAGAAACTCGAGCGCCGTCAGGTAGTCGTAAAAATACGGGTTCTCCGGCAAAAACCCGACATGCGTCTTCGCCGCACCCGACGGCACCGGCTCACCCAAAACAAACGCGCGCCCCGACGTCGGGAAAATGAGGCCCATCATCATTTTGATCGTCGTTGTCTTGCCGGCGCCGTTGGGCCCCACAAACCCAAAAATCTCACCGCGCAAGACGTCAAGCGACAACCCCCTGACGGCGCGAACCTGGCTCCGCATCTGAAACGGTTTCTTAAATGTCTTAACCAGGTTCTCCGCTCGAAGAACCACGTCCTGTCCTGCGTTCACCGCTTGCGTCGATACCATTGAATCGTCCGAAGAAGCCCCTCTTCGAGCTCCACTTTTGGGCGATACCCCAAGAGCCTCTCCGCCTTTCGCACGTCTGGAATCCGCAGCTCGACGTCCGCCTCCTCGTGCACAACGAACCGAATCGCAGAGGACGAGCTCGCGAGCCGTCGAATCTCTTGCGCAAGGTGATAGATCGTGACCGTCGCGCGCGGGTTCCCGATGTTAAACGCCTGCCCAACCGCTTCGGGACGGTCGAGCGCGACGAGGATCCCGTCGACAATGTCGTCGATGTAGCACCACGAGTGAATCTGAGCGCCATCGTTGTTGATGTTCAAGTCCTCGCCCGCGATCGCCCGCACGACAAAATGGTGTATGGCGCCTTCGCCCACCTGCCGCGGACCGTAAATGTTGAAAGGGCGAATCGACAACGCCGGCAGGCCGTACTGCCTCTGGTACGACAGCGTCAGATGCTCCGTTGCGAGTTTCGAGACGGCGTACGTCCAGCGCGCTTCGCCCACAGCGCCAAGCTCCGTGACGTCGCCCTCCTGAACCTTGTAGGCGTATCGTCCAAACACCTCGCTCGTCGAAAAATCGATCAACCGGTTGATGCGCGTCGATTTTTGGTGGTTCGCGAGCGCGGCTTCGAGAACGTTATACGTTCCGATGAGACTGACTTTCATTGTGCGCACAGGGTCCTTACGAACCGTGTCAACGCCCGCAATGGCCGCGAGATGGACAACGCGATCGCAACCCGCCATCGCCGCGGTCACCGCCGCACCGTCCATCACATCGCCTGTAACAAGCGTCAGGTTGGGGTGATTCGCAAACTCGCAACCCGCGAGCGCATTTCGCGACAGGTTGTCAAAAAGAACCACGCGGTCCCGCGCGATAAGCCGCTCAGCCAGCGAAGTTCCGATAAAACCCGCGCCGCCGGTGATAAACACGCCTGACACGCCCATCTCAATACCACAGGTGCCGCGACTTAGGGATAGCGCCGTCTTTACAACCTTCGGCTAACGCCTGTTTGTCCAAGGTCTGAGTTTTTCGGCGAGCTCCTTTGTCATCCGAACTTCGGGCCATCGGGACGCTTCTCGCAAAAACCGATCGGCGTCGTCGCCGCCAAGGGCCATTAACGCTGCAAACGCGCGCTGCCAAACAAAGTGGACCGGCGGAATGGCGCCGCGGGTTCGAAGCGAACCAACGAATTTCGTAATGGGAAAAACGGCACCGCGATCGCCGATGGCCGCGAGCGCATTCAAGATCACGGCGATTGTCATCTCGTCGGTCTCGCTCAGAAGCCGACGCTCGAGCGGAACCCGCGCGCGGACGTCGCGCAGTTCTTTGAGCACGCGAGCCGCATCGCGGCGAGTCGCTGGTTCAGCGGACACCAGCGCCACGGTCAACTGCTCAATCGTCGAGTCACTTACGGCCCCGCTCCCGAGTGTCACCCCAACCACGCGGGCGGCGGCTGTGCGCCGATCGGCATCTCCAACATCAACCAAGTCAACGAGGCCCGTCGCAACCGCCCGGTCTCGCAGAAGCGCGAGCGCCGTCCCAATTTCGGCGTTCACAATCGGAATCGTTTCAACGCGCAATCGTGCCGCGAGATCAGCGGCCGCTTCGTTCACCCGCATCTGGCCGATCAGGCGAGCCACGCCAAGGCGAACTTCGGGCGATTCGTCGCCGACGGCCCGGCGAAGAAGCGGCACGGCCCGCGCCCGATCCAGCGTCGCCAGCCGTCGGAGCAAGCTCCGACGCTCCGAAGGCGCCAACGTCTGACTCAGTCGAGCGACAACGGCATCCACATCTGTTGAGTTGGCAGAGGCGTCCGCTTCAATGACGTTTTGCGGTGTTTTCTTGGCGGGGCAAGCGATGACAATAAGCGCGACCCACGGCGGAAATTGCCGTCCCCTCACGCGGCCAGCGCCCGTTGCAAATCCGTGATGAGATCGTCGATGTGTTCAACGCCAACCGAAAGCCGAATCAGCCCATCGGCAATTCCGATCGCGCGGCGCACATCCGGTGGAATCGACGCATGCGTCATGAGCGGTGGGCTTTCGCAAAGCGATTCAACACCGCCGAGGCTCTCGGCAAGCGCAAAAATCCGCGTTGCGGAAAGAAACCGGCGCGCCGCCTCAACGCCACCCAACAACTCAAACGACACCATCCCCCCCATCCCACGCTGCTGCCGCTTGGCCAACGCATGTTGCGGGTGCGACGCAAGCCCCGGATAAATCACGCGCGACACCCCTCGATGCGACGAAAGAAACGCCGCGACCTCGGCCGCGTTCGCCGCATGGCGTTCCATTCGCAGCGCAAGCGTCTTCGTCCCGCGAAGCGTGAGAAAACTGTCGAACGGTCCAGCCACCGCGCCAATGGCGTTTTGAAGAAACCGGAGACGCTCAGCCATCACGCCATCGTTCGCCACCACGGCGCCACCCACCACGTCGCTGTGCCCTCCGAGATATTTTGTCGTTGAATGCACGACGATATCCGCACCCAATTCGAGGGGTCGCTGAAACGCGGGCGACAAAAACGTGTTGTCGACAACAACAAGCGCACCGTGTCGCCGCGCGCGCTCCGCGATGGCGGCGATGTCGATCACTTTCAACAGGGGATTCGTTGGCGACTCAAGCCAAACCAGGCGCGTTGTGGACTGGAGCGCCGCGCCAAGCGACTTGGGATCGGTCAAATCGCAAAATGAAAACGACAGCCCGCGTCCCTTGAGCACGCGTTCAAATAGCCGATACGTTCCGCCGTACACATCGTCGCACGACACGACGTGCGAACCCGGATCGAGAAGGTGCATCACCGTCGTCGCCGCCGCGCACCCAGACGCGAAGGCAAAGCCGTGCGCCCCGCCCTCAAGCTCCGCAATCGCCCGCTCAAGCGCAAATCGAGTCGGGTTTTGCGTTCGCGAATACTCGAACCCCTTGTGAACTCCGGGCGCCTCTTGGACGTACGTGCTCGTTAGATAGACGGGCTGCATGATCGCGCCCGTCGCCGCGTCCGCGCCATGCCCCGCGTGAACCGCACGCGTCTCGAACCGCGCCCTATCGTTCTCATCCTTCGTCACGTCGTCTCGCCTCCTCCTGTCCCGTCCGACTTCTCGCCATCGCCCTCCGCCCGGAGCGCCTCGAGCGCCCGCTCCGCCGCAACCTGCTCAGCTTCCTTCTTCGACTTCCCGCGCCCCATTCCCCAACGCCGCCCGCTCACCACAAGCGCCACTTCAAACACTTTCTCGTGGTCCGGCCCCGTCGTCCCAATGAGCTCGTACGTGGGCGTCAACCTCATCCGCTCCTGAACGAATTCTTGCGCACGCGTCTTAAAATCGCGGTCGTAGCGCCCGCCCGCAAGGTCGGACAGCGGCGATTGCAACTTCGCTTCGAGCAACTCAAAGCACGGCGGAACGCCACCGTCGAGGTAAATGGCCGCGACAACAGCCTCAAGCGCATCGCCAAGCAGCGACGACTTCTCTCGCCCGCCCGACTGCTCCTCTCCGCGCCCCATGCGCAAGAACTCACCGATTCCGATTTCGCGCGCAACGGCGGAAAGTCCCGTCTCTCCGACCAAGTAAGCGCGAAACTTCGAGAGCTCCCCCTCCGACCGCCCCGGGAAACGCTCCATCAGCAAATGCGACGCAATAAGGTCGATCACCGCATCGCCGAGAAATTCGAGGCGCTCATTGTTGGATAACGCCGGGTCGGGATGCTCGTTGCAAAACGATTTGTGTGTCAGCGCTGTCTCAAGGAGGGTCCGGTCCTGGAACGAATAACCGAGCCGCGCCTCGATCGTTTCAAAGGCAATCATGGGTTAGCGCCTCGCCGTCTTTCAAGAGGACCCGCGACATCACCCGAAGAATCCGCGAACCCGTCGCGAATCCAGCCACCCCCAAGGATTTCATCGCCGCGCGAAACCACCACGGCCTGCCCGGGCGCGACCGCGATGACCGGTGACTCAAATCGCACCGTCATCGATTCGCCGGTCGACTCAACCCGCGCCGCGACGGGCGTATGCCGCGATCGCACCTGCGCCAGCACCTCGGCGTTCACCGCGGGTGCGACGCCTGAAACCCACCGTGCTCCGTCCGCGACGAGCCCGCGCGCCGCAAGGCTTTCGCGCGGCCCAACCACCACGCGATTCGACCCCACGTCGACCGAAAGCACATAAAGCGGATGCCGGTCCGCAACCGCGAGCCCGTGCCTCTGCCCAACCGTAAAACGCGCCGCCCCCTCGTGCCTTCCCCGCGTCTCGCCGCGCTCGTCAACAATCTCGCCGCGAACACTCGAAACACCGTGTCTCGACAAGAACGCAGCGATCGACTGTCCCTCTAAGAAGCACGCCTCCTGGCTGTCGGGCTTATCCGAAACCGGTAATCCCGCGGCACGCGCCCGCTCGCGCACCTCACCTTTCTCCATTTCCCCCAATGGAAACAGCGTCTCGCGAAGCTCATTCTGTCCAAGGCCAAACAGGTAGTACGCCTGGTCCTTCGCGCGATCCCGCGCCCGCAATAGTCGGAATCGCCCACCGGCCGCATCGACACGCGCGTAATGCCCAGTTGCGATCGCCGCACACCCGAGCGCCCGCGCGCGCATCAGCAACGCCCGAAACTTTAATCGATCGTTGCAAAGAACGCAGGGACTCGGTGTCCGACCCCGCGCGTACTCCGCGACGAATGGACGAATCACGGCCGCCTCGAATGCGTCCGAGTAGTCAAGAACATAGTGCGGAATCCCAATCTCAGCCGCGACGCGGCGCGCATCGTTCATGTCCTCGGGCGTGCAACACCCCTTCGCCTTCGTCGCATCGCAGGCTTCATCAGCGATCTCGGACGCGGACCGTGCGACTCCCGCGTCATAAAGCTTCATCGACAACCCAACAACCTCGTGCCCCGCGTCGCGCAATAGAAGCGCAACGACCGACGAGTCGACCCCGCCCGACATGGCCACCGCCACTCTCACGTGCCCGGCCCCTCCTCGCAACGCACGCGCGCCACGATGGCCGGCACGATTTCTATAAGCCGGTCCACCTCCTCGTCGGTGTTGCCGTCATGAAACGAAAACCGCACCGAAGAGCGCGCCTCAGCCGCTGTCCGGCCCATGGCGAGCAGCACGTGCGACGGCTTCGCGACGCCGCTCGCACAGGCCGCCCCGCTCGACGCGGCCACGCGTTCGAGGTCAAGGCCGATGAGGATCGCCTCACCATCCGCTTTATCAAACGAAACGTTGAGCGTTCCGGGCGCACGCGCCAATCGATGCCCGTTCAAGCGAACCCCTTCGACCCGCTGAAACAGCTCACGCTCAAACCGATCGCGAAGCGCCGCAATTTTCATCGCCCGCGGCTTCAGCCCCTTGTGCGCGAGCGCCGCCGCCTTCCCAAATCCGACGATGCCGGCGACATTCTCAGTTCCCGCGCGTCTCTCCCGCTCCTGCGCCCCGCCGACCAAAATCGGAGACAGCCGCGCCCCGCGCCTCACATAAAGCGCACCGACCCCTTTCGGCCCATGAAGCTTATGCGCAGACATCGACATGAAATCGACCCCCAGGTCCTTCACATCGACACCGATCCGACCCACCGCTTGCGTCGCATCGGTGTGCGTCACGACGCCACGCCCGCGCAACTCCCACACGCAGTCGCGCACCGGCATGAGGTTCCCGGTTTCGTTATTGACGCGCATCAGTGAAACAAACGCCGCCCCATCCGGTATCGCGGCGCGAAACGCCTCGCGATCCACGACGCCGTCTCGATCAACACCCACGAGCGTCGCGGAAACCGACTCACGCTCCATCCCACGCGCCGCTTCGAGAAGAGACGGATGCTCGACCGCCGACGTCACAATTCGCCGGAGCCCAGCCGCGCGCACCGCCCCCATGACCGCGAGATTGTTCGCTTCGGTTCCCCCCGACGTGAAAACGATTTCCGATGGCTCCGCGCCGACAAGCGCCGCCACCTGCTCGCGCGCATCGTCAATCGCTTTGCGCGCCTCACGCCCCGCGCGATGCAGCGACGATGGATTCCCGAACGCGTCGCCCCCCAGCCATTCCCACATCGCCTCGACGACCTCCGCGGCCATCGGCGTCGTTGCATTCGCGTCAAGATAGATCCGTCGCATGTCGCCGATTCGCTTTCCGCTATTTGCTTCGCGCCCGATCGACGTGGTTCCCGCGGCGATTGGCAATCGACCGCTCGACCTGTTCGAGCTCCTTGTGCAGGTCAGCCACCTGCGCCCGTAGGAGTTCAATGGCCTGTGCTTCGGGATCCGGCAGGCTCGTGTGATCCAAGTCGATCGTCGAAATCGGCCCTTCCGATTTCGCAACGACGCGCCCCGGAACGCCAATCACCGTCGACTGAGGCGGAACGTTCTGCACCACGACCGATCCACTTCCGACCTTCGAGTCGTGCCCGATCGTGCAAGGCCCGAGCACCGTCGCACCCGCGCCCACCACGACGCGATCGCCAAGCGTTGGATGCCGCTTTTCCCGTTTCCAACTCGTGCCGCCGAGCGTCACGCCCTGATAAAGCGTGACATCGTTGCCGATGATGGTGGTCTCGCCAATGACGACGCCCATACCGTGGTCGATCACGAACCCATCGCCGATCGTTGCGCCCGGATGAATATCAACGCCCGTCACAACGCGCGTCGCATGCGACAAAAGCCGCGCGGGCAGTTGAAATCCAGCGTCCCAGAGGCGGTGCGCAAAACGGTGCGACCAAATCGCGTGAAGCCCCGCGTAACAGAGCAAAACTTCCAATTCGCTTCGGGCCGCGGGATCGCGCTCCATGACAACCCGGATATCGTTTCGAATGCGCGAAAACACTGGTTGAAGTCTACGCGCTCCAAAAGGAGAGGGTCAAGTTCAGCACCCCCTGGACCCCCAAAGCAGATGAAAACATTCACAATCAATGGCGCGATTTGCGCGGCCGCGCGCCGTCCAGTAGCCTTAAGGTTAATGGCACCGATGGGGTCTCGAGGATTCTTGCTCCTTGTTGCCATCTCCGCCGCGACCTGTTCCGAACAAAGGCAAGTCGGCTTGGAAATGGAATTCTCCGTTGGCGCTGACGTCGATCGAAAGGCCATCGCGGCTGTTGAGTTCTATTTGGACGAAATCCTTGGGAATCCGCCGCTCTTTACGACCGCCAACGCGACCCCGACGAACGGCGCGTACAACAACATCCTTTACAGCATCACGACGGTCGACGTCGATTCCGACGGGTATCTCGAACAACTCTTCCAGATTCCGCAAAACGTTTTCCAATACGCGACGACCTTTCTGTTTGCGATCAGCGGAAAACCGCTCGCACAGGCGTTCCAAGTGGTCGGGCGCGCGAAAAGCCAGACGGGCGTGATCTTGGCGCAGGGCGCGAGCGGACCGGTCAATTTTTCGGACCGCGTCGAACGCGCGACGGTGAGCCTTGGCTGCGTGTCGAGCTGCGATGGCGGAACGGACGCGGGTGTGGACGCGGGGGCAGATGCGGGTGCGGGTACGGACGCGGGTGTGATGGCGGATGCGGGTGCGGATGCGGACGCAGGCGTTGTGACGGATGCGGGTGCGGGCGCCGACGCGAGCGTTGGGCCGCCGGATCCCCCGTCGGATTTGTCGGCACGCCCCGGAAATCGAAGAACTACGCTCACGTGGGATGCCTCGATCGGGGCGACCAGCTACGTGGTCTCGCAAAAGATAGAATCAGACGGCGGCGTTGACGCCGGATCGTTGTACGCGGCGCTCGGATCGACTTCGAATCCGATTTGGATCCAATCGGGTCTTTCAAACGGCGCAACCGCGACATTCATCGTTCGCGCGCAAAACGACGCTGGGCAAAGCGACGCCTCCGCTGAAATCGCAGCGCGGCCCTACGCCGAAATCTGCGTCCTAAACAACATCGCGAACCACATCGTTGCGCTCGACGCGACGCGAGACGCCGGGCCAGCGCTTCGCCTCTTCGGCAACGCAACCGGCATCGTTCAACCCTACGGAGTTGCCGTCGACCTCGTGAACAACGAAATCATCGTTGCGAATTCGTATATGGACGTGGCCTCCGAAGGCCCCGGCCTTCATTCGATCGTCGTCCATTCCCTCGCGGCGTCCGGCAACGTCGCGCCCGTTCGGACCATCGCAGGACCCACAAC
This sequence comes from Deltaproteobacteria bacterium, assembly GCA_016192705.1. Taxonomy (GTDB): domain Bacteria; phylum Myxococcota; class JACPTQ01; order JACPTQ01; family JACPTQ01; genus JACPTQ01. Next base: position 24,673 of record JACPTQ010000070.1, on the reverse strand, counting down.
AACGCTCTCGCGCCCGTTCGGCTTGGCGGTTGACGTCATCAACAACGAAATCTTCGTGGCGAATTATTCGGGGTCGTCCATTCTCGTCTTCCCGCGCGATGCCGGCGGCGACATCGCCCCCACGCGAGTCATTTCGGGGGCGGCGACTGGACTCTCCGCGCCACATGCGGTGGTTGTCGACACCACCGGGAACGAGATCTTCGTGCTCAACTGGGGATTGAACTCGGTGACGTCGTACGCACGCACGGCAAACGGCAACGTCGCGCCGACGCGTACCATCGTGGGTCCCGATTCGGGGATTTCGCTCGCGCGCGGGTTAGCGCTTGACGTTACGGCGAACGAACTCTTCGTGACCAACAAGACGACCTCCGATATCACCGTGTACAACCGCACCGCGAACGGGGACGTCGCCCCCAAGCGTGTCATCGACGGAGGCACCAGCGTCGTCGACGGGGGCGGCGCGTTTCAACCGTTTGGTATCGCCTTTAGCTCCACCTACGGCGAAATCGTCACAACGAACGCCGACTCCTCGATTCGCGCCTTTTTGAAGTCGGCGAGTGGAAAAGCCGCCCCGACGTGGACGATCTCGGGCGGCGCGACTCTGCTGGATTTCCCAACGGGGATCGCGGTCAGCGATGGAGGCGAGTTCGTCGTCGCGAGCTTGAACAACAACACCGTCTTAACGCATTCGCGCAGTGCGCCGGGCGCCGTCGCACCGGTGCGTTCGATCTCGCCTGTTTCTTCTGGACTCGCCATCTCGGGACGCCTCATCGCCGTCGACACGGTCAACGACGAAATATTCGTCTCAAGTCTCTTCGCAGGAACCATCGTCGTGCTCTCGCGATCCGCGGACGGCGGCGTCGTGCCACTTCGCACGCTCGGTGGCGCCACAACGCAAATCACTCAGCCAAACGCGGTCGCCGTCGACAACGTAAACAACGAGATCATCGTCACCGACGAGTACGACGACCAGCTCCACGTTTTCGCGCGCACGGCGGCAGGCAACGTTGCGCCGCAGAGAACGATTAGTGGCGCCAGCACTGGCCTCGCGAATCCGAGCGGCGTCGCGGTTGATCCCGGTGACGCGGGAGAAATCTACGTCACAAATTCGCAGGATAACTCGGTTACGGTTTACGACCGCCTTGGCAGCGGGAACCTCGTCTACAAGCGGCGAATCCAGGGGGCCGCGACTCTGCTGAGTTCCCCATATGGAATCGCGCTCGATGGCGTCAACAATGAGTTGGTCGTCGTCAACTACTTGGGGAATTCCATAACGGCGTTCGGGCGCAACGCAAACGGAAACGTCGCACCGACGCGCGCCATCTCCGGCACGTCAACCCGCCTGTATAACCCAACCGCGGTGATCGTTGACTCGGTCGACAATGAGATTTTCGTGACGAGCATCGCGCGCGATGAAATCCAGGTGTTCTCGAGAACCGCGACCGGCGACGTCGCGCCGCGCCGGACGATTCGCGGACCGTCAACGCAGCTTGCGTACCCGTACGGCATGGCGTTCTGCAACTGAGGTGTGACCCGACGTCTCCCGTCACTCCGACAAAAACGCCGCGTACGCCCGATAGCTCCAATAGAGATCGACTTTGCTCGTCAGCTCAAACGGCGCGTGCATCGAAATGAGCGGGATCGAAAAATTCATCGCGTCGAGGCCAAGCCGCGTAAGGAACGGTAAAATCGTGCCGCCCTCGTGACGCCCACCAAAGACGCGCGCGAAATCGCCCGTCTGATAAGGGATCTTGTTTCGTTCGAGCAGCTGCCGCACAAACAGCATGAACTCGCTGTGAACACCGCTCTGATCCCACGTCGGACCGCTGCCCAAATAGTTCGCGTTTTTCTTGTCCCAGAGTTTCGCGTAGTGCGGCTGCACCGCCGACGTCACGTCGGTCGAAAGCGCCTTCGACTTTTGAAACAAATCGCGGAGCCGTTGCTCCGTCGCGCGCCCGGGCCCGAGCTCGGCTTCCAGGAGCGCGCCCACAACCCCCTGCAGAAAATTCGACTGCGTGCCCGTGTTCCCGCTTGACCCAATCCCCTCTTTATCAACTAGAAGCGTCACCGCCGTGTGCACGGGTTTCGCAACCGCAAGCGCCGCCCGGAGCGCCACGTACCCGCACGCGCGATCGTCCTGCCCATAACCGCCGACAAGCCCGCCGTCGAGACCAACCGAACGCGCGCGATAAGCCGGAACGAGCGACAACTCAGCCGTACGAAAGTCGCGCTCTTCAATGCCGTATTTGTCGCGAAGGAGCCTTTGCACCGTCCCTTTGAACCGCGCCGATTTCGCGGCGCCATCCGGGATCGACCCAACGATTGGATCGAGCGCTTCGCCGCGCACGTTTTCGCCGGCAATGCTCTTTGCGTGGTCGTGCAGATGTTTCAAGATGTCGGGGATGACGAGCACCGGGTCTTTCGGGTCGTCGCCAATCTTGACGTCGACGCGGCGCCCGTCCTTCGTGAGCACGACGCCGTGGAGCGCGAGCGGCAGCGACAACCACTGGTACTTCTTAATTCCGCCGTAGTAGTGCGTTTCCAAAAGTGCGAGATTGCCGTCTTCGTAGAGCGGGTTTTGTTTCAAATCGATTCGCACGGCGTCGATGTGTGCACCGACGATCCGCACGCCGTCCAGGAGCCGCCGCGAGCCGATAACAATCAGCGCAAGTATTTTTCCGTGCCGCTGCACGTAAAACCGGTCGCCGGGCTTCGTCTTGCCGCGCGGCGCGCCGGGAAACGCGCGAAATCCGTGGTGCTCCGCAAGCGCGACCGACGCCGCAATGAACGCGCGCTCCGTTTTATTCGCCGAAATGAAGTCGATGTAGTCGTCACCGAACTTCATCACCGCATCGCGCGGCGTCTCGGGCGCGTCCCACGCGGTCTTCTTTGAGCCGAGTTTCCCTTGCTGCTCGGCGCCCGCGACCCCCGCCAACGCCAACACAACTCCGATTCCAACCACGCATCGCATCATCACGTCACCTCTACTGCAATTCCCACCCACAGCCGCTGTTTGCAACTCCGGTGATCGCGCTCCCAGCCATCGAGCAAACCAACTCGTTTGAGTTAAAAGTCTTCTTGGACACCGTGTTCTCGCGACAGCTGCAACTCGTGGTCGTCGACGGAGGCGTGTTCGTGCAGTCGAGCTGGTACGCGACGCCGTTCGAACATCCCGACCACGTGACGGTGCAGTTTGTGCCCGCAACCGAGTTGTTGGGTGTACCGCAAGTCGTTCCAGACTTTCCGCAACCCAAAAACAGCGAGAGTGCCGTCATCATAATCGTTAAGAGCAAGTGGGACCGGTTCATGGCGATTCCTCCGCAACAATTTCTCGAAACGGTCGATAACCCCTTTGAACAGCTTATTCAACTCCACAAGAAAGGAAGGACCAAGATGGGACTCGACCGAATCGAAAACGAATCAAACAACCCGACGATCCAATACCAACCCGTTTCACCCGAAGTGGACGGCAAACGCACGACGCTTGAGCCGCCGCGCGTCGCATCCCCGCGCACCGACTCGGCGTCGCTGCAAGTTGCAACTTTAGCACGCTCTCAAGCGGCGAAGGCGCTCGGCGACGCGTACGCGCGACTCGCGTTTCACGAGGCGCGACTCGAAATCGCGCGCGAGGCGGCGTCGCTCCCCAAGGCCAAGGAACAGCTCGCGGCGAGATATGGAGCGGCGTTCGCGAAAGCGCTTCCCGAGAGAATCCGCGCAGACCAGACGGCTGTTCGAAACGAGCTCCGGGCTGTCGCCGGCAAGCTCCGCGAGATGGGCGTTGATCCGAAGTCGGTCGAAGGCCCGCTCAACATACCGGTGCGCGACGCGGTGAAATTCATCAAGCAGCGAGAGACGATCAAAAACGAAGCGAAATCCGACCGATGCGACATCGCGCGCAAGGCGGCCAAGGATTTCAAGGAAGTCTCGAAATTCGCGAAGAAAGCGGCCGACGTCGCACCCGCGCCGGTCGCCGTCGGCGCCAAGGCGCTCGAGAAAATCTCGAAGGGCGCGGCGTTCGTCATCAACACGGTCTGTTGGGGGCTCGACAAGAGTTTCGTCGACAACGTCGACAACATGATGAAGACGCTCGGGTACGCCCCGCGGTCGTGAGGTCATCGCCGCCCCTTGAATTTCCCCAGTCCGTCGCGGTACCAACGATCCATGCTGAACCTCGACAAAACCTCTTATGGAACTGGCATCACAACGATCTGGCTCGAACGCACCGAGGCGCGTAACGCGTTTGATCTCGCGCTCATCCGACAAATTCGTGACGCGTTTCGCACCCTGAATGGCGACGCGTCGATTCGCGGTGTCGTGCTCGCAACGCGCGGAACCCATTTCTCGGCCGGCGCCGACATCAAATGGATGCGCGCGGCGGCCGCGGCGACCGCCGACGTTAACCGCGCTGAAGCGCTCGAAATGGCCGAAATGTTTCGTGCCATTTCTGATTGCGAAAAAGCGACCTGCGCGCGGGTCCAGGGCGATGCGCACGGTGGCGCCCTCGGCCTCATCGCGGCGTGCGATACCGCGATCGCCGCGCCAGGAGCGTGGTTTTCGTTTAGCGAGGTCAAGGTCGGCCTTGTGCCCGCGATCCTATCGGCCTTTGCAGCGCCGAAAATCGGATTCTCCGCGGCACGCTCCCTCTTTACGACCGGGCGCCGATTCGACGCCGACGAGGCGCTTCGCATCGGCCTCATTCACCAAGTCGTCCTGTCGGACACACTCGACCAATGGGTTGCCGCGTGGGCCAAAGACGTCATCGCGGCGGCACCCCACGCGGTCGCTACAGCAAAACGGTTAACGCGACCCTTTGATGCCGACACTTTGACGCAGCGACTCGCCGAACTCGCCGACCTTATCGCACGCACACGCGCCTCCGACGAAGGGCGCGAGGGCCTTTCTGCATTTCTCGAGAAACGCCGTCCAAATTGGAGTCCGCGAGGCGCATGATCCAAAGAATCGATTGAACGATCGACGGCGACTCTGATCAAACGATCCGACCGGCGGGACCACCCGTCAAATCCTCGCTGATTCCTCAAAATCGCGCGTGGCCCGGGGCGTGCTTCCTGTTCGGCCACGAGCAGCGAGACGAGACGGAGGATTGAGAAATGAATCGAGCGTTTTTCGGAATGTTGATTGTTGCGGTTTTGCCACATGCGGGGTGTGGTGTTGAAATCGATGACGAGGCGATCGAATCGATAAGCCGCGCGGCGGCACACGAGGCGGCACACGTCGTTCAGTATGCCGGACGCGACGTTCGGCACGGCGCGATTGCCGATTGCTACCTCGTCGCCACAACGGGCGCTCGAACGACACGGGTCGCAACCGCATCCGACTCGGCTTGGACGAAACTGGTCGCAGCCGCGTCAAACGGAAAGTCGATGGCCGCTACCGCTCGTTCGACTCGCGACGGTGCGTGGCATGCGTACACGATCGTGAAGGTCGAGACGAACGCCATCGGCCGTGGCGTGACGCGCACCGTGACCGTCGACAAGATCGGCCTTTACGGCACATTCGTGCATTACGACGTCCCGTGGTCAGGCCAACCGGCCGCCGGGCGAACGGTTACTTACACTTACGACGATTTTCGCCGGCTCTACGACGACGTCTACATCAACGGCTAAACCCCCCGCTCAGCAGCCCTCGGCGAGCCGCATTCCGACCTCTCGTCGTGTATCCTTTATCTCAGGATGTCTCGTGCCACGCGCATGGTCGGGCTCTTGGTCGTCGTGTTTGCCGTCGTCTCTTGCGCCAGAACGCTGCTTCGCTTGCCGCCCGCGGACGCTTCAGTCGACGGCGGACAGAGCGATGCCGGCGACGGTGGAGTTGGTTTCGACGCGGGCGATGCCGGATCCGGCGGTAAGTTCGAGGCTTGGGGGGCTCCCTTCAGAATTAGCGATGGCGACGCCGGGTTCGCCTCGAGTGTTGCTGTCTCAAGGTACGCTTGGGCAAGCTCTGACGTCATCTGGTCAACATCGTCGGGTGCATCCGTTTCACTTTGGGGAGCCCGGGTCGACACGGATGGCGGCGTCAGTTTTCTTCAGCGCTTGGCCGAGTTTGACGGCGGTGTGATCATCAATCCGCGCGTTTCGTCAGCGCCCAACTTTACAGTAAGCGCCGCGACGTTCCTCTACGCATCGACGCTCGATGCGGGATCGCCACGCGAGCTCTGGGCCGCAAGGCGCGACGGGTCGTGGTTTCCCACGGCTCTCCTCAGCAACAGCGGCTCGGTCACTTTTCCCTCGCTCGCCCAAGTCGGCGCCGAAACATTCCTTGCCACGTGGATGTCGTATTCAGACTACGGTTCGATGCGCATCGCGCGATCGGACGGCGCGTCGCCCGTTTGGATCGACGCGGGTTCTCTCGACGGCGGTAACCCGATTCTCAGGGGCGCGTCGATGGGCGAAAACTACATGCCAAACACTGAAAACTCAGGGCCCATTGTGACAGCCCTCAACAACTGCATCATGCAGATGGGACAGATGTCGTGCCAAGTCACTGTCCAGTGGACAGCCGGCGACACCTGGCAAACACCGTATCGGGCCGACACGCTGGGCGGTGAGATATGGGCTTCACCCTTCGTCGGGGCTGCAAACGGCCAAGCAACGGTCGCGTGGCTCAAGGCGGGACTCGACTTTTTTAGCGGCGAGCTCTGGGCGGCGCGGTGCAACACGGGCGGATGCAGTTCGCAGCAGATGATTAAGTCGTTCCCGTACGTCAATCCCGAGTTTATGAGTGGCGACGGGCCCACGGGAATCGACGTGAAACAAAACGTGGGTACGGCTTCGCTGATTGTCTGGGCCGAGAGAGACGCAGGCGTCTTCATGAGCCACTCCAGCGGATTTGGCACAGCCTGGACGTCGCCGATGAAAATCGCGGATAAGCCCGCCGATAAACCGGTCGCTAACCCAATTAGCGGAGATCTTTTCGGTGCCGCGTGGCGCGAGGGGACCAACATTGTCGTTACGTGGATCACCTCGGGGACCACGGCCGCCAATCTCGCGCCCATTTCTGTCTTCGGCGGCGCGTCAACCATCACAGACTTAAAGATCAGCGCCGGCGAAAAGCCTGTTCTTTTGGTCTGGGTGGCCGACGGCGTCGTCTGGGGCGTCTGGGCGCAATAGCCCCGCGCCTCAGACAACCTTCCATCGGCGATGAAGCCAGAGCCACTGGTCTGGGTGGGCGCGCACCATCGCCTCAAGGGCGTGTGTGTATTTTTGCGTCATGGTGCACACAGTTTGTTCGCGCGTGGCCTCGCGCGTAAACGGTATCTCGTCGCCAATTAGAATGCGGTGTGAACAGAGGTCCGTGCGGACCAAGAACGCGGGCACGAGCGGCGCGCCTGAAATCTCGTGAAGCCGCGCAAGACCCGACGTCGTCGCGGCGGGTCGGCCGAAAAAGTCGACCACAACACCGCCCGGCGTGTGCTGATCGAGAACAAACCCGACACTCGCACCCCGCTTCAGCGTCTCAATGAGCGCGCGTCCTGAACCCGACGCCGGCAAAAGTGAAAGTCCCGTTTGCGCGCGGTGTTTCATCCAAAACGCGTTGATGCGCGTCGCCTTCATCGTCTTCGTGACCACCGCGATCTCGTAGCCCGCAAGCGCCTGGCTGGCCGCAAGCAGCTCCCAATTGCCAAAGTGCGCCGTTAAAACAAGAAGGCCGCGACCGCGCGCGAGGAGTGCGTCGACCTTTGTCAGTTCGCGCGTATCGATAAAATCCTTGACCGCACGCGGATCGCGAAGCAACGGCAAACGAAGAAACTCGAGCGCATTAACGCCGAGGTTTCGGTAAACGCGCCGCGCGACCTGCCGCGCGGTCCGAGTGTCGTATCCAAGGCACGCACGAATCGACGCGCGAACGTGCCGGCGACGAACCGGAATGAGCGCGTGCCAAAGAAGCCCGAGCGCCGCCCCCACGCGGGCCGCCCCCCGGCGCGACAAGCGACACGCGATCCAAACCAGCACGCGAAAAAAGAACACGGCCGAAGCCTACACGACGGAGGCATAGGCTGAAAGACGCCCGCGATTGCCAATTCGACGCGAATCGCGCAGAATCGTCTCTCCTTGCGCCCAGGAGGCCCGAAGTGACAAAGAAGAATGCGCCCTCGCCGCTTGAGGCCCCGCTCATCGCTGTCTTAGGCGGCGATGCACTTCCTCCTGGTGCGCCCCCTCACCTTGCCGCCGCGCACGCGTTCCTTTGCGGCAGATCGGCGCCGTCGACCCTCACGTCACTCGACGCCGAAACCATTGCGGCCGTCGTCGCCATCCTCGTCGAGCGTGCGAATGTCGATCGCCTCTGCGCGCTCGAATCAGATCCAAGCGCGCCGCACGTCACGCGCGCCGCCCGACGTGGACTCCATGTGCTTCGCACGCGCGGCGTCGCCGTTCAGCCCGCAGCATCGCGTACGTCCGCGTGGCGCGTCGCGGCGGAACCGCTTCCCGACGCACGGCTCGGCCTTGATTTCATGTACGACTTGCAGTGGCTGACCGTCTATCGACGCAACGACACAGGCGACGGCGTTGGGCTTATCGCAACGATCGACGGTGAAGGGGCGCTCCAATCGCTCGAAGCCATCCAAACGACTCGCGGGCGTTACCGCGAGCTTGCGCTGTCAGTTGCCCCGCGCGACGCGTTCACCACGGAAATCGGCGCTGACGACGCGTATCGTCGGTTGCTCACTGCGTCCGCGACCCGCGACCGTCTCGGTCGACCCCACCTTGAATACGCGTCGATCCTCAGCAAGCTCACGCCTCTTCCGGAGACGACGCCCGAGGCCGCTCTTCTTCTGCCGGCTGACGCACCCGCCTTTGATCGCGAAGCGTTCACGGTCTTCGCGGAGCGGCCCGAGCTCCGCACATGGGTTCCGAACGAAACGTCCGTCCGCGCTTTCGTCGAAGCGGTGAAAGACGCGCAAACAAGCCTCGTCGCAATCGACAATCGGCAAATCGCGGGGCAAATCCAGACGGTCGTCGCACGAACGGCTGGTCAATACTTCACGGCCGACCGCTCGAAAACGCACGCGCGACGCTTCGCCGATCTCGCGGGTGAGTTTGGCCGCCGGGCAGAAGCCAAGGCGCGCGAGGTCGCTTTGGCCTTGAGTTCCGCGCTGGCCGCGGACGGGTTCGATGCCGCATCTCACCCGTACGCGCTTTGGTTTTTTGGGCGATTCGTCCCCGCGATCACCGCGGAGCATCCCGCGCGCATCGCACGCGGCGTCGAACCTCAAGGTCGCGACCCACGTCAATCGGGCATCGACCCAAGCGCACATCCGACAACAGGCCCCAGCAAAATTATTATGCCTTAAACCCGGGATTCTTTGCGCGAAATGAGGCGTCGTATGTTCTCTCGATGGCGAACGAAGACGGCGCCCGACAAGGCAACCGACAAAACGATGTACGCCGTCTCCGACGCAAGGATCGACGTCGCGACCGGGAGTGCCACAGCACCGGCCAATGAACCGAGCGACGACGTTCGCGTCGCGGCGAAAACGATGGCGTACGCGCCAAACCCAATGGCCGCGGGAATCGGCGCGATCGCAACGAAAACACCGAGCGCCGTCGCGACGCCTTTGCCACCGCGAAACTTCAAGAAGACGGGGAATAAATGCCCGACAAATGCGCTCGCGCCGATGGCGACGACTAACCACGCGTCAAGTCGCTCGCCAAGCGCAACGAAGCACGGGACGAATCCCTTGCCCGCATCGAGCACAAGCGTCAGCGCGCCCCACCCTTTGCCACAGGTCCGCGCAACGTTGGTCGCACCAATATTCCGGCTGCCGACCTCGCGAACATCAACGCCAAGCGCTTTCCCGACGAGGAAACCGAACGGAATCGAACCCACGACGTAGGCGGACACGAGAAGCACCCACTCCACGCTGCGACTCTACAACAGGACCGGATTCCCCGAATCTTTTTTCTTCCGGACTTTTTTTGCTGGCGGCGTCGAGCGTTTCGGTGGCTTCGGCACCACATCGCCATCGTCCGGCTCGGCACCGACCAACTTGGAGGTTTTGGCGGCACCCGCATCCGCAACCGCTCCCGCGATCGCCCCCGCGTCCGTGCTCCTCGTTGCCGTCGACGTGCCCGTGCTCGTGCTCGTTTTCACGTTCGCCGCACCCGCATCCGCTACCGCTATCGCTCCAGCACCCGCGTCCGCTCCCGAACCCGCATCCGCTACCGCTCCCGCACCCGCGTCCGTTGCCACTCCCGCATCCGCCACCACCAGCACCGTCACCACGAGCGGCCGCGCCAAAGCCCCCGCATCAACGCCGTCCGCACCGACCGCCCGCGGCGCCTCGGTCCGATGAAACGCGTCGACCTTCCGCTCGCAAAACACCATCCAGTAATCGACATCCCGCGACCGAGACGTCGTCCCCTGCCGTTTCGCCGCCTCGAATTTTTTTTGCGCCTCCTTGAGCCCCGCCTCCGCGCCATCGATGAGCAACTTCCCCTCGAGATACAAAACGTCGCCGCGAATCTCGTTCATCTCGCGCACGCGATCGGCCGCGATATCGGGGAGCTGCAACCCCCGATCGAGATATCCCCGCGCCCGCGCGAAATCCTTTGCGCCGGCCGCATACGCCTCCCCCTTCGCGAGGTCGCGAAGCACGTCGAACAATTCGACCGTCAGCTCACCCGCGCTCCGAAACGTCCGCTCTGTTACCGACACGACACCCTTCGGAACAACAATCGGCGCAAACGCTTTTTTCGCATCGCCCGCCGGTTCGTATAGCGACGTCCCCCACGGAAAGTAACGCCCCTTTCGCACCTCAATTCGATCCTCTTTCGCAACGAGGAAATAGGTCGACGCGTTGTCCTCGCTCAGCGAAATGAACACCCACACCCCGGCTCCCAACGCCGCCGCAAGAACCGCGAGCAACCACCATTTTCTCGCGCGCCGCTTCCCGGTACCGCCACCCGTTCTCGCTACCGCTACCGCTCCCGATCCCGCTGCCGCTCGCGCCTCCGCACCCGCTCCCGCACCCGCTCCCGTTTCTGTCGTCGGTTTCTCTGGGTACAACGGCGTCACGACCGCGCCCGCGTCAGCACTCTTCGCAGCGCCCTCGTCGACCGGTGGTTTTTCGCCTTCTTCGCTCACTCTTCGCGATTATTTATAATGTAGGGTCGCCCTCTGTAAACAGGGGCTCCCCATTTCGCTCGCGTGCTCAAGCCACAGGCTTTCGCACCATTGCTCGCGAAATATAGATAGAAGCCCCCTTGTGAAGAAAATGCACGGCGACTATCCTCCGCGCATGCCACACCGCCGCCCCATTCTCGTCACGATGGCGCTCCCTTACGCGAACGGGCCCATTCACCTCGGGCACCTCGTCGAGGCGATTCAAACCGACATTTATGTCCGCTTCCTGCGCTCCATCGGCGAAGACGCGGTCTACATTTGCGCGGATGACACACACGGCACCCCGATCGAGCTTAACGCGCGCGCGCAGGGCGTGACCCCCGAAGAGCTCGTTGAACGCTTCGGCGCCGAACATCGCGCCTCATATGCCGCGTTCGACATCAGCTTTGATTACTACTCGTCGACGAACACGTCTGAGAATCGCGCGTTCGCAGAGGAGTTTTACGCGCGCCTCAAGGCGGGCGGCTTCATCGAATCGCGCACGCTCGAATTCAATTTCTGCGAATCGTGCCGCCGCTTTCTGCCGGACCGTTTCGTCCGCGGAACGTGCCCGAAATGCAAGGCCCCCGACCAATACGGTGACGTCTGCGAGCGGTGCAATTCAACGTACGGCTCGACCGAGCTTGTCGACCCGCGCTGCGCCATCTGCGGCGCGACGCCGGTCCGACGCCCGAGCACGCATGAGTACTTTAAGCTGTCGATGCTCGGCGATTGGCTCCGCACGTACGTTGCGACTCCGGGTGTTCTTCAGGACGAGATTAAAAATTTCGTCGACACCTGGCTCAAGGACGGCCTTCGCGACTGGTGCATCAGCCGCGACGGACCCTATTTCGGCTTTCCGATCCCCGGCCTTGAAAACAAGTACTTCTACGTGTGGCTTGACGCACCGATCGGTTACGTCTCGTCAACGGCTCGTTACTGCCGCGAGAGCGGACGCAACTTCGAAGCCTATTGGCGTAAGGGCGCCGAGATCATCCATTTCATCGGGAAAGACATCGTCTATTTCCACACGCTGTTTTGGCCGGCCATGCTTAAGGTCGCGGCCTACACGCTCCCCGCACGCGTCGTTGTGCACGGCATGCTCACCGTGAACGGCGAGAAAATGTCGAAATCGCGCGGCACCTTCATCACGGCGCGCGAGTATCTCGACAAGCTCGACCCGACGTACTTGCGCTACTACTTCGCAGCGTCGCTCTCGAATCGCCCCGACGATCTCGACCTCAGCCTTCGCGACCTCAAGAACCGCGTCAACGCCGAGCTTGTCGGCAACATCGCAAACCTCGCGAATCGCGTCTTGTCGTTTGCGCAGAAGCGATTTGGCGGCGCGCTGACGGCGCTTCCCGCGGACGAACGCAGCACGGAGTTGGTGCGCGCGGCCGAGGCGCGGTATCAGGCGATCGAAGCAGCGTACCGCGACCTCGATTTTCGGCGTGCTGTGCGCGAAATCAATGCCCTTGCTGACTTGGGCAACAAGTACATTCAAGACAGCGCCCCTTGGGATCTCGTCAACCAAAACCGCGACGAAGCGATGAAAGTCATCACGCTCGGCGCAAACATCGTCCGACTCTTGGCCATCGCGATGGCGCCCATCACGCCGAAACTCGCGCACGACCTCGAGCGTCAGCTTGGCGTTGAGCGCCTCAGTTGGCGCGACGGCAAATTCGATTTTCTGCACCACACGATCCGAGATGCGACGCCGCTTATTCCGCGTGTTGAAGATGAGGCGTTGCAAGCACTTGTCGTGGGGCCGCCAGCACCCGCACCCGCACCCGCTCCCGCATCTGCACCCGCACCCGCTCCCGCATCTGCACCCGCACCCGCTCCCGCATCCGCATCCGCTTCCGTTCCCGCCAAACCGACCATCACGATTGACGATTTCGCTAAGGTCGACCTCCGCGTCGGCGTCGTTGTCGCGGCCGAGCCAGTCCCCAAGGCCGAAAAACTTCTCAAGCTTTCAGTCGACGTTGGCACCGAGACGCGAACCGTCGTCGCCGGCATCGCGAAGGCGTACGCGGCCGCCGACATCATCGGGAAGCGCGTCGTGATCGTTGCGAATCTCGCCCCCGCGCGCCTCATGGGCGTTGAATCACAGGGGATGCTCCTCGCGGCCGGTCCGGGCGGCTCCGACCTTACCGTCGCCGAGTTCGCTCGCGCCGTCGCGCCCGGTACGCGCGTCAAGTAATTTTGCGAGCAATCGGCAGGTAAGCCAGTGGCTTACTTGCGCGAGCAAAATGGCAACCGATCTAAAGAAGCGGGCCCTTCGCTTGCCAATGAAGCCTGATGGCTCGATCAAACTTGGTGTCGCGGCAGTGCCGCGCAGACCGACGGAACGGAGGTCGAACTCCACCTTAATTCTCGTCAACTGGCAATCCAGCCCCTCAAACGCAATAATGAGAACGGGAGAGAAAGCGCCATCAATGCGCGGTTTCGGAAGACGCCACCCATGAGGGCCTTCAACCGTAGAGGACCTCTGTTCGCGGCTATCGCCGCGCTTTTTGGCTCCGCGTGTGTCAAACCACCCGCGGCCGTGCCGGGAACGATCGCCGAAAACACGATCGACATCACCCACGTGCTTCCCGCGGATTTCGCTCTGAGCGCGTCGATCACGAGTCTCATGCTGATGATCGACGAGGCCGACGGTGGGGCCCCCCTCTACACATCACGCGTTTCCGCAACCACCGGACGAACAGGCGATGGACGCGCCTTCTCACTTGAGGTCGACGATTTCGACTTTGACTCAAGATTCGAAGCTCTGCTCACCTTCAGCGGCAATCCGTTTGACGGTGGTCAATCTTGGCTGTTGTCGCTTGAGGGGAGCCCCGACCTTCCACCGTTCCTCGTTCGTGCCGCGCTCTTCCGTGCGGACGGCGGCGGCTCCGAAGCATTTGCCGGCGCCATGGCAACGGGTTTCGGCGGAACGACACGATTCGGCGGTGGACGGCATCAACTGACGCTCGCGTACGATTGCTTTCCTGGCATCGCGTGTCGCGCCGACGCGGGTCTCGACGCTGGGACGCCTGACGCCGGCCCGGACAGCGATGCGAGCGCTCCCACCTCACGCCTCCTCCTTGTCCCGACTGGGATTCCTGCCGCCGCAACGCAGCTTGTCGCCGTGATCGACCAGGGTCTTCTTGGCGGCACAACCACGGTCGAGCTTCCGCTGGCGAACGACGCGGGAACAGCCGTCGACCTCCCAAAAACGTCGAACTACCGCGTTCGTGCCATCGCAACGCGCTCGTACAGCGTCGGCACGCGGTCCGTGATCGGCGGCGCCGCGCAATCGGGGATATCGCTCGCGGATGGTGGCCAAGTCGTCGTCCCCCTTGCGTTTGCGGTGCCGACCGCGACCAACACATCACCCCGCGAGTGTATCGCCTGGCACCACCCCAACGCTCACCCTTGTCGCATCCGATCCCGCGACCCTCATGACCGATGGACAACTCACGTTCGTCTACGGGTTCGCACCCTTCTCAAACGGCTCGGCCACGCGCCTCTCGCCGCCCGCGTCCGGCGCGTCACTCTCCGTCGCACAATCGGTGTCAACGCCTGCAGACGGCGGTACCGTCTATTACCAAATCGAGCTCGCGTCGCTTTACCTGTTTGCCGTCGACGGTGGCGCCGTTCCGATGCTCCACCTTCCCAACGTCGCTCAAGGCGCGCCCCTCTTCGCAACCGCCGTCACATCGCAGTCAACTGGCATCCTCGTTCGAACGACTTCGATACCCACGGGAACGACGCACGTCACCGCAGCCGTTGCCGGACCGCTCGCGAGCAACCAAATCGTTCTTCCGGTTTCCGAAGGATCCGTCACCGCCATCGGATTGAGCCCCGGCGCCGGATTCGCCGTCAGCGCAACCGCCGTCGCATCGTCCGGTGGAACGGGGCGACTCTTCGGGGCCGCATCGGCATCCGGTATCATCCTCGACGCCGGAACTTGGGTTTCGGTTGACCTGCAATTCCAACCCTTGTCGCGCTCGTCGCGCGCGACCCCGACGTCGGTCGTGGCTTTCCAGCCGCTCTATTTCGACGACTCGTACAATGTTCCGGCACCGTCGGTTCTGAGCAACGGATACTACTATTACCGAAATACCCCGTTCATCAATTCTGAATGGCCCTCAAGTTCGTGGGCTCCAATGCCAATGGGAGGCCTCGATGGGGGCTCATACCCGGACGCAGGGGTCATTCGCTTCCTCGCAACGTCGCCTGCGTTCACCGATGCCGGAACGCTCTACTACCAGTTTCGCGGAGCGGTCCAGTGGTACGTGTCGCCTCCGGGTGGCATGTCAGCAAATTATTACGATCCTGATACCGACTTGGGGCAATCGCTCAATACCGTCTCGGTCGCCGATGCCGCGGCCACGCTCAACTTGACGGTGACCGGAATTCCGTCCGGCGCAACGCACGTCATCGCGGCACTTCAAGGGGGCCCGACGAGTCGATCGCAGCTCGTTGTTCCTTTTGACGGAGGCACCGGCGCCCTCTCGATCGAATGTTACCCGGGACCGCCCAGCTACGACGTCCTCGTTGCCACCATCATCTCCGACGCGGGACCAGGACGCCTCATCTCCACAGGCCTCGCCTCCACGGTGGCCGTCGACTCCGGCGTGACCCCCGTGACCGTCGCACTCACGCCCATTTCCAGAACCGAACGTGGAACGCCCCTCACGGTCTCTGGATACCAGCCGTTCCAATTCGACGAGACGTTCGCAATCCCAAGCCTGTCGATCGTCAATGGCGCGAACATTTATTATCGGTCGACGACATTTACGAATTCGGATTATCCGGCTTCCTGGTACGTCAGCGGGTCGTCCGCAGACGCCGGCTCGCTGCGCTTTTGGCAACAGGGGAGTTCCACAAACGCCGCGCCGGGCCCGCTCTACTATCAATTCCGCGGAAGTCTCAATTACGCTTTGACGCCTCCCAATTTTCCCTACTCTGTTTCCCACGTCTTTCCCGACACGCAGGCCGGCCAACCCCTCGAAACGATCGCCGTCGCCGACGCAGCAGCAACCATCGATTTGACGGTGAACGGCGTTCCAACCGGAACAACCCATGTGACCGCCGCGCTGCAATCCGGGCCCACCTCTCGGAACCAAATCTGGGTCCCCTTTGACGGCGGCACGGGTCGAGTCGCCATCGAATGCCACTTTGGCCCGCCCAATTACGAGGTTCTCGTTTCGGCAACCATTGTGGGTGGCGGCACAGCGCGTCTCAACGCGAGTGGCGTCGCGACGAACGTCGCCGTCGACGCGGGCACAACGTCGGCATCCGTGACGCTCGCGCCCGCATCGTTCGTGTCGCGCGGAACGCCCTCGTGCGTCGTCGCGGGGTCGCCATTCCAATTCGACGAGACTTTCGCTGTATCGTGGTCGACCATGTACTCTGGGGATTTCTATTACCAGACGGCATCGTTCACCAACACCGCCTACCCGAGCAGCACGTGGGTTTACGGAATACCGGCGGACGCTGGGCAAACCCGTTATTGGCAGCAACCTTATACGACAACCGCCTATTCGGGGCCGCTGCTCTATTACCAGTTCCGAGGCCAGGTGGTGTACAGCCTATGGCCGCCCGACGCGGGTGGTATCAGCGCGTATTATTACTACCCCGACACCCAAGCGGGGCAAGCGCTACAAACGATCACCGTAAACGTTTCGTCTTGTCCGTGACACACGCCGCACGCCTCAGGCGACGCGCTGAAATCCCGCGATGGCGCGCTCGATCGCAGCGTCATCGGCGCAATAGGCGACACGAACGTAACCCGGGGCACCGAATGCAACGCCTGGAACCACAAGCACGCGCTCGGCAACCATCCGCGACGTAAAGGCCACATCGTCGCCACCGGGCGCCGCAACAAACAGGTAAAACGCTCCTTCGGGCGGCGCAAATCTATACCCCGCATGGCGGAGCGCGGTGGTCAATCGATCCCGCTTTCGCGCGTAAACAGACGGATCGACACAGATGCCCGATAGACCAGCAATCGCACGCTGCTGCAAGGCGGGCGCATTCACGAAGCCGAGCGTACGATTCGCGAAGGTCATCCCTTGTAGAATCTCATCGGCGAACGGTGATCGCGGCGACACAGCGGCGTAGCCGAGACGCTCGCCGGGTATCGCGAGATCTTTTGAGAACGACGTGCAAAGGATAACGTCGTCGGCCATCTCGAAAATGTTCGGCGGCGTGACGCCGTCGTAAACAATCCGGCGGTAAGGGTCGTCTGAAATGATTTGAATCGAGTGTCGATCGCGCACGGCCGCAACAAGCGCAAGCAGCGCGTCTCGCGGAAAGACGCGTCCCGACGGGTTGTTCGGACTGTTCACAAGAATTGCCCGTGTCCGGGACGTCATCGCCTTCGCAATCGCGGCCGCGTCGGGCAAGAAGTCGGAGGATGGCGGGATAATGATCGCGCGCCCGCCATGATTCTCGACGTAGTACGGGTACTCCGTGAAATAAGGCGCGAGAATAATGACTTCGTCGCCTTCGTCGAGAATCGCTTTGAGCACAATGTTGATCGCCCCCGCGGCACCAACCGTCATCACGATGTGTCGCCCCTCGAAGTTGAGCCCGAACTCGCGTCGCAAACCGTCGGCAACCGCCGCGCGCACATCGGGGTAACCCGCGTTCGGCATGTAGCGGTGCGTGCCGCTTCGCGTGTCGGCGACGGCGCGCGCGAGTGCCGCGCCATACTCAGCGGGCGGCTCGACCATCGGATTCCCGAGCGCCAAATCAGCGATCGCATCGGCCCCAAATTCCGCGCGCAACCGCTCGCCTTCGTCGTACATCTTGCGAATCCACGACGACCCCGCGAGGTCGCGCCGCATCCTGTCGGATATCCCGCTCACCGCGCGGGCTCCAGATAACGCGTCGTCACATCGCCGCGGCGCCATTTCTCCTCGGCGACAACGCGCGCGTGAAGCGAAATGTTCGTCGCGATTCCCGTCGCCTCAAACTCGCGAAGCGCCCGAACCGCGCGTGCCATCGCTTCATCGCGCGTCGCCCCCGACACGATCAGTTTGGCGAGAAGCGAGTCGTAGTGCGGGGAGACAACCGCCCCAGCCGCAACGCCCGCGTCGAGCCGGACGCCCGGTCCACCCGGCGGCCGCCACGTCTCAAGCCGCCCCGATGACGGCCGAAATCGCTCCGAGTCCTCCGCGTTAATCCGAAACTCAATCGCGTGCCCCGAAAGCGCGATGTCACCCTGCTTCAGCGGCAACGCCTCGCCCCGCGCAACCGCAATCTGCCAGCCAACGAGATCGACGCCCGTCACCGCCTCCGTCACCGGGTGCTCCACCTGAAGCCGCGTGTTCATTTCGAGAAAGTAAAACTTTCCGTCGCCATTTCTAAGAAACTCGAGCGTCCCCGCGTTGCGATACCCCGTCTCTTTCAGCAACTTGACGGCATAGCCGCCGAGCGTTTCGCGGTCTTTCGCCGTAAGCCCGTGCGCGGGCGCTTCCTCGATGACCTTTTGATGACGCCGCTGGATTGAGCAGTCGCGTTCAAATAAGTGTACGACGTTCCCACGCGCGTCGCCGACCACTTGAACTTCGATGTGCCGCGCCGCCTCGAGGTACTTTTCGACGTACACCGCGCTGTCGCCAAACGCCGCTTTCGCCTCACTCTCAACAACCGGAAAAAATGCCGCAACCTCGCGATCGTCCCGTGCGACGCGCATTCCACGTCCACCGCCGCCTGCACCCGCCTTGAAAAGCACCGGAAACCCAACCGCCCCGGCCCGCGCCAACGCGTCGTCGACTGACAGAAGCGGCTCGCTCCCTTCGAGCGTCGGCACCCCCGCGGCCCGCGCGATTCGGCGTGCGCTTACTTTGTCGCCGAGCGCCTTCATCTCGGCTGGTCGCGGACCAATGAAAATGAACCCGCACTCCTCGCAAATTCGCGCAAACTCCGCGTTCTCCGATAAGAAGCCGTATCCCGGGTGAATCGCATCGACCTTCGCGACGTAAGCCACCGACAAGATCGCTGGGATTGAAAGGTAGCTCTTTGACGCCGGCCCCGGGCCGATGCAGTACGCCTCATCGGCAAATTGAACGTGAAGCGCGTCGCGATCGACCTCCGAAAAAACAGCGACGCTCCGAAGCCCCATGTCGCGGCAGGTGCGAATGATCCGCACCGCGATTTCGCCGCGATTCGCGATCAGGATGGACTTCATCGCCTAAGCGCGCGCCGCGATCGGCTCGATTTTGAAAAGCGCCTCGCCGTATTCAACCGCTTCGCCGTTCGCAACCAAGATGTCGACAATCCGCCCATCGCAATCGGCTTCAATCTCGTTCATCAACTTCATCGCTTCGACGATGCAGAGCGTTTGCCCGCGCTTGACGAGGCTCCCCACATCGACAAACGACGGAACGCCCGGCGACGGCGCGCGATAAAACGTCCCCACAAACGGCGAAATCACCGTGTGCGATTTGTCCAGCGCCGCGCCCGATCCCGCACCCGCTCCCGATCCCGCGACCGCACCCGCTACCGTCCCCGTCTGCGCACCGATCCCCGCGCTCCCATTCGCCGCGCCCCCCTGCGGCAACCGCACCGAAATCCGCTCCGACCCCTTTTGGTACTCGATTTCGGCGAGCCCCTCGTCCTTCGCAAGCTGGATCAGCGCCCGAATGCGCTTCAAGTCCATCTCACTTCCCTTCGATAATTTGGATAAGCGCACGCAGCCCCCACTCATACGAGCCCGACTTAAACCCGCTCACCACGCCACGCGTTACAGCGCCCGTGAGCGACACGCGTCGAAACTCCTCGCGCGCGTAAAGATTTGACAAGTGCACTTCGACCGCGGGAATGCCAACCGCCAAAAGCGCATCGCGAATAACAACCGACGTGTGGCTGTAACCCGCGGGGTTTATGACAATCCCGCCGAAGGCGCCGCGCGCGCTGTGCACGAGCTCCACGATGTCGCCCTCGATATTGGATTGCTTGCACACGACATCAAATCCGAGATCATGCCCGATCGCCGCCAGCCGCGCATTAATCTGCTCGAGCGTTTCGCTTCCATAAAGCGTCGGGTCGCGCTTTCCAAGCAGATTCAAATTGGGTCCATGGATCACGAGAATTCGTTGCGGGGTGGCATTCGTCATGGTTAAAACTCTTGCTCCAAAGCGGGCGTCACCACGCGAAGGAGGTAGCGCGCTTTTCCAAAATTCCCGTCCGCGCGAAGGACCACTGCGACGAAATATTCGCCGCTCATGATCCGGGCCACCGCGAGGATTTTATCGGTCGAGATCGAGATCTCCTTAAAAGTTCCCGAGTCGACGTTGTTGATGACGTTCCGGACCTGTCCGAAAAGTCCCGCGAGCTCGATGCCCATTGTTTGCGTGTCGAGCCCTTCCCCCGCAGCGGCTGGGCGATCGTACGATTCGATTGCGATGCCGTCGAAACCCATCACGACGGCGGCCATCGCGCCGTCGGCGTTGTCGACGATTCGTTTGAGATGCTCCTTGAACGCCATTTGCGAGCGGGATGTTATTCGGAGGGGTGAGGCGCGTCAACACGGGCGGCGACCGATCTTCGACGCACAAGAACCACGGCAACCAATAAAAACCCAAAGAGTCCGAAAGAAAGGTCCGAGGCGGCCGACGCGGCTTCGCAACCCTTGGCGCACCCAGTTCGAGATTCGGTGGGTCCGCCCGCACGAGACGAGTCGCCTGGAAGCACGTGTTCAGGGACGCCCGTTCCCGCATCCGCGCCCGCACCCGCATCCGCATCCGCACCCGCATCCGCACCCGCATCCGCTCCCGCTCCCGCATCCGCACCCGCATCCGCTCCCGCATCCGCCCCCGCTCCCGCATCCGCAACCGCTCCCTCGCAGTTCCAGATGCACGCGTTCTGCACACACCGCCAATCGCCAACTTCGGGCGCCGCGCAATTCCCCGGCGCACGCGTCGCGCAGTTCGCCGCCCTGGTGCATTCGCTCACCGATTCCCCAAGCGCAAACGAATCGATGAGGTTCCCGCTCGTCGTCAACGCGCGAAACTGGAGTTTCGCTCCCTCGATGTCCATCGCGACATAGTGTAGGCACTCGCATTTCGCCTCGGTCCACGATGCGCCGCTCACCGAATACAAAGGCGCGCCGCCGCCGCCTGTCACGACATACTTCACGCCGTTATGCGTGCTCCGCTCGTAAACATGGTCGTGCCCCGAAAAAACGATCGCGACGCCGTTCTGTTCGAAAAGCGGGCCGTACACCGAGCGCACCGTCGTGTTCGATCCGTGGGTCCCCGTTGACCACGGGCCGTGGTGCATCGCCACAAAAATGAATCGCACATCGCGATCCGCCTTAAGTGCCGCGAGCGTCGACTGAACCCACTGATGCTGCGTGCTCCCATTGCCGTACGGCGATTGATAAACATCGAGCGCCAACATCACGATCGAACCCAAGCGCTTCACATAATATTTTTCGCCACCCGGCGACGTCGCCGGCAACACAAACTTCTGTCGATAAAGAACCGCGTCGCCTTCGTGGTTTCCAATCGCCGGGTAAAGCGGCACGCGCGCGAGGAGCGGCGCCTCAATCGAAAAAAACGTCGACCAGTTCGCCGCGGTCGACGACGAAACGAGATCGCCCGTGTTGAAAATCGCGTCGGGCGCGGCGGCAACGATCGCGCTCGCCACTTGACCGTGCGCCGTCGCATTCGACCTGTTGTCGCCATAAACAACGACGCGAAGCGGGTCCGCGCGGTTCCCCTCGGTGCGCGTTTCCCCCGTCGCGCGCGCGCCAGCCGCCGAATCGACGCGATAAAAAACCGGCGACGCCGGCGGCAAGCCGGTCAGCGTCACCTCGTGCCGCGTCTTGGGCGTTTGGTCTTCGGCCACCATTCCAAAAGCCGCGCTCGCGCCATAACTCACGCGCGACGGCGCCGCGACGTTCGTCTCCCAGCACAAGACGAGCGACGTGCGCTCGACCATCTGCACGTACGGGCCCAGCGTGATCGACGCGACGGGCGCCGTGCCATCGGACGCAACGAGCGTCGGAATGAACGACAGGTCCGAGCTCGATAAACTCGAGTTGTGCACTTCGACCGCGAGCACGTTGTCGCCTTGAACGAGAAGGGACGGCGAAATCGCAAAGCTGACTTCGCCATCGGTGACCTCGTGCGTGCTCGCAAGGGTTGTGTGCGTGAGCGCGCCCACTGGGACTTTCGCCCGTGCGATCTCCGTCCCGTTCAAGGTTGCGACGAAGCCGTCGTCGAAACGCGCCTTAAATGAGAGTTGTTGCAGCGCACCTCGCTCGGCGCCCACCGCAAAATGCGCACGCACATAAACCGTCACGTATGAGCCCGCCATATCGGTTAAGACCGTGCGATCGTCGGAATCGCCATACCCAATCCCGAAACCCGCGGCCGACGCGGTCCAGCCCGTCTCGCTCGCCGTTCGCTCCGTCCAATCGGCGGGCGGCGCCGCCGTGCCTTTGCGATACACGAGCGGCGTTCCTTCGGCGACGTAGGTGTACGTTGTGGCGAACACGGCAGCCGGTCCGAGCAGAACGATGAGCATCGCCGCCACCGTCCGACTCTTCGCCGCCGCAAGGTTTGGCATAGGCTCAGGATACCTTTTTTTTCGATCGCGCGTCGCGTACACTCTTCATCACCCAAAATAGAATCCTCGATTTTCTGGCGATTGCGTAGGAGCTGGGATGAAACGAGGGTCGAACCGAGAGGGTCTTTGTTCTTGGGTGACGCTTGCGGCGCTCGCTGTGTTCGCGTGCTCGAGCACAACCGACGAGCGGCGCGGCGTCGTTGGAACAGCGCGATACGCCACGACACTGGCGCCCACGTGGTTTGACCGCACGACGTCGGTCAGCCCATCGACGCGCAAAGCACACGCGATGGCGTTCGATGCGGCACGCGGCGAAGTCGTTTTGTTCGGCGGCGAATTCGGCGGTGGAAGTTACTTCGGCGACACGTGGATTTGGAATGGGAGCACATGGCGACAGGTTGTGCCTTCGCAGTCCCCAAGCGCGCGACGCGATCACGCGATGACGTTCGACGCGGCACGCGGCGAGATTGTGCTTTTCGGCGGGCGAGACGTTCAGGGCGCGTTCGCGGACACGTGGGTGTGGAACAGGTCGACGTGGTCCCTGCGCACGCCCACGACGAAGCCGCCCGCGCGATCGGCATTCGGGATGGCGAACGACGAGGCGCGACGCGAGGTTCTCGTTTTTGGCGGGAGCGGCGCATCGGCGAATCTCAACGACACGTGGGCGTGGAACGGGTCGACGTGGTCCGCGAAGACTTCGTCGACGAAGCCAGCCGCACGAATGGCGCCGGCGATGGCGTATGACGGGCTTCTCCAAGGGGTCGTGCTTTTCGGAGGCGTCGCGGGAACGGCGACGTTCGGCGACACGTGGTTTTGGAGCGGAACCGCGTGGTCGCAAAAGGCGCCCGCGACATCGCCGACCGCGCGAAGTGGCGCGAGCGGGGTATTCGACGCAGCGCGCTGGGAAACTCTCGCGCTCTTTGGCGCAGCGGGCGCAACGCCCCGTGCCGACGTCTGGGCGTGGAGCGGAAGCACCTGGGCGAACCGCACCCCGACGGTCGCCGTGGCATCGCCTCCGGCGCGAAGTGGTCAGGGCGCGGCGTACGACAGCGTGAGACGCGAAACGATTATTTTCGGCGGTCACGACGGGACGCGGCATCGAAACGATACGTGGGCTTTTCGCGCACCCGAATGCGCGGTCGACGCCGATTGCCGCGACAACCTCGCGTGCACGACCGATACGTGCGTGGGCGGCGCTTGCGTCCACGACGTTGCACCCGCTTCGTGCGCGCTTGGCGGCGCCTGCTACGCAAGCGGCGTTAAACATCCCGCAAACCCTTGCGCCGCATGCGAACCAACGGTGTCGCGAACCGCGTGGAGCGCCGAACCTGCTGGAACTGTATGCGCGGGCGGGATTTGCGATGGCGTGGGGAACTGCCGCCCGTTCTCCGACGCGGGCGCCGCGCTTCCAGATTCCGTCGCAAACCCAAGCAGCGCCGGGAGCAGCGCCGCGCAGCCACTTGGCGCGTACGACGACGGTGCTCGACGAAGCGACGGGGAACGACTCCCGGCGTCGGGGGCACACCTTAATTCGGTTCGCGCCGACTCACCCAGAGACTCCCCCAGCGATCGCGCGCAACCCCTCATCGCGACCGACTCGTTCGGATGCCATGTCGGCGCATCGCCCGCGGTGCATGGGTTACTCGTATTTGTGGCGCTCGCCTTACCGGTCGTCGTCCGAATTCGCCGTCGCCCGTAGCGCCTCCGCTCCCGCTCCCGCATCCGGTCCCGCATCCGCATCCGCATCCGCTCCCGCTCCCGCTCCCGCCCCTGCGCCCGCTCCCGCCCCCGCTCCCGCCCCCGCTCCCGCGCCCGCAACCGCTCCCGCCTCCGCCCCCGATCGGTCCAAACCGGGTAATGGGGTAACAGATCAGCCCGGGTGATCGGGTGACACATTTGGATGGCATAAAACGGCTGGCGAAGGAGGATCGTCGTGACGTGGAAAGTGAGAGATGCGGTGAGTGAGCGGAAAGAGTTCTGT
>JACPTQ010000069.1 GCA_016192705.1 Deltaproteobacteria bacterium | reverse complement strand
TCTCTCAACCGCCGTTCCAGGGAAACGGCTGGTTTCTGGTTGGGCGGGCGGGGATTGGGCAAGCGGAGGCTCGCGTCCGGAGGGGATGAGGTGCCGATGGGGCGTGGGATGGCCGTTCTCGAGATGTTTGATTCATTTCGTGTAGACTCACATTTCATGTCAGACCCGAGGACCTCCGCGAGCCGGAGCAAGCCCGGACCCCGCCCGTCCCACAGTAATCTTGCCCGTTATCCGGGAATCAGGGATCAATCGATAACGTCCGCTCTATCGATGAGAAGATACGGTTCGACGAGGGTGGCATCACCGGTGTCTTCCACGAGCAGAAGCCCACGTTGGGCGCCTGTTATCAATAGGGCAACTCCCGCACCGGAGTCGTCGACAAGGCACGCGCGCGCGGGTTCGCGGGTGTCGCCGGCCCCTCGCGCGAAGACGCGATAGACGGCCGTTCGATCCGCCTCGGCCGAATATCGAATTCGCGAAACGGTGAAGGACTCGCCCGCCGCGCGAAAACGAAGGCAACAGCCCTCGGGGATCGCATCGTCGGAATCGACCAAAACCGTTATGAAACGATTCATCGCCACGTCGAGCGTGAAATTACCACGACCCGATGAGTGGGTCGCCCGACATCGATTGCTTTTTGATTCCACGACCGCCGCGCGCCCTTGACGCTCGTCTCGGCAGCTCGCTACGGTCTTTTGCCTCTGGAGGATCGAATGCTCGACAACGACCTGAAGGAAGGCCTCACATTCGACGATGTCTTATTGCTTCCAGCGCATTCGAGCGTGTTGCCGCGCGACGTCGACGTGCGAACGCGCCTCACGGCGACGATCACGCTCAATATCCCGCTTCTGTCGTCGGCCATGGACACAGTGACGGAGAGCCGCACCGCGATCGCGATGGCCGAAGAGGGCGGGCTTGGGGTTATCCACCGCAACATGAGCGTGCTCGAGCAAGCAGCCGAAGTGCTCCGCGTAAAAAAGTCGGTGAGCGGCATGATCGCCGATCCCGTCACGGTATCGCCCGATGCGCGGCTGCGCGACGCGGTCGACTTGATGCGTGCGCGAAACATCGGCGGCGTGCCGGTCATCGAGCGCGCGCGTCTCGTCGGCATCTTAACGTACCGCGACATTCGATACGAGCGGAACTTGGAGCAGAAGGTGCGCGACGTGATGACGAAGGACGTCGTCACGGTCCCAGAAGGCACGAGCGTCGAGGCGGCGAAAGATTTGCTTCACAAGAATCGGATCGAAAAGCTGCCGGTTGTCGACAAAGAGGGGCGACTCCGCGGGCTCATCACCATCAAGGACATCGAGAAGGCGAAGCACCATCCGCACGCCGTAAAAGATTCGCTGGGACGCTTGGTCGTTGGCGCCGCGGTCGGGGTGGGCGCGGATCGCGAAGAGCGGGTCGACGCGCTCCTCAAGGCGGGGTGCGATGTTCTCGTGTTCGACACGGCGCACGGGCATTCGAAAAACGTGCTCGACGCGGTCGCGGCGACGCGCGCGACGTATCCGCGTGCGGAAATCCTTGCTGGCAATGTCGGGACGGCCGAAGGGTGCGAGGCGCTCATCAAAGCGGGCGTGAACGCAGTAAAGGTCGGCATCGGGCCCGGGTCGATCTGCACGACGCGCGTCGTGGCGGGCGTTGGCGTGCCGCAGTTGACGGCCGTTGCGGATGCGGCGCGCGCCGCGGCTGCGCACGGCGTGCCGATTATTTCGGACGGCGGCGTGAAGTTTTCGGGCGACGTCGCGAAGGCGATTGCGGCGGGCGCGGACGCGGTGATGATCGGAAGCCTTTTTGCGGGAACCGACGAAGCGCCGGGCGAAGTCGTGCTGTACCAAGGGCGCAGCTACAAGGAGTACCGCGGCATGGGATCGCTGTCGGCGATGCGCGCGGGGTCGAGGGACCGCTATTCGCAGGGCGATGTCGACGACGACGCGAAGCTTGTGCCCGAGGGGATCGAAGGCCGCGTCGCGTATCGCGGTGCGCTTGCCGCGTCGCTTTACCAAATGGTGGGCGGACTTCGGAGCGGCATGGGATACGTCGGTGCGCGAACGATCGCCGAACTCAAGGAGCGAGCGCGCTTCATTCGCATCTCGAACGCGGGGCTCACCGAGAGCCATGTTCACGGCGTCGCGATCACCAAAGAGGCGCCCAACTACCGCGCCGAGGGGTAACGGGGCGCATATGATTGCGTTCTGAGTTGACATCTTAATGCATATACCGTAAGTTAATTTGTATGCGCACAACGCTCGACCTTCCCGCCGATCTCATGAAAGAAGCCCAGGAAATCCTCGGGTACAAGTCGAAAACAGACGTCGTCATTTACTCTATTCGCGAAGTTATTCGTCGCAAGAAAATGGAGAAGTTGAAGGCTCTCGCCGGAAAGATCGACCTCAAGATCGACATCGCGGCGTCGCGTCGTCGACCCGGTAGCGCCAAGGACCCTTATCGCATCGCGCGTGAATATGCCAAACGCCGATGATTTTCGTCGATTCTTCAGTGTGGATCGATTTTTTTCACGATTCGACCACGCCTTTGACCGCGCGCCTTTGGGGACTTATCGACGCCGAGACGGTTGCTCTGCCCGTACCTGTGCGCATCGAATTATTGAACGGTGCACGGCCCGCCGACAGGGAGTCCCTGGTCGACGTTCTCGATCCGCTGGTGGCCGTCGCGCCGCGTGAATCCACATGGCGGCTCATTGAAACGTGGATCCAGCGTGCGGTTAAGTCCGGCCATCAATTTGGCGTGGTCGATCTGCTCATCGGGGCGTTGGCGGCGGAGCATTCGGGAGCGGTTTGGTCGCTCGACCGCGATTTCGAACGCATGGCGAGACTCGGATTCGTGAAGCTCTATTCGCCTGAGGAAATGGATGCCTGATCGCAATCGCATCCTGGTGCTCGATTTTGGGTCGCAGACGACGCAGCTCATTGCGCGGCGCGTGCGCGAGCTGCAGGTCTATAGCGAGATTCAGCCGTGCACGTGGCCCTTGGGGAAGGTACGGGCGTGGAACCCGGGCGGCATCATTTTGTCGGGCGGGCCCGCGAGTGTTTACGCGGAGGGCGCGCCGACGGTCGACCGCGCGCTGTTTGATCTCGGCGTACCGGTGCTTGGGATTTGTTATGGGCTGCAGCTCATGACGTATCTTCTCGGTGGGCGCGTCGCGAAGGCCGAGCGACGCGAGTACGGGCCGGCGTCGATCGTCGTCGACCAGCCGTTTGGGCCGTTTGTGCGGCTTCGGGCCGGCGAACGGCTCGACGTCTGGATGAGCCACGGCGACCGCGTCGAGGCGCTCGCGCCCGGCTTTGCGGCGATCGCGACGACCGACAATTCGCCTTACGCGGCGGTGACGGAGCGCGCGCGAAAACTCTACGGCGTGCAGTTTCATCCCGAGGTCGTTCACACGCCGCGCGGGCGCGAACTGCTTGAGGCGTTTGTGATCGATGTGTGTCGCGTGCAGCCGACGTGGACGCCCGCGAGCTTCGCCGAGACGGAAGTCGTGCGCCTTCGCGAGCAGATCGGCAAGCGCCGCGTGCTTTGTGGTCTTTCGGGCGGGGTCGATTCGACCGTCGTTGCGGCGCTTTTGCATCGCGCGGTCGGGGCGCAATCGACGTCGATCTTCGTCGACAACGGGCTTTTGCGCCACGGCGAAGTTGACGACGTTCTGAGCGCGACACGTGCGGCCGGGCTTAACATCGATGTTGTCGACGCGCGCGCACGATTCTTGGAGCGGCTCGCGGGTGTCGTCGACCCTGAAGAAAAGCGAAAGCGAATCGGGCGCGAATTCATCGCCGTTTTCGAAGAAGAAGCCGCGCGGCTTGGGCATTTCGATTTCCTCGCGCAGGGAACGCTTTACCCAGATGTTATTGAATCAACGTCATTTAAAGGACCGAGCGCCGTCATCAAATCGCATCACAACGTCGGCGGGCTGCCGGAACGCATGAAGCTCGCGCTCATCGAGCCGCTTCGCGAACTGTTCAAAGACGAGGTGCGTCGCGTGGGCGCAGAGCTTGGCTTGCCGGCGTCGATCCTGCGTCGCCAGCCGTTCCCGGGGCCGGGGCTCGCCGTGCGCATACTCGGCGACGTGACGCCGGAGCGCCTCGAAATCGTCCGCGGTGCCGATGCGATCGTGCAGGACGAAATTCGCGCGGCGGGGCTGTGGGAGAAAATCTGGCAGTCGTTCGCGGTGCTTCTCCCCGTGCAAACCGTTGGCGTCATGGGCGATGAGCGCACCTACGAAAACGCCGTCGTCGTGCGTGCCGTCGAAAGCGAAGACGGGATGACCGCCGACTGGGCCCGCCTCGACGCGCCGCTTCTTGCGCGCATCTCATCGCGCATCATCAACGAAGTCCGTGGCGTCAACCGCGTCGCCTACGACATCTCATCGAAGCCGCCCGCCACCATCGAGTGGGAGTGAGCCCAGAGCCTGAATCTTTCCGCCGCCGCGCTGCGTGGGCGGTCCTCCTGGCGGTTGCGCCTCTCGCCGCGTATTCGAGCGCGTTCGAGAATGGATTCATCGGCGAAGATCGTCGGGGCATCGTCGACAACCGATTGATCCGGTCGCTTGGCAACATCCCCGACCTTTTTCGGCACCACACTTCGTGGAGCGGAGGGTCGCGCGCCGCCGCGGTCCAGCGCTCAACAGATACCTATCGCCCCATCCCGGCCGCGCTCGTTTTCCTCGAATACGCCATCGCCGGTCCGGCGCCGTTTTTTTTTCACGCATCGAGCGTTCTTTTTCACATCGCAAACGTCTTTCTCCTTGTCTTTGTCGCGACTGGCCTTGGCCTCCGAAAATCATCGGCGCGTCTTGCGGCTCTTATTTTCGCGGTGCACCCCGCAATCGCTGAGGCGATCCACCTCATCAACGCCTGCTCGGATCCGCTGGCGCTTTTCTTTTTCCTTTCGGCCGTCGCCCTGTGGCAGCGAAAACGAAGCGCCGGCCTCATTTCTGGCGCTGCCGTCGCGGTCCTCTTTTTCTGCGCGACGCTTTGCAAGGAGACCGCGTTTCTGGTCGCGACCGTCGTGTTGTTTCTCGTTCGCGGTTGGCACGCTCGGCCCCGGCACGCTCTCATGTCGCTGGTCCCGTGGATCGTCGGCGGCGCATGCGGACTCATGGCCAGATGGGCGGTGCTTGGCGGATCGGGGGTGAGCGCAACGGAATCCGATTGGGTTTATTCGCTTTATCGTGTCCCCTTGATTTGGCTCGACGCGGTCCGCTCGTTCCTCATCCCGGTGTCTGAAATACAAGTGAATCTCCTCGAGGCGTATCGCGACCCGGCCGCGGCGACGGTTGTCGCGGCCGCCGCACTTTCAGCAAGTTTCCTGGTCGCAGCGGTTATCGCCGTAAGACACCGCTTCGCGCTTGGCCTCGCGATCCTCTGGGTCTTTTGCGTAACGATGGCGCCCGTTGCCCTCCTCACGCGTCACGCGTCGTGGTTTGGTTGGGGCCGATACCTCTATCTGTCGGCGCCATTTGTTTCACTGGGGATAGCCGTTCTTGTTTTTGAGGTTGTCGTCCCCAAAGTCACGCAGAGATTGCGACCGTTCGCTCTCGCCGCCGGTGTCGCCGTTCTGCTCTTTTTGGCGCTCCAAACGTTTTGGGCGGGCCGCGCTTTTCGCAGCGACCGCGCATTTGCCGAGGCCGCGATCGCGGATCATCCAGATATTTCGGTCGGTTACGCGAACCTGGGCGAAATCGAAATCAATGACGGAAACCACAGCCGCGGATTGTCACTGGCTGAAAAGGCGATTTCACTCGACCCAAGGAGCGGGCGAAACTGGAGCCTCGCCGCATCGGCGCTGATGCACCTCGGGCGTTTCCCGGAGGCGTATCGGGCAGCCGAGCGGGCGATCGCGGCTGGCGTCGAAGATGGGCGAGCCGCCTATATCATCGCCATCAGGCATCTCAGCGAGCGGCGAGACACTTCCGCAGCGCGAATCCTCCTCGACGTTATCTCGGACGACCCGGAAAAAAAGGGACCGTGGGGTACGTTAAGGCGGGCACTGGCAAGTCGCGGGCGAAACTCGGAGTTCGCGCGCGTTGTTCGCGAGCGGCTTGAGACACCCGCGCTCCTTCCGCTCGCCCCCGCGATTCGCGCGATGTTGGCCGGCGCGCCCGAATCGCCGACTGAAATTCCGTTGAATCGGTAAGTCGAAACGTGGTAGTCTCTCGCCTTTGCGGTTTCGAGAGATGCAAGAAATGTGGAGGGGAAACATGAGATCGAAAAAATTGTCGTGCGGTGTTCTGCTGGCGGTTGCGGTTGCTGGCTGCGGCGGCTCGACCCCGGTCGGCCCCATGCCGGGGCGCGTCAGCGAAGGAGCGGCGGC
Organism: Deltaproteobacteria bacterium; assembly: GCA_016192705.1. Classification (GTDB taxonomy): domain Bacteria; phylum Myxococcota; class JACPTQ01; order JACPTQ01; family JACPTQ01; genus JACPTQ01. The sequence continues at coordinate 17,415 of JACPTQ010000069.1, read as the reverse complement.
CCTCGTCGGCACATGGGAGTTGCGCGACCCATTGAGCGGTCGGCTCGAGTTGCGCGTCGTCATTGGCTCGGATAAAACCGTTACCGCTACCGAATACTCGAGCACCGGGACGCCGGGGGACACAACGTCCGGTACTTACGCCGTCGCTGGTAACGCTCTCATCTCCGAGACAGCTAGGTCGAACGGGACGCGGGGTCGAGGGACTACGCTGTTCTACGTTGACGATCGGTACCTCGCGGTCGACGTTTATTACCCATCGGGTGCGCACACGGGTGCCATCGGGACCTGGTCGCGTTGGCAAGAAAACACGCTGTTCGCCGCGGACGGAGCGGTCGTTGAAAAAGCCCAAAGCACCGAAACGGTTGAGTTGCGCGCCGACGGAACCGCGTCATTGACCAGGGTGGCGACTCAACTCAGTTCGCCCGGGAGCCGCCCGGTCGAGTCTTCGCACAGCGGAACGTACCACAGCGTCTGGAGTTATGAGCAAGAAGCTCATTTCGATTGGCGACGAAGTTCTCGCGAAATCGATTTTCACGCGCGCCGCAAACTGACGCCAAGAGGTTCGACTACTGGCGATAAACTTCGCGTCGATGACCGATTCGAACGACCGTCACGAGACGAGACGGGTCATCGATGACGTAAACAATGCGGTGATCGCCTTGCCGAACGCGAAATTCGTCTCGGGACGAGAGTTTCTCGCATCCATGCGGACGAGGGTCGTCTGCATGCCCACCAATTCGCTGAGCGATTCGCGCGAGCAGATCCCGCGAAATTTTACGGAGCTCCTTCTCGGCCGAACGCTTGATAACGACTCTATAGGAGGCCATCGCGCTTCAGGCGGGCGAGCACCGTCTCAAAGGCGCGTGACGGCTCGGCGGCTCGCGTTCTAAACGCCTTCAAATCGGCTTCGTCCTCCGCGAGCAGCAAGCGCACCGCGAGATTGACCTGCTCAGAAACCCGCGTATCGGTTTCGGCGGCTTTGATTCGCACGGCGCGATGAAGCGCGGGGTCGAGATAGATCGTTGAACGTCGCGGCTGCGCCATGGCTAAACTCCTGACACCCATAATAACGTTTTAGCGTTTTAATGTCGACAAGCCACCGGGATGGAATCTGCGCTCTCGGTCGACCGATTTTGGGGCCGCGCACTTTCGCTCGCTTGCTTTCTATGTTACTCAACTTGCTTGGGTTTTGGCGCCGTGAGAATATTTATGATGGACCGGCGTCTAAAACCGAGGGCGAGAAGGAGACGGGAAGTATGCTTCGGAACCTATCTATAGGAGTGGTCGCGATTTTCTTGCCGGCGCTGGCGGTTGCGGATGCTCCACCTCAACGCGGGTCGGGGAAGATCGATTGGGCGAACCGCGTCATCATCGCGAAGGGGAGCGGCGCGCCGAACTTGAAGGCGCCGAACGTCGCGGTTGCGCGGCTTCAGGCGGAGCGCGCGGCGAAGCTCGATGCGCTTCGGAACATTCTCGAGACGCTGAAGGGCGTGAGGATTCAGGGCAAAGTGACGGTCAAAGACAAAATGACCGACAACCAAGATTTGACGTCAAAGGTCGAGGGGATTTGCCGCGGCTTTGAGACCGTGAAAATCCAATACTATTCAGATGGCGGCGTCGACGTGACGGTTAAGATGTCGCTCGACGGTGAGCTCGCGGAGGCGCTTTTGCCCGCGGGAAAAGGTGGCGAGGGCGTTAAGTCGGGCGGCGACAAAAAGCACACGGGTCTTATCATCGACGTCACGGGGATGGGGTATCAGCCACTCTTGGTGCCGAGCGTGACCGACGAAGCCGGCGCGGCGCTTTATGGGCTCGATTTCGTGACGAGCGAGGCGATTCAAAAGCGCGGTTTCGCGGCGTTTATTGACACGCTTGAGGAGGCGAAGCAGAGTCCGCGCGTTGGAGCGACGCCGCTTGTCGTGCGCGCGGCGAAAATCTCGGAGAAGGGGGAGATTATTTTGGGCGAGAAGGATGCGGAGCTGCTTCGCGATTCGAACGCCGATTTGAGTTATTTGAAAGCGGGCCAAGTGGTGATTGTCGTCGGGACGGACAGCCCCTCGTCGCGGTAGGAGAAGAGAAGAGAAACCACGGAGGCTCAGAGTTAATGAGGTCGGAGGAGAAGAGAAAAGGCGGAAGGGAAGAATGAACAAGAAATCTATGATTGGGATGGGGCTCGGTGTGTGGTTGGTGGCGACGGGGACGGCGTTTGGACAGGGGCTCGATGAGTCGGAAGGTGGCAAGGCGAAGGAGAAAACCGTCGAAGTGACGGGGCAATCGGCCATTTTCAACAACAACACGCCGGCCGCGAAGGACGCGGCGATCGAGCAGGCGCTTCGGACCGCCGTTGAGCAGACGGTCGGGACGTTTGTGTCGAGCGAATCGCGCGTCGAGAATTTTCAGTTGCTCGACGACCGCATCTACACGAAGTCGCGCGGATACATAAGGAAATACGACGTTCTAAGCGAATCGCCGGATGGCAACGTGCTGTCGGTAAAGATTCGCGCGGTGGTCGCGGTCGGGAAGCTGAAGGGCGACCTCGATTCGTTGACGGCGCTTTGGGCGCGCAAAGGGAAGCCGAAATTCATGCTGCTCATCGTTGAGCAGAACTTGATTACGAACACCGTTGTTTATTGGTGGTATGGCGGCGCGCGCGGTGTGCATTCGGCGTCGGTCGACATGAACATCACGGAGAATACGCTCATCGACAAGATGTCGGAGAAGGGGTTTCCGTTTGTTGATCATCGGGTGCTCGGCGGCAAGCTGAAGATTCCAAAGGCGTTTCGAATGGAGCGCGTGGACGACGACGCGGCGGCGAAAATTGCAAAGCTGACGGACGCGCAAATCGTTATCGTGGGGAAGGCGCTCGCGCGATCGGGCGGGACTGTGCCCGGGAGCGAGGGTCAGATGAAGTCGGCGCAGGCGCTGATTTCGGCGCGCGTTGTGAACACCGATGACGGCAAGGTGCTGGGCGCGGTTACCGAAAACGCCGCGGCCGTTCACATCGATCCGGCGGTTGCGGGGACGGAGGCGCTTAAGAAGGCGGCGGAGGCGGCGGCGGAAAAACTCGGCGAAAAGATTGGCGACGCATGGCAAAAGGAGACGACCACGTCGGCGACAATCCTCCTTAAAGCGACGGGCGTGTCGGACTACAAGCTCGTGACGGGGCTCGTGGCGCTTTTGGGGACGCTGCGCGGCGTGAAGAGCGTCAACGAGCGGCTCACGGAGAACGAAACGTCGACCATCGATGTGTCATCGACGACGCCGGCGTCGGGACTCGCGGCGGAGTTGGCCGACAAAGCAATTGAGGGGAAAAAGGTCAAGGTGACGGGAACGACGACGAACTCGATCACCGTGAAGTTCGAGTAAGCCCAGAAGGTCAAGCCCAGGAAAGGCTGTTTCGAGTGGAGGATTGGGGACAATGAAGATCAAGATTGGATATGTAAGGAAAGCGGCGACGGGTGTGCTCGGCGCGGCGATGGCGATCGGGTGTTTGCCGGGGAATCAAGGGCCGGAGCCGGGCGATGAAGTCGCGTATCCGGTGCTGCAATCGACGGGACCGAAGAAGCGCGTGGGCGTTGTTGAGTTCGTAAACAACTCGCAGCGTGGCGGGGCGCGACTTGCGAAGAACGCGAGCGACGCGATGACCGAGTTTTTGGTGAAGTCGAAGGCGTTCATCGTTTTCGAGCGCGACCGAATGGCGCAGGTGATGAAGGAGCAAGGGCTGTCGATGTCGGGCGCGATCAGCTCGGAGACGGCGGTCAAGGCGGGCGAGCTCATGGGGTTGAACGCGATCATCGTGGGGCAGGTCGAGGACTACGACGAGAAGATCGACCGGACGAACATTTTTGGCGTGTGGCAGGTGAAGCGGACGGCGCGGGCGCTCGTGCGCGTGCGAATCATCGACACGACGACGGGGCAGATCCTGCTCGCCGATTCGGGCGAAGGGATGAAGACCGAAGAGGGCGGCGGAATCGGGTACACGGGGTCGGTGTCGTACGACGAGAACCTCGGGAAGAAGGCGTTAAATCAGGCGCTGGCAAAGCTGATCAACAACATTTTTGGGAGCATGGACAAGCAGGCATGGTCGGGGCGCGTCGCGGCGGTCGAGGCGGGGAAGGTGTACATCAACGCGGGGCAGTCGATGGGGATTACGCTGCAAGACCGGTTCGAAGTGCGCGAGGCGGGGCGCATGATCAAAGACCCGGTCACGAAAATGGCGATTGGGTACACCAAGGGGAATAAGAAGGGCGAGCTGCAGGCGGTCGACGTGCAGGCGGAGATGACTTCGTGCATCGCGGCGCGTGGGTCGGTGAGCGACTTGAAGGTGAATGACCAGGTTTATTTGGTGCCGCGGCCGGTGGTGTCGCCGGCGGCTGCGGGTGGCGCGGGTGGAGGAGGTCAGCCGTGAGGAGGAGAGGGGAAAACGAGAACGAGCACGGGCACGACTACGGACACGGAAGAGCGGGTGCGGTGGCGGGAGCGCGGTTGGCTATCGTTGCTGCGGTCTGGGCAGTCGCGTGTGGTGGATATTCGCCGGAACGCATTGAGCCGACTCTCAGCGTGCCGCAGTCGACGGGACCCAAGAAGCGAATCGGTGTCGTCGAATTCGTCGACAACGCGGGCGGCAATCCGGCGAATGCGCGGGCTGCGAGCGACGCGTTGACGGAGTTTTTGGTGAAGTCGAAGGCGTTCATCGTGTTCGAGCGGGCGCGAATGGCGCAGATCATGAAGGAGCAGTCGCTGTCGATGTCGGGAGCGGTGAGCCAGGAGACGGCCGTCAAGGCGGGCGAGCTCATGGGGTTGAACGCCATCATCGTCGGGCAAATCGCAGAAGCGGGGAGCGACGGGTACGAAACGCGCGTGACCGTGCGGATTCGGCTGATCGACACGACGACGGGGCAAATCTTGGTTGCCGATTCGGGGACCGGTGTCGGAGGCGACTTCAAACTTGCGGTGAATGCGTCGCTCGTGAAGCTCGTGAATAACGTCTTCTCGACGATGGAGGCGCAGCCGTGGTCGGGGCGCGTGGCGGCGGTCGACGGCGGGCGCGTGTACATCAACGCGGGCGCGGCCGCGGGGATTTTGGCGGGCGACAGTCTCGTCGCGCGAGAACCGGGGAAACTCGTGAAGGACCCCGTGACCAAGATGGTCATCGGATACACCAAGGGGAACGTGAAGGGGAAACTGCAAGTCGTCGACCTGCAGGGTGAAATGTCGGGGTGCGTGGTGATGGGGGGCGCTGGAACGCTGAAAGTGAACGACGTTGTTGAATTGGTGCCGCGTCGTGGGACGGCGGGAGGAGGCGGACGATGAAGGCGGTGCGAGGATGGGCTGTCAGTGTGGCGGTGGCCGTCGGTGCGTGCGCGGTCATGGCGGGTTGCGCGATTTCGTCGACCTATTCGGAGGAGCGGGGCGTTTCAAATGACGGGTATATCCATGTGCTGGGGAGTCCGCCCGAAGCGCGCATTTTCGTGGATGGACAGGAGAAGGGGTTTGTCGGGATGCCGCGAATCCGCGTGGCGAGTGGCGTACACACGGTTGAAGTGCGCTGTGAAGGGTATCTGACGATGCGGCGACAAGTTTTCGTTAACCAGTCGACCGAGACGATTCGCGTGGATCTTACGCCGGCGAGGTAGTTATCTATGACTTCTATTAAATATAAGCTATTAGGTGTTTTCGTCGCGGCGCTCGTCGCGTCGTTGGCGTTGGCGGACGACCAGGAAAAAGAGGAAAAGCCAGAAGCGCAGGGGAAAGTCTCGTGGCGAAAAGGTGATGTTGAGCGGCGACCGGCTGGAAAAGAGAAGTGGGGCGCGCTCGACAAGGGGGACGCGGTTTATTTGGGCGACGTCGTTCGCACCGGGAAGGGCGCGCGGGTTGAAATTCGGCTCAAAGACAAGTCGCTGTTGCGAATCGACCAAAAGTCGAAAATCACACTGTCGCGATTTCAGATTGAGGCGTCGGCGGCAACAGGAAATGAAGACTTGCTGTCGCGCGTGTGGCTCAAAGTCAAAAAGCGAGATGGGAAGCCGAGCAATTACGAAGTTTCGACGCCGACGGCCGTCGCGGGTGTGCGCGGGACGGTGTTACGCGTTGATGTCGAGAAGGACAAAGACGATAACGATGTGACGCTCGTGAAGGTTTACACCGGGAAAGTCGACGTGACGCGGCCGAAGGGCCCGCGCGTTGAGGTGCCGGGGCCGGACGAGGTGTCGAAAGACACGTGGGAGAAAATCGTTATCGAGCTCATGGGGAAAGAACAGATTCGGATCGGGAAATCGGGGCCACTCGGTAAGGTTGCGAAATTTGATCCCGACGATGAAAAAAAGACCGACGAGTGGGCGCGTTGGAATCAGGAGCGCGACGAGGTAGAAGAGAAGAGTGGAGACGAGGCGGAAGCTCCCTAGGGAGATCAACCTTCCCAATGCGCTGACAATTCTGCGACTTGTTCTCACGCCCCTCGTGGTCGTGCTGATCCTAAACGACGCGCTCGTCGTCGCGCTCGCGGTGTTCATTGTTGCGGCCGGAACCGATTACCTCGATGGGCTCATTGCGCGTGCCTACGGGTTGCAGACGCGATTCGGCGCGTTTCTCGATCCCATCGCAGACAAGGTCCTCATTTTCGCCATGCTCGCTCTCCTCCCGTGGCTCAACACGGTGCCGGTTTGGTTTTCGGCCGCGATCATTGCGCGCGAGCTTTGCTTGGGCGGCGGCGTTCTTTTCTTGCACGCAACCGGACGCCACGTCGTCATCGACCCAAGCCGAATGAGCAAATACGCCACCACCGGTGAGTTCTTGGCGATCGGACTCGGAATCGTCGCTGTGGGCGGCGATACGGGGATTCGCGAGTATCTTGCGGCGGCCATGCTGGGGACCGTGGTGCTCGTGGCCGTGAGCTTCGTTGATTACGGATGGCGATTCGTTGTTGCGCTCCGCGGCGCGAGGGCGGCCGTTGGCTGACGCGTTCTCGCCCAAAGCAATACTCGGCGCGCGCGCGGTTCGCGTTGCGGTCGTCGTCGCCATCGCTGTTGGAATCGTTTACTGGCTGCGGGATGCTTTCGTTCCCATCGGAATCGCGTGGGTTCTCGCGTACCATTTATCGCCGTTTGTGCGCACGCTCGAAACGCGACGCTTCACGCGCTCGGGTGCCGCCGCCTTTGCTTTGGCCGTGTCCCTTGTCGTCGTCCTCGTGTTCTTGATCATCGCGGTTCCCATTGTCGCGCGCGAGTTGGCCGATTTTGCGAAGCGATTGCCGCGCATGGTTGACGTGATTCGAACGGAGGTCATTCCGTGGCTCGAGCGCTCATTTGAATTTGATTTTCCGACGTCGCTCGACGAGGCGCTTGCGCGACTTCCCGTGGAGGTTAAATCGCAGGCCCCGCAAGTCGCCGAGTGGCTCACGCGGGGCGTCACAAAACTTCTGTCTGGCACCTTCACCGCGCTGATCGACCTCCTCGCGCTCCTGATTATCCCCGTCCTCATGTTCTTCTTCTTACGCGACCAAGCGAGTCTCGCGCGCCGCATCGAGGCCCTCATCCCCCTCAATCACCGCGAAACCGTGATGCGCGGGCTCCGCGATGTCGACTCCATTTGCGCGACGTATCTGCGCGGCAAGATTCGCGTAAGTCTCGTCCTCGCGATTCTCTACTCGGTCGGCCTCGCGCTGTCGGGCGTTCCCATGGCCATCACGCTTGGAATTTTCGCGGGCCTCATCAACATCATTCCGTATCTGGGCGCCGTGATCGGCGTCGTGGTGTCGCTCATTTTTAGCTTCCTCGATTTTCACGGGTGGGGCGTTCCCGCGGGCGTCGTCGTGACGTTTGTCGTTGGCCAAGCGCTCGACGTCCTCGTCCTCTCGCCGCTCATCGTCGGAAAGAGCCTCGGCCTTTCGACGCTCGCGTTTCTTGTTGCGCTCCTCGTTGGCAGCGCCGCTCTCGGCGTCGTCGGTCTCATCTTGTCAGTGCCGTCCGCCGCGCTCCTTCAAGTTTGGGGGCGTGCGATGGTCGCTCGATACCGCGAAAGCGCCCTGTATACTGGATCTGGGTAGGGTGAACATCGATGCTGAGGGTAAAGCTCGTCCTTTCGGATCTGCATATCGGGATGGGCGCCACCGATCCCGAAGGGCGCCGAAATGAATACGAAGATTTCGTACAAGACGAGCGCCTCATCGAGTTTCTCGAGTACTACCGGACGGCGGAATACCTCGACGCTGAAGTCGAGGTCGTGTTGAACGGCGATGTTCTCGAGCAGCTCCAACCGTGCGAAGGCGAAGAGCGCCCCGACCACGTCACCGAGCGCACGGCGGTCGAGCGGACGAAGCGCATCGTGGCCGGACATCCCGCGCTATTCGATGCGTTGGCTCAGTTCGCGCGGCAGCCGTCAAAGCGGATTTCGATCGTCATCGGAAACCATGACCCCGCGTACGTTTGGGAAGGTGTTCAGAAAGTTCTCCGCGACCGCATCTCGTCCGACCTTGTATTTCATACCGATCCGTATCGCTTCGACGGCGTTCACATCGAGCATGGACACCAACATGAGGCCGCAAATCGCGTCGAGCCCGACCAGATTTTTTTGACGCGTCGCCTGAATGAACCGATCCTTTATCTCCCGTGGGGGACGCAGTTCGTCATTTTCTTTTTGAATCGTCTGAAGCACCGATACCCGTATGTCGACAAAGTGCGACCGTTTCGCCGCTTCCTCCGGTGGTGTCTCTTTTACGATTTTTGGTTGCTCATGAAGATGGGTTTCTTTCTGATGATTTTTTTCTTTCGCGGGTTTTTTCGGCGCCACCCGCAGATGAGAACGCATTTTCGCCAAATGATTCGAATCCTTCGTGAGGCCGCGGTTTTCCCAACGCTGGACCGCGCGGCCGAGGAGATCTTGGCGCGCGATGCGTCGATTCACACGGTCGTTTTTGGCCACACGCATGGCGCAAAGGTCCGGCAGTTCGCGCCGGGTAAGGACTACGTGAACACAGGTACGTGGAACACCCTCACGAGTCTCGAGGTTGGAAGTTTGGGTACCCGAACGCGGCTGACTTATGCCAAAATAGTTTTGGGGGTGGGACAGCCGCGAACCGAGCTTCGGGTGTGGTTCGGTCGGGGTCGCGTGAACGAATTGTTTGACGCGGCCGCGTAGCGAAAGGAGACGATTCGATGTTGAATCTTTCTTGGTCGCTTTCCCTCGTCAGCGTCTTCACTCCAGTCTTGGCTCTCGCGCAGGTGGAGTCACCTTTTTCGCGATCGGTGCCGACGTGGGTCGAGCTCTCCGCGGAGATGAGTCGGGGCGATTTGGCACGGCTCGCGCGCTATCCCAACGTGCGCGTGGTGATCGAGGCGCCGAAGAACCAGCTGTCCGAACGAATGGTGGACGCAATCAATTCGGCCAAACTTGCGGTGAACGTCGCCGTCAACGCGAGCGTAACGGGCGAGGACATCGGGCAACTTCGAAAACTACACCGGCTTGAGGTCACCGTCCGCGTGAAAGCGGGCGAGATGAGCGAAGAGCTGGCCGGGCTCCTTGAAACGGTCGGACCGATCATGAAGCACGTCGTTTTTGTTGGCGCGCCGTCGGTCGACGAACTTCGCATGTTGCGTAAGGTTCGCTATTTTGGCGTGGCGATTGAGTCGGCCCCACCCTCCGACATCACACCTGACATTGTTGGCGCTCTGGCGCGTCTCCGCTTGGCCACGCGGACGTTCGTCATCGACGAGAGCTGGACTGCGGGCCATCTCGCGCAACTGAAGCGATTGAGAAACCTGCGGCTCTTTGTTGTCGTCAAGGGGAACTACCTCGCAGACGAGACGCTCGCGGCGCTCAATTCGATTCGGACAATCGGCACCGCCATTCGGCTCACCGGTCGTTTGGAGTCGCATCAGCTCGATCAGCTCGCAAAGGTTCGTCACTTCGAGGCGCACATCGCGGCCCGTGGCGCGGTGTTGTCGGACGAGTTTTGGGATGCGCTGTCGCGGCTGTCGCCGAGTGTGCCTGCGGGTGAAAAGAAAGCGTTGCTAGCGCCCGGCCTGTAAAGGAAGTCCGACCAAAAAAGTCGCGCCGGTTACCTCCTCTCGATCATTTTGAACCCAGATTTGGCCGCCGTGTGCCTCAACAACCAGCTTGCAGAACGTGAGCCCCAACCCGGCGCCGCCGCGCTCCCGCGCTGATCCGGCTTGATGGTACCTCTCGAAGATTCGATTCCGAATCGCACGCGGCACGCCCGGTCCCTCGTCGGTCACCGCGATGATGGCGCGCCCACGGTGCGACGAAACACGAATCCGAACCGTCGAGTTTTCTGGCGCAAAACGGATCGCGTTGCCAACAAGATTCGCGAGAACGCGTCGCAACAACCCCTGGTCACCGGTCACCGTAACGGGGTCGCCGATCTCGACCGTAAGCGCCACGCTGCCCTCGGCCGCGGTGCCCCGCTGGTCCGCTAACACGCTCTCCACCACCTGCACAACGTCGACCGGCTCCATCCGCACTTGCAGGCGCCCCTCCTCGAGGCGCTCGACGTCGAGAAGACTCTGGAGGAGTTCGTGCATTCGGCGCGAGCACGTGAGCGCGTCATCGAGCGACGGCCCGAGGGCCTCGGTGTGACCTCGCAACGCCTCACGCTGGGCAATCTGAACGTTGGCCATCACCGCCGTGAGCGGGTTCTGCAAGTCGTGAACGAGGAATTGAACGAGGTGCCTCTTAATCTCTTCCAGCCGTTTCACGGAGCGGAGCTGCGCTTGAACCTCATCGTTCAGGAGTTTCGTTCGAATGAGCGCCCGCGCGCGCGTGATGACTTCAACGCGATCCACCGGCTTCACAATATAGTCGTCGGCCCCGAGCTCAATGGCACGAATCCGTGAAGCCTGATCTGCGATTGCCGTGATGACGAGGACCGGAATGTGACGCGTTCCGACATCGCCCTTGAGCCGCGCGCAGACCTCGAATCCGTCAATTTTCGGCATCATCAGATCGAGAACAAAAAGGTCGGGCGGATCGGGCGCGATAAACGCGAGCGCCTCCTCGCCATCGCGCGCCCACGCGACGTGGTATCCCGCCGAGACCAGAATCTCGCGCAGCATCCCCCCGTTGACCAGATCGTCTTCCGCGAGGAGTACGCGCCGAGCTCCAGCTCCACCTTGGGATTCGGCGCCACCACCGCCACCACTGCCCGTGTCTGTCACTTAGAGGGTCTCCGTCTCCAGATCGATCGCGCGGTTGACAGAGACCAGTGAGTGTTCTGGAACCTCGGTCCATCCGGGCGCTACTTTCGACATCTCGGATGCAACCGCCGCGAATCGCAGCAACTCGTGGGGTGCGCGCTTCTCAGGTTCGCTTGGGCTTCGACATATCGCGCAGTCTTGAAATCCAACTTGCCGGATCGCGTGCAGCGGCCGTCCATAACGAACCGCGACCATCACCCGACCATTCATCGCGACGATGTTGAGGTGCGCCGCGTCGGGTCCGGCTTCCGACACCCAATGCACGAGCCGCGAAACCGCGGTGCGCATGGCGTCGCGGACGAATCGCACGTCGAGGTTGGGGTCGTCCATCTTTCCGCGCTCCTGCAAAAGCGTCAGGAACAAATGAAACAAGTGCTCGCTGTCGGTGTCTCCACGCACATTACGTCTTAGAAAATCGGGAATCGCTTCGAGCATGCGCGGCTTGACGGCGTCGAAGTGCGCGATGGTGCCATTGTGCGCGAAGAGCCAATTGCGAAATCGAAATGGATGCGAATTCTCGTGTTTCCATGCCCCAACGGTCGCCTTGCGCACGTGGCCAACGATCGCGTCTGTTTTGATCTCCTTCGCGATCTCGTAGTAGTCGACTTCACGGTTTCCCCATTGCGGCTTCTTTTGCAAAAGAACTTCGCCGTTTTGATAAAACCCAAGCCCCCATCCGTCGTGCGTTCGCGCACCACCGGACGCAGGCTCTCGAATACTGTCGCGCATCGCGTAGAGACAGCACTTCATGCGAACGGGGTCATTGTTGAGGATGGCGATCAATCGGCTCATTCACTCTCCCCTTCAGGCCATCAACCTTTTCGGCCTAACTCAATGATACGTCATCTCGTTGGCGATTGTAACTTCCCGGCGACCCACATGTGGACGATGCGCCCATCGGTGTCGATCGGGTCGCCCGCCCAGAGCACGAGATCGGCGTCGCGTCCAACTGAAATGCTGCCAATTTGCGCGTCGACGCCAAAGAGTCGCGCGGGTGCATTCGTTATGGCGCGAAGCGCGGCGCTGCGCGGAAGTCCATGCGCCGCAGCGAATCCCGCTTCGTAACGCAAGTTGCGGACGTTGAAGACGTCGTTCGAACCGATGACCACTTCAACCCCCGCGGCGTGCAAGACGGCCGCGTTTGAAAGTCGGCACTCGAGTGTTTCCATGCGGCTTGGTGATACGCGAACCGGCGCAACAATGACCGGCACTTTGTCGCGAGCGATTTCACGCGCGACGCGCCACGCCTCGGCACCGTCCGCGATCGCCGCGCGCAGCTTGAACTCGCGAATGATTCGCAACGCGACGAGGATGTCGCTCATTCGATCGGCGTGAAAAATGGCGAGCGTCCGCCCAGCGAGCACGCGCGCAATAGCCTGTAGGCCAAGATTTCGCGGTGGTGGCACCGGCTCCTTCTTTTCGGCCTCCGTGGTCGCTGATGCGGCACCCGCAACGCCTGCGCGCGCGCCACTTTTCCACGCCTCATACTCCTTTGTGTACGCGTCGAGCTTTTGTTGGTAGCCGCGCGCCTTTTCAAGCTGCTGACGAATTGCCGCGACAACCCCCATGCGCGTTTGCGGCGGCTTGTCTCCTCCGCGCGCTTGTTCGCCGAGCTTAAAGTGCAGCGCCGCGTCGGCCGCGATCACGACCTCTGAGGCGATTCCACCCGATACGCGATAGAGGACGCTGGTTCCAGCGATGACGTTGCCGACCGGCTGCGCAACGACGCTTGTGACGCCGCCCTCCCGCGCCACGGGGATTGCGCGGCTGTCGAAAAAAAGTCCGTCGAGCGCGCGAACCTGCGGCGTCAACTTCGCCGACTTCTCGTGCGCGTCGTTTTCAGGTGGCGACAGCGAGATTTCGACGAGGCCGAGCGCGGTCGCGACGTCGATGAACCCCGGCAACAAGGTTTTGCCGCGACCGTCGATCTGTGACGCGCCCGCGGGGACTTTCACATCGCCCGCACGACCAACCGCCTGGATTTTACCGCCCGAAAAGACGACGGTGCCGCTCTCGATTTCGTTGCCGAGACCGGTGAAGATGCGCGCGCCAACGATTGCGACGACGGCGCTACTTCGAAATACGACGCTCATACACCACCTCGCCATCGATCATCGTGAAGTCGACGCGACTCGCGATCCGCATCGGATGCCCGCTCCAAACCACGAGGTCTGCGTCTTTACCTGCTTCGAGAGAGCCAACACGCGTGTCGATCCCCAGCATCCACGCGGGATTCAGCGTAACCGCGCGAAACCCTTCTGCTTCGGGGAGGCCCGCGCGAACCGATTTCGCGACCTCATGCACGAGAAACCGCTGCTCGATGACCGGGTGATCCGTCTGCAGCGACACGCGCACACCCGCCTTGTGCAGAATCGCCGGTGCATCGAGCCGCGAATCGGCCATCTCGTGTTTGTATCCCCACTCATCTGAAAACGTCGCGACGCCGACTCCACGCCGCGCAATCTCGGGTGCAAGCTTCCACGCCGAGAGCGCGTGCTGGAGCGACGCGACCTTGAATCCGAATTCATCCGCAATTCGAAACAGCGTCAGGATGTCGTCGACGCGATACCCGTGCACATGCGGCCGGACTTTTCCGCGCAGCACATCGGCGAGCACTTCGAGTCGCAGATCCCGGTCAGGCGCCGCGATCGCCGCGGTTGCCTTTTGCTCCTTCTGATTCAGCACGGGAAGGCGCCGATCCAACACGTGCGCCGCAAGGCGGATATTGTAATCGTCCCACTTTTTCCGATACTCGGCCGCCTTCGCGAACGCCTCGCGCATGACGGCGGCGCTTCCCATGCGTGTCATCGGCATTTGCCCGCGCCCGCCGTACGTGCGTTTGGGGTTTTCGCCCATCGCCATCTTGAGCCCTCGCGGCGCGCCCGGTACCAGCATCTCGGCGAGGGTGCCGCGTTTGAGTTTGACGACGGCGCTCTGTCCACCGATACAGTTCCCGCTTCCGGGAAGCACTTGCACGGTCGTAACGCCGCCTCGCCACGCGCGCGGAATCGCTGGGTCGTCGAGATTGATCGCGTCGGCCGCGCGCACCTCAGCCGTGACCGGCGCGGTCATTTCGTTGCCGTCGGAATTCACCGCAACGCCGGGAAAACTGTAGACGCCGATGTGGGAGTGCGTGTCGATGAGTCCAGGCGTCACGAAGCGCCCACGAAGGTCGACGACCCGCGCGCTCTTGGGCGTGTCGATGCCGCGTCCGACCGCGACGATCTTGCCTTGAGCGACCGCGACATCGCCATCGCGGATCACCTCGCCGGAGACCGTCACAATCGTACCGCCGCGAAAGAGCCAAGCCGCCGGGCGTTCCGTTGCTCCGCTCGTCGCCGCACAACTTCCAAGCGCCAAAAACGTTACCCAGATTGATGATGATCGTTTCATGGCGCGCGACGATACGAGTGCGCAGGCCCGTGCGTCAATTCGTAACCCGCCAGACGCTTTCGATTCGAAACTCGGTCTGGCAGAATTAATAACAAGATGGGCAGGTCTTGCCCGCCACTTTGGCTCGGTATCGTTATAGCGGTAACGGTTGCGACCGTTCGCTGTTCGTCGTCACCAGGTGTGGGGACGACGGATGCGGGCGCGGATGCGGATGCGGATGCGGGAGCGGGGCGGATGCGGGTGCCGACGCGGGGTCGGATGCGGGTGCCGACACGGGTCGAATCTGGAATGTTCGACTCGCGATGAATGGCGTCGGTGATGCCCTTGTCGTTTGGGAGCAGGACATCGGCACGGCGCTCAACATCTGGGCGCGCCGGTTCGACTCCGACGCAGGGGCATGGTCGGCCCGCGCCACGATTCGATCGCTTGCGTGGACAGACGCCGGGCTGCCGATCTGTTGTTCGCGTGTCGGGCTCGATCCTTTGGGAAATGGATTTGCGGTTTGGCAGCAGACGAGCGGTGGCACGCAGTCGATTATGGCAGCCCGATACCGTCTCGATTTGAAAACGTGGGAGGCGCCCGCCGCCATACAGGGCACAGATTCGCCGAGCTCACCCGCGCCCGGTACGCTGTTCGGCGGCGCCGAGTTTGGAATGTTTACGCCGACGCGGGAGCACGAGCTCGCGGTTGATGGACTCGGCGGCGCTGTGGTTGTGTGGCTGCATGCGATCGATGGTGGCCGCGACGTCTGGGCGAATCGCTTCACAGGCGACGCGGGGTGGGGCAATGCGGGCGCGATTGAGCCGATTCCCGACGCGGGATCGTCCGTCGGCAAGCCGTCGGTTGGTGCCGATGGTTTTGGCGGTGCGGCAGCGGTGTGGGTTCGCGATTACGCTGTGTGGTGGAACCTATCGAGCTCAGACGGGGGATGGGCGGCCGCCGTGCCGCTTTTCGCGATGGACGCGGGCGAGCTTGGTGGGTCGTGGCCGTCAAATGCGCGCATCGTCACGAATGCCGCCGGCGCACGCGTGGTTGTTTGGAATCAGAGTTTTGCGACGCGCCAGGTGTGGGTGCGGCGCTTGATTCCGCCGTCCGTCGATTGGCTCCCCGCCGAGACGCTTGCAGACGTTTCAGACGGGTTTGCGCTCGAACCGGCCGTTGCCATCGATGCGGAGGGGAACGCACTTGTGGCGTGGAACCAGCGCGCCGATGGAGGCCACATGCAAGCGTGGGCGCGGCGTTACGCAGCCGATGCCGGAATCGGTCCGGCGGCGGCCGTCGCAACGGTCAGCCCGCTCGCGAGTTTCGCGTATGCGCCGCCACCGGTTATCGCCCTCGACGGCGCTGGGAACGGCTTTTTGACGCTTCTCCTGTATGGCGATTTGAGCAGCCCTCCGCAGGTTTCGGCCGCACGCTACTCACGAGCCGCATCGACCTGGAGTTCGCCAACCGTGATCGGCGGTTCAGAGGGAGTCGCATTTGGGCCATCGGCCGCCGCCGGTGCTGCCGGGACGGCTCTCGTCGTTTGGGGAAGCGAGGTCGATGACGTCGGGTATCGCGTGTGGGAGAACCGCTTCACGGCGGATGCCGGCTGGCGCGACGCGGGTGCGGTGTGGTCGCCGTTTGATTGATTTCGCCGCTATCGTTAAACCGCGGTGCAGGTGAAGATGACGCGCGGGCTTTCGAACGAGACCTCCGCTTCGTCCCAGTCGCCGAGAATGCGATCGACGCGGAACCCGGCTCGCTCAAACATCGCCACGAGCACGTCGACCGTGTACATTCGCACGCCAAACGTCGATTCACGCGGCGACTTGCCGGGTTCAATAAAGCGAACGACCTCCCAGGTAATCCCGTGCCTAAAGTCGGGACGTGCCTCGCGTAAAACGACGATGCCATCTTCGCCGAGATCCCAATCGCGCTTGCGAAACCTTTTCGACAGACTGAGCACGTTCGCAAAATCGAAGACAAAGCCTCCGCCGAGCCTGAGTGAACGTCGAAACGCCTGCAGTGCGCGCTGATTTTCGGCGTCGTCCTCGAAGTAGCCAAACGCGGAGTAAACGTTGAACGCCGCGTCGAATTCGCCATCGAATGGCAGCTCGCGCATATCGCATTTCAACCAGCGCACAGTTGTGCCCGAGACGGATGTTGCCGATCGCGCGCGCGAAAGTTCCGTCTCGGAAAGGTCGCACCCCGTAACAGCGCATCCGCGCTCCGCGAGCGGAATCGCATGGCGCCCAAACCCGCAAACCGTATCGAGAACGCGCATCCCGGGCCCGAGGCCGAGCAGGCGCCAAATCAAGTCAACCTCTCGCGCGGTGTCGACTTCCGAAAAGTGCCTTCTCCAAACGAGCTGATAGTCGCCATCGAAAAACGTCTCGTACCAGGGGCGTGTCATCGCCGCTTTTTACCGCACACGCGAAACACCATCAACGCTGACCCTGATCCCGGGGTAACGGAGAAGACTTCAGTGGGCGGTCGGGGTTGGGCTCGCTCCGGCTCGCGGAAGTCCTCGGGTCTGACATGAAATGTGAGTCTGTACGAAATGAATCAAACATTATCGAACGCTGGCCGACGCCCAACGGGTGAACCCTTCGTACCGCCCTCAGACCTAAAGAATACGTCCCCGGAAAGCGGCCCGCCCGGAATTGCGTAGGGTCGGCAGGGGCAGCGCGTAGGCGCGCCTATTCCGCGAGTAGTCTGGCGGCAAGCCAGCGGCTTGCCGGCGCGAGCGGAATGGCGAGGGCGACGGAACGGAGCCCGCAGCCCCACCTTTGCGCAGGGTCTGCAGCGCTATATCGGCTGGGATCAGCGA
>JACPTQ010000059.1 GCA_016192705.1 Deltaproteobacteria bacterium | reverse complement strand
TGCCGACGCGAACAGAATCGCGAGGGCGACGGAACGGAGCCCGCAGCGCACCTTTGCGCAGGGGATGAGGTGCCGATGGGGCGTGGATTTGCCGTTCTCATGATGTTTGATTCGTTTCGAGCAGACTCACATTTCATGTCAGACCCGAGGACTTTTGCGAGCCGGAGCGATCCCAAACCCGACCGCCCCATTCTGGTCTTGGCCATTAACCGGGAATCAAGCTCCGATACGCGGACAGCGCGCTGGACGATCACAACTCGTGCCCGTATGATGGCGATGTGCGATGGCACAAGTCAGATCGAACGGACCCGCGACAGCGCGAAATCTACGCGCGAATGCCGCCCGAAAAAAAGATCGCGCTCGCGATGGGAATGCTCGACAGCTGGCGCGAGCTGAAACAGGCGTGGCTCACGAGCGCGCACCCCGATTGGACCGACGACGCCGTGAACCGTGCGATCCGGGATTCGCTTCTTTATGCTCGGGACTGACGAAATCTATTGCATCATCCGGCCCCTCAACGAAATTGGTGTGCGTTACGCCGTGACCGGATCGGTCGCGAGCATGATTTATGGCGAGCCGCGGATGACGCGCGACGTCGACATCGTCATCGACCTCGCCGCCGAAAAAATTGTCGCGTTCCTCGGTGTCTTCGACACAACGGCGTATTATTGCCCGCCTGAAGACGTGCTGCGGGTCGAAATCGCGCGCACCTCACGCGGGCACTTCAACATTATTCACCTGACAAGCGGCTTCAAGGCCGATTTTTACCCAGCTGGCGGCGATCCGCTCCAGCGCTGGGCCCTCGCGAACCGACGCGAGGTGCGTGCGAAAAACGCATCGCTGTTTCTCGCGCCCCCGGAGTACGTGATCGTCAAGAAGCTCGAGTACCATCGCGAAGGCGGTTCGGAGAAACACCTGCGCGATATTCGCGGCATGCTCGACGTGACCCCAGAACTCTCGACATCGACTGTTCTCTTGACCAACCTCAAAGAGCTCGGGCTTGTTCCTATCTGGGAGAAACTGCTTCGCGATGGGGAATAGCGTTGAAATTGCTCTCATCCAGATGCGCTCAGCGCGAGGGCGCGACGAGAATCTGCAAACGGCGGGTGCGGCTGTACGAGCGGCCGCAGCACACGGAGCGAAGATCGTCGTCTTGCCCGAGCTGTTCACCAGCGCGTACTTTTGCCAGCGTCCCGACGATCGCGCGGCGCTCGAAACTGCGGAAGAGATTCCAGGCCCGACAACGGCCGCAATTGCCAATATGGCGCGGGAATCACGCGTTGTGCTCATCGGTGGATCCGTCTTTGAGCGCGCGACGGACGGGACGCGATTCAACACGTGCGTCGTCTTTGGGCCCGACGGAAGCCCGCTCGGGACGTACCGCAAAACGCACATCCCCGAAGACATCCTCTACCACGAGCAACATTACTTCTCGCCCGGCGACACGGGCGTTGTCGTCGTCGATACGCCGCACGGCCGCATCGCGCCGCTTATTTGCTACGACCAGTGGTACCCCGAGGCCGCGCGTTTGGCCGCGCTCGCGGGCGCCGAGATCATCGTTTACCCAACCGCGATCGGAACGATCGACGACGCCGTCGAGGCGAACATCACGGGCGATTGGGAGCAGATGTGGCGCGCGGCGCAGGTCGGACACGCGGCGTGCAACAACGTCTTCGTCGCGGCGGTCAATCGCGTCGGGCGCGAGGGCGCGATTTCTTTTTGGGGCGGCTCGTTCGTCGCGGACCCGGCGGGCGCGGTCGTTGCGGCGGCAGGCGCCGATGAGACGATTCTGTACGCAGCGTGCGATTTGTCGCGCGTAAAACCGCTGCAGGAGGCCTGGCGGTTCTTCGCGAATCGACGGCCGGAACAGTACGAACGGCTGCTGAGAAAAGAAAAACCCAAATGATTCTAGGCTCCCTCACGTGATGGGAGGGCCAAACCGCGTGAGGGGAGGCCTTCCGGGCGTGAGGCGAGGCCAAAAGTGTGTCCGGGGAGGCGAAAAGCGTGTCCGGGAAGCTAAAACCGGTGTCGGGGACGCGGCAGCCGGAGCGGTTGCGGGTGCGGGGGCGGAGGCGGGAGCGGTTGCGGGTGCGGGAGCGGGAGCGGATGGCTGAGCTAGACCCACGTGCGTTTCGAATGCCGGCCGAGTGGGAGCCGCACGCGGCGACGTGGCTCACGTGGCCGCACGACGAGGCCCACTGGCCAGGAAAGTTCCACGTCGTCCACCCGATCTGGGCACGAATGGTCAAGGAGCTCGAGACGGGCGAAGACGTCCGCATCATCATCCACGACGACGACACGGAGTGCATCGCGCGCGCCGCCATGGACAAAGCGGGCGTCGTCGGTCGCCGCGTGCACCTTCACCGCGCCCCGAACAATTGGTCTTGGGTTCGCGACCACGGCCCCACAGTCGTTGTGAATGCGCACGGCGAGCGGCGCCTCCTTCACTGGCGATTCAACGGTTGGGGCGAAAAATGGCCGCACGACCTCGACGCGACGGTGCCGTTCGCCATCGAGCGCGCAACGGGAATCCCGCGTGTTGAAATCCCCATGGTGCTTGAGGGCGGCTCGATCGACGTGAACGGCGCGGGGACACTCGTAACGACCGCGTCATGCCTCTTGAACCCGAATCGCAATCCCGCGATGTCAAAGGACGCGATTGAAGGCGCGCTTTGCAAACACCTCGGCGTCGCGCACGTTATTTGGCTCGACCACGAAGTCGCGGGCGACGACACGAGCGGTCACGTCGACGACATGACGCGCTTCATCGGTCCGCGAACCGTGCTCACCGTTGTCGAACGCGATGCGCACGATGAGAACCACGCCGCGCTCGCGGCGAACGCGCGCACGCTCGCCGCCGCCCGCGATCAGGATGGCCGCCCGCTCGACGTCGTCACCGTCCCGCTCCCCGCGCCCGTCATCCACGACGGCACCCGCCTGCCCGCAAGCTACGCGAATTTCTACATCGCAAACGACGTCGTTCTACTCCCGGTTTTCAACGACCCGGCCGACACCGCCGCCGCCCTCGCCCTCGCCCGCGCCTTTCCAACGCGCCGCATCGCCGCGATCGACGCGCGCGACCTCGTCTGGGGCTTTGGCGCCTTTCACTGTGTCACGCAGCAAGAGCCGCTTGCGGCAACGTAGGTTCGCGCTCCCGCTTCCGCAGGGGATTTCAACGCAAAGTCGCAAAGCAGCAAAGACGCAAAGAAAGCAACCTCTTCCCTTGGCGTCTCCGCGCCTTTGCGTCAAATACGACAAGGGCACCTGCCAAAACGGGATGTACCACTGCGTCTTTAAGAAGGCCCAGACGAAGTAGTCCTTTCGTCTCGTTTACTCGTCGCGACATTCGCTCAAGCGCTCGCTCGCGTTAATGAGCGAGTGCGCAACAGCCTCAACCGAGTGGTGCGCGACCGGCCCCGCCGCGCGAAGCCACGCAATCGGCGAAATCATCCGCTTAATCTTAAAGAACCAGCTTCCAATCATCGCCGGCGCGCCACCGCCCCCCGCGAGCGCGGTCATCACGACATCGAGCGTGATTTGCCCCGCAAGCTCGCACCCGGTTTTCCAAAGCTCTTCCCAAAGCGCGCGCCAAAGCCGGTTTTCTTGGTAAAGCTGCTTCGCGCACTTCGCCATCTTGATCACCTGTGGCTTTGAATAATAGTACAGCCCGCACATCGCGAAACCGGCCGGCCCAAGCGGACCGGAGAGCAGCGCGGTTCTAAAGCACGCTGGGCGGTGCTGCCACGCGGCGCGAATCGACCCAACGGCGACGGTTTTCAGCGCCTGCATCATCTGCGACGTCCCGCAGACAAATCCAACCGTGAATTGGTCCGCGCACGTCGCCGCCGGCGCTGAGAAGTTCGCCAAAAACCGGCTCGCCGGGTTGTAGCGCGAAAGCCCCTCGACAACCGTTTTGCAGTCGAGCGCGCGAATCTTCGCCCATATCTCGTCCGGGTGCGCGGTCGCGTAATCGACGCCCCGCTCCCAAAACGACAACATCTGATCGTAGACGGCCTCCGCGCGCTCCTTCGCCTCGTCGACGCGGTCGCGAACCTTTTTCTTCGTGTTCTCCCAGACGCGCTTCCACGACCGCGCGCCGTCGGCCTTGTCCGCGTCGGCGAGCCCAAACGCGTCGTCGTCTTCGTCGGCGAACGTGTTTCCGGGCAATCCGTCCGCGCCGACCCCGCATGCACCAGCGGACAACGCCACAACCACCAGCATCGCCCATCGCTTCGCGCCACGGAATTGATTCACGTCGCCATCCTCCAACTCTAGGTGGCCGCCTGTTGAGCAATTCACCGGCCAAGCAAATCCGGTAAAATTATAATAAAATTAAGCAGTTGATCGCTGCAATTCGCAGCAAACTTGGGCCGCGCGTCCCCGGTCGGGCGACCTTAAATCACATGCACTGCGTGCCGTTGCCCTGCGTCGTGGTCGAGTCGATCGTCGATGCGTTGATCGCCTCGCTGAACGTCACCTTGACGCTGCTACACGGGCAGATGTTCGACGCCAAACTCGTGGGGCACGTTGAGCTCGAGGAGAAGCGCAAGGCGATCGAGGCCAATCCGCCGCCGGTCAAGAAGGCACGCGGCCGGTGGCGCTGTCCGGAAGTTCTGGAGTTCCTGGCGAGCTTGTAGGCCCGAGGCTCAGCGGCGCGGCCGAAACGACGTGGCGATGAGATCGGCCGCCTCGAACATCTTGGCGGAGACGGCTTCGGTTACCTGGGCACGAAGCAGGTAGACCGACTCGGAATCGATAGGGATGTAGTAGAAGCGTTTCTTCCACTTGGCGCCGCCGTGCTCATAGGCGAGTTCGATCCAGATCACTGCGTTGACCGTGCCCTTCACATCGCCCTGGCCAACCATCTCCATGCCTGGTGCTATTAGCCGCGCCGGTGGAGGGATCTGCTCAGGGCCGGTCAGCGGGCCCTGCAGATACAACAGGTTTTCCGCTGATCCATCCAATCCGAACTCATACGGCCAGGAACCAGGATTCAAATCACCATCGGCTCGCAGGGTGAGCTTGGCCGGCCACCGAATCTCGTGGTCGTCGGTCACAATGGTCCACTGTGCCGGGCCATCCGTCGCACGGAATCCTTCGAGAACAGCTTCATAGCTGTCCATGCCGTTACCCAGAGCGAGTTGGGTCGTACCCTCCTGCCCGGTTGAGTAGGTCACGATTGGGCTTCCTGGGATCGGCCTCTTCTCAAGAACACCTCTCGGTGCCTTGCCCGGCTTCAACAGCACGTTCTTGAGCCCGCCTTGAGCCGCCTGCGCCTTCGCGGGGGCGGCATTCATCGGGCCGAAGATCAGAGTGCTATCCTCGAGATGAGCGACACCCGCCGGGAGTTTCGGTTTCGCCTCGACGCCGTAGCCCGCAATTACAAGCGAGAACTGTCTCGGCTGCGGCCTCTTCGCCTTCTCGGCGCCGCCCTTCCTGAATACGTCCAGTAGTCCCATTCGCTCCTCCTCGGTTGTCGTCAAATCGAGCTGAGCCGGCGATTCAAAGAGCCCCCCGGCGTCGGGAAGCTCGTCGATGATGACGTGAGCCTCAATCTGCGAAGTTCCCGAGTAGCCATTCCTCCAACACACGTCCTTCATATCTTGCCGCACGGAGAACATCAAATCGCGATGCGGCGTGTCCTTCATGGTATAAACGCGAACATGTCGTCGATCGTTTTGCGCCGCCGCCGTTCCTTCTTTTCGGTCTGTTTATGCGCTGTATCGGTCGCATTTGCCGCCTGTGGCACGCCGCCCGCGAAACTTCGCATCGGCCAGCCGGCGCCGCCCTTTACGCTCCCCGACACCGAAGGCAAACCGGTTACGCTCGCGGAGCTCATTGGGCACGGGCCGACCATTCTCGCGTTTTTCCCGAAGGCGTTCACATCCGGCTGAACGCGCGAACTTTCGGCGTACCGGGATAAGTACGCCCAGGTTACTGCGCGCGGCGCCCATGTCGTCGCGATTTCAACCGACAGCATCGAAAAGCTGCGCAAGTTTCGCGAGAGCCTCGCGGCGCCGTATCGCTTTTTGTCCGACGAATCGGGCCACGTGTCGCGCCAATACGCGGGAACGACGTTCAACTACGCGCACCGCGTGACCGTCATCGTCGATCGCGCTGGAAAAATCGTTAACGTCTTCGAATCAAGCGCCGCCCTCGACCCGACGCCAGCCATCAATTCGTGCGGCGGACCATAATCCTTACGCGACAAAGCGACCCCGCCCGAAGCCCGCTTGGAGATTACCCCGTGTCTTGGTCGACGCCGATTGTGATTCACCGCTCCTTTCCGTAATATCTATCGTAGATGCCGGCAGTTGGTATTACGCCGCTCGCTCGAAAGGAGCCGCGGATGAGGAGTCGCCTGGGAGTTCTCGTGTTGGCGGTTTTCATACTCGAAACGAGCTTCGCCGAGCAAACTTCGCATGCCGCGTGTCCGGCGCCGTTCAAGCTTGATTCGCCGGGGGTTCCGGCGGACACCGATCGGTATGGAGCGCTCTTTTATTTGGCCAAGCGAATCCCAGGGATCGACACGCGGAATCTCAAGTCGTCAGACTGGGAACGGCGTCTCGGACTTTGGTACGGAATCTGGTTTCAAACAAACTTTCAGCTTCGGACGGGCCGGAATTTCTTTCCGTGCTGGGACGGATCGACGACGACGGCGCCTGCAGGCTACACGCCGAATTCGAAATGGCTTGACGTCAACTACGCGTTGACGCTCCTTCCCTACAAGTTTTACCGCCGGCACTTTGAGGGGAAATCGATTCGCATACCGGCGCAAATCGTACCGGCCTGCGCGGCGGGCCCCGCGCCTGGAAAGACCTATTCGACGCCGGATCTCGCACGGTGCAAGAAGTGGCTCGCGTTTTTTCTGGCGGCGGCCAAGTACAAAACCGACGTCGAATCCGGCGAGATTGGCTCGTGGCACCAGGGCCTCACGAGGTCGTCGCGGGAATGCGATAACCAAAAATTCCTTTGGATTGCGCACTCATCATCTGTCGATTTAAACAAGAAGGCCGCAGTCGCCTCGACGATCGAGGACCGCTTCATCTTGGGGTGGACTTGGATCGTGAAGCACATCCTTGAAACAGCGTCGTTCCCAACGACGAAGAGGTGGCTCAGCGTTTTTGGGCAAGTCATGCCGCGGTGCGGGCCGCTTGGCGCGTGGAACTGCGTCGTGGCACCCGATTCGTACTTGCCGGGAGCGGACCCAGCCCACGGCTACGGACTTCCGCGCGTTCAATACCTCTTTGCGAAAATGGCAATCAAAATCTACGATCAGGTCAAAGGGTTGACCCACACCCTGCTCGCGCAGAAGGTTCGAACGTACCTCAAAGAGGTGTTGGGCAGCGCAATCGACTGGGCGAGCGGGAACCTTTGCGCGTTAATCCCTTATTAGCTGCAGCAATCGACCCAGGCACGAAGATCGCGGAACGATCACAACGCCGCAAGTCATTGTTTCGCTTACTGGCAAGCATCGGACTCGGTGAGAAGTCGATCTAGAATTGTGTCGGTGTTCGGCCGCCGCGTGACGTTCATGAGTATGATGGCCCCCTTCTTGGTGTTTACATCGTACTTGAAGTCCGTTGAAGCGCCGACATCGTCACCGCCGTGCCCGAGCAACGTTCGCGAAGCAAGCGTATAGGTCCAGCCGACCGCTTGGTTGACACTCGCGTCCGGGTACTGGACGACGCGCATCGCAGCCACCGTCGCGGGCAGGAGGATCGCTTGCCCAGCGTAGGTTCCATCGTTGATCAGCGCCGCAATGAAGCGTGCGAGTTCGGGAACGGTCGTGCGAATACTCCCCGCCGGGTAATCGGAGAAGGTGAAGGGCTCATTGGACACGAAAGTGCCGTCGGTGGCGTTGTAGGTATAACCGACCGCGAGTTGGTCTCGCTTATTGTCGTACGGAGACAAACGCCACGAAGTGTTCACCATCCCGAGACGGTCGAAGATGCTTGCCTTCGTGAGGTTGTCGAAGCCTGCGTCCGCGATCGATTCCGCCACATAGCCGGCCAGCGAGGTGCCGATGCTTGCGTAGGTTCGGGTTGTTCCCGGCGCGTTGCTCGAAAAGTTCCCGCCGTCGGCGTAGCGACTTCCTTGTGGCGTCAAGAGCGCCGCCAACATCTCGCCGAGCGGTTGCACCTCGGCGTCGCTCGACTTGATGTTGAGTTGCAACACACCGTAGTCGTCACCGGCGATGCCCGAGGTGTGGGTCAAGAGATGCCGCGCGGTCATGCTGACGCTTGGAAAACTCGGGTGAACAAGCTGCATCGATTGAAGGTAGGTGTTGATGTTGGTGTCGAGATTCAGTCGGCCGGCCTCGACAAGCTGCATGACGCCGACGGCGGTCACAACCTTGGAGATCGACATGATCGGAAAAATAGTGTCCGCCGTGACGAGCCGGCCAGCATCGATGTCAGCGTGGCCGTAGCCCTTCGACCACACCAAGCCGTACGGACCAACAATGCCCGCCGAAAGTCCCGGGATGTTGTTATCCGCCATCGCGGCATTGATGAACCCGTCGAGGCCAGATGCCACCGTGCAAGGTTGCGCTGTCCCCGCATCGCCACTCGTCGCACCGCCGCCATCCTCGCCCGCATCGCCACTCGTCGCACCGCCGCCATCCCCGCCGGCATCGCTGCCGCCGCCGCCGTCATCCGACGCCAACGGCTCATTCGATTTCTTGCCACACGCGCCTAACGGTGCGCACGTCAGAGCTATAAAAACCGACAGTGCTGGCCTAAAGATTAAACACGCTCAATTCCCTCTTTCTTCGATTGTACCCATGCGGAAACGATTCGCAAAATCGGCCAGCTGGGCTAACGATCTCATCATGAATCTAGAACCGCGCGGAGCGGGAGGGACTCTCAAGTTCAAGAAAAAGGGCGATCGAAGCGACCCCCCGAAGCCCGCTTGGTGATTACCCCGTGTCTTGGTCGTCGCGGTTCACCTTGACATTCGCCCGTAAAAACACGTACTCTCCGCCGGCTCAAGGTTTGGCAAGGGAGTAGAAAGATATGAAGCGGACATACCAACCGTCGAACCGCAAGCGGAAAAAGACGCACGGGTTTCGCGCGCGGATGAAGACGAACGGCGGACGGCGCGTGCTGTCGGCGCGGCGGCGCAAGGGCCGAAAGCGCCTGTCGGTCACGGCGGCGCACAAGTAGCGGTCGAGCGACACGGCGAATGCGCCCGTGAAGAAGTTTGGATTCCCGAAGGCGCTTCGCGTGACGCGGACCGGCGATTTCGCGAGGATTCAGGGGCGCGGACGGCGGATTCATGGGCGACGCGTGACGCTCGCGTTTGACCGAAATCGGCGCGGCGAAACGCGCGTCGGAATTACCGTCAGCGCGAAGCAGGCGAATTCGCCCGAGCGCAACCGGTTCAAGCGGCTCGTGCGCGAAGTGTTTCGGCGGACGCGGCGCGCGTGGCCAGTGGGGTTTGATTACGTGGTGATTGCAAAGGAGCCGAAGGCGATTCGGTCGTACGACGACATGGAGATTGAGCTTGCGGGTGTGGTGCGCCGGGTGGACGCGCGATGAGGGCGATTCTCGTGGGGCTCGTGCGCGTGTATCGTTGGACGTTCGCGGCGATTTTTGGTGGGCGTTGCAGGTTTTTGCCGTCGTGCAGCGAGTACGCGGAGCTTGCGCTTGAAAAGCACGGCGCGCTGCGGGGGTCGTGGCTGGGCGTGAAGCGGATTTGCCGGTGTCACCCGTTTAGTGCGGGTGGCGTGGATATGCCTTAACGATGGACAAACGAACTCTCATTGCTGTTGTCGTTGTGATCGGCGCGCTCTTCTTGTGGCAGATTCTGTCGTCGAAAAAGGGGCCGCAGCCGCTTCCGCCCGCGCCTGTTACCGCGCCCGCAACCGCTCCGGCGCCCGCGTCCGCAACCGCTACCGCTACCGCAACCGCTCCCGCTCCCGTAGCCGCCCCGGTCGCTCCAAAACTCCACATGGTCGAAACACCCGACGCCAAGTACGTTTTCACCGACCACGGCGCGGTGCTGCACCAAGTGACGCTCCACGGCTTTACCGACAACAAGAAGCAGCCACTTGAGCTTGTCGACGAGCTGTCGCGCGCCGCCCATCCACCGCTCAAGCTCGACCTTTTCGCGAAGAGTTTCGCCTACCCTGACAACCCGGTTTACGCGCACGTTCCGGGCGCATCGCAAACCGAGTTTTCGTACAAATGGTCCGACGGCGCGACCGTCGAAATCGAGAAAAAGTACCGCGTTCGCGAAAAATACCTCGTCGATCTCGAAATTACGTTCACGCGGCTAGGCGCGGCGAAAGTGTGGGCGGAGTACGGGCTCATCATGACGGGGGCCGACGCGCCTGGGACCGCGAAGTCGGCGAGCATGTTTGGCGAGATGCCCGATTTCAAGTCGCCGCTCTGTCGCGTCGACAATTCGCTGAATCGCGAAACGGCGGCCGACGTCGCGAAACAGCCGAAGCGTTTCGATGGTGCCGTGTCGTTTGTTGGGATCGATCGTCGGTTTTTTGCGTCGTTTTTGATGCCGCACGAACCCGAGCGCCATTCGTGCATCATGACGGCGCACGGCGCGGTTATCATCGCGGAGGTCACGTCGCTAAACCGTTTGTCGCTCGAGGACAAGCAGAAAACGGCAACGGTAAAATATTCGGCGTATTTTGGGCCGAAGCAGCTTAAAGTGATCGACGGGCTCGCGATCGACGCGAACGGGATCGTCAAGCCACACCTCGACGACTCGGTCGATTTTTGGATCCTCGGGTTCATTTGCCGGCCGATGCTCTGGCTGTTGAATGGGTTTCATTCGATTTTTGGAAATTGGGGCATCGCGATCATCTTGCTCACGTTTCTCGTGAAGCTCCTCACATTCCATTGGACGCAGAAGTCGTACAAGTCGATGCAGGCGATGTCGGCGCTCAAGCCGAAGCTCGACGAGGTCAAAGCGAAGTGCGGCGACAACAAGGAGCGCTACAACCAAGAGGTCATGAACCTCTATAAGGCGCACAAGATTAACCCGCTCTCGGGGTGTCTGCCGATGTTGATGCAGATGCCGATCTGGATCGCGCTTTACCGCATGTTAAACAGCGCGGTTGAGCTGTACCACGCGCCATTCCTTTTTTGGCTGCAAGACCTTTCGGCGGCCGATCCGTACTTCATCTTGCCGATTCTGAACGGCGTTACGGTGTTCCTGCAGCAGCTTTTGACGCCGTCGACGATCGACAACCGGCAGATGAAGTTCATGCTTTATTTCATGCCGATTCTCTTTTCTCTCTTTATGTTGTTTCTCCCGTCGGGGCTCGTGCTGTACATCTTTGTGTCGACGCTCTTGTCGATTGCGCAGCAGTGGTACATCAAGAAGAACGCGAAGAAGGCGGCCGGCGGGAAAGTGGCCGGGAAGAGTGCTCCGGTCGGGAAAATGGCTAAACAGGCGGAGGCAAAATGAACGACGAAGGACAAGTGACAGGTGGAGCGGCGGACGTGCCGCGGGTCGATCCGAAGGTTTTTTTGGAAGACATTTTGCGGATGATGGGAACGGAGGCGGCGGTCGATGTGTCCGAGAACGACGACGCCGTGAAGCTCAACATTCGGGGCGGTGACCGCGATGTGCTGCTCGGGAACGGCGGCGTCACGCTCGCGGCGCTTCAGCTCATCGTGAATCGCGCGAAGAATCGCGGCGATGCCGAGGCGAAGCGGGTCATCATCGACACGGACGGGTATCGGACGGAGCGCGCCGATTCGTTTGAAGGGCCTGCGCAAGAGCTCGCGAAGCTTGCGGTGGCGTCGGGAAAGCCGGTCGCGGTGTATGGAATGAATGCCGTGGATCGGCGGTCGGTTCACGTGGCGCTCAAGGGCGATCGGGCGTTTGAGACGCACAGCGAGGGGGAGGATCCGTTTCGGAAGATCGTGGTGCAGCCGAGAAAAGAAAGAGAAGATTCACCACGGAGAGACGGAGGCACGGAGGAAACGGGGTCGGAAAGAAGATCGGAAGCGGTTGCGGGTGCGGAGGCGGGTGCGGTAGCGGGTGCGGATGCGGAGGCGGGGGCGGGAGCGGAGCCAGGCGCGGCGCCGGTGACGGAGAGGTGAGGCGATGAAACGGAAACTCGCGTTAGGGTTCGGGCTGGTACTCGTGGCGTTGGTGGGTACGGCAATCGCGGTTGCGCAGACGGAGACGCCTGCGGGCGGAGGAACGACAGCGCCAGCAACAACTCCGGCGCCGGCGACGCCGGCAGCCGCAGCACAGCCACCGGTCACGGCGCTTCCCCCAGCTAAGGCCGGACTCGACTTCAAGCTTGCTGCGCTTTCGAGCGAGACGTTCGTCATGGTGAAAGACCAGGGCGACTACCAAACGGTCATCGTCTATAAAGTGTCGCCCACCGGAAAGGTTCAGCAGACCGATCGACGGAATTTCTTTTATCAGGCGCCGTGACTCTGGCAGCCGACACGATTGCAGCCATTGCATCGGCCGCAGGTCCTGCTGGCGTCGGGGTTGTTCGCGTAAGCGGGTCGTCGAGCGAGGCACTCTTGCGCGCGCTGTTTAAAGCCCCGCCCGATTCTCCGATCGAGTCCCATCGCATGATGTACGGGCAGATTGCGGGCGATGCGGGGTATGCCGTCTTGTTTCGCGCGCCGTACACATTCACTGGCGAGGACGTTGCCGAGTTCCATGTCCACGGCGGCGCGTTGAATTTGCGCTCGGTGCTTCGTGCGGCGATTGCAGCGGGAGCGCGGCCCGCGCGGCCGGGCGAGTTTTCGGAGCGCGCGTTTTGGAACGGGAAGATCGATTTGGCCCGCGCGGAGGCGATTGCCGATATCGTTGCCGCGGAAGGCGAGGCGGCGCTTGAGTATTCGCGCGCGGCGAGCGGCGGCGCGCTCTCGCAAAGGGTCGCGACGCTGCGGGATGAGCTGCTCGGCGTTCGCGCGGCCCTCGAGGTTGCGCTCGATCACGCGGACGACACCGCTACGACGTTCGACCGCGCGAAGGCGGCTCGCGACTTGGGCGAAACGCTCGATGCCACAAATCGCCTCGTGGAAACTCACCGCGTGGGTCGAATCGCGCGCGAAGGGTTGCGCGTCGCCATTGTGGGGCGGCCCAACGTCGGCAAATCGTCGCTCTTTAATGCGCTCGTTGGCGACGACCGCGCACTCGTTGATGACGCGGCCGGAACGACGCGCGACTTTATCGAAGACGCCATCGATGTCGCGGGGGTGCGTGTGACGCTTGTCGATACGGCGGGCATTCGCGAAAAGGCGGGAAGCGTCGAGGCGCGTGGGATTGCGCACACGCGGCGCGCCATCGCGTCGGCCGATGCGGTCGTTTGGGTACTCGATGGCAGCCTCGCGTGGACCGCCGACGACACGCTCGTAGGCGAGCTCTTGGGCGGTCGCAGGGCGATCGCCGTCATCAACAAGGCGGACTGTCCGTTGCGGCTCGACGTTCGAGCGCCGCTTGCGCACGCGATTCCGGTCAGCGCGCACACGCGGCTTGGGCTCGACGCAATCGGCGACGCGCTCGCCCAGTTGATTCAGGTCGAACCGCGGCCGTCCGACCACGGCGCCCCACGCGTCGTCATCACGCGCGAGCGGCACCGCGATGCGCTTTCGCGTGCGGCCACGGCGATCGCGCGTGCGCGCGAGGGTCTCGCGGGAACGCTCCCCGAGGAGTGCGCCGCAACCGACATCCAGGATGCGCTCGGCGCGCTTGGCGAGATTACGGGCGAGACGGCGCACGATGAACTCGTGAACCGAATTTTTCGAGACTTCTGCGTCGGAAAGTAAGGCCGCCATGGCGAACTGGACACTCCCCAAACATTACGAGGTGATTGTCGTCGGCGGCGGACACGCGGGATGCGAAGCGGCGCTCGCCGCGGCCCGCATGGGACAAAGAACGCTCCTACTCACGCAAAACCCCGATGCCATCGCATGGATGCCGTGCAACCCGGCGATTGGCGGCACCGCCAAGGGGCATCTCGTGCGCGAGATCGATGCGCTCGGAAATGGCGCGCGTCGCCGACGCGACGGCGATTCAGATTCGCACGTTGAACGCGTCGAAGGGACCAGCGGTGCGGGCGACACGAACGCAAAACGATCGGCGCCTCTACAGCGCTACGATGCGGTGCGTGTGCGAATCGCAACCCGGGCTCGATGTGCGTCTCGCAATGGTGGAGTCGATCGTCGTCGAGGGCGACCGCGCAGTTGGCGTCGTTTCGAATCTCGGCGTGCGTTACGACGCCGACGCCATCGTGCTCACGATGGGGACGTTTTTGAATGGGCTCATTCACGTCGGGGAAGCGCATTACGAAGCGGGACGCGCCGGAGACCCACCCGCGCGCGGGCTTTCAAAGTCGCTGCGCGATGCGGGGCTCGAGCTTCGCCGATTCAAAACCGGAACGACGCCGCGGCTCGACATTCGCTCGATCGAGTGGGACACGCTCGTAAAACAGGAGAGCGATCCCTCGGCGCGGCCATTTTCGATCGACGGCCCCGGCATCGTCCTTCCGCAGCGCGCTTGCGCCATCACGTTCACGAACGCGCGAACCCACGAGATCATTGCGCGGAACCTCGCGCGATCGCCGCTTTACGCAGGGCGCATCGAAGGGCGCGGACCGCGTTACTGCCCGTCGATCGAAGACAAGGTGGTGAAATTCGCTGAACGCTCGCGACACCAAATTTTTCTGGAACCCGAAGGGCTCGAGTCGTTCGAGGTTTATCCGAACGGGCTTTCGACGTCGCTGCCGTTCGACGTGCAGCTCGAATTCCTACGAACGATTGAAGGTCTTGAGTCGGTCGAAGTCGTTCGGCCCGGGTACGCCATCGAATACGACTTCGTGAATCCGCTCGAGCTCACGCCGACGCTCGAAACAAAGCGCGTCGCCGGGCTCTTTCTCGCGGGGCAATTGAACGGCACAAGCGGCTACGAAGAGGCAGCGGCGCAGGGGCTCATCGCGGGCATCAACGCGGCGCTCGCGGTGCGGCGCGAAACGCCTCTCGTTTTGCGGCGCGATGAGGCGTACATCGGCGTCCTCATCGACGACCTCGTCACGAAGGGGACCGACGAGCCGTACCGCATGTTCACGTCGCGCGCCGAGTACCGGCTCTTGCTGCGCGAGGAGACAGCGCATCTCAGGCTCGACCCGCACGGGCACCGCGTTGGACTCGTGCCAAGCGCGCGCCATCAGCTCGTCGAAGAGATTCGCCACGCGGTTGGCGGCGCACGCGCGACCTTGCGGGCGAGTCGCGGTGAAGGCGGTGATACGCTCGAAGAGTTGTTGCGGCGCCCCGATGTGCGGATCGCCGACTTCGACGACCTTCAACCACTCGCGAAGGACGTTGCGGAGATTGTCGAGACCACCGTCAAGTACGAGGGTTACATCGAACGCGAGCTCGGCCACGTCGCGGGGCTCGCGCGGCTTCACGACATTCGCTTGCACGCAGAGTTTCCGTTCGGCGAGATCCCGGGGTTGTCGCGAGAGGCGCGTGAGAAGCTCGCGCGCGTGCAGCCGCGGACAATTGGGCAGGCGGCGCGCATTCCGGGAATGACGCCGGCGGCGGTCACGGTTCTGGGGATATACGCGAGGAAAGCGACATGGCGAAACGATACGTTTGTGTAAATTGCCAAGCCGATTTTGAGCTTGAGGTCGGCGCCGAGCGGCGGTGCCCGAAGTGCTTGCGCACGCACGGGATCGATGAGGCGGACGCGCGTGGGCCCGGGGGCGCAGGCGGACCGGCGCGCGACACGGCCACGTCGAGGAAACCGATCGTGGTGGGCGCCGTAACACTCGCCATCGCGCTCGGTGCGGTGATTTTTCTCGCGACGCGGCCGCGGGAGACGCCGCCGGTAGGGCCGTTGGGTCCAAGCGGGACGGCGACGAGCGCCAACTGGTTTAACGCGACCGCGGAGCTGAAGGCGTTCGCATCGAAGGCATCGTCTGGGGCAAGTGATGACGCGGCGAAAGCAGCGGCCATCGTCGCGGCGATTCGCGATCTCACGGCCAAACTCAAGGTGGACGATGTAAGCGCGGGTGCCGCGCGACCGCCGCTTAGCCCCGAGGCGTTCCTGAAGGGCGCAGAGGCCGGGACGCTCAAGGAGGCGTACGCATTTGAAGTCGCGATACTCGCCGCGGCGGCGCTTCAGCTTGCGGGTGGCAAGGGGCAGATTGCACTGCTCTCGCAAGAGCGCCCGCGCGTCTTACCGCAAAAGGATACGGCTGGTGATATCGGCGAATTTGTTTTGGTCGCCGGGGCGAAGGCGTGGAGCGCCGCTGACCTCAAGGAAGTGCCGGCGTCCTCGAACGCTGAAACGCTTGATGCGGCTGCGGTTCGCGCCGAGCAGCTCAACGTCGAGGCGATTCACTGGCTGCGGCAAAAGGACACGTTCAAGGCGAACCAGGCGAACGAGCAGGCGATGAAGTTATCGAAGGCCGCGAACATCCTTATCACGCGCGCCTATTTGATGGTTCAAAACTCCGCGCCAAAAGAGGCGGTTGCGCTGGCGACAAAGTCGGTCGAATTGGCGCCGGGGCGCGGCGATTATCAGTACGTGCTCGCGGTTGCGCTCCTTGCGGCGCGAGAACCTCGGCGCGCGGCGGTCGCGATCGACAAAGCGCTCGCCGCCTACACAAATTTTCCAAGCGCGCTCATCGCGAAGGGGATGATCGCCATCGCTGAAGCGCAGGAAGTCGCGCGGGGCGGCGAGAAGGCTGCGGACGCTGACGGCGGCGCTGCGGCGGAAGATCCCGAGGCGAAGGTGCAGGCTCTCCTCAAAAAGGCGTCGGAGAGTTTTGCGAAGGCGGCCGAGGTTGCGCCAAAGTACGGGCCGGCCCATTTGGCGCTCGCGGAGGCGAAGCTTCTTGCGGGGGACGCTGACGGCGCAAAGGAGGCGATCGGCAAGGCGCTCGAAATCGACCCCA
Organism: Deltaproteobacteria bacterium; assembly: GCA_016192705.1. GTDB lineage: Bacteria > Myxococcota > JACPTQ01 > JACPTQ01 > JACPTQ01 > JACPTQ01. The sequence continues at coordinate 22,018 of JACPTQ010000059.1, read as the reverse complement.
AGCTCGCGGAGGCGCACCTGAAGCTCGCGGCGCTCCATATGCAATCGCGCGACGTGCAAAAGGCGAAGGCGTCGATTGAGGAGGCGCTCAAGTTGGAGCCCAAGCGCGTCGATGCACGGCTCATGCTCGCGGCGATTCTCGCGGAATCGGGAGACGCGGTAACGGCGCTCGCTGAGGCGAAGAAAGCGTCTGAGACCGACAAGGGGAGCCGCGAGGCGGCGATGTTTGTTGCGAAGCTCTACTTTGAGAGCGACGCGAAAGAGGCCGCGATTGCCGAAGCGCGGCGAATCCTTACGGTGCATCCGGATTTCGAGCAGGGGCGACTCTACTTGGCGGTCATGCTGCTGAAGGGCGGGAAAAAAGGGGACGCCGACAAGGAGTTTGCGGAGGTCGTGCGCCGAAGCGCGGATCCGAAGGCGATGCAGAAAAAGGTCGATGAGATCAAAGAGATCGAAGGGGACGACGTCGAAACCGCCGCGGACGCTGGCGCGGCAAGAGGTAGAGCGCGCGACGAGGCGCAACGTGGGAGTGCGCGACGCGAAGGCGGTGACGACGCGCGCGATGACGACGACGTGGAAACGCCCAGCGCACGACGCGACGAAGACCTGCAACTGCGGTTGGGCGGCGAGCGGCGACGACGTGGTGCGCGCCTTCTTGACGAATAGCCCTGAACGCGCGAATCGCAGAGCTTCTGGATCGCGGTCTTCTCGCCCTCGAACTTCAGATTGCGCGTGAGCGTCGAGAGAAGCTCCTCGCGTACATCGCTCTGCTTCAAACGCTTTCAGCACGGATGTCAGTCACAAGTGCGAAAACGCCGGAGGAGTGGGTTGAAACGGTGCTTCTCGACAGTCTCGTTTTGACGAAGTGGATCAAGGGAACGGGCGTCTTGTGCGACGTGGGAAGCGGCTTCGGGCTTCCAGCAATTCCCGTCACCATCGCTGAACCAGGTGTTCGCGTCGTGCTCATCGAGCGCGGAACCAAGCGGTGTTCCTATTTGAAGCGATTCCTCCACGACTTCGCCATCGCGGGCGACGTGCGGTGCGAGGATGTCGATTCGGTCGAGCGCGTCGACGCCAATTGGTTCACGGCGCGCGCATTTGCCGAACCGAAAACATGGCGACGAACGGCCGCGAAGATCGCGCCACAAGGCTCAACGGTGTTCACGCTGCACGCGGGGAAAGAGCTGCCGGGTGAGCGCTACGTTCTCCCTTTTTCTGGGCGCGTTCGCTCGGTCGAACTCTGGACGCCCTGATTCCCTGTTAGCGGCCAATGCCTGCGTGGTGCGGGCGAGGTCTGGGCTCGCTCCGGCTCGCAAAAGTCCTCGGGTCTGACATTAAATGTGAGTCTGCACGAAATCAATCAAACATCATGAGAACGGCAATTCCGCGCCCCATCGGCACCTCATCCCCTGCGGATGCGAGCCTCCGCTTGCCCAATCCCCGCCCGCCCAACCAGAACCCGGCCGTTTTCCTGAAACGGCGGCTAAATGGACTTGGGGGTCGATCGATCGTCAGCCGACACCCAGCGGGTGAACTCTTCGTACCGCCCTCAAGCCTAAGAAAAACCTACCCGGGTAAGCGGTCCGCCCGGATTTGCGTAGGGTCGGCAGCGGCTCGCATAGGCGCGCCTCCGCAGGGTCTGCAGCGCAATATCGGCTGGGAATCTCCGACATTTCGCACGCCACAAAACAGTGGCTCGAGCGCTCGTTCGCGTTCAGACCCGAGGACGTCGGCGCGCCGAAGCGGGCTCCTGTCGACCCTCACGCTCATGCGCAAACGAACCGCTTATACGGGGATTGGGGTCTGGACGGCTTAGCGCGCTAATGGTAACCATCCGCGCATGCCAAACGAAATTCGCGCACAGATCACCGGGACCGTGTGGAAAGTCGAAAAACAGGCGGGCGACGCGGTCGCAGAAGGTGACGTCGTCGTCATTCTTGAGTCGATGAAGATGGAAATCCCCATCGAAGCCGAGACGGCTGGGACCATCGTCGAAGTTAAAGTCAAAGAGGGCGACCCGGTCACCGAAGGCGCCCTCATCGCAACCCTTCAATAACGCTCCGATTTCTCAGCTCCGCAACAAACCCCATGCGCGGTCGATAACCCTTCTGTAAGTGGCACGGTGCCGCCTTGAAAACAAAACGGAGAAGAAGATGAACACACCAGGTCAAATCACAGTTCAGCGACAGCCCCACGACCACTCGATCGTTCCAGACGGACCAACACTCCACAGCCAAATCGCACAGGCGAGCGCGAACATGCGGTCGGGCCTCGAGCAAGATTCGCAGGAGTCAAATAGAATCAACCACGGCGGCGCGCAGTTGCCTGGAACAACGGCCACGACCGGATTCAGCATTCCAGCGGCAACCGCCGACGACAAGGCGCTCATCACCAAGTACAACAACATCCTCTACGCTTTCGAACACGACCAGATCACCGGCGACATGCTTGCGTCGAACAAAGCACTCGCCTTGAGGCTCGAACAAGCACTCCAGTGGGAGCAGCGCTTTTTCCAGCTCATGTCGAATATCGCGAAGCTCAAACATGAAACGATGCAAGGAATCATCGGCAACCTCCGCGGGTAATCGACCATAAAACCAAAAGGAGTCCACCATGTCTGAACAGAAACTCGTTGCGATCAACGCGCCGTCGGCGAATCCGGTTGGCTATGATGAATACGGTCGGGCTCAAACGGCTCGGAATGGGAGCCGCCTTCAGGGCTACCAGCGTGACGATGAATACGACATTCAATCCGTCCATTATCAATACACCGACCAACTTGATACGCGCGATTCTGAAGGGCGGGCGCTCTTTGAGAATCCGAACTCAGTCGAGAATTTCGACAACGCGATAAAGCTGCAAGACGAGGAGTACGTCGCCCTCGCCGACTGGACGGTTCAGAGATACCTCGATTTATGCAATGACAAGTCAGGCAAAGTGACGCCGAGCATGAAGGCTGAGTTGCGAGCTCAGGCCCTCAAACTGTTCGAACGAGCCGGAGACGGATCCCAGTTTGGGCAGACGGACGCGTTGGGGAGCGTGGGCAGCACAAGCTTCGAGACCTTGACCCAGCTTTACCTCAACAAAGGTACAACGCGCGAATTCATGGCGCCCGTGCGGTATTGGGATGGCAAAGACACAACACTCGTTTGGGGCGAAACATTACGCCGTCGCGCCGCCGTACAAGATATGGTCTCCAAAATCTCCACCGTTGAATCGAGACTCCAGCCCCCAACGCCGGGGAAAAAAGAAGCCGACGCGATGTGGGCGTTTCTCGGACGCGGAACACTTATCGAGGGTGCAACGAATCGGGCTTCCTTGGATGACGCGCTGTTGTCGTAGAAATGAGGAGCTGCGGAGAGGGAGGAAGCAATCATGAAATCTGCTGTAACATCGGAACAGTCGGCAGCCCGCAGGGGAGCCGGCTGGACTGACGAAATGATGGACGGTGCGATGATCGCGGGAGCGCGGCTCGCGGGCGAGGGGCGGGTCGAAGACGCGAAGGTGGTGCGCGAATTCTTGACGGCACTCGATCCGGCGCATGTTGCGGGGCATGTTATGGCCGCCGTCATCGCTGAGCGCGAGAAGCGGTGGGACGACGTGGTTGCCGCGTGGGGGTGCGTTATTGCCATTAACAACGATCACCTCGCAGCGCGGGCGGGACGCGGGCGCGTGCTTGCGCGGCTTGGGCGACTCGCTGAGGCAAGGCGCGACTACGAGGTGGCGGCGCGCGTTGATGCGATAGCGGTTTCGGCGAGCGGGCGCGAGGCGAAGGCGTTTCTTGCGACGAATGGCGGACGACGATGAGTTGGCTGGATGACATTCTTTTCGCACCGATCAAGTGGGCGCTTCCAGAGGAGATCGAGAAGAAGTTGAATCCGGTATTCGACGCGGTTGGCGCGGCTGGAAACGTGGCGATTGGAAAGTGGGATTCGGCGGCGGTCGACGTTGTCAAAATCGCGAAAGACTCGTGCGAGCTTGCGGGTGCGAAAGACGCGACCAAGGCGCTCGGGAAAGTCGCAGAGGGCGTCGATCTCATTGGCGGTGGAATTCTCACGGCAGGAGACAGGGCACTCGAAGCCAGTGCGAATGCGGCGATGAGCGGCATTGCGAACGAGACGTCCAAGAAAGCGGCAGACGCGGCGCTTTCAAAGTCGCTCGAAACGGTCGCTGTTCGCGCGGGAACGGCCGTGGCCGCGGGTGCAGCGGGTGCGGTCGCGACGAGGGAGGCCGGGAAGTTCATCGACTACGCAAAAACGGGCGATGCGCTCGTATCGGGAAACGCGGGGCTCGTGACCAAAGACCAAATCGCCGCGCGGGTTTTCATGACGGCGACGGGCGGCGCAGTTGGCGGCGCGCTCGGCAAACGCGAAGGCGCCGAGGCTGGGCTTAACGTGGGACTCGGAATCGGTGGCTCACTCGGCGACGAAAAGTGTGTCCGAGCCGTCACGCAGGCGCTCGGCACAAGCGCGGGCATTGCGGTTGGGAACCAGCTGGCCGTCCGCGACAATCTCGGCAATCGGCGATTCAATATGAACGCGTTCGCCTCAGTGAATGGCGCCGCAGCATCGACCGTGGCTCTCGCGGAATCCGTCGCACTGGGCGACGCGCGCGCCACAGTCGAATCGCTCGCGGCCATCACGAGGAATTCCCTCAGCATCGACGCAGAAAAGGAACGGGCTCAAAAGGGATGCGCGTCCACGACGCTTCTGAAGGTGCTTCGCGCGACGGACGGAATGGAACGGGCAGCGTCCGGTGTCAAAACGCTTCCACTCGGTCTCGACGACAGCGACCGCATCGCATAAGACCTCAGTGGAATGGCCGGAAGCATCGTCGCCATCGAGAATCTTGAAATCGAAATCGGTACGGGATCGTGCGCACTCAAAGCGGTTCGGGGCGTCTCGTTATCTATTGACGCCGGGCAAGCTCTTGGTCTCGTCGGCGAATCAGGGTCCGGAAAAAGCCTGACGGCGCTTGCCATCCCGCGCCTCGTGCGCCCACCCGTTCACATTCGCGGCGGTTCCTTGAAAATCTCCGGTCGAGAGGTAACCGACGCGAACGCGCGCGCCTTTCGCGGCCGCGAAGTGGGCTTCATCTTCCAAGAGCCGATGACCGCGCTCAACCCCGTCATGACCGTCGGCGATCAGGTCGGTGAATCGCTCCGAAAGCTCGACGGCCTTTCGTCCCGCGCCGCACGCGACCGCGTGGTCGACCTCTTTCGCCAGGTCGGCATCTCCGCGCCCGACGAACGCTTTCGCGCCTACCCGCACGAAATGTCCGGCGGCATGCGGCAGCGCGCCATGATCGCGATGGCGCTCGCCCTCTCGCCGAGACTCCTGATCGCCGACGAACCAACCACCGCGCTCGACGTGACGCTTCAGCGCCAAATCCTCGATCTCATCCGCGCCGAAATGCGCGCCCGCGGCCTCGCGGTCCTCCTCATCAGCCACGATCTCGGCGTCGTCGCCGAAATTGCCGACACGGTTGCCGTCATGTACCTCGGACAGCTCGTTGAACTCGCGCCCGCCCCCGCGCTGTTTGCACGCCCGCTGCACCCGTACACGCGCGGCCTTCTCGGCGCAATGCCAGGTGCGTCCGTTTCAAAGGAGAAACACCTCGCGACGATCCCGGGCACCGTTCCTTCGCTTGACGACATTCCCACCGGGTGTGGATTCCGCGACCGCTGCCCGCTCGCTGAATCGCGTTGCGAAGCGCCAATTCCCTGGGTCGAGCATTCCTCGGGTCACTTCGCGCGCTGCATCAAGGCGGGCGAATGCTAAGCGCCGACCGCGTTTCCAAATCGTTCGCCGTGCGCGCAGGGTTTGGACAACGCTCGAAACATCTCATGGCGCTCAAAGATGTGTCGCTCGATATTCACGTCGGTGAAACCGTCGGCCTCGTGGGCGAATCCGGCTCCGGCAAATCGACGCTCGGCCGCGTCTTGCTTGGACTTCTCGCACCGACCGCGGGTGTCGTCCGATTCGACGGCGCTCCGCTCCCCCGCCGCCCGCCGATCGCATTTCGTCGCGCGTGCCAGGTCGTCTTTCAGGACCCCGCGTCGTCCCTCGACCCACGAATGACCGCCCGCGCGATCATCGCGGAGCCGCTCGACATCCACCGCATCGGCTCGACCCTAGAGCGACAAAGCCGCGTCGACGACCTCGCACGCCGCGTCGGACTCGACCCGAACGCCCTCGATCGACGCCCTCACGCCTTCTCCGGTGGCCAGCGCCAACGCATCGGAATCGCCCGCGCCCTCGCCCTTGCACCGCGTCTCATCGTCCTCGACGAACCTGTCTCCGCGCTCGACGTCTCGGTCCAAGCTCAAATCGTCAATCTCCTCGCCGACCTGCGCACCGAGAATCGCCTCTCCTACCTCTTCATCTCGCACGACCTCCGCCTCATCCGTCACCTCGCCGACCGCGTCGCCGTCATGTACCTCGGCCGCATCGTCGAACTCGCCCCGGCCGCCGCCCTCTTCGCAGACCCGCGACATCCGTACACGCGCTGGCTCATCGACTCGATCCCAACCGTTAGCGAAAGTCCACATCCAGCCCGCGTTCCACTCCCGCTCGCCGACACCTCGGAGCCGCCAAGCCCCTTCTCACCGCCGACCGGCTGCGCCTTTCATCCGCGCTGCCCCATTCGCCAGCGCGACTGTAGTAATGTCGAACCGGAGCTCACACGTGTTTCGGAAAACCATTTCGCCGCTTGCCCTTACGCTTCTTAGCCTTCTCGCGCCAAGCGCCGTCGCGAACGAAACTGTTTCCGCGCAACTCGATCGCCTCACGCTTCCCCAAAAGGCTGCGCAAGTCATCATGGGAACCGCCGTCGGCACCGAGTGGAACCACCGCTTCGCTCGCCTTGTTCGCGACCTCAAGATCGGCGGCCTCACGTATTTCGGTTACAACACAAAGGCCGGCGCTCGCTCGGTTGCGAAACTCTCAGCCGCCATCTTTAACGCCTCTCGTGGCAGCATTCCCCCTTTCATCGCGGTCGATCACGAAGGCGGCGGAATCGTGCGCCTTCGCAACGGCGTCTTTGTTCCACCCCGCGGTCCCGTTCTCGGAGCCATGCGCAGCATCGCACTCGCCCGCGAAGTCGGCCGCGCCGTCGGCGAAGACCTCGCGCTCCTCGGCATCAACATGAACTACGCACCGGTGCTCGACGTCATCGCGGGCCGCGCCGCGCACCGTGTTCTCGGCGCACGCGCCATGGGGTCCGACCCGGCGCGCGTGGCCGAAATCGGCGCCGCGATCATCCGGGGCCTTCAGGAGGCCGGCGTATCCTCAGCGCCCAAACACTTCCCGGGTCAGGGTGCTGCAACAGTCGATTCGCACAAGGAGCTTCCCGTCATCGACCAAACCCTCGACGGGCTTCGCACCCGTGAGCTCCCACCCTTCGTCGCCGCCATCGCCGCCGGCGCTGACGCCATCACAACCGCGCACATCTCGCTTCCACGCGTCGAGGGCGGCGCCGAACCCGCAACGCTCAACCGCCGCATTCTCACCGACCTCCTTCGGTCCGAGCTCAAGTTCGGCGGCGTTATCATCTCCGACGGGCTCGCGATGAAAGCCGTGTCGGGCCGCTTCGGCATCAACGAAGCCGCGGTCCGTGCGCTCGCGGCCGGCGCCGACATGCTTGCGGTCTACTGGACACCTGAGAAGATTCGCGGCGTGCGTGATGCGATCGTCGCCGCCGTCAAATCGGGTCGCATCCCACGCGAGCGCCTTGACGACGCCGTGCGCCGAATCTTAGCCGTGAAAGAAAAGCGCGGCCTTTTTACCGCGCATCCACTCGCCCCCGACGAAGCCGTGCGACGCCTTCGCGACCCCGCGCGCATCAAAGCCCGCAAAGACCTGCTCCGTCGGATCGCAGCCAGGGAATAGCTACGGCGTGACTTGCACGTTCAGCAGGAAGTCGCCGCTTCGCGCCGGCTCGCCCGGATCCGCCGCTCCCGCGCCGTACCCGTCGACGATGATGTAGTACGTTCCCGCGGCAACGTTCGTCATCTCGACCTTCGATTTGCCGACGGTCAAGTTGTCGTCGTCGTTGCACGAAAGCTCCGTCGCCGGCGCCGCGCAATCGGTCCGCACGTACAATAGCGTGTCCCAGCCGCCGAGCCCCGTTACTGAAACGGTCACGCTCGACGCGCCCGTCGCAAGCTCGAGCTTGTACGCAACATCTGGCTGATCGTACGCCGCGCCGTGGCTGCAATCGCCCGCCGTGTCGCTGTCGTAATCATTCGTCTTGCCGGTCGTCGTCCCCTTGATCGTCTCGCCATTCGAAATAAGCGGCGTCGCCGATGGGTCGCACGTATCCGACCCTTCGCGCGTCTGCACCGCACCATTGTTCGTCACGAGCAGCTTAAACGTCCCCTGGTCCGCCGCCGTAAGCCCCCCGACGAGCACGTAATACGTTCCCGGCGACAACACGACGTCGACCGCCGCACCCGGCGTAAAGAACGACGACGACGCGCACCCGAGCTCGGCGTTTGCATCCGCGCACGCCGACCGCACAAACAACGCAACGTCCATCGATGACGTCCCGTCCATTCGCTTTGCGTCGGTCAGTTCAGCCTTCACCGAAACTGCATCCGTTCCCGTCACCGTCAGCGCGTAAACAACCGACACCGTGTCCGCTGTTCCGCAACTCGGCGCCCCGTCGGACGTCGCGTTAACAAGCGTTCCCGCGACCTGCGTCCCAAACGCAACCGGCGCCGCCTGCGCGCACGTGTCGTTCGCCGCGCGCCCAGCCCACGGCTCGCTGTCTTGCTTTGCGCCCGGTGTAAACCGCGGCGAGCAGGTTGTCCCCGTGCAGCTCTTCACGAACGCTGCCGACCGCACCGCCGGCCGCGCGAGCGACACGTCGATGCTGCCCAAGTTCCACGTCGTCGAATCAAGCACCGTCGCGCCATCCGCGAGCGTTGCCGTGTCCGACGAGTTGGTCAACCCCAGCGAATTCGTTCCCGGCACCGCGCACACGAGCGCCTGTCCAAACTCGCGGAGCGTTTGGCACGTCATCGGCGCTTTCGCGTTCCCAGCGCCGCCGCCCGCAACCGTCATCCCCTTCGGCACGCCGCCGCCAAACACAACCGCCGCGCCGCCCGCAGGCAACGTCGTCCCACACGCGAACGTGTACTTATTTGTATTCGGCGCCGCAACGCTGTCCCGCACTTCGAGCCCACCGATATCAAGCGTCACGCCACTCGTGTTCACGAATTCAACGAACTCATCGTCCGACGCGTTCGTGACGCCGTCCTTGTTCGCATCGCCCGCCGTTCCCGTCGCCGGGTCGTACAACACTTCCGTCATGACGAGGTCCGCTGTCGACGCCGTCGGCGCCTGCGCGCGACGCACATTCGACACCGCCTCGCACCCCTCGACGATAATGAAGAGCGCGTAGTCACCCGTGTCTTGTCCGTAGAGAGACGCCCGCGCGATCAAATTGACGCCCGTCTTCCCAGACCCCGGCACCTTGAACTTCCGAATCGCCGACCACGGGCTCGCGCCATCATCATCGTTCCGCGCAAGTCGGTTCCCACACTCGTCGAGCAAGTCGAGCTGCGTGTCGAGCTCCTTGCCCGACGCGCCCGGCGCAAGAATGAGCGTCAGCGTCGTCCCGCCCTTCAGCCCCGTGAGTTTGAAGTTGTCCTTGTCGGTCGCCGTTCCAAACGCCCCCGTCATCTTGATCGGCGTCCCAACAACTGGCGCCGCCTTCGTCGTCACCTGCACGCACTGATCGCACGCCGTCGACACGCTGCACGTATCGTTCGGCTCGGTCTCAGCCGCCGCAACCGGCGTCGTCGACTTCGCCGTGAGCGTAAACGTGTAACCAACGCCCCCGCGCCACTCCTTGTCGCCAACCGAGATGAGGTAATCGCCAGCCGCCGAAATCGGTTGAACAAGCGACGTCCCAGAAACCGTCTTGAGCGGAGTGTACCCGTTGCTCGCGTAGAGCGTCACCACCGGCTGCACATCGGCCGCGACACCCGACAGCGTCAGCTCCACAAGCGCCCCAGCCGCCGCCGTCAACTTGTAGAACGGCCGTGTCCCGCCTGGATTCACCGCGCCACTCGCCGGCGTCCCCACCGTGATCGCCGTCGGCGCCATCGTCGCCGCCTCGCTCGTCAGCGAGTACCCGAACGTCGCGCCGCCCACCGGTGTCGCGCCCTCTTGCGAATTCCGATAATCGGTCACGACGACGTAGTAGGTGCCGCTTGCCGCAAACAGCAAGTCAAGCCGCGCGTTTTTTCCGTCGCTGTCATTGTTCGCACCGACCGCCAAAAACTGTGGCCCGAAGAATCCATCAACGACTTGTCCCACGATCAAATAGGGATCGAGGTCGGCCGACGTCGCATTCGCGCGGAACGAGATGAACTGCCCGGCCGTCACGTTAATCGAGTAAACGTCGTAATCGGGAATCATCGTCGCCGGATCGCTCGGGTCCGCCGTCGGCGCGCCGACCGTCCCCGTCACCTGCCCCGGCAACCCAAGCGGGAACGCCTGTCCAATCTGATCGTTTGGCTCCAGCTCCTGCGTCCCATCGCGAAGCGCCGCCGTCACCTCGAAATCCGTATTCGCCCCTTCGAGCGCATAAAAATCGACAACAAGCCAGGTCTCGCCCTGCGGCATCCGCGCGCGCAAGAAAGAGTCGGTCGACTGATCGTCCTTATCGTCGTTCTCACCGAGAACTTTTTTCGCCGCCGGATCCCACAACGTCAAAATCGTGTTCGCATTCGATGGCGTCGCGAGGTCGCGCGCCTTCGTAAACGCTTCAAGGATGCTCGTCGCGTTCGGCGCCGTGACTTTCAACAGGTGAAGCGCGCCCTGCGTGTTAAACGAGTTCGACTGCGTGAGCGGAAGCGCCGCTGCAACCGCGGCCGGCACGACGCGGTTCACCGTCAGCGAATACGCGAACGCCGCGCCACCCACTGGGTTCGGGTTGTCGTCACCATTCGTCGACTCAGCGACGAGCAAAATGTACTCGCCCGTCTCCGGCAAGAGCACCTGACGCGTCACAGAACTCCCGGACTGGTAAACCGCGTAACGCAACCACGCAACGCGACCATCGCGAATCTGCGCGACAACAAACATCGGTTTCAGCGGGCTCTGCGGCTCCGTCCCCGTCACCGTGACCTGGAAGAGGTCGCCCGCGTTCGCGCTGAACTTGAAAAAGTCGAGGTCGGCCTCGCCGCCCGTCGACACGCCCGCGTCGTCCGTCGTCGCACCCGTTGGCGCCCCGATCGTTCCATTCAGAACGCCCGGCACCGTCGTAAGCTGTGTCGCCGTCGCGATCGTATTGTTCGGCTCGGTCTCGGTCTGGGCGGCACACGCCGACGCGTTCTGCTGCGGGTTGTAAATCGTCGGGCAGTTGTCGCACGCGTCGCCAACGCCGTCAGCGTCGCCATCTTCCTGACCCGCATTCGCGAGCTGCGGACAGTTGTCGGTCGCGTCGGGCGTGCCGTCACCATCCGAATCGGCCGGAGGAGGCGGTGGTGGCGTCCCGGCGTCCTCTACGGGCGGCTGCCCCGCGTCGAACGGCGGCGGTGGCGGCGGCGTCCCCGCGTCATCCTCAGGCGGAGGCGGAGGTTGGACGCCACTGTCAACCTCGGTCGGCGGAAACGTTCCCGGTCGCCCCGCATCCGGCCGCTTCTGCGACGCCGAATCGCCGCCGCAAGCCACCCCCATCACCATCGCCGCGAGCGCGAATCCCACTTTCGTCCATCCGAGTTTTTTCTCGTTCATCGCTTTACTCCTTACGATCCTCATGCTCCGCCCCAAAAGGCCGGGAACCTTAACATGTGTGACAATGTGCGTCAATGAAAAAGTCGCGCGCGCCCAAGCGCCATCACGACATGAGAAAAATGTTCGTTGACCGCGTTAGTTCGGTCGCCAAAAAGATGCTGACAAAAAGCCGGCTGACCTATTTCGACAAACGCTTCTCGACGTCTTTCCGTATCATCTTTTCGACGCCAAACCGGTCGTAGATTCTCTTTATCTCCGCGTCGCGCGTCTTCTTATCGAGGACCGCCTCCTCAAGCCCCGCGTCGCGAAGCGCGTTTTCAATCTCGTCCCGAACGAGCGGCTTCACCTCGCTCTTCACCTGCTCCACAACCCGCGCGCGCGCCGCCTCCCCCTCGCGACCCGTCATCGCCCCCGGGTCGTTCTTCGCCATCGCGTCGTCGATCCACCCCTTCAACTTCTCGTTCACCCGTCGAAACGCCGCATACGGCGCCGCCTGCCGCTGCACCGCCTGCACATGCGCCGTCGACAGCTCCTCCTTGATAAATCGTCGCCCATGCTCCCGCGCGAGGTCGCTCATGTCGTCCGGCAACTTCACCTTATCCATCGCCTTATTGAAAATCGGGTCGGCCTCGTCGAGCACCTTCTTCGTCGCGTCCTGAAGCTCCTTGCTCGTCTGCGGATACTCTTCGGCCTTCTTCCGCATCTCCCCCTTCTCGAACATCTTCGCAAGCCGATCGTTCAAAAACTTCTCGGCCTCTTTCTGCGTCTCGGGCCCCGATAGCTCCTTCACGAGCTTCGCGAGTGCCCACGTTGCCGCCGCTGTGTCCTGGTCCATGCGCCGCCGAATCCGCCGCCGGTCAACCTCCCAGTTGAACCAGCCCCACTTGAAATCCATGCGCAGTCGATTCTGCGCCCATGCCTCATGCGAAATCGCCGACGTCAGCGACCAAACGTCGCCCTTATCGCGCGCCGCGTCGATCTGCTCGTGTGACATCGTTGTGCCCATGTACGCGAGTTGCAGCCGCTGTTTCTTCCGCAGCCACCAGTACGTAAACCGTTGAACCTCCTCGCGCGACATCCCCTTGCCCGAATAAACACCCTCGTACTGCGCCGTCAGCGGCCGCGTCCAATTGCGCGGACGCCCTTCGACCGGCAACCCCACGCGCCCCTCAACCTCGCGCTGGACGTGGTCTTCCCAATCCTCAAGGAGCGCCTGCTCAAGCCGATCGTTTAGCTCGCGCTCCTGCGCGCCGCCAACCTGCATGATCGCATCCTTGACGATTTCGCCTGGATTCGATCCGCCGCCTCCACCTCCACCCTCGCCGCCACTCAGCCCACGCCCCGACAACGCCAACTTCTTTTCAAGCTTGTGCCCACGCTCGGGCATCGTAATCTTTAAGTGCGTCGACCCCGTCCCAAACACAACGTCGTCGACAAGCTTCTTTCCGTACGGCAGCACGATGTGCACGATCTCGTCGACCATGTCGTACGTCAGGTCGCGCAGTTTCTTCGGGTCTTTCTCTTTCGCTTTCAGCTCCGCGATTTTCGGTTTCCACACCTTCTCAAGAATGTAATTCGCATACGCGCGCGCCTCGCCCATCGCGATCGTGAACGGCTTCTGGAGTCGCTTCGGCAAACGATCGTTCGCCTCGGCGCCACTCGCAATCACAGCGCCAGCAACAAAACCAACGAGAAGGATTCTATCGCGCATCGCTCACCCCGCTTCTCGACTGATCATGCCACGTCCCACCATCAACGCACAATCACCTACGTTAAGAAAAAAAATGAGGCCAATCGGTTGCAAAGCAAGTTTTGGGATCGAATAATCGATGGTAGGAGTCCTGGGGCCCGTTTCATTTTTTTTCAGGAGGGAACGTGAGAGCGAAACTTGTTCCCGTTGCGGGGGTCGTTTGCGCGTTATTGGTTGTGGCGTCCAAGGCACGGGCGGGCAACTGCCCTGACCTCGACCTCGGCTCGGCTGTGGGGAGCAACCTCGTCGGGGCTCCGTACAACACGACGGTCGGCCAGGCGAATTCGTACGCCGGTTCGTGCGGTGGCGGCTCGGCGCCCGACCGGATGTTCCGCTGGACCGCGCCCGCGACGGCGACCTACACGTTCGACACCGTCGGGTCGACGTTCGACACCGTCATTTACGTGCAGGATGTGACGTGCGGTGGCTCCCCGCTCGGGTGCGACGACAACGGCGCCGGAACGCAGTCGCGTGTGTCGGTTTCTCTCTTGGGTGGCCAAACGGTCATGATTGTCATTGACGGCGCGGGCACCGCGACCGGTACTTTCGTGCTCAACATCGCCAATAGCGGCTGCGCGCACGCGAATCTTGGAAGCGCGACGGGCATCGCGGTCGTGACCTCGACGACGACCGATGGATCAAGCATTTTCGAAGGCTCCTGCAACGGCGGGTCGAGCCGAAAGGAGAAAGTCTACCTTTGGACGGCGCCGGCGACGGGGGCTTACTCGTTCGACACGATGGGCGATCCGTCGGCATCGATCGTTTCGGCGGTTTACCTTCGAAACACAAGTTGCACGGGCGCGGAGATCGTTTGTGCGGGAAACGCCAGCTCGCAGAGCGATCCATACGACTGGTACGCTGCGCGGGCGACCGCCCCCCTCACCGCTGGACAAACCATTGCGGTTGTCATCGACGGTCGCTATTCGTGGTCAAGCGACGGCAGCTTCCAACTCAACATTCAGGGACCGACTGGACCGATGACGGACCTCGGATCGGCCCTGGGGTCGAACGTCGCTTCGGGAACCACCGCTGGTGGCACGACGTCGACGCACCCGACTTGCTATTACTCGTACAACGCAACGCCCGACAAGGTGTTCAAGTGGACCGCGCCCGCGGCGGGAACTTACTCGTTCGACTCGTTTGGGTCGGCGTTTAACACCGTTCTCACGGCCTACAACGACGGGAGCCCCGGGGGGGCCATTTTAGGATGTAGCGACAACACTGGGACGTCCCTGCAGTCGCAGGTCTCGGTGACGTTGGCCGCCTCGCAAGTGGTCGCCATCGCGATTGACGGTAACTACTCGGCGAGCGGGACCTACCAGCTCAACGTTGTGGGACCGACGACTTGCAGCGCGGCGACCGATCTCGTCTCAGCCGTCGGTCCATCGGTCGCAACGGGGACCACGGCCGACGGTGCGAATAACCTGGCCGGTACGTGCGGCGGTGGCGCCGCAAAAGAAAAGGTCTTTAAGTGGACGGCGCCGACAACAGGGACCTACAAATTCGACACGATCGGCGCCGGGACAAACTTCGACACCGTGCTCCACGTCCGTTCAGGTTCATGCTCTGGCGCCGCGGTCGCGTGCAACGACAACGACACCGGATCGCAATCGAAGGTTCAGATGGGCGTCGTGTCGGGTCAGGTTTTCTACATTGTCGTCGATGGGGCGGGGACGGCGAGCGGGAACTTTCAGCTCAATATCACCGCGATGGGGTGCGAGGACGCGGACCTGGGGTCGGCTACGGGAATGGCGGTCGTCGCGGGAACAACCTTGGACGGGTTCAGCAACAACGAGGGGTCTTGCAATGCAGGGTCGAATCGAAAGGAGAGAGTTTACAAGTGGACGGCGCCGGCGACGGGGGCCTACTCGTTCGACTCGATGGGCGATCCGTCGGCATCGATCGTTTCGGCGGTTTACCTTCGAAACACAAGTTGCACGGGCGCGGAGATCGTTTGTGCGGGGAACGGCAGCTCGCAGAGCGATCCATACGACTGGTACGCCGCGCGCGCGACTGCGTCGCTCACGGCCGGACAGGTTGTCTATATCTTTGTCGACGGTCGCTATTCGTGGTCAAGCGACGGCAGCTTCCAGCTCAACATCCAGGGACCGAACTGCCCAATGACCGACCTCGGAACCGCGACGGGCGCCGGGGTTGCCGTCGGGACAACGACCGGCGGGACGACGTCGATGCACCCAACTTGCTACTACTCGTACAACGCCACACCCGACAAAATCTTCCGTTGGACCGCACCGGCCGCAGGCACGTACACCTTCGACACGTTCGGCTCCGCGTTCAACACGGTCCTTTCGGTCCTCGATAACGGGAGCTGCGGCGGCGCCGTTCTCGGCTGCAACGACGACACCGCCGGCGTGCAATCGCGCGTTCAGGTCGACCTCGCGTTTGGGCAGCAGGTCGCGATTGCGATTGACGGTAACTATTCAGCGAGCGGAGCGTACCAACTCAACATCACATCGCCCATTCAGAAGATCTACTGGGTTCACGCGACAAGCGGAAGCGACGTGAACCCCGGGACGCTGACCGCGCCTTGGGCGACGCTCTCGAAAGCGTTCAACATCGCTCAGTCGGGCGACATCGTCTACGTCGTACCTGGCACCTATGCCGCGCCGAGCGGTGCACCACTGGCGTCTGGAACGCCGATCAACCCAATCAAATTCATCGCGGACACCACGTGTACGCAATCATCGGGCGTCCTCGGCGGCTGCACATCCGGCGCCGTGAACGTCGGGGCTGGTTCCACTCAAAGCACCATGTACCTCGGCCCTCGAAACCACATCCAAATCGACGGCTTTACGATCGCGGTTCCGACATCCGGCTGGTACGCGGGAATCCAACTCGAGGGCGCGAACAACACGATTAAAAACAACGTGATTTCGGGGAGCGCCGCGGTTGTGAAGTACGGCATTCTCGTCAAGAGCGCGACCGCCACGAACAACACCGTGACCGGCAACACGATCACCCTCACGAATTCGACGGCTGACATCGGCATCTACCTCGACTCAGCGGGCGCGACGAACACCATCTCAAACAACGTCGTCAACAACGCGTACCACGGGATTCGAAACTACTACACGGGCACGGGGCAATCGTTCTCGAACAACCGCATCACAGGCGCGGCCGTCACTTTTGGAATCTGGACGACCGGCTCCGCGAGCGGCACCTACGCCGACACGACCGTCGACATGACCGGCGGCTCGGGAACTACGTACGGCCTCTACATCGAGAGCGCGAGCAATTCGACCATCACGCGCACGACCGTCCGCGGCGCTGGCTACGGCGTTCGCATCTACAATTCCGACGCGGTTTCGCTGAGCAGCACCGCCGTGACCGACTTTCGCACGTATGGCATCGAGCTCCTGAGCACAACGACGAACACGGTCACGAACTGCTCGGTCACTGGGATTACGGGCGTGTCGTTCGACGGCATCAACGTCGGCACGACGGGAAGCCCAACATCAGCGCAGGTCACGACCGTGACGGGTTGCGACGTCGGCACGACCAATCGCGACGGAATTGCCGTCGGCCAAAACTACGTGACCATTCGCGCGTCGCGCTTTCACAACAACGCACGTTACGGCGTCGCGCTCTTGAGCGGCAGTTATCCGATCGTCGACGGCGTCGAGTCGTACTCCAATACCTATTCCGGGATTTACGCCCGTAACGCAACCGACGTGACCATCCAAAGCTCCGACTCGCACAACAACGGCACCTACGGGATTCAGCTCAAGGATCTCGACGCAACCCAAACAACGACCGCCTACACCGTGAAATCAAGCCGCGTCACCGCCAACGCGTATACCGGGATCGTGGCGCGCCGCGCGTCGAACCTCCTGATCGACGGCAACCTCATCGACGGCAACAACACGGCAAACGTGAATGAGTCGGTCACGTACTGCCTCAACTATGCGACGGGGTCGTACACGGTGAAGACCGGCGGCATTCACCTCGCGGGCGACACGCGAAAATGGCAGACCTGTGCGTCGGCATCAGCGAGCCGCGAAGGGTTCGTCAACACGAGCACCATTCGAAACAACGCCATCAAGAACAACACGGGTCACGGCATCTTCCTTTATGGCGGCCAATCGAACCAATTTTTAAGCAACCTCATCAGCGGCAACACGTACACGGGCGTCACCATTGAGTCCGAGGGGCGGTACAGCGCGAACATCGCGAGCAACTTCCGCGATGCATCGGGGAACGCCATCGACGGCAATACAATCACCGGCAATTCTCTTGGTGGCATCGAGCTCAAGGGCGCGTCGGGCAATAACATCAAGAACAACGTCATCGCGACGAACGGACAACACGGAATCGCAAAGCGAAACTATCCGTACGGATACAGCGGCATTCACGCGAAGCTTTACGCAAAAGGGAACGTCATCAACAACTTGATCTACAAGAATACGCTTGCCGGAGTCGTCCTCGAACCGGGATGCGGCGGCGAAATCCGCGAGAACACGTTCTACCAAAACTCAAACGCCATCGGGACCCAATCGTACACGGCGTCATGCAGCGCGTCCTGCTCGCAAGACTGGGACACCGGCGTCGAGCCTGCTGCGCCGATGAACCCAGGCGTCACGCGGAACGAGACGATTACGATTCGCAACAACGCCATCGCGAGCCACACCACAGGCGCGGCAACCGGCATCGTCAACGGCTTTGTCGCTTACACGTCGGGAACGTTCACGCAGCCCGCCTACACAATCCCGTGCACCTACAACGCCTTTAACGGCAACACCTCGAACCACGACGCGGCGGTCACCTGCACGTCGTCACTTCCCGGCGACCCCGACCCGCAATTCGTCAACCCGGCCGGCGACGACTTCCACCTCAAACAGATTGCGTGCACCCAACTCTCAAACTCACCGCTCGTGAACGCCGGGTCGACGACCGCGGCGGCCGAGGGGATGGACGCGATGTCGACCTGCACCGCGGGTGTCGTCGACTCCGCGACGGTCGATATCGGTTTCCACTACTTGGCAACCGCCGCACCGCCCGCAACGACACTCACCGTCGCGCTTGCCTCGCACACGATTTCCGACGTCTCCGGCTGCAGCCCCACGACAAAGAACGCCTTTTGCGCGACCGCAAGCGCCGTGACAAATGCGCAGCTCCTCGGCTTCAAGCTCACGAACAACAGCACCGGCCCCATCTGGATTACGGGCGGCATCACGGTGAAGCTCGCCAATCGGATTGGCCTTCTCGCAACGAGCTGGTCAGGGATTCAACTTGCCATCGACACCAATGGCGACGGAACAATCGGTTCCGGCGAGACGACCACCGTTGGCGGACCGGGCGCGGTTTCGATCGACAACGCGGTGTCGCGCTCGACGGGGTCGATCTCCTTCGCCGTGCCGTTCTCGATCGCGACCGGCACAACAAACTTCATCGTCCGCGCGTCATTTGGCGCCTTGAATCCGCTCGAACAAACCGACCTCTCCGTCGCGTCGGCCGACATCATCCTTGGCGCCGGTTACTCGTTCCTGGGCGCCGCGACGATCACAAACCCAACGACGCACAAATTCCGCGCACCGACCGCTTACAGCGGCACGACTGGGACGTACTTCAAGGACACGAACTTCGCAACGATGCAGGCGCAGCGGCTCGATTCAACGATCGACCTCGCTTACACAAACCCCGCGCCGCCGTCGGACGCTTACGGCATCACGGGACTTCCGTCCGCGTGGAGTGCGCGATGGTACGGCGCTTTCTACGCGCCGTGCGATGGCGACTTCACGATCTACGCCGACCCCGAGGGGAAGGTGAAGCTCGTGACCGATTGGAATTACGATTTCGACACGGGCGAAGTCACGGCGGAGCAGTCGGTGCTGATGAAGGAAATCAAGACCGGGTGGCATCCGTTCGCGTTGTCGTACGTCGAAAGCGGGTCAGGTGCGAGCGAGATGAAGCTCTCGTGGTCGGCGACGTGTGGTGGCATCACGAAGCAGGTTATCCCGACGGCGCGGCTTGCGACGATCCCCGACCCGGGCGGCTACACATCGCCGCCCAGCGCTGTCTACGCGTGCATCCCGGGTTCGACGACGGTTGGCTACGAGTTGACCGACCGCTCGATCGCGATGAGCTTCACGTCGAATGTCTTGACGACCGCGACCATGTACTACCGCATCTCACCCTCGGGCTCTTGGTCGAGCGTCGCCGACACGGCGCCCCGATTGACGCGCACGATCGCAACGCCGCCCGCCCTCACGGCCGCGACCGCGTACGACTTCTACGCCGTCATCACCGACATGAACGGCAACTCGACAACACTCACGTCGTGCACCGCATCGACGACAGCCGCGGAGTCGTGGTGTCGCGGCGGTCCTGCGATTCGACAGAACCTCGCATCTGGGAGGAATGACACCTACCTTCTCGCCGCCCCGAATTTCCGTCCGACCCCTGGTTTCTTTTTCGATTTCTTCAGCGTCACGGACAGCGACAACTTTGTGACCCGCCTTGGGTACGACTATTCGTCCGGCCTCGGGACGAAAACAGCGGTTCATCGGGCGACCGCGAATGCGTGTACGTACTATGTCAGCACGGACGATGGCGTTTATTGGACGACGGGGTCTTTGCCGACGGTCATCGCAAACGACACGACGGCCGGGACTCGCTCGGCCAGTCTCTCGACGCGGGGCAGTCTGGAGATGGCGATTCGCCAAACTGAAACGACGGGGATGGCCGAGTTCCAAGTCAAGGAACTTTGCGCGTGGCGTGGCGACCTGACGCCGCAACCGATTTCGTCAGACCGATGGCTGGTGACGTGCAACCTCGGGGATGTCACCGGACCGATTATCGGCGGGGTGACCGTCGACACCGTGAACGCGACCGGCATGCGTGGTTATGCCTGGCTCAACGAAACCGGTTTCGGAAAGGTCGATTACGGAACGGCGCCCGGCGCGCTGACGATGTGCGTCGGACATTGCGAAGGTGCGGCGGCCCTGGCACCGGTTTACGAGCGAGAGTTCGATAATAGCGTGGAGTTCGGGATAAACAATCTCGCGCCGTCGACGATCTATTACTATCGCCTCACCGCGTGGGACCTCCGCGGAAACACCACAGTCGACTCCGTTCGAACGTTCACAACGCCCGCGGAGCCCGCAGTCGTGGCCGGCTCCTTAGATGCGGTGTACGCGTCCGATATGGTTTTCGACAACATCGTGGTGATCGGCACCGCTTCGACGGTCGATTTCACCGAAGGCGTCGGCGGCTGGCCCCCGGCGCCAACGCCGAGCGACTCTTACGCGGCGGTGTTCTTGGGGTACGTGCTCATTCCGGACGCCTGCGATCAAAACGACGTGACGTTCATCGTGACCGCGCGCGATGGCTCCGCCATTATGTTCGACGACCTTGGCACGTCCATGGGTTGGACAATCGAGTCGGCCGCCGTCGAGCAACGCACGACGCGCCGGTTCTCGAAGGGCTGGCACACGTTTGGCGTCGGGATGTTCAACTATCAGGGAACGGGGTCGATCCGTCTCGAATGGGAAGCGACGACGTGCGGCCTGACGCGCGCCCTGGTGCCGTCGAGCGCATTGGGAAGGTCGAGTGGGTCCGATACGACGCCGCCGTCGATTGTGAAGACGTGCGACACGCCGCCCGCGGGTCAAAGCTGCACCACGCCTTACGAGTTGACGGTCGCGGCGAGTTCGACGTGCGCGTCACCGAGCGGGATGGCGGCGCCGACAACGCGGGTCACGGACGATTCTATGCCGGTGACCGAGTGTTGGCGGCCAGTCTCCGCGAATTCGTGCGCGTCGAACCTCGGCTGGCCGTCGAGCTTCCCACTCGGGACGACGGTCCTTCCGTACCTCGCAATCGACGCGGTCGGCAACTCAGCCGACGCGGGGTTAACGGTCAGGTTGCTCGACCAAACACCGCCGGCGCCGCCAACGGTCACGCTGTCGCCGGGCGTCGTTGTCGGCGCGGGGTCACCGAAAGTTGTCACGAACGGCGCCGGTTGCGATCTCTCGTTCCAAGCGACGAGCGGCAGCGTGACGGTCACGGCGCGCGAGTATTTTGACGCCAGCACGACCGACAACTGTGGCGTCGCGTCGTATGACGCACCGGGATCGACCGTCGTTCCCGTCGGGGTGCTGACCCCGGTCGGCTGGGCCGCCATGGATAACGCGGGGAACCGGTCGTTGGATACATCGAAAATCCTCTGTGCTCTCGACGTCGTCGCGCCATCCGTGACGGTTCCCGGGGCCGCGTTGGCAAGTTGCACGGGTGCGACGACGCGCGTGACGCTGTCGGCGCCAACGGTTGCGGACGACAACGACCCCGCGCCCATGTGGCGTTGGGAGTATCCCGACGGGGGCGCCGTCTCGGATTGCGACGCGGGCGCGGGTGTTCTCGGCTACACGACGGGGACGACGTCGCTCTGCGGGAAGTTCCCGTTCGGCGGGTCGATCATTCGTGTCCGCGCCTTCGACACGTCTGGCAACTTGACACTCTCCGCGAATCGCGACGTTGTTGTGAACGACACGGTGTCGCCGAGC